>QCPB01000001.1 GCA_003209795.1 Prochlorococcus sp. AG-436-C05
AGGAA
Organism: Prochlorococcus sp. AG-436-C05; assembly: GCA_003209795.1. Lineage (GTDB taxonomy): Bacteria > Cyanobacteriota > Cyanobacteriia > PCC-6307 > Cyanobiaceae > Prochlorococcus_A. The sequence continues at coordinate 6 of QCPB01000001.1, forward strand.
AGAATAGCAGAAGAGGAAAGAATAGCATTAGAGAAGGCTAAAGCAAAAGAGGCAAGAAAAGCATTAAAGAAAGCTAAAGCAGAGGAGAAAAGAATAGCATTAGAGAAAGCTAAAGCAGAAGAGCAGATAATAGAGGCAGATATAAATTCTGAGACTTCAAAACAAGATAATTAAATGACTTAGGTAATATAGGAAAAATAATAATTCAGAATTCTCTTATATGTTTTAAGAGTAATAAACTTATTTATATATCTATTAAATTAAAATATTATTAATTATATAACTTATTTATATTTTAAAATTACAAAAAAGATATTTTATGATTCCAATGCTACTTCAATAGCTGCAATTAAATTTTCATCAAAGGGTTTAACACCTGGCTTGAATCTTGCAATTACTTTACTATCCTTTCCTACTAGAAATTTCTCAAAATTCCATTCTACGTCACCCTTTGGTTCTGCATTATTTAATGTTGTATAAGGTTCTGTGGTTTTACCTTTTGCATGAACTTTTTCTAGAATTTCAAATTTTACTCCAAATTTAGTTGAACAAAATTCTTTAATTTCAGAAAGGGAATTAGGTTCTTGATTTCCAAAATCATTACAAGGGAAGGCAAGAATCTTAAGACCTTTTTTTGAATATAAATCATGGAGTTTTTGAAGATCCTCATATTGCGCAGTATTCCCACAATAACTGGCAACATTTACTATTAGCAATACATTTCCTGAATATTCTCCAAGATTTTTTGTCGAGCCATCGGCTGAAATAATAGCTGTATTTTGAACGTCTACTACCATAAATTTTGAAAATTATTTAATGACCATAACATTCAAAGATACTTTTTGTGTAATTAAAGTTAAATGTTTTAAATTATTTTTATTTCAATTTTATATTGATGGTTTTTGATTATTCTTATAATGAAAATATATTTAAAACTTTCAATTGGATCCCTTAGACCCACTTACTGAAATTATTAATTCAGGACAAGCATTCTCACTCGTAATAGCAACAGAAAGAATTATTTGGGTAATTATTGGAGTTTTTTTTCTTGGAGCTATTTCAAAATCAATCAAAAGTAGTCTTTCTAATAAGAATACTTATGGCAATAGAACAGATTTTCACTTTTTTAATTTTTTTAAAAGTAAAAATGAAGACGCTAAGTAATTTTTATTTGATCATAAATAGGAAATTGTTTAATTAATTATGAAAGATCAAAATTTTTCTAAAAAAAGGATATTATTACTTGGTAGTGGTGAACTTGGTAAAGAGTTAGTTATAGAAGCTAAAAGATTAGGATTGGAAGTAATTGCAATAGATAAATATAATAATGCTCCAGCAATGCAGGTTGCAGATGATTCCTATGTTATAGATATGAGTAATAAAAATATTTTAAAAAATACTATAAGAAATCTTAATCCAGATTTTGTCGTTCCTGAAATAGAAGCTCTTTCAATTGAAGCTCTAAAGGAATTAGAAAATGAAGGCGTAAAAATTATACCTAACGCTAGAACTGTAGAAATAACAATGAATAGGGATAAGATTCGAGATTTAGCTTCTAATGTTTTAAATATAAGAACCGCAAAATTTAAATATGTTTTTAATTATGATGATCTAGATAAAAAAGCAAGTGAAATTGGTTTTCCATTACTGCTTAAGCCTTTAATGAGTTCTTCTGGTAAAGGACAAAGTTTAGTTTCAAGAGAAGAAGACCTATTCAAGGCTTGGACTGACTCGCAAGCGAATTCCAGAGGTAATGTTAACGGGGTAATTATTGAAGAATTCATAGATTTTGACTTTGAATTTACTTTATTAACTGTTAGAAAAGATAATGGAGAAAATATATTTTGTTTACCTATTGGTCATATTCAGTTTAAGGGTGACTATCAAAGCAGTTGGCAGCCTTTAGAGATGAAAGCTTCCTTATTAAATGAAGCTAAAACAATTACAAATCAAATACTTAATAACCTAAATGGTCCAGGAATTTATGGAGTTGAGTTTTTTGCTAAAGGAAATGAGATTATTTTTTCTGAATTATCACCTAGACCTCATGATACAGGAATGGTTACATTAGTTAGTCAAAACATTAATGAATTTGAATTACATTTAAGGGCCTTCTTAAATTTACCAATACCTAAAATAATTTTATTAAAACCCTCTGCTACTAAAGTAATACTCTCTCAAGAAGACTTTATAAACCCTATTTATACCGGTTTAAATGCAGCATTGAATTTAGAAAATACTAAGGTACTATTATTTGGAAAAACTACTGCTAAAAAAGGAAGGAGAATGGGTGTAGTGCTTTCATCAAATAATAACCTTAATTTAGCTAGAAAAAATGCTGATGAAGCTTCTCTTATGATTAAAGTTATTTCAAATTAAAAGATTAAGAAAAATTTGAAATAACAAAAATACTTATTTTCTTTGTTTTTGTTTAAATATCTTATAGCTATTATTTTATTAGATTATGTACTGATTTTTATGATAGAAAATTATAAAGGTTGGGATATAACTTTAAATTGGGATGATAAAAATTGTCTCATGAATAACTCTGTTAAGACTAAATATTATAATCAAAAAGAAAAATGGGAAGGTGTTAATTTAGATGGTAATAGGATTTATGGCTCTTCTCTTAGGGAAATAAGACATATAATTGATTATCCAGGGTTACATAAATAATCATTTACATATTTTGTAAAAGATTTTATTTATTTTCAGCTTGATTATCTTCAATAAGTTCTTTCGCGATTTTGTTTAAATCACCTTTGATTGATACCCATGTGAAAGCTACAATAAATATCGTACCCGAAATTGCTACAGTAATCGTTTCTAAGGGAGACAATCCAAGTGCAATAGCAAACATGTACATATATAAATATTAATTTTTTATTATATTCCACATTTTAAAATATATTGGATGAAATATTCTTTTGAAATGTAATTTAATTATTTGGAGAATAATAAATTGATAGATTATAGTAATAATTTATTTTTGTATTATTTATAGTTTGTTTTTTATCTTTTATTTAGTAATACATATTTAAAATATGAAACAGAAGAAATGTCCACAATGTAAGAACTTAATTTCAATAAAAGCACCAACTTGCTTATATTGTGGAAGGCCTAATAAATTTGTAACTAAGGATTATATTAATAGAAAGTGGAATAAAGAATATAGTAGTAATTCTAATTTCTATAATTTTTTCACCTTTAAATATCTATTATTTATATTTATATTTTTATTAGTAATTCTCTTTATTTTATTTAATTAATTTCTAGGTGAATTTTAATTTATTATTGAATCTATTACCTCTCTTGTATTAGGTGAAAGTTTATTTCTCTTTATATATTTAAGTACTTCTATCATTCTACTTTTGTAGGGTTCAATATAATATCTATATCTACTGAATGTTTTTAAAAATCGAGATATTACAACAGGATTTAACTTGTCGAATTCTATGATCTTCTTTGAAATATATTGATAACCTGAACCATCAATTGCATGAAAAAGTCTATTGCTAGTTACGTAAGAATTTAAAATTGATCTTAATGTGTTTGGTGATTTTAAATCAAAATATTCGTTTCCGAACAAATTTTCAATACTTTTCTGGTTATCATCAATTTCAATAGATGCATTATAGGAGAACCAACTATCAAGTACTACAGAATTGTTTTTCCATTTTTCGAAGAATATTTTTGATATTATGTTTCTCTCGGTACAATCAATTCTTACAAATACATTCAATGCTGCTTTTGCAAGTGTCATTGAATCTCCACTAACATAATTAATTATTTTATATTTTATTTCCTCATCCTTACTATGTAAAAGTAGTTTCCATATAGTTTCAATTAGCTTTCTTTCATCTTTACCTTCTGGCCATATTTTATCTATATTTTTTTCAATTTCATTTAATTTAATATTTAACTCTCCCTTTAATGCTGTACCAAATAATAAATTTAATTCATCAATTGTTTTATATATTTTTAATGGATCTATAATGATTATTTCTGATTCAATTTCTGAAAAAGTTGGAATAGTAAGTATTTCTGATAAAAGTGATAAATTAATTTCTTTATTATTTTTTATTATTGAAGCTAGTGTATTTATTAATTTATTTTCAATATTATAATCTGGCTTATCATCTAACCTCTTTGTAATAATTGTTTTATATAGGCTTTTGACCGCATCAAAAATTGTAAAAAAATCTGTTTCATACTCAATTATTAACAATTTTTCATTTACCGAAGTATCGGTTTCCCACTCAACAGGAGCTGAAAAAGAACGAAAATAAGTAACTATAGGAATTTCAAAGTCGGTTTTTATATTTTCAAAAATAAATTCTTCCTTTTTTTCTTTTAAAACTAGCTTTTTTATCAATTTTTTTTGATTATTTAATAATATCGCTATATCTATTGGAATTATTAATGGTAAATCATTAAAAGAATTGTTTTTAAAAGTATTACTTTGTGAGGCTTGAATTACAAGATTTTGATTCTTTTTATCCCAAATTCTCTTTAATTTAACTCTGGGCGTTCCATTTTGTTTGTACCAGATTTTAAGTTTTTGAGCATTTATCTCTTTATTATCCTTTAAAATCTCATCTATAAATTGATCGATTGTTGCTGCTTTTCCATCATAAGTTGATATGTAATTATGAAAACCTCTATAAAATTTATTATCTTTTACCAGTGAATAAAGCATCCTTATAATTTCTGAACCTTTTTCATAAATTGTTGTTGTATAAAAATTGTCTATTTCCAGATATTTTTCTGGGATTACAGGATGCGATGTTGGACCAGAATCTTCCCTAAATTGATTTTTTCTAAGAAACTTTGCATCCTCGAGTCTTTTTAAGGAATAATTATGAAGGTCAGCAGTAAATTGTTGGTCTCTAAAAACTGTTAAACCCTCTTTCAACGATAATTGGAACCAATCCCTGCAAGTTACTCTATTTCCTGTCCAATTATGAAAGTATTCATGAGCAATTACCCCCTCTATTCGCTCTAGTTCCTCATCAGTTGTGGTTTCTGTATCTGCAAGTATTAGTTTTGAATTAAATATATTTAGACTCTTATTTTCCATTGCTCCCATATTAAAGTGCCTTACTGCGACAATATTAAATAATGACAAATCGTATTCAAGGTTGTATTTCTCTTCGTCCCATTTCATTGCTTTCTTTAATGAATTTATTGCATGTTGAACATATTTCTCATCCCCTTTCTCTACATATATATTTATCTCTACTTTTTTATTCGATTTTGTTGTGAAAATGTCTTTTATACAAATAAGTTTTCCCGCAACCAAGGCAAAAAGATAAGAGGGTTTAGGATATGGGTCTTCCCAAATTATTTCATGCCTATTTTCTTTAAGATTATTTTCTCTATAAATATTCCCATTTGAAAGTAAAACCGGATATTTATCCTTGTCTGCCTCAATCCTTACGGTGTATTTGCTTAGAATATCAGGCCTGTCCGCATGGTAACTTATTCTTCTAAATCCTTCCGCTTCACATTGCGTAGTAATAATTCCATTGCTCTCATACATTCCTAATAGAGATAAATTTTTCTTGGGCTTGATTATGCCCACTATTGTTAAAGAAAAAATGTCAATATTTATATTTTTGATTATTAATTTATTTTTTTCCTGTGTATAGTTATTTTCATCTAATAGAGATTCATCCATATATATTTTTTTAATACATATGTCTGTCCCATCAAGAATAAGTTCTTTTGATTTTTTATTTCTTTTTTTTATTTTAAGTTTAACTTTAACTTTAACTTTAACTTTTTCAATTACAAAATCTAAGAAAGTTTCAGGTATTTCATAATCAAATACTTTATAATCTTCAAGTTTTACATATTTCGATATAATCTTTTGATTAATTGATTTTTGCATTGTTTAGATGTTTTTTGATTTTGAATAATGTATGAATTCAATTTGCAATTATAAACTTTTACTTTTTTCTTCTATCTTGCATAAATGACTCTTTATTTCTCCTGAGGGCATAAGTTCATATAAGGTGGGATTCTCCATATCAGGCAATCCATCTTTAATTAATTTGTAGCGCCAGTCCCATTTTTTATCTGTAAATGAAATATAATCTTGCCTAAGTGAGTAAGGCAGCATAAGTTCTTTTTTATTCCAATTAATATTTATAAATCCACCTGGCTTTAACTCTGAAAGACTTTCTATTATTGAGAAGTCACCATTTATAGTGTTTCTCATAACTAATTCAAGTTTTGATTTATCACATATATAACTTGTATTCAAAACCAAAAAAAGTATTGATGTTAATAAAAATGAATGAATTGTTAGGACTCCTTTTTAATTTTATTAGGGTTTATCTGAGAAAGTTCAAAAATTTTTTGGATAATTTATATAATTATAGATTGCATACTTTCTAAAAGTATCAGGTTACAATTTATTTCTTCCTTATATTCTTGAACTGATATTAGTTTATTTAAAAAACCTGAATATTCTGCCTCACCTCCTACGGTACTTGCAAGTATATATTTTGGGTTAAAAGTATTTATTAATTTAGGTATAACTTCAGCACCTTTTACAAAAGATCCAACTAGAGGTAAATTTAAGTCCTTTGTAGGTGTTATAACTGCATCAAGAGTTTGAGTTTCTAAATTTTCATCAAGATATCCGTGAGGTTCAATATAAAAACCACTCCCTTTTTTATCTTTAACTATATATCCATTCTCTATTTGTGGGACTGGAGCACCAGCAGTGGCACGAAAACATAAACCATTTTGTTGTGTACTCTCTTCTGGCTTAAGAATTTTAATTGAACTGAAACCTAATTTTTCTACTATGGCTTCTGCACTTTTGGGGCATATTATGGGAATATCTTTTTTAAACATTTCTAGTGTTGGAATATGACAATGATCAGGTAATCCTTGGGTTAACAAAATGATATCTATTTCCTTATCTATTACAATTTCATTTTTTAATGTTCCTTTGAAAAACCACTCACCTGGTTTAAATATTAAATCTCCTTTGAGCCATGGATCAATAATTAAATTAGTTTCTTTAAAATTAATAAACCAGCCATTTGATCCAAGATATGTAGCTTTAAAACTCATTATTTACTAAAAAAATACTAATTAAACTATAAAATAAAAACTTATTTGATGAGAAATAAATAAATTTAAATTAGCTGGCTTCTTTTATTATTTGGAATGACTTTTTTTTGAGATTGAAAATTAATAATTGAGTATCTTTAAAAGAGCTTATAAAATCTTGCTTTTTCAATAGTTTCATGGGTATTAAAGCTAAACCTCCCGTTCCTGAAAAAATTATTGGCATCGTAATATTTTTTTTCCCATTCATTTTTTGCAAGTCTTTTGCCTGAGATACAATATTTTTTGCCTTTTCAAAACCATAATCTTCTATTAATTCAGACCATAAGAAATCTACTGGCTCATATTTTGAAAACTCAATTTTTATACTTTTCATTAAATAAGGTAATTTATATTAACTTTATTGAATAATATTTGTAATTAATTACTATTTTTAAATCTATCCATAACTAATTGCAACATATCAACAACATCTCCATCAGTTAAATCTAGATCTCTTTTTAAATCATTGCAGGTTAAATTCATTTCAAGTGCAGCTTCTGCCATATGATTAACTTTTTGGTTATCTCCTCCTAATGAAATAAAAGGATTGAAGTTTTCTATCATTTCTATTTAATATTACTTCTATGTTCTAGCTAAAAAATAGAAAATTATCCTTTAATGATGAACAAGCTTATAAATATGTTATTTATGCTGACTATATGTTTTTATTTTAAATTAATGTCTGTGATACACCTTTGGATATCAAGGCAAATCTTCTTGCTCTTAAAAGTAAAGGGAAGAACAATTTAGTCCTTTTATTTGACTTGAATACACTTGAGAGGATTTTTAGGAGATTACTTGATGGATTTTTGATTTCTTTGCAAATAGTATTTATCGCATTTGCTCCATGAAAAATATCATCATCCTTTAAAAGGATTGCTCCTTTATCTAAATCGTAACCTTTCTCTAATAATGACTTGATAATACTCAAGTTTTTCCTCCCATCAAGTATCTTAATGTTGTTTATCTTGCTTTTGATTTCAAGGAGTTCCGCAAAATTATTGCAAAAAGGACATTCTCCATCATAAATAAACGTAAAATTGGATGCCATCAGAAAAAACTACACTTTTGTTAATTAATTAAATAAAGTAAAAAATTTTTTTTATTTTAAGACACTATTGATACATATTGATTATAAACTCTTTGTTTTCTTTAAAAGCTAGAATTTAGTATAAGTTTTACCAAATTACGAAGAAATGTCTCAATATAGGTATATTTTCCTCAAAAATTTTGTATGATTTCAAGATATTTGTTTTTTAATCATGAATTTATTAGCTTCTTTTGCTTTAGGTGGTTTCAATCCTTATGCTACAGCGTTTGGAATTTTCTCTCTAGTTCTTTTTGCTCTAGTCGGTTTGGTAGCAGGACCAAATTTAAGTAAATTTGATCAAGATTCATAATTCAAGAAAATTTTCTATGAATTACTAGAAAAGACTCATTAGAGTCTTTTTTTTTTATTTCTATCCAAGCTTTTTGCGTTTGCTTTATATCTTTCTTAAATATTTAATATAAATGTTCTAATATATCCTCTATTGCTAGAAAGGTGTGCCTGGGATGAAATGAAGAACCAAAAAACCAGTTCCTGCTGCGAATAAAATTGAAATGCATATTATTAATAGACCTGTTGCCATTCCACCTTCATTAAATGCCATTTGGATAGTTATATTTATAAGTATTTGTATATGTATTTTATTAGGCTTTTAGTGACTTTGTGAATTATTTAAGTCAACCAAATTTGTTTTTTATTGTAAAAAAAAGCAAAAACATCGAACTTATTGAGATGATAAAACCAAATATTATTAATGGATTAGATTTTTCGCTCACTTTTTCCTCAAGAATATTTTTAGATGAGGATAATTTTTTATCTTCTTTTATATTAAATAGATTGAGAAAAGGTTTACTCATAACAAAATTAAAAAATTTAGTTTTTAAACTAAAGTCTTGAATAAATCTTTGTGGTAATCAACCACATTTTGACAACTTATCACAGGAGTAAATTCCATATGAATGCCGAATTTTGCTCTCCAGGGGGCAAAATGTTTAAAAAGGTCTTTATCACTTTTTGCTTTACACAAACAAACTACTCTTCCTTCTCCTGGGGCATGAACTCTAAAAAGCATCTCAAATGTTTCTGTTTTATCAGATTTTGCAATTTCGCCGTTCTCCCATGATTCAACGAATAATTGATAAGCTTTTACTTGGTTTTCGATATCTGAAAATTGGCAGTCTGCAAGGAATAATTGCATTGGTTTTTTTTATTTCTAAATACTATTATCAGTCAAAATAGATTTTATATACGATACTGTCTTAATTTGAAGATCATAATGATTTTAGCTTTCTAAATGAAGTTAGTAGAAAGAATTTTTAGAAACTTGTCTATATCTTTCTTATATAAGCTATCAATTATTTTTAATGAAAATAATTCATTTTCATTTATTTGTTTATTTTCAATATAATAATTAATATCTTCCTTAATAGAAATACTTTCCATTTAAATTATAATTACTAATTAAAATTTAAACAATTTAAACTATTTGGCAATTTTCTTTACATTATGTATAGTTTTATAGAGTAAATACTTATGTTGTTTTGAGATTCTTAAATTATTTATTTTAGTAACTAAATAATACTTTCAGTAAGTATAAAAATAAGTTTGTTATGGAAAAAATTACTGTTAATAAAGAGGCTATAACAGGCAAGATATTAAACCAAAGCTGAGAAGTTGACATTGAAGGATCTATTGGTAAAAATTTACTCATTCTTTTGATTCTTATTTGAAGCCAGAAAATTGATAAAGGATATAAGATCCTTGTGAAAATAATTAAAAAGGCATTTAAATTACCTTCTTTTGTATAAAGAATAAATCCTGATAAAAAATATAATAACCAGATAAAAATTCTTTTAAATATTAATTTATGTTTACTTTTGTGAAACATTTAATTATTTAGTTAACTAAAAATTTTTATCATTTTATATCTTATAAAAATATTATTGTTTATTATTACCTTTTCTTTACTTTTTATTTCCCAATTATGCTTAAGAAACAATCTATAACTTATTAGACTAGCTTCTGTATATAAGTGATTTAGACCCTCTTTCTTCGCTTCATCTTCTAATTTATAAAGTAACTTGCTACCGTATCCTTTCCTTTGAGATTTGCCTTTGCAGTAAAATAATGCAATCCTATTCTTTGGATATCTTGAGGCAAACGCAATAATTGTTTCTTTATCATTAATTAGCCATCCTTTGCCTTTATTAATTGAATTTTCAAAGTTTGGATTTTGCCAGGCTTGGCTAGACCAAGCCCTTTTTTGCTCTTTATTATAGATTCCTTCATCTACTGATTGTATTGAATCAAAATAAACTTTCTTTAAATCAAGTTGATCTTTATTTGTAATTGGTCTTAAATTCATCAACAAATTAGTTATTCTTATGCATATTAAAAATATAGTTGCTATTGGAGGTGGAGGCTTCGGACGCTCTTTAGGATCTCTAGAGATTGAAAAATATATAATTTCTTTAGTTAATAAAATAAATCCCAGAATTTGTTTCATTCCAACAGCATCTGGAGATAATGATTTATACAAATTAAATTTCTATAGGGCATTCTCAAAATTAAATTGTATAACAAGTCATATTGATTTTTTTTCAAGAACAGAAAACTTGGCAGAGAAAGTTTTAACTCAGGATATTATTTATGTTGGAGGAGGTAATACAAAAAGTATGCTTGCTGTTTGGAAAGAATGGAATTTGCATGAAATTTTGATGAATGCTTATGAAAATGGCATTGTAATGAGTGGCGTAAGCGCTGGAGCAATATGTTGGTTTGATAAGGGCATAACAGATTCATATGCCGATAAATTAGAAATCATTGATTGTTTGGGAATAGTCAATGGCATTGCTTGCCCTCATTTTGATGAAGAAAAAGAAAGGAAACCTTATGTTTATGAAATTATAAAAAAAGAAATCATTAAATCTTGTATTTGTATATATGGCAATAGTGCTTTACATATTAAGAATGATGACGAGTATATTCCAATCAATTTTGGTAAAGGTAAAAAAAGTTGTTTACGAATAATTAATGAAAACAATCAGCTGAAAGAAGAGTTTTTATAAATTTAAGAATTTCTAAAATAAAATTTATATCTCTTCATTTTTTGAGATTGAAGTAAATTCAATACCTTTGTATTTCACGAAAGAAGCAGACCAGACCTCTTTGGATAAATTACCAAGATATTTTAAAAACTGCTTGGTATCCCCATCTCTTATCCATTCAGATTTAATAAATGGTAGTTCTTTTTGCATTCTTTTGGGATGCATATGCACTAAGAGCAAGCCTGAATCTTCTGAAGCTGTATTCAATGGGCCTTCAGCACTTCTTTGAAAAACTCTAAGAAGAAGATTTAAAATTACATCTTCTCCAAGTTTCCTAAATATGTCTTTATCATCTAAATTATCTTTAATTTCTTTACCTCCAAGGGGCATAGCTCTAACAGAATTTTGTTCTATTAATGCTATAGCAATTAGATAATCTTGACTTGCCATATTCTTTAGAATACTTTTTTAATATTCTAACCTCTAGAGCTGATTAAAAATAATTTAGCATAATAAGAATTTTAAATAGGCTAATAAATTATTATATTACTATTTTAAATAGTTTCTAATAAGTATTTTTTTATATTATTTGTATAATCAATAAATGATAATAATATGAGATCTTTTCTATTGATTTTTTCTGGAATTTCTATTGGGTTTTGGATATCATGGCCTGGTATTTTAATTCCTAATAATTGGTTATGTTTGCATGATATTATTTCAAATTCAACAAATGAAAAAATCTCTTTAAAAGTAGTATTAGCTCTTTCCCCCAAATTTATACTCAAAGGCCAAGATAATGATATTGCTTCTAAAATAAGAATTATAAGTGATGCCTGCTTTCGTTAGTATAAATAGAACTAAATCTTAAGAAATTAAATATGATTAATAACTTAAGATTCGAATTATCTTTTAAGGATATTTTTCAATTAGAAGAGAAACTTAATTTCTGTAAATTGAAACGAATAAATAATATTAATATTCCATGTAAAGGACATATAAAGAAACAATTCTATAATAAATCTTTTGAATATATCAGAAATAATTACGAGGAATTTAATGTTGTTTATCATTATAGTCTTTATCATCAATATTCAAAAAATAATGAAAATTCATATCAAGAATTTTTAAATTTCTACCACAATTGTAACTCTTATAGTAATTGTGATATTCTTCTTATTTCTGGTTCTATTAAGAAAAAAAATTATGATGTAATTAACGTATTGAATAATCTTAAAAAAGAAAAAGATTTACATAATCAGTTAGGAATAGCATATAACCCTTATTTAAATAAATACTTTAATTTTTCTTTAGAAAGAGAGAGGTATAAACAAAAAATTTCGACAGGTTTAATTAACTCTATTTGGATTCAATTTGGTACAGATATTAAATTACTAGAAAGAGAAGTTAACTTTATTCAAAACTATGATAATAACAAAACCCTAAAATTATACGGAAGCTTATTAATTCCATCCAAACAATTCATAGCAAGGTTTAAATATAGACCTTGGAGTGGAGTGCACATCGCAGATGAGTATTTATATTCTTTAGATAATTTTTATTCTTATACAAAAGATTTAATAAGCTTTTATCTTGATAATAATATTATTCCAGTTATTGAAACAGATTTTTCTTCCTTAGTAAAATTTGAATCAATTTATGGTCTCTTTAATTAATAAATCGTATATTATCTAATATTGTAATACTAAGAATATTAAAAATACTTATCTACTAGAATAGATATTTTTTGACTTTTAAATTAAATTATTTATTAATTTTAATAATAATAATACTTGTCTTGTTTATATTATTTACCAATATATTATTGGATTAATTTGATTATATTATAGGTTATTAAGTATTTTCATTTAAATATCAGTCTTTAAATTAAGTTTCTTTTTTATTTCCTTATATATATTAGTCTTTTGTGTATATACTAATTTATTTAAACATTTTTCCGAATGATAATTTTTGCGATAATAAATATTCCATGATCTCAAGAAATCATTTTCTGCAAGATGTTTACTCTTGCCTCTTTCTATTAAATCTCTATTTATTACTCTATTCATACAAGATTCTTTATTTGTTTCTAACTCTATATATAAGCAACTATGCTTTCTTAAGTTTCTTAATATCGATTTTGTAAAAATACCTTCAACAATTATATATTCTATATTTATCTTTTTCTTATAAGACTTTTTTATTGTTTTATTTATAAAATTATAGGAATATATGTGATCGGATTTACTATTCTTGCAAATATATTTAAAGTCCTTTTTAAAAAGGTTGTAATTAAAACTTATTTTCCTGTCATAATAACCATCTACGATTCTTGATAGAACTCTACTTATTAAACCTGTTTTATAATAATTGTCTGTCCTTAATTCTATACCATTTTGAAATTTATTTAAAATTCGGTTGGATAAAGTTGTCTTACCGCTTCCTGTTGGTCCACTTATTACAATTACTTTCATTTAAAATTTTATATTTCTAACATAATTCTACTCTTACTAATAATGAATAAAAATAATATTATATGTATATATAGTATTTCTTGGCCAATCTGTCTTCAAGACAATTTAATAGACGATCATTAATTTTTATGCTTGCATAACAATTAAAAATGTGTCTTTATATAGTTGTAAATAAATTATTTTATTCAATTATCTAAATATAATTTTCAAATTCATAATTTATTTGAAAATTAATTAGATGATCTAGAATTAATTTCTTACTTATATATTTAAATGATTTCTAAACTTTTAAGTAAACTAAAATCTCTTTTATTTAAAACCTCAGCACCTATTAAAACTTCTTTAGTTAATGCTAAAAAAACAACTAAATCATCCAAAACAACCAAGAGCAAAACAAAAAAAACAGATTCAAAGAAAATTATCCAAACTTTAAAGTCCCTTCCAGGTGTTGGAACTAAGAGTGCCACAGCTCTTTATGAAGCAGGTTTTAAATCAACCAAATCAATAGTTGAGGCTAATGAGAAAGATCTCTTGGCTGTACCAGGTGTGGGTATTAATCTCGTAAAAAAAATTAAACAACTTAAGTAATACTAAATATATACTAATTTATAAGTTATTTAAATTTATAGTTATATATTGATTATTATAAATTATCTTCTTCTAGCTTTTCTTCTTTGCTGTAATTTACGTTTATATTTTTCTATAGGAGTTTCATGATGTCTAAGCCTTTTCAAATCAGCAAAGATACCTGATTTTGATACTTGTCTTTTAAATCTTCTAAGGGCAGATTCAATACCCTCATTCTCACCAACAGTAACCTGTGTCAAAACTTTTCTAATAAACTATAGTATTTATTCTAACAGAAACAGTATTAATATAAAAATCTAATTTTTATATTATGATTTTTATTTTTCATATATTACTTACCAAGCAGGAATTTTTGTTTTATTATTTTTTTCTATATTTTTCAAAATTTTTCCTTTAATTTTAAAGTAGTAGAAATATTTAATCTAAATTTATATTCACATAATTATTGATCAATAAAAGAAAAATGAATTATATTGTTTAATTGATAAGGGTAAGGTAAATATATTTTTAACTATACTTTCTTTTCTTGATGTAATCTTTCTGGTCATAAAGCTTATTTTCATTGTTCTCCCATGGAAAAACTATCCATTCTTTTTCATGAGAGATATTAACCGTATTCCACCATGTGGGTTCCTTTTTACTAAATAATACAAAAAACATTGTACCTTCAATGCTTCTTAAACGACTTAATGTAAAGCCTGTTTCATATACATCATCTACTATAAGCGAATTTTTTATTGGTTCTGAAATTAACTTAACGTTTAATTTATGGCTCAGTGCTACAGCAAGACATAGCCCTCCTCGAGGAATTCCATATATACCAGCAAAGTTTAAAAATTTACATTTAAATGCTATATATTCTACGCTTTTATCAAACTCTTTCCATGTGAAATTTATTGTCATATTATTTGTCATTCATATCATTTATTGTGGCGAAACTTGAGGCGATTACACTTAAAAGAGCTACCACCTGCTCATTTGGGCAGTTAGTAATTTTTTTTAAATTCTCACACTCTTTTATTATGTTTGAATATGTTTCTTCGACAATCCCATTCATTTGATTATTACTAAAAGAGTATGGCTCATTCATTTTAAATTAATCATTTATTTAATTTTACTTATATATTCTATAAATCAATATATTTATTATTTAAAGATAAATCTAATTCCACATAGGTTCATTTAAATGATTACTTTTTAATAATCTTGGGTTATAACTATGAAGTGTTTCAACTTTAATAGCCCACTTCTTAGATTTACCCTTTAAGCTGCCACTATTAATTATCTTTGATAAAGATATTCTTTTTCTCATTTTTAGAAGTCCTAGGCATGTTTCCCATGCTTCTTTATCCTTATATGTATATAACCAGAAATCAAATATATTTTCTATGAAATTTAATGGAATATTAAATGAAATACCTAATGATGGTTGATAAATTAGATATTTATGTTTTTCTAATTCATTAAATAAGTTATTTAAATTTAGATTTATAGCAGAGATGATATCTTTTGCTGATTCATTTCCTATTAATTCTTTTCTATGGCAATCTAAAAGGTATTTATCATCAAGAATATTTTCATCACTATTCTTGACGCCAATAAACCAGAATCCTTCGTCATTTTTTACTCCACTAGCAAGAAAGAGGAATTGGGATGAATTAAACAAAGACAAATGCAACTTATAATATTTTTAGCACTTATCTTTAATAATGAAAATATTTTTTCAGTTAGTTATTAAATTATTTTAACTTTACTATATAATAATTTAATTTTTTAATACTATAGTTTATTTCCTTTAGGGAACAGTTTGCTTATCTTTTCTTTTTGTTTAAATTCTTTCTTCTTTCTTATATTCTTATCATCTATTGATTCTTTATTAGTAGTAACAGAATAAAGAATATATAAAATTATTGCAGTAAAGATTATACCTAAACACAATATTATTATTCCTAATGGTTCAGTAGGACTAAATATATTTACATCAATATTTGAGTCCAACATCAATATTATTAAATAAAAATATTAATAAAAAGATATAATTTTTATTAATTTATTTCTTCGTATCCATAAAATGATGATTTACCTGAGTCACTATAACCATTAGCTGCTTTCTTTTGATTTTGGCTATCAAAGCTTCTGGCTTTTGCATGGATCATATTAAATGGAAAAATAACTGCTCCAACAAAGAAATGAAGTATTAAAAAGTCAGAAGGAAATCCATTAGGCCAAGCAGGAAAAAAAAGTAGTGAATTTTCCATATAAATAATTCCAGTAATTAATTAACTATTGAATATTATTACTTACCTTAAGGTATTGATAATAACATTTAATAAATTGAAATTAATTTATGAAGTTCAAGAAATAAAAAAAATTATATTATTAGGGTTATAATTAATAAAAAATATTTATAATGTTAGAAGCCAATATAAATTCGATTTTAAAAAATTTTTTTTTTTGGTTTACTTATATTTGCCTTTTTATTATTAAACCCATTAATTACTAAGGCTTTAAATATCTCTGACCCTAGTGTAAGTTTACTTCAAAATAGAATTTCTAATAATTTTACAAGCAAATTTTGCAGAGGTATTAAAAATGGTTACTCCAAGGATGAGGCAATGATCTCAGCTATTATAAAAACAGAAAATATAATCGCCTTTTCATTTAATCCTCAAAAAAAATGGATTGAAGCTGATGACCTAGCTAATCAAATTTCATTACAGGTAATAAATGATTGCGGTTGGTCATTTGGCTTGGTTGGGAAAGAGGGTATTAACTATTTCAAGTCATATTTTATGGAAATATACCAAAAAACGACTCCTGATAAAAATTTCTCAAGATAAATAATTAATATGAATAATATTCCAGACAAGCTTATCCTAATAATTATTTTAATAACTGTTTTCTTTGTTTTTGGGTTAATTTTTTCAGTTAAATCTCCCGAGAGAAAAGTTATTGATTCACCAATACTTTGGAAGGAAGATTATTTAAATATTGTATTTCTGCAAAAGGATATTTCAAATATTGATGACACTTTAATCATTTGAAGCTTTAAATAATATTTATATATTTATTCATTTAAAATAATATATATTTGGTCTTATTATCTAAATAAATAATCACTATTTGATCAAAATTGTAAGTAATTTTTTTTAAGAAGTCTATTTAGAAATAGGATGTTATAAATATTTAGTTATTCTTTAAGTATTTGTTAGTTCTTGATTAGATTATTTTATATAATCTAATAGAACTGAGGCTAGTTTTAAGTCGTTATTAATCCATGCTCTAATCGCCATAGATCTTCTAGGATCATAAAAACTTTGGTCTCTATACCAATTAAGTACTTCTGAATCTGATTTCTTTCCATTACAGGACAAACAGCAAGGTATGCAATTACTTGTAATGCTTTTTCCTCCTTTTGATTTAGGATATATATGGTCAATTGATTCAGATGGTTTACCGCAATAAATACATTGATATTTAGTTAATTTATGTAGTGAATCTCTCCAGTATTTATTATTTATCTTTGGACACAATTGATCAAGGGAAATTGCATCTTGTTTATGCATAATAATCTAGAAGATTTATTAAATAATAACAGTTTTTATTAACTACTGAATTCTTCATTTAATATTCAATTATAGAGATATTTTGTTAAAATGTATAATTTATATTAATTTAGATTTTTAATTTATATTTAATGCATTTATCTTTAATAAGTTTAGTAAATAGCATTATTATTTATCTCTTAGAATATTTTCCAATTTTCTTAATATCTTTTTTTTCTAATACCTTTTCAGCAATTTCTGGAGGCGGTGCAGGATTAATACAATTACCCGCATTGATTTTATCTGGTATACCTTATTATCAAGCTCTAGCTACTCATAAATTTGCAACTGTAGCTTTAGGTATAGGAGGTTCAATAAGAAATTACAAGTCTCTTAAAAATGATTATTATATTTTATTGCAAATTTTATTTTTTGGATTACCAGGGGTTGTTTTTGGAGCTTCTATTATTGAAATAATTTCTGAGAAATATCTTTACTTATTCTTGGGGATTTTTTCAGTCTTATTGGCTTTATATTCTCTTCATAAATCAGAATTTGGATTGTTATCTGTAAATAAAGATCTTGATTTATTTAAAAAATTTAGATTTGCTATGCTAATTTTCTTAATAGGAATTTTAAATGGTTCAATATCCTCAGGTAGTGGTTTATTAGTAACTATATTATTAATTAAAACATATGGAATTGATTTTCTTAGAGCTGTAAGTTTGACATTTTTTACTGTTGGGATTTTCTGGAATGCTGTTGGAGCAATTTCTTTAACAAAAATTGGATCAATTCCTCCAAATTTATTGATAGTACTAATATTAGGTTCATTCCTGGGTGGTTTCTTTGGAGCACATTTGTCAAACTTAAAAGGAAATAAATTAATTAAAAATACTTTTACAATAGTATGCTTATCGGTAGGGATCAGTTTATTAATTAAATCCATAAGTATATTTAATTAGAATTATATATTTCTAAAGCTAATTTAGTAGTTTTCATACTATCAATATAAAATCTTTCAGATAAGATTATTAATTTTCTTTCTTTTATTTTGTTTTTGTTGTTTTCACTTAAAGGTTCTTTATATAAGTATTTTCTCTTTTATAATTCTGAATATCTAATAATAAGTTTAAAAAGAAAAAGGTCTCACAATTGCGAGACCAGGTGATGGGGAACCTTATTTTTAGACCAATTCCTAATAAATTGCAACCCCCTATAAGTAGTGCTAATTGATAAACTAACTTACACTACAGGTAGTGTTTTTATAATAATAAGAAGAGGATTCTCCTAATTTCAAGTGATTTGTAATTTTTTCCCACTCTGCAAAGCTGTGAATATTTTATTTAGGCTTTTCAGTAATTTAACTTGTTAAAAATTTCATTCACTGTATTATTCGTATGAGTTTGAATGTTGAATTTCTAATGATCGAATTAACACTAATAACTCTTTTGAATTATGTGGGAGATAATTTCTGTGATTATAGAAACTTAGGGCATGATAACTATAAATCTTTACTTCTTGCCTATAGTGATGCAAGTGAGAAATATGGACCACTACAAGTTAAAGGAATTATAGAGAAATCAGATAATTTTAAAGTTGCAGCAGTTGCAACAGCAGCTATTAAATGCCCTCAGCACATTATGGAATAATGAAGTTCGAATTTAAAACTGAGAATGACCATTTTTTTAAACAATTTTATTCAGTATTTATATTTTTTATCAGTATTTCAATCATAATCATAATGTCTAATATTTCTTTTAAATTAACTACTATTAAAAGGTTTTATGAAATTAATTATTTATGTAAGCTTATATCAGTAGATAAATCTTCTTATAATTTTAAAAAATTATCACAATTGACAAATCAAAAAAGTAAACAGAAAATCTGGGATTTATGTCGAGAGATGGTCAGTTTTTAATTAACTAGATGCTGAGGAGTAGTACTTTAATGCAAATAGCCAAAACCTTCTAGAAGAAAATAAGAATATTAAAGCAATAACAATCTCTAATATTATCTTCCAAATTTGAGCAATACTTAAGAAAACTTCAGATGGAATTGTAGTAATGAATGCTATAGGAATGAAAATACTAAAAAAAATTCTAAGAGAAAAAGAAAATGAATTTAGTGGAAATCTTCCAATATAAAGAAAAGACCTCAGTACTTCTGTTGCATTCCATGTCTTAACGAACCAAATAGTCGTTGTAGATATAAGAAACCATAAACTATAGAGAATACAAATCGAACATCCAATTGTTATTAAACATAAAATCAAAAAACTTATATTTATACTTATTTCATTGATTTTTATGCAATATATTAATAATAAAATTCCAAATATTATTTCTAAAATACCAGAGGGATTAATTTTTTTTAAAGATATATAGAATTGACTATCTATAGGCTTTAGAAGGACAAAATCTAAAGTTCCTTCTCGAATATGGTTTACTATTTCCGTCAGATTTGGATTGAACCATGTATTTGTTATTCCATTTAATATTGTATATATTCCTTGTATTATTAATGCTTGTTCAAAGTTCCACCCTCCAAGATCCGTAGTATTTTGAAAAAAAATAGATAATAAAAAAATACTTCCAATTAAACTTAAATTAGCTGTAATCAAATCAATAATGATATTAGTTTTATACTCCAATTCAGAGGCTAAAGAGGTATAAAAGAATTTAGTATAAACTTTAAAATATTTGCTTAGTTTCATGATCCCATAGCTGTATATTTTTTAATTCCTTCAGACCATATTTTTTTAAATAAAGGGAAAAGTATCAGAATCCATAATATTTGCATGGTAACCCCACCACTAATATTTGTTGGATTACCTGATAATAAATTCGCAGGAAAATCTATTAGATATGGGAATGGAGTTATATAAATCCACGATTTGACGAATTCTGGGAATGAAACTACCGGCGCTAAAAGTCCTGAAAGGAACAATGTCGGTATAAATAATAATCTTTCGATCGAGGAAGCTTTTTCTGTCCAAAAACATAAACATGCAATAATTGATTGCATTAAAAATTGAATTAAAAATGATAGGAATGTAGATATAAATGACAATAATAAAATAAACAGATTTGGGAACCAAAAAATTTCAGAATTAAAGATAAAGAAGCAGAAGGCGATTATTAATGCAAATGGAAACCTTGTTATTTGTTCTGCAATATGTTGTGCTAAATATCTAAAGAATGGATTTAAGGGTTGAATTAAATACGGAGATATTTTCCCCATTAGAGAATCTTCTTCAAATGTAAATACAACCCAAACTACAGAAAATTGTCTAACAAAGAAAGCACTTATGAAATACCTAGATAACATTGTATTAGTAATGTTTATTGATTCATTTAGGTTATTATTCGTCCATATATTCAGCATAAAGAATGGAATTATCCCAGAAATTGCCCATAATGCAATTTCTACTCTATATTCCAACATATTGGAATATTGAACTTTTAATAAAGTAGAGATTTTATGTATGCTCAAATTAATCATTATATTCTTTTTTTCTTAGTATTTTTCCTATAATTTCATCTACAGGCGGTTCATTAATATATAAGTCTTCAATATCGTATTTATTTAGTATTGTTTTTAATGAAGTCGTAATTGATGAGTTTTCAATTTTCAAAGTAATTTCATTCTTAATTTTTTGTTTTACTGTAAATCCTGAATTCATTAATTCATTTGCATTTTTTTCAGAACGACAAATTATTAGAACCTCTTTTATTGGAGATAGTTTTTTTAATAATTTATCAAGTTTTCCATCATATGAAATTGAACCATTGTGCACACATATAACTCTCTTACACAAAGATGTTATATCTTTCATATAGTGGCTTGTCATACATATCGTTGCATTAGTCTCCTCGTTATATGCTTTTAAGAATTTTCTTAGATTTCTTTGAGCATTAATATCTAAACCAAGTGTAGGCTCATCGAGAAATAGTATTTTTGGGTTATGAATTAATGCAGCTAATAACTCTGATTTCATTCTTTGACCAAGGGATAATTTCCTTACTGGTATGTAAAGTTCATCTTCAATTTCGAGCATATCTGATAATTTTCTAATTCTTTTTTCAGCTTCAAATTGATTTATTTCATAAATAGATGAATTCAAATATACTGATTCAATTGGTGGAAGATCCCAAATTAGCTGTTGTTTTTGCCCCATTACCAATGTGATGTTTTTCAAAAAATTATCTTTTCTTCTAAAAGGAAAATAGCCTGAAACACTAATTGTTCCTTCACTTGGATAAATTAAACCACAAAGCATTTTC
This sequence comes from Prochlorococcus sp. AG-436-C05, assembly GCA_003209795.1. GTDB lineage: Bacteria > Cyanobacteriota > Cyanobacteriia > PCC-6307 > Cyanobiaceae > Prochlorococcus_A. The sequence continues at coordinate 22,122 of QCPB01000001.1, forward strand.
AAAATAGTGGTTTTCCCAGCTCCATTAGCACCTAAAAAACCAATTATTTCTCCCTCTTTTATTTCAAAATTAATATTTTTTATTACCTTTATACTTTTAATTTCTCTTTTGAAAAAATGTTTTAAAGTACCTTTTAATCCTTGTTTTCTTGATGAAATATCAAAAGATTTTGATAAATTTTTGACTTCAATTATATTTTTTATCATTTAAATAAAAACATTAATTATGTCTTAAATTTTTAGTTTATAGATTTTATAACTGTAAAAAGGTTATTTTTAAAAAATATCTTTAAAGGAAACAATTAGCCAAACCATAAAGTTTAATGGATTAATTAATTCGATAATCTTGTTTTTATTTTGATATTTTAGTTTCTTTATCGTTTCAAATATTAAATTTTCACCATCATTTTTATCAACATATTTGTCTATTATATTTCCATTCTTATCAAAAATATCTATTTCATTTTCAAAAAACCATTGTTCTTTTCCATTAGATAATTTCAATATTACTCCTATACCCTTACCATCTGTTATTCTAAAATCTTTAATCTTAGCAATAGAAGAAATATTTATAGCTTCAATAATTTCTTTATCAAGTCTATCTTTTGATAGATTTAGATTAACTTTAACAGAATTTCCTATTTGCGCCTTATCTAAGATTGACATTTTTAGGTTATTATACCTAGTTGAATAAAGATTGTGTGATTATACGTAAATTATTAAGTTACATTTTATTTAGGATTTTCTGAAAACTGCCTCTAAGATTCTTTTTAATAATAATGCTAATAATCTCAAAAAGACAAAACTGATGCCTAGCCAACCTAAAATAATTGCCAATGAAAGTAGGCTTGACCCAAGGTCTTGTTGTAGTAATTCATGCATAAATCATTTAATAATTATTCTTTTACTCTATACCAATTGACAACTTATTCAATTGATAAAAAAAATAATAAAATAGAATATATTTTAATTCTTTAAATATTATTTATACATAAAACTTATGTAGTATTATTAAACTAAGATATTAAATTATTTTTTGGATCTATCCATAAACACATATTTAGGAATCATTTTAATTATATTTGGTTTGCTTGTAAGAATTGATTTAAAAATTCGTGTACAAAAAGATATCCAATAGATTATTACTAAACTCTTAATAATAATTATATTTATTGCTTAATTAAAAAAAATTATTTATTTTATAATTCTATTTTTAAACATCTTATTGACTTTTATTATCGTTATTAAGATAATAATGACAATTTAATCAATAAATTTTGGATACCTATTTAGAAAAGTTTGATGATTTTGTAGATGATATACTCACTTCAGATATTGATATATTGAAAGGAGAACTTGATTTATTAGCCTTTCAGTATATTTTTGAATCAATTGATTTAGATGGATTAAAGAATTTTGAATATAAAAATTACGATTCTTTAGCTGCCTAGAATATTTATGAAGTACTTTTATGATAAATTCTGGGTTCCATTTTTTGGAAGTATTTTATCGAAATTCGTTTTCTTAATTGAAGGAGAGAAAATAAAATCCAAAAATAAAAAAGTAAGCAAAAAATAACTTGCGAAATTATTTATGTTCTTTAATATATAAAATTGTTCTACATATATATTGAAAACAACAAAAATTATACTATTCATAAATATATTATTGCATCTTTAAGATAATGATATAGCAATTTTTGTAATACATTATGAGCCATTATTTATCTTTAAAGCCATATACTGTCCATTATAGAAATTTACAAAATATTAGATTAGAAAATTGTTTTTATGCTTGTGATGCTTTTGAAGCTAGAACACTAGCAATAAAATTTAACAATTATATTAAACAACATCCAAATAGTATTGATCTTATTAGGTGTGAATGTTGATTTGTTTTTTATTCTTTTTACTCAATTAATTTATTTAAGCATTCTAAGAATTTATTAATTATTTTATTTATTTCACTATTATTGTTTATTTTTTAGCCTCAAACTTAAAAAATCCAAGGCTTTTTAACTAATAGAATTATTATTCCAGTTTCTTTTGTAATTTTTCTAATATTATTTTCTATTCCTAGTAGCTTTTTATTAATCAATATCTAATGGAAATCAATTTTAATAAATATAACTAAATTAATGATAACAAATTTTTCTTATGGAAATATTAGTGTTTTTTATGTTTTTAATTTTATCGATTTGTGTTAAATCAAAAATTAAATATGTTTTTCATAGGATCACTATAATCTCATCTACTTTATGATATTCAATAACTTAATGTTAATTTTGATTTAAAGGAAATTTATTAATTCATTTTTAATTCGTTCTTATATCTTTTGATCCTGCAGAGGCTAAATCTTCTTGTAATTTGTTTTCACATGAAAGCACCCTAGACCAACTTGGTAACTGTTGAGTCGTTGGAAATGCTAGGTAATTTTCGGTAGCAGGCCTTAATAATTTTGCAAATTTTTGGACGGATAGTTCTTCTTCATGTCTATCGTATGGTAGTTGATTAACTGCTGAATCTAGCCCAAATTGTTTAACACGATCTTCACCAACTCTTTTATATAAAACTTCTAGAGTCGCAAGCTGTGTACTCGTTAAGGTCTCTGCTTGATGCTCCATAAGACCTCTTAAAACACTTGAAAGTATTTCAGTACACATTCTTTGCAATCCTTCTCTTGATGAATTTCCAATATTCTTATGTTTATGATCAAATAAACCAAGGTCAACTTGAGCTATTTTTGATGTCCTTACGTTTCTATAAACTTCTGATAATAAACCAATTTCTAGACCCCAGTCACATGGAATTCTTAAATTCATAGCAAGGTCTTTTGTAAATGCAAATTCTCCTGCTAAGGGATATCTAAATGACTGAAGATATTGTAAAAAAGGCCCATTACCTACTAACTGCTCAAGGCTAGCTAGCAGAGGTCCAACAAATAACCTTGTAGCTCTACCTTGCAGTTGATTCGTTTCTAAAGATAATCGACTGTAAAATGCCTTTACATAAGATATTCCATATGATTCATCTAAAAGTGGAAGTATCATTCTTGAAGGATATAAAGGACTAAAAGTTCTTATATCAGCGTCAAAAAGTGCTACAACTTCAGATTTTCTTGTAGCAACTCCTATTCCTTGCCAAACAGCCCATCCTTTGCCTGGAGTTCCTAATAAGTCTAAACCATTTTTTTCTTGATTTTTTAAGAGATTAATTACTGAGGGAGAATTTGTCCATTGAACATGAACAGGGAAAGGCATCGATTCAAAAAAAGACTTTGCTGCTTTAACTTGTTCTATAGTCTTTGCTGAAAGAGCTATAACCAATTCATTTAAACTTGTAAGGTTTTTTAATACATCTTTGATATCTTTTAGTGCTGGACGTTCAAACTCTTCATATAAACAAGGGATTAATATACTGGTGGATCTTTTTTTTAGATATATATTTAATTCTTTAATTAAATCATTAGTTACACCGTATTCATGTATTGTTGTGATTAACCCTTGTTGAAAGTCCATTTTCTATTTGATGTGCAGAATAGTGTTAATACTTCGATGATTTTTTCAAAGTGAAGCAAATTGATTCAGAGAAAAAATTAGATAGATTAAAACTTCATAAATTGTTAGTAACAATTTATTCTAGTAATACTAAAGAAGAAATTAATAACATTTCAAATCAATTATTACAGATTTTAGATAATTTCTCAGCGAAATCTTCTTATGAAGAAATAAGTAATAAAGAACGTTGGGATGAATCTTATTCGGTTTTAATAACATATGCTGATAGCGTTTATAAAAATGGGGAATCAACTTTAATTACACTTCGAGACTTGTTGAGCAAACATTTTGGAAGTCTTTCTAAAGTTGTGCATATTCTTCCATTTTTGAAATCGACTAGTGATGGAGGATTTGCTGTCTCAAGTTATGAACATTTAGAAGAGAAGTTTGGGAATTGGGATGATCTTAAAAACATTTCTAAAAAACATATATTAATGGCTGATTTGGTACTTAATCATGTTTCATCTTCTCACCCTTGGGTTCAACAATTTATTAAATCCCAAGAACCCGGCATTTCAAATGTTTTCTCACCGGAGCAGAATCTTGACTGGACAAATGTTGTTAGACCTAGAAGCTCATCTTTATTTTCTCAAGTAAAGACTAATTATGGTTCTAAGCAAGTTTGGACCACTTTTGGTCCAGATCAAATCGATTTGAATTGGCATAATCCTAAAATGACTCTATATTTTTTAATTTTAATAACTACTTACTTATCGCACGGAATTAAATGGTTTAGGCTCGATGCTGTAGGTTTTATTTGGAAAGAATCTGGCACAACATGTTTACACTTGCCTAAGGCTCATTCAATTGTCAAAATCCTAAGAATTTTATTAAATAAGCTTCTTTCGGATGGATTGTTAATAACTGAAACTAATGTTCCTCAGAAGGAAAATCTTTCCTATTTAGTTCCAGAAGATGAAGCTCATATGGCATATAATTTTCCTTTGCCTCCTATTCTTTTAGAAGCAATTATTTCTTCTAAAGCAGATATTTTAAATTCATGGATTTTTAATTGGCCAGATTTGCCTGAAAACACGACCCTTTTTAATTTCACAGCATCACATGATGGAGTTGGATTAAGGGCTTTAGAGGGACTCATGAATGAACAAAGAATTAAAGATTTATTAATTAATTGTGAGAAAAGAGGAGGTTTAGTAAGCCATAGACGTTTATCAAATGGAGAGGATAAACCTTATGAATTGAATATTAGTTGGTGGAGTGCAATGGAGGACTCTGGTATAGATACTAATCGTTATCAATATGAAAGATTTTTATTAACTCAATTGTTGGTTATGGCTCTTAAGGGTGTGCCAGCTTTTTATCTCCCAGCCTTATTAGCCTCAGAAAATGATATTAAAAGTTTCTCCTTAACTGGTCAAAGAAGAGACCTCAATAGAGAAAAATTTAACTATGAAAATCTTTCATCTATATTTGATAATCCTGAGTCTAATGCTAATAAAAATTTAAATTATCTGAAAAATGCGATGGATGTAAGATCGAAACTTAGACAATTTCATCCTGGTTCTCAAATGGAATCTTTATCTAACGGTAGAAGTGATATTGTTGTAATCAAAAGGGGAAAAGGAAAAGAATCTGTTTATACAATACACAACATTACTGAGAACAAAATTAATTATCAATTGAATGATAAAGATCTTCCCGAATTAAATACAAATGAACTTAATATGTGTGATTTGCTAACATCAAATAAATATAATTTGAAAAATATTAGCCTTGATCCCTTTAAGGTTATATGGCTTGCCACTTTATAAATGATTGAAAATTCTCCTATTTGGGTTGTGAGCGATGTTGATGGAACTTTAATGGATCATTCATATGATCTTACACCAGCAAAAGAAACAATAAAAACCTTAAAGGAATTATCTGTGCCTGTGATACTTTGCACTAGCAAGACAGCTTCGGAAGTAAAGGTAATTAGAAAAGAACTTGAATTAATTGATCCTTATATTGTTGAGAATGGAGCAGCAATTTATGGTGAATCAATTAAAAATAAAAAATTTAATATTATTCTTGGTGAAAAATACGAAGTTCTTGAAGAAATTCTGAATTTTATTTCTAAAGATATTAGTTACAATTTAATTCCTCTTAATAATCTTTCTGATCAAGAAGCCACAGAACTTACAGGTTTAAAAGGGAATTCATTAACTTTAATGAGAGATAGACATTGGAGTATGCCATTCTTGAACCCTCCTGATTTTCTAGAAGAAAAAATTCAAAATTGTTGTAAAAGATTTAAAGTTGAAATACTTAGAGGTAATAGAATGAGTCATCTACTATCAATTAATTCAGATAAAGGAAAAGCAATCAATGAACTTAAGAAATATTCAAATAATCCAAATACTAAGATTATAGGTTTAGGAGATTCCCCTAATGATTTCCCTTTATTGATTAATTCAGACTTTAAAATTGTTATTCCAGGTATAAATGGTCCTAATTTAAGTTTATTAAATAAGTTAAAGAATTATGAATATACTTTGGCTGACAGACCTAATGGTCATGGTTGGAAGTGTGAAATAACAAAATTAATTAATTTATTAAACCTAAACAGATAAGTGAAAGGTTCAAAGATTTACTTCCCTTTAGATAAATTTGAAAAATTAATTATTAAGATGGGATGGGATTCCTTACAAGATTGGATAAGTTTTTGGAATTATAAAAAAGATATTCTTTTAATTAATGAATATTGGAATGATAATGTAAGAGAAGATTGGATTTGGGGTTTAGCTTTACCTCTTTTGTCCCAGGCTTATATATTTAAAAATAAATTTTCAGATAGAAAAATAATTGGAATTTCGGCTTTACCTGGTACTGGAAAAACAACTTTGGGGAAGTGGTTGGAAGCAACATCATTAAAACTTAATTTCAAAGTTGCTGTTATTTCTATTGATGATTTTTATCTCCCATCTGATGAAATGAATTTGGCAATAAAGAATAATCCTTGGAACGTTTCTAGAGGTTTCCCAGGCAGTCATTCAGTTCTCTTAATGAAAGAGGCTTTATTAAAATGGAAAATTGATGGCCAATTAAATGTTCCCGTTTATGATAAATCCTTGAGGAATGGGTTAGGAGATAGATCTCATTGGAGGACAGACAATGCCGATTTGTTAATTCTTGAGGGCTGGTTTTTAGGAGTAAAACCTTTTTCTAATTATTTTGATGGAAATACATTAATATCACCCTCGTTAACATCTCATGAATCTTCTTATAGATTAAAAATTCAAAATAATTTAAAGGAATATTTAGATATTTGGAATTTAATAGATAATATTTGGCAATTAAAACCAGTTAAATTTGAATATATGAATTTATGGAAATCAAGACAAGAAAATGAAATGTTTAGAGAAAAAGGAAAAGCATTGAAAGATAAGCAATTATCGAATTTCTTGAGAATGTTAAATGTTTCAATTCCTATGAAAAGTTTTGATCATATTAATCCTGATACTTTGTTATTGATTGATCAAGAAAGAAAATTAATAGAAGTTGGTTTAAATTAATAGATTTTTACTTTCAGTTATGTTTTATACAAATTTCTTTACTTAATTTGTTGTTTAATAAATATAATTATTTTATTGGGATGGTTGAGTTTTCTTACAAAAACGAAGGTTGTAGGATGGTTGTTTTGCGATGTATTGGTTCTTCAAATTTTTTTTTAGAAAGAGTTTTATTTCCAACTGATATTCTTACTTTTATGGCTCCAAATGATTCGAGAGTAGAAATATGGGGAAATGAATTATATGGACCTAAACTTGAGGAAAGAATAAGAATTTCCTCGGATAATGAAGATTCTACTTTAGTTGCTTAGTATCAAATATTATTTAATTGTCTTCGAGTCAAAATTATTGGTATATACATAATATTAATATTGATATTATTAAAAAGTTTTTAACTGAAGATTTAAACTTAATTATTTCATTCCATTGGGTGAGTTAATTATCTTCTGTTAAATATTTGATATTCCTTTTTATTGGTTTATAAAATTTAAACCGAGGAATTAGAAATTACACAAATTATTTATTTATCTCAGATTTCATTTAAATTATTTTAAATTAATCTTTCCACAATCAATTCAAAATCTATTCTCGCATTATGGATCTTACAACAGTTTTATTTTTATTAAGTATTCCATTTGTAGCATTGACGGTTTTTTTTGGAACCAAAAATGATTTTTATGAAAGTGAAAATTATAAAGGTGATGGATGCGCACACGATGTAAAAAGATAATACTATTTATAATTTCCACTAAATATACAAGTCCATTTACTATCAAATTGCCAGACAGGTTTATATATTTTATCTGTAATTTCATTACCTGCTTTTTTACAGGTCTCTAAATCCTTCATTGGAATTGAGTGTAGTGAAGGACTAGTTATTCCACTTACTACAGGTCTTCCTCCTGGTCCTTGCCTATAAGTTCCAATAACTAGCCAATAATTTGCTTTTAAAGAGTCAGATAATAAAAGGAAAGATAGAACAATAAATAATTTTAAAAAATTTTTCTTCATAATTTAATATTATCTTTTACTTTTATAATGTAAATTGTAATATTCATTTGAGAATTACATTTTTTTATACATTTTTTGGAATATTTAAAATTTATTTTATACGGTTTGATTCAAGGATTAACAGAATTTATTCCTGTTAGTAGTACCGCTCATTTAAAAATTATATCTTTATGGTTGGGTATTGAAGACCCTGGTTCATCTTTATCTGCAATTATTCAACTTGGTAGTGTTTTTAGCATATTTTGGTACTTTAGAAATGATATTTTTAGGTTTAATATTTCAAGTTCAAAAAATAATTTAGATTCTTTTTTATTTAAAAAATTATCTAAGTCTATATTTATTGCTACTATTCCTATCATTTTAATAGGTGGATTTATTAAAATATTTATTCCTTATTTTTTAGATAGCAATCTTCGTTCAAATTTTTCTATAGCAATAATTTCCTTATTAATGGCTTTTTTTATGTATCTAGCTGATAATTCGAGAAATAAATTTATTAACTTAGGAAATCATAGTTATTTAGATAGCTTATTAATAGGTTTTGCCCAGGCATTTGCGATAATTCCAGGTGTATCTAGATCAGGAGTTACTATTTCTTTGGCACTTTTATTCGGTTGGGAAAGAAAAGATGCTGCAAAATTTTCTTTTCTTTTAGGAATACCTGCTATTTCAATAGCTGCTGTTGTTCAGTTAATTTTTTCTTTAAATCAATTTCCCAATTTTAGTCTTTTACCTTTAATAATTTCTCTTACTACATCATTCTTTTCTTCTTTATTAGCCATAGATTTTTTAATAAAATATATATCTACACGTGGTATGAAAATATTTATATACTATAGGATTATATTTGGTATTTCGATTCTTTTGAATTTATAATTTGTTTCGAAATTTAAATAGTTTCTTTAGTTTCTTACGAAAATGATTCCTAATCAATTTTTTATATCTTTTCAATTAGGCGAGGTTGAGGTTTCAAATCTTACTTTATTTATACTTGTATTTTTTTCATCTTGTACATTTATCGCTGTTGGCATAAGCTCATATAAATTATACAAATCTTTAATAAATGATAATGTTGAAAATTAATCGGAACGGCGGGATTTGAACCCACGACCCCCACTACCCCAAAGTGGTGCGCTACCAAACTGCGCTACGCCCCGTAATCATTACTATAAAGATTAAGAAGGGTTAATTGTTATTCTTTATAGGTTTATTATCAGATATCAATACACACTTATCAACTTCCCAATTAAAGTTTTCCCATATTTTATTTTTTAATTTGTAATTACTACCATCAAAAGGACCTAGTTTTACTTTTGTTGGAGAAGCAGAGCAATATTGTCTACTTCCCTCCATAGCTAGGTATTGTTGATGATATTCTTCAGCGTAAAAATATGTGTCAATCATTTTTATTTCTGTTTCAATTAAGCCATGATTTTTTTTATTAAGTTCTCTTTGATATTCGTCTTTACTTGATTGTATTATGTATTCTTTATTTTTATTTGTATAGTATATTGAAGATCTATACTGAGAACCCACATCATTACCTTGCCTATTTTTTTGGGTTGGATTATGACATTCCCAAAACATTTTTAATAGATCACTAATATCTATCTCATTTTTATTCCAAACAACTCTTACTACTTCTGCATGACCAGTTAAACCAGAACATACTTCATAATAGGTAGGATTATTTTTAATTCCGCCTGCATAACCAACAGAGGTTGTAACTACTCCAGGAAGTTTCCAAAAACATTTTTCTGCTCCCCAGAAACATCCGCACCCAAATATTATTTCATCCTCTTGAGCACTTGGATCTTTTTTAATATTAGTATTTAATATTCTATGAATTGAATTTGTTTTATCAATATGAATTGATTTTTGATTATTCATGAAAATTTTATGAAATTTAAACATACTTCAGCTAATTTATCTTAAGTTGCGATATTTATGTTAGCTCTCTATTTTTTTAGTTGCTAATTCTCTTTCCCAAAGCTGTTTATATAGTCCTTTTTGTTTAACTAAATCTTCATGTATTCCTTCTTGAACTATTAAACCTTTATCCATTACTAGTATTCTGTCACAAGTTGCAGCTACTGATAATTGATGACTTATCATCAATATAGTTTTACTTCTGTTTGCCCTCATTTCATTTATTATTATTGAAGCTGTTTTGTTATCTACACTAGCCAAAGCATCATCTAGAACAATTACAGAGGAATCAACAAGTAATGCTCTACCTAGCGCTGTTCTTTGTCTTTGACCTCCACTTAATGTAATCCCTCTTTCTCCTACAAGCGTTCTAAATCCTTTGGGGAAATTATCAATATCATCTATCAATCCTGCTTTAGAGGCACTTTCTCTGACTAATTCAATAGAAGCCTTTGGTTCTCCAAAACTTAGATTTTCATAAATTGTAGAAGTGAATAAAAAGGCTTCTTGAGGAACAATAGCAACATTCTTTCTCAAATCTCCTAATCTTATTTTTTTTATATCAATATCATCTAAATATAATTGTCCGTCTGGTATTTCAATTGTTCTGCCTAAGGATTTTGCTAATGTCGTTTTCCCACAACCTACAGGACCAACTATCGCAATAAGTTCTCCTGGGAAAATTTTAAAGTTCAAACCATTTAATGAATTAATTTTAGATCCTGGATATTTTATTGTTAATTCTTTAGCTTCTATTAATCCTTTTATTTTTTTCTCTAAAAATTTTGTGTCTTTTCTATCTACAATATTAGGATTATTTTGGAATATTTCTTCTACACGATCTAAACTGACTTGTCCAAGTTGAAATGTATTTAGTGTAAAACCTAGAAGTGCTGTTGGGAATACAAGCCGTTCTACAAATAAAATAAGAGCTACTAATCCACCAATTGATATAAATCCATTTTCTAATTGATAAGTTCCTAAACTTAATAAAATTAATAATGAGATTGAAGATATACCTTGTAAAAGAGGGAATAAGGTACTTGCAGTTCGTGCAAGTTTTATTGCTGAATTACGATAATTTGTATTGTAAATATTAAATTCTTTTTTTTCTGCATTTTCTTGACCATATATTTTGATTGCACTTATACCAGATAAATCCTCTTGGATTAAATCACTTAGTTTAGATAATGATTCTTGCTGTGCCTTTCTTTGTGTTATCATTCTTCCTCCAAATAGGCTTACTATTCCAAGAATTATTGGGAAAATTAGTAATGAAGAAATAGTAAGTGGCTTATTAATTAAAAACATTGATGGTATTGTCAAAGAATAAGCAAGCACAATATTGCATAAACTTAATACAGTAAATCCTAGTAGTCTCCTTATATTTTCAATATCACTAGTAGCTCTGCTAATAATATCGCCACTACCTTTTTTTTGAACCCATTCTGGATCTTGAATAAGTAAGTGATCGAAAAGTTTTTGTCTAAGATTTACTTCAACTTTTCTTCCAATTCCGAACACTATTTGGCGTGAAAATAACCTTATTAGACCCATGCATGATGCAAGAAAAATTAGCCATAATGATTTTGTAATGACAAAATTTGAGGAAAAACCATTTTGCAATTCATCAATAATTCTTTTTACTTCCAAAGGTATTACAACACTTAATATATTTACGATAAGAAGAGCTATTGCTCCATATAAAAATTCTTTTTTATATGGTTTAAGGTATTTTTGTATTATTTTTAACTTTAAGTTTTTCATTTAATTCTTCCTATATGATTAAGATAATGTTTCATTTTTAAATATGTGAGCTAGCTTTATAAATGATTTAGAAATTATTTTATGAGTAACGATCAAACTCATCCATTGCATGAAACAGATAAGAATATTATAGATTCGATTATTTCTAAGGAAAATCCGGAAGACCAAGACTTTATTAATTTAGCAAGATTGATAAATCGATATTCAGGATTTCCAGGGGAAATTGAAATTCAAAATGATATACAAAAAATTCTTAAATTCTGGAAAATTTCACAAAATGATCTTTTTATTAAGACTAGAAATATTTGGTCAAATAATTTCAGGCCTTCTAATACCTTTAAAGAGCTAGTTGGATCAGGATTTGACACTTCTGAATAGATTTTATAAACATATATACTTTTAAATAATGTCTTTTAATAAAACAAATTCTGAAATCCTTCATCAATTACTTCAAGGACAAAACCTAGATGATGTTACTGCTAGGACTTTGATGAAAAGATGGTTAAATGATGAAATACTTGATGTTCAAACCGGAGCTTTTTTGACTGCATTAAGATCAAAGGGCACTAGCGGGCAAGAATTATCTTCTATGGCAGAGGAACTTATAAATGTTTGTAAATTGCCTTTTTCGAGACCAGAATTATTTATGGTAGATACTTGTGGTACTGGTGGTGATGGAGCTAATACGTTCAATATATCTACTGCCGTAGCTTTTGTAGCATCATCTTGCGGAGTAAACATAGCCAAACATGGAAATAAAAGTGCTAGTGGGAAAGTTGGTTCAGCCGACGTTTTGTTAAATCTTGGAATAAATCTAAATGCGTCCTTAGAACAAGTTATATCTGCAATTGATAAAATTGGTATCACCTTCTTATTTGCCCCTGTTTGGCATAAATCATTAATTAAACTTGCTCCTTTGAGAAAAGCACTTGGTATTAGAACTATTTTTAATCAACTTGGACCTTTAGTAAATCCCTTAAGACCTAATGCTCAAGTTTTAGGTGTCGCATCTGAAGACCTTTTAGAACCAATGGCTACTGCACTTTGTAATATGGGAATTAATAGGGCAATAGTTGTTCACGGTTCTGGTGGCCTTGATGAGGCCTCACTTCAGGGTGAAAATAAAATAATATTTGTAGAGAATGGTAAATTAACCAATTCTAAAATTAATATTTCTGATTTTAATCATGCCAATATTCCTAATAGTAATCTTGTAGTATCTGATAATGAATCTAACGAGCAAATACTAGAATCTGTTTTAAATGGGTCTGGTCAATTGGCCCATAATTATGTAGTAGCTTTAAACACAGCCTTAGTCCTTTGGGCCGCTGGAGTAGAAGATAATTTACAGCAAGGATTTAACCAAGCATTATTTTCAATAAAAGAGGGAAATCCTTGGAAAAAATTTGTACTTTTAAGAACTTTTCTTTCCGCAGAAGAATCGAATTAAAATTAATGAATAATCCGCATAAGAGAAATGCAAAATTAGTTCTAAGTAATGGAATTTCTTTTCCTGGATTTTCCTTTGGAGCTTCTGGAACAACTGTAGGAGAAATTGTTTTTAATACAGGAATGACAGGTTATCAGGAAGTAATAACTGATCCAAGTTACTTTGGTCAAATACTTACCTTTACTTATCCAGAAATTGGCAATACTGGAATCAATCATGAGGATTCAGAATCTAGTCTCACAGTTAAGGGAATAGTTGTTCGTAATTATTCATCAAATAATTCAAATTGGAGATCCAAAAAGGTTTTTAATCAATGGCTAAATGACCATAATATTATTGGACTCTATGGAATAGATACTAGAGCACTAGTTAAAATTTTAAGATCTAATGGTTCAATGAATGGACTTATTACTTCAGAAGATAAAGATATAGAAAGTTGTTTAAAGATAATTTCTAATAAACCTAAAATGGAAGGATTAAATCTATCCAAGGAAGTATCAACCAAGAATAATTATTCTTGGATAACTACCACAAAAACTTATTTTGATATAAGAAAAAAGGATTCAAATGCTTTAAAAAAATTAAAAATAATTGCAATAGATTTTGGCATAAAGCAGTCAATTTTAAACAGACTTGTTTCACATGGATGTGAAGTATTGGTTTTACCTTACACTGTTTCTTTTGAGGATATATTAGCTAAAAACCCTGATGGAATATTTTTCTCTAATGGGCCAGGAGATCCTTCTACTGTTTCTGAAGGAATTAATCTAGCCAAATTATTAATTGATTATGGAAAGATTCCTCTTTTTGGTATTTGTCTTGGCCATCAAATATTTGGATTAGCATTAGGAGGTTCTACATATAAACTACCTTTTGGCCATAGAGGTTTAAATCATCCTTGTGGTAAAAATAATAAAATTGAAATAACCAGTCAGAATCACGGTTTTGCTATTGATTCTGATTCTTTACCCAAAGATATAGTCAAAATAACTCATTATAATCTTAACGATAATACCGTCGCTGGATTGGAAGTTAAAGATAAGCCAATATTCAGTGTTCAATATCATCCAGAAGCTTCACCTGGTCCACATGACTCAGATTACTTATTTCATAAATTTGTTTCTCTAATGTTAGAAAAATGTTGACATATTGATTTCTTTTGATTTGATAATTACATTTAATAAATTATTTTTTTGGAGGTTTTAAGTCATAGAAGAATTCCAAAAGCTAACTGTTTCTTTAAGAGGAAACATCGATGTAAAGACAAATATTATTGTTTTTACTTTTAAAGGTCAGCTTGATGCATTTTCTGAAAAACAATTTAAGAATTTTGTTACTAATAACGTTAGAAATGATTCAAATGGCCTGGCATTAGTTATTGACCTCTCAAAAATTGATTTTCTTGACTCTAGTGGCTTAGGAGCTCTTGTTCAGACTGCTAAAGAATGTAAAAAGTTTAAATTAGGGTTTTCTGTTGTAGGAAATTCAAGAGTTGCCCAAACCATAAAACTTGTTCGTTTAGATAAATTTCTTAATTTAAAATCGACTCTAGAAGAAGCATTACTAAATTTAAAAAATTGAATTATTGGATTCAAAATCTTATCCCGTATGGTTCTTCAGATGAAATTGGTGTCATACAGCTTGCTTGGCTTGGTGATTCTGTTTGGGAACTTCATCAAAGATTAAGGCATGTACATTTTCCTTTGAAATCTAAGGAACTTCATTTATCAGTTGTAAATGAAGTCAAAGCAAAAGCTCAATCAGAAACTTTAAGCCAAATTGAACATTTATTAAATAATTTTGAAATCGATTTGATTAGACGAGCTAGAAATAAAACTAAAAGATATCCCAAGTCTGCAGATCCCTATATATACTCAAGAGCAACTGGTTTTGAGACTCTTATTGGTTGGCTTTTTCTAAATGACCCCAAAAGATTATCAATATTCTTTGAATATCTAGAGAAGAAAATCTAATGAAACAATGAAAAATTATTCTAAAAAAGACTATTCCCAAAAAAATAGAAAAAAAAACAAAAATAGGCAAGATTCTAATAATAATTCGAGTTCACCTAATTTTTCTAATGAAAATAATATTATTGCTAATAAAAATTCTTTTAGTAGAAAACCCTCTAAAAATAAAAATCAATTTAATCAATTAAAATCAATGAATGAAAGGGTTAATAATTTTCCTTCTTCAAGAAGAAGAAATTTTTCTTATAAAGCTAATTCCGAATCTTACTCTAGGAATTCGGATATAAATCATCAACAAGCTTTCAATAAAAGAAATTTCGATGATTGGATATGGGGAAAACATTCTGTATATGAAGTATTAACTAGTGAAAGACCTATTAATAGAATATGGTGTACATCTGAAATAATTTCTTCAGAGAAGTTTTATATATTACTTAAAGAACTAAAATCAAAAGGTGTTCTGATAGAAGAAGTATCTTGGAATAGACTTTCTCAATTAACTTTTGGCGCATCACATCAAGGTGTTGCAATGCAATTAGCACAAAAGAAATCTATATCTTTAGATAAATTAATTGAATTATCTAATACTAATTCTACACATCCTATTATTGTCGCTTTAGATGGAATAACAGATCCACATAATTTAGGTGCGATTATAAGATCTGCAGAAGCTTTTAATTGTAAAGGGATTATTCTTCCTCAAAGGAGATCAGCCGGCTTAACAGGAACAGTAGCAAAAGTTGCAGCAGGAGCTTTGGAGCATATACCTGTATGCAGAGTGGTTAATTTAAATAGATCAATAGAAGAACTTAAGAAAAATAATTTTATTACTGTAGGTTTAACAGGGGATGGTCAATTACCAATTTCAAAATTTAATGAAAAATCTCCCATAGTTGTAATCATAGGAGCCGAAGATAAAGGTATTTCTTTAATTACCCAGAAAAAATGCGATTATCTCTTAAGAATTCCTCTTAAAGGTAAAACTTCCAGCTTAAATGCATCTGTTGCAGCAGCTATATCCTTATTTCACTTAACTAGTAAATAGAGTCTATTTATAAAAGATATTATTTTAAATACATACTAATATCGTTGTTTCAATATATTTGCCGCATAATTAAATATTTATTGAATTATTACTACAAAATTGTATAGAATTTGACAAGTATAATAGCTCTTAGTGGCAAAGAACATTGATTAGAAAATTAGGAAACAAACTTGGTTTAGCCTGGTGGGCTAAAATTGAATCAGAAAACCCCCTATCCACATATTGGTATGGTCCTTTTCTAACAAAACGTAGCTTAAAAGCCAATCTAGTTAATTTTATTGATGATCTTGCAGATGAAGGTTCTATCAACATTAAACATAATATAGTGCGATGTAAAAAGGAAGAACCATTAACTATTTACTAAACATTCGATTTTCATAAAAAGCGTTTTAAATGAACTTTAAGTTTTTACGAAATGAAATTATAAGTGGAAATGCCTCAGTAAAAGAAGTAATAAATGATTATTTCTCTAAGATTGAAGATATTAATCCTAAAATTAATGCATATATATGCACAACAAAAGATCTTGCTCATACTCAAGCAAATGAAATAGATAAATTAATTCAAAATGATAAACAACTCCCCCCTCTAGCTGGTTTACCAATTGCCATAAAAGATAATATTTGCACTAAAGGTGTAGTTACTTCTTGTTCAAGTAAGATGCTCAAGAATTTTGTTGCTCCCTATGAATCTACAGCTTCAAGTAAATTATGGTCTTCGGGTGCTATTTGCTTAGGAAAAACAAATTTAGATGAATTTGCAATGGGAAGTTCTACAGAGACATCAGTATATGGGGTTACTTCAAATCCATGGGATATTAATAGAGTTCCGGGAGGAAGTTCTGGAGGTAGCGCTGCTTCAGTAGCGGCAGGATTATGTCCCGCTGCGATTGGTTCTGATACTGGTGGCTCAATAAGACAGCCTGCTTCGTTTTGTGGAGTTGTTGGACTTAAACCTACTTATGGGAGAGTAAGTAGATGGGGACTTATTGCTTTTGCGAGTTCATTGGATCAAATTGGCCCAATCACTAATACAGTTTCAGATGCTGCAGAAATTCTCTATTCAATTTCTGGCAAAGATCCCTTTGATTCCACATGTCTTGATAAGCCTGTTCCAAATTATTTAAATGATTTAAATAAATCTATAAAAGATTTAAAAATTGGAATTATTAAAGAATGTTTTGATCATCCTGGTCTCAATTCAGAAGTAAAACAATCGGTTCTATCAGCAGTAGAAAGATTTAGTAATTTAGGTGCTCAAGTCATTGAAATAGAATGTCCTAGATTTAATGACGGAATTGCCACCTATTATGTTATTGCACCCTCCGAAGCTTCTGCCAATTTAGCTAGATACGATGGTGTTAAATACGGCTATAGATCTGATAGTTCATCCAATTTATTGGATATGACTTCTAAGAGCAGAGCTAATGGTTTTGGAGATGAAGTACAAAGAAGGATACTTATTGGAACTTATGCATTATCAGCTGGTTATAGCGACGAATATTATAAGAAAGCACAGAGAGTTAGAACTTTGATCAGAAAAGATTTTGATAATGCTTTTGACAAAGTTGATATTTTATTAACACCTACATGTCCCACTACTGCTTTTTTGAAAGGTGATTTTCGAAATGATCCCCTTTCTATGTATTTATCGGATCTTTTAACTGTTCCTGCTAATTTGGCTGGACTCCCTGCAATTAGTATTCCATGCGGATTTGATAAAAAAGGTTTACCCATTGGTCTTCAACTAATAGGTAATGTATTAGAAGAGTATAGAATTTTGAATGCGGCAAATATATTTGAAATTGATGCTCAGGTTATTAAGAGTAAACCGTTCTTCTAAATTTGTATTAAAAATTAATTTCTACCCCTAAATTATAGATATTTTAAAAATATTCTTTATCTTATATATATCAATTAAATAATTATGGGTTTTATTCCTCTCCATAATCATAGTGACTACAGCCTACTAGATGGGGCAAGTCAAGTTTCTAAAATAGTTGATAGAGCTTCTGAGCTTGGAATGGATTCAATTGCTTTGACTGATCATGGAGTAATGTATGGAGTTCTTGATTTAGTCAAAAAGTGTAAAGCGAAAGGTATTAAACCGATTATTGGTAATGAAATGTATATTATTAATGGCTCTATTTATGATCCTCAACCGAAGAAGGAAAAAAGATATCATTTAGTTGTTTTAGCAAAAAATCATACTGGATATAAAAATCTTGTAAAATTAACAACGATTAGCCACTTAAATGGGATGAGAGGCAGAGGAATCTTCTCTAGACCCTGTATTGATAAATTTCTTTTAGATAAATACAAAGAAGGTCTTATTATTTCCACTGCATGTCTTGGTGGTGAAATTCCTCAAGCTATTTTAAAAGGAAAGGTTGATGTAGCAGAGAATATTGCGCTTTGGTATAAGAAATTATTTGGTAGTGATTTTTATCTAGAAATTCAGGACCATGGTTCTATAGAAGATAGAATCGTGAACGTAGAATTAATAAGAATTGGAAAAAAACATAACATAGAAGTTATTGCAACAAATGACTCTCATTATATCTCCAATATGGATGTAGAATCACATGATGCATTACTTTGTGTACTTACTGGTAAATTAATAAGCGATCAAAAGAGATTGAGATATACAGGAACAGAATATATTAAAAGTGAGAATGAGATGCTTTCACTTTTTAAAGATCATATAGATGAAAAATCAATTAAAAAAGCAGTAAATAATACGGTTGAGATTTCAAGGAAAATTGAAGAATTTGAATTATTTGGTACTTATAGAATGCCAAAATTTCCACTTAAAGATGATAAAGACTCATTGTCTTTTTTGAAAAGAATCTCCATTCAGGGACTTTTAAAGAGACTCCATAAATCAAATTTTGAAGAGGTTGGTGAAATATATAAAAAAAGATTGAATTCGGAATTAAGAATAATTAATGATATGGGTTTCCCAGATTATTTTTTGGTTGTTTGGGATTATATAAAATTTGCAAGAGATAATTCTATACCCGTAGGACCCGGGAGAGGATCTGCCGCAGGATCTCTTGTTGCATATGCACTTCAAATTACTAATATAGATCCTGTTGAACACGGATTATTGTTTGAAAGATTCTTAAATCCTGCAAGAAAGTCAATGCCTGATATTGATACGGATTTTTGTATAGATAGGAGAAATGAAGTTATAGACTATGTTTCTAACAGATATGGAGATGATAAGGTTGCTCAAATAATTACTTTTAATAAAATGACTTCCAAGGCAGTTTTGAAAGATGTTGCTAGAGTCCTAGATATTCCTTATGGCGAAGCAGATAAATTAGCGAAATTAATACCAGTTGTGAGAGGTAAACCCTATAAACTAAATGAAATGATAGGAAAAGATTCACCTAGCCATGAGTTTAGAGATAAATATATAAATGATAGCAGAGTAAAAAGATGGATTGATTTAGCACTTAGGATTGAAGGTACAAATAAAACATATGGAGTGCATGCAGCCGGCGTTGTAATAGCTTCAGAACCTCTAGATGAACTTGTACCTCTTCAAAGAAATAATGAAGGTCAAATTATAACTCAATATTCTATGGACGATATTGAATCGCTTGGATTATTGAAAATGGATTTCTTAGGTCTTAAAAATTTAACTATGATAGACAAGACAATTTCTTTAATAAGAGAATCTACTGGACAAAATATTAATATTGATGAATTACCACATAATGATGATAAAACCTTTGATCTTATTGGTAGGGGAGATCTGGAGGGGATTTTTCAGTTAGAGTCCTCTGGGATGAAACAGGTTGTCAAGGATTTTAAACCTAATTCTCTTGAGGATCTTTCTTCTATATTAGCTCTTTATAGACCTGGTCCTCTCGATGCAGGTCTTATACCTAAATTCATAAATAGAAAAAATGGTAAAGAAAAAATTGATTTTCCTCATCCATTTATAAAATCCATACTTACTGAAACTTATGGAATTATGGTTTATCAAGAACAAATAATGAAAATTGCTCAAGATTTAGCAGGATATTCACTTGGTGATGCTGATTTGCTTCGAAGAGCAATGGGAAAAAAGAAAGTTTCAGAGATGGTGAAACATAGAAATATTTTCGTAGAAGGTTCTATAAAGAATGGGGTTAATGAGAAGATTGCAAATGATCTTTTTGATCAAATGGTTTTATTTGCTGAATATTGTTTTAACAAAAGTCACTCAACTGCTTATGGTGCCGTTACCTATCAAACAGCATTTTTGAAAGCTCATTTTCCAGTTGCATATATGGCTTCACTTTTAAGCGTTAATTCTGGTTCTAGCGATAAAATGCAGAGATATATTTCTAATTGTTATTCAATGGGAATAGAAGTTATTTCACCTAGTATTAATTTCTCTGGAATTGATTTCACTATAAAAAAGGATCAAATATTATTTGGTTTGTCAGCTATTAAAAATTTAGGAGATTCAGCGATTAGAAATATAATCTCTAATCGTAAAAAATTAGGATACTTTAAATCCTTGTCAGATTTATGCGATCGTTTACCATCTAATGTTCTAAATAAAAGGAATTTAGAATCTCTTATACATTGTGGTGCTCTTGATGAGTTTTCTGATAATAAAAATAGAGCTCAATTATTTTCTGATCTTGAATATGTAATGGAATGGGCAGCATCAAGAAATCGTGACAGAATTTCAGGACAAGGTAATTTATTTGACTCTATTGAAAAACATTCAAAAGGTCAATTTTCACAATCACAACTTTCCAAAGTTGAAGATTATTCACTTATTGAAAAATTAAAGTTAGAGAAGCAACTTTTAGGTTTTTATTTATCCGATCACCCATTAAAACATTTATCCAAGCCAGCCAAGCTTGTTTCTCCAGTTAGTATTTCTAATTTAGAAGAAACAAAAGATAGAACAAAGGTTTCACTAGTAGCGATGATTCCTGAATTAAAGCAAATTACAACAAGAAAAGGAGATAGAATGGCTATAGTTCAATTGGAAGATTTATCAGGAAGTTTTGAAGCGATTGTTTTCCCAAAAACATATTCTAGATTATCTGAATTTTTATTGACTGATACTAGACTCTTGGTTTGGGGTACTATTGATAAAAAAAGTGATAAAACTCAATTAATTATTGATGATTGTAGAGAAATTGATAACCTAAAATTGCTTGTTATAAACCTTGATAGTTATCAAGCCTCAGATATAAGAATCCATAATATGATAAGAGATTGTTTAGTTAAATTCAAACCAGATAGAGAAAGATGTGGTATTAAGATTCCTGTATTAGCTGCTGTTAGTCATGAAAATTCTGTTACTTATGTTAAATTCGGAGAACAATTCTGTGTTGGAGATATTAATGGTGCTTCTAGATTGTTGGAAGAAAAATTATTTAAGGTTAATTTGAAATCTTTAGTTTCTTAGTCTAATTATTTTCTTCAAAGTTTTGAGACGCAGGCTTAAAAGCTGCTTTTGCTCTCTTTATATTCAATGGGATATTTTCTATACCCAATAAACTTCCAGGTTCTTTATCCCAACTAGCTGACAAAATTCCATAACTTAAACCTGCTAGTCCTAATAAGAAGAATAAAGCTGATATTGCAATTGTTGCGGAAGGCGCAATTTCGGCAATATTTCTTGTAACAATTATGTAACTAATTACAAATACTGACATTCCTAAAATTGTAGGTATCCCTGTAGTAAAAAAAATTCTTCTTGCCATCCTGTCAGCTACATATTTCGGTATTCCATTAGATGAATTATTTTTGTTAACAATTATTGGAGTTTTTTTATCTAAATTATCAAATACATCTTGTTCAAGTATTTTTTTCTTGCTTTTACTTTTACTCGTATTCTTTTTGTTTGTTTGTTTCTTTTTCATTAAAGGATGTTATCCCCTTATTCCAATTTTTATAACTAAATCATGATATTTTTTTTCGTTTTTCACTTTTAGGTAAGATAGTAATCTCTTTCTTTTTCCAATCATTTTTAATAATCCTTGTCTTGATGCAAAATCATGAATATTACCTTGAAGATGATCACTTAACTTTGATATTCTTTCAGATAGCATTGCTACTTGTACTTCTACAGAACCTGTATCTGTAGCATGTACTTGATGGCTTTCAATTAGTTTTTGCTTTTCTGCAGTATCTAGTGACATAAAATTTATCTACGTTTCTTTATCTTACTATGTTATCTGCCTAAATTACTATTATTATCTAAATGGTTCATAGCAAGTTTTAATATAAATTCAAATGATATATTATCTTTTTCATGTATGGATTTATTTTTAATTTCGTTGACAAGAATAGGAAATAATTTTTTTATTTCATTATTTGTATAGTTTAGAGATTGAAGAGTTAAATCAATATCTTGCAGCATTGAATTTATTTCTTGGTTTTCATTTAAAAAATTACAATTATTTATTTTCTCATTAAATGTTGATTTCATATTTAGGCTATTTTTTAAATCTAGAATTATTCTTTCAGCCATTTTTGGGCCTATCCCCTGAACGGAAATAATTAATTTCTTATCTTTAGTGTTTATTGCATTGGTAATTTCGCCTATTGAAAATTTGTTCAATAATGCCATACCTATTTGAGATCCTACACCCCTTATTTTTAGAATTTCAACAAAGAAATCCTTTTGATTTTTTTCTTTGAATCCAAACAATAAATCTGAATCTTCTTTCTTGATGTGTTTTAACCAGAAAACTATGTTTTGATGAGGTATTTCCTTTTTCTTTAATTTGATATAAATAGATTCTAATATCTGAATCTCATATCCTAAGTCCTGACAATTTATTACAATATAAAATTTGTTATTAGTTTGCCATAAATCTACAAGCTCACCTTTTATCCAACTAATCAATTAACCTCCCGCTGCGTCACAACCAATTTTACTTCCAAGTACAGCTCCTAGTGGAACGGCCCACCATCTTCCATTCCCTCTTGACATGGCAGCACCTGCTCCTCCTCCTAGAAGTGCTCCTGCTATTTTCCCATCTGTACAATCATTATCTTCTCTATGATCTGCTTTTTTTCCATGACAAGGGATTTTCACATCTATTTCATAATTTCTTACATAACCTGGCCTAGATTTTGTCCCAGGAATATATTCTTCTCTATATTCAGTTCTAGTACATGTTAAAGACTTAGGTGTTGAAGCATTCAAATGAAGTAATGGAGAGAAACCGAAAAATATTGCAAAAAAGAAAAATTTCATATTTAAAATAAACCTTTTTCTATATTTTAAATGTTTTTAAGTATTTTGCTAGAAGAGATAATAGTTCCTAATAAAACAAGTATAGAGCCAAATAGGAAATTAATATTTATTATTTCACTAAAGAATAAAACACCCCAAATGGATCCAAAAAATACCTGTAAATAATTAATAGTTGAGGCTTCTGAAGCTGGTAAATTTTTTAATCCTATAGTTAAAAAAGTTTGGCCTAATTGGGTAAATATGCCAATTCCCATTATCCAAATTAAATCATTTAGGTTAGGTGTAACCCAATTTCTTAATACAATAGGAAACAAAGTAATTACTGAAACTAGCGGAAAATATTTAATTATTATAAAAATATCCTCTGTTTCTGAAAGCTTCCTAACAGTTACGTAAGCCAATGCTGTAGATATTGCTCCAAGAAATGCTATGAAAATTGATAATTTCTCAATTTCAACGTTTATATTTACTAATTGTGAATGATTTAATATTACTAAAATCCCTAGCCAACCTAATATTAAAGCCAGTACTGTATTCTTATTAATTTTTTCATTTATAAATACCCCTGCAAAGATAGATATAAAAATAGGATATGTATATTGAATAACTGTAGAAATACTAAGAGGCATATTTCTTATTGCGTAAAATATACACAATAAAGCAAGAGTTCCAAAGAATCCTCTCAACAAAAGTAATTTGCGATTATTTCCCCATGGATTTATATCTTTTGTCTTTAAGATAAATGAAGTAATTAATAAACTTATAAATGACCTAAAGAAAACTAATTCATATATGTCTATCCTTTTATCAATTTTTTTTACACATACTGTCATCAGACTAAAAAATAATGAAGCAAAAACTAAATTAAACTTATTAAATAGGTTTTTATTATTAATATATTTATAGTGCAGCATTTCTTTTAAAAGTTTTATTGTGAATTTAAGTAGATTCTTTTTTGATTTTGAACTATAACAAATAAATTAATGTGTTTTTCTAGTTAAATATTACATATGGTGCGTTCTATACATCCAAGAACCATTCAGGAAGTTAAGGAAAAGGCCGATATTGTAGATGTTATTTCTCAGCATATTGTTCTAAAGAAAAAAGGTAAGGAGTTTGTTGGAATTTGTCCTTTTCATGATGACACAAAGCCGTCTATGACGGTTTCTCCTTCTAAGCAATTCTATTATTGTTTTTCTTGTGGTGCAGGTGGTAACTCAATTAAATTTTTAATGGAGTTTACACGTGCTAATTTTTCAGAGGTTGTTCTTTCACTTGCTAAAAAAAATAATATCAATATAGAAAGTCTTGATGGTCCTCAGGATGAGGCTTATAAAAGAGAATTATCACGAAAAGAAGAACTTTATAAAATTTTAAGAATATCAAAAAATTGGTTTAGGTCACAATTAAATAATTCATTGGGTAAAGAAGCTATGAATTATTTGATATCCCAAAGGAACTTAAGTAGCAATATTATTAATCAATTTGAATTGGGTTTTGCTCCTAATTCATGGAATGATTTATTTAATTATCTTTTAAAAGTAGAAAAACTACCGTTAAATTCAATATTAAGTTCAGGACTTGTTATTTCTAAAGATAATTCTGACAAAAATTATGATCGTTTTAGAAACAGATTAATTGTCCCCATTCATGATATGCAAGGAAGAGTGGTTGCCTTTGGCGGTAGATCATTAGATGGTCAGGAACCTAAATATCTTAACTCTCCAGAGTCTGAAGTTTTTGAAAAGGGTAAAATGTTGTTTGGATTCGAAAGAGCTTCTAGCAATATTAGAAAAAGTGATAAAGCAATTATCGTTGAAGGTTACTTTGATGTTATTTCTCTTCATTCAAAAGGTATTACGAATTCTGTAGCTTCTCTTGGAACAGCACTAAATAAATATCAAATATCACAACTCTGTAGGTTCACTGATAATAAAAATATAATACTAAATTTTGATTCTGATAACGCAGGCATATTAGCCACAAAAAGGGTCATAAATGAAGTAGAGAGTTTGTTAATTCATGATCAAATTAACCTAAAAATTCTTCAGCTAAAAAACTTTAAAGATCCAGACGAATATTTAAATAGTCATACTCCTGAAGATTATTTTAATTTAATTGATAATGCTTTTTTTTGGATTGATTGGGAGATAGATCAGATCTTTAATAATAAGGATTTAACTAAATCTGATATTTTCCAGAGTGTTATTTCAGCATTGGTTAAGTTATTAAGTAAATTACCTCAATCATCTACTAGAACTCATTATTTACAAAAAGTCTCTGAAAGGTTAAGTATGGGTCAAGCCCGATTAGCTATACAGTTTGAACAAGATTTAAGAAGTCAGGTAAAGGGTTTTCGTTGGCATGGCAGGTCAAAAAGATTCGAACAACCAAAAGAAGTTTCCCAACGTGAGAAAAATGAATCAGAAATAATATTTTATTATCTACATTGCCCCAATCATAGGCTCTTTATTCGAGAGGAATTACTTAAAAGAGAAATTAATGATTTTAATTCCGACTATATTCGTATTATTTGGGATTCAATTTCAAAAATAGAAGAAGATAATTTAGGTCCAAATTATTTAAATAAATTTCAAAAATCTGATATTGAAAAGCTAAATAAGGATTTTTTAAATCTTAACTTAATTTCTTTATTACCAGATCATTTAGCTCTTAACAATCCAGAATTATCAAATAAAATTAATATTTTTATTAATCCAAGTGAACTATTTTTAACTATGTTAAAAACTCCCAAAGAAAATTTACTTGGTACTCTATCTCTTCTTGAAAGGTACAAATCCTTAAAAAGATGTAGACACTTGATCGAATCTTGGAGTTCTCAAAGATTAAAAACTTTAGAAAACTGTATATCTATATTAATAGATGATTCCTCCTCAGAAGTCTCTGACTCTAATAAAGAGATAGATGATCTTTTTAAGGATTTAAACTCTGATGCTATTAAATTTCAAGAATTATATTATACAGAAAGACAACATATAAGTTCTTTAGATAAACAACGTTGTGGTAATTTCATTGCTAGTTAAAAATTTACTCTTAATTTTATAAACAATATTTTTTAAGCATTTCTTTTACTTTTTTTGGTTTGTCTTCCAATATATAAGCCTCCACTTCTTTTGAGTAAGTTCCGGAAAATTTTGAAGTAGAGAATTCTAATGCTTTTCTCTTACTTTGATGTAATTTAGATTCTAAATTTTTTAGATCTCCAATTATTTTATTCCCATTACATTTTTGTACAACATGAGTTGCTTCATGCCTTAATGCCTTTCTAATTGCCCTTTCCATTTTGAAATTATCCTTATTTGAATGGGTTTTTATTCCTCTATATTTTGTTTTCCTTTTTGCATTTTCAGTACATATTACTATTATATTTTCTTTAAAATTGTGTAGCCCTTTTATTTCTTTGTTTAATAAACATTCTATTTTATTTTCTTCAACAAGATAGTTTGTTTTTTTTAATAGTTCTAGAATTTCTTTATCTAATTTACTTAAGAATATAATAAATTCCATATTTAATTTTTTTTATATAACTATAGTTGGAATTTTCCTTATATCTGTTGTAGATGTGTGACTTAATAAATTTCTATTAATTGTCCATTCTTTTGGCTTTTTTGTAATTGCCCATGTAATTGCGTTGTTATTATATTTTTTATTCAATAAGTCAATTGTTCTCATAAGATTCTCTGATTTTTTAATGTCTTCCTGAGATTTGTAATTAATAATTGATTTCTGTAAATAGTGGCAATTAATTAGATCCTGCATTAAAACGCCTGCCTTTGATAATTTATACTCAGGATTATAAATTTCTTTAGATAATGCAACTACTATTTTTAAAATGGCATTTGTGTTGTCTGTTGCATTTATAAGTTTTTTATGGGCAACTCTTTGATACTTTTGATTTGAATATTTACTGGTTCTCACAAAAACACTAATAGCAGATGTTTTTAAGCTTTGACTTCTCATTTTTGCCGATGCTTGTATCGCATAAATTGCTAATACTTGAGTTAAATCTTCTAATTTTGTGATAGGAGTACCGAAACTTCTACTTACCTGAATTTCTCTTTTTGACTTATTACTTTTTTTTATGGGCAGACATTTATAACCTTTTAATTCTAATTGCAATCTTTTCCCTACGACCCCTAGTTTCTTAATGATTTCATTTTCTTTCATATCTCTTAATTCTTGTGCATTTTTAATACCTTTACTTTTTAACCATTTAGATGTTTGTTTACCAATTCCCCAGATTTTATCTACACTAATTCCTTTAAAATAGCTATTCTCATCTTTGGTTCTAGCTAAATCAAATATTCCTGCTGAATAATCAATGTTTTTAGCTAACTTGTTAGCAACTTTTGCTCTTACTTTGTTTTCTCCTATTCCTATTGTTATGGTGATCCCTAGATTTTGATATGTTAATGTCCTTAATTTTCTCGCCCAAGGATATAGATTTTTATCATTAGGTCTATAAATTGAGACAAAGGCTTCATCAATAGAATAAATTTCCATTTCTTCACAGTAATTTTTTAATAAATTCATTAGTCTCTTACTCATATCAGCGTAAAGCGAGTAGTTAGAGCTTAAAACTGCTACATCTAATTTAGATAACCTTTCTTTCTCTTTGAAATAAGGAGTTCCCATTTTAATTTTTAAAGCGCGAGCTTCGGGACTTCTTGCAATAATGCATGCGTCATTATTGGATAAAATTACTACTGGTCTATTTCTTAAGTGAGGGTTTATACTTTGTTCGCATGAAGCGTAGAAATTATTAGCATCTATAAGAGCTATTGCTTCAATACTTGAAATGGTCATAAGTAGCTATGTATTGAATAGATAACAACCCCCCATATCTGCACATCAATATAATTTTTAAACCTGAAGTCTGGATAATTATGATTTTCTGCTTTTAAATATAATTCATTATTTTTTATGGATAATCTTTTTATTGTAAATTCTCCGTCTATCATCGCAATGACAATATTACCTGGTTTAGCTCTTAGACTTTTATCTACTATTATTAAATCCTTATCTTTAATTCCTGCATTAAGCAT
Organism: Prochlorococcus sp. AG-436-C05; assembly: GCA_003209795.1. Taxonomy (GTDB): domain Bacteria; phylum Cyanobacteriota; class Cyanobacteriia; order PCC-6307; family Cyanobiaceae; genus Prochlorococcus_A. The sequence goes on from QCPB01000001.1 coordinate 50,651, forward strand.
TGAGTTACCTTTAACTCTAAGAAAAAAAGTACTAAAAGGATTAGATATTAAATGCTCATTTAAATCAATACTTTCTTCTGAATAATCATCTGCAGGAGAAGGAAACCCTGCTGATATCGAATCACTTAATAAGGGGATCTTTAATCTTTCAGAAGGCAAACCAAAGGAATTCAAGGATTCATTCAATAGTATATATGTACTATACAGTAAAAGGTGGAAATTGGCTGGTTGTTAGAAGTTTATATATTAATTTAAAATTAACTCTAATATTTTCCTTTAGACGCGATGGTATGGGGAATTGCTCGAAATAGAACTAGCTCTATAAATTTGTTCCAGTAAAATTAATCTAGCTAATTCATGAGGGAAAGTGAGACGTGAAAGACTTAGTAAAAGATCAGATTGTTTTTTAACATCAGAACTAATTCCATCAGCATCTCCAATTAGAAAAAAGATTTTTTTATTTTTAAAATTTAAAAGTAAAGAATTTAGTTCAATAGAATTAAACTGCCTACCTTCCTCGCTGAGACAGATAATAATATTGTTATTAAGTCTAAGATTATTTATATTAAAAATTTTTAACTCATTAATGATAAGACCAGGCATTCTTTTTTTATATTGATTAATTCCGTCTCTAATCCAATTTTTTTTTATTTTGCCAATAGCGTAAATTGATAATCTATTAGTTTGGAGCATAAGTAAATATTGAAATTTAGTTATTCCTCAAGAAGATAATTAAATTCATCATATAATTCCTCTTCAGTTGTTAAATGCTTTGAATGATTAGCGATCTTAGAATTTGTGCTAATAAGTTCATTCTCAGAGGTTCTTAGTAAATGATTTACTTTAGAAGTTTCGCTAAGGCTTTCTGAGTTATCAATTAAAGAATAAAAAATTTTACTAGGATCTTCTAATTTAGTAGGGTTTTTGCCTCTCTTAGGAGTTTTAACTGAATTTTGGCTCTTACTTATATTGTGATCTTTAGGTAAATCGTTATTTTTAATAAAACTATTGAGTTTATCTAAATTTTTTTTTGATAAGCTCATAATATAAATTAGATATTAGATGCATATTTAATTTAAACATATTATTTATCTTTTTGATGAATTTTAAAAACCATTATCAAAAAAAAAGATTTGGACAACATTGGTTGGTAAATGAAAAAATATTAGAGAAAATCAAAGAAGTTGCTGAACTTAATGAAAATGATTTTGTTCTTGAAATTGGTCCTGGAAGAGGAGCATTAACATCAAAGTTATTAGATTCTGAGATTAGAAAATTACATGCTATTGAATTAGATAGGGATTTAATTGATTATTTAAATGGTAGATTTAAAAATAACAAGAAGTTTTCACTTCAGCAGGGAGATATACTTACAACGAATCTAGATTCTATTAATAATCAGATAACTAAGGTTGTAGCGAATATTCCGTATAATATTACCGGGCCAATATTGGATATCTTTGTAGGAAGATTAGGATTAATAAGAGAATACAATTATAAAAAAATAATATTTCTAATGCAGAAAGAAGTTGTAGATAGAATTTTATCAAATGAAGGAAGTAATAGCGTAGGAGCACTAAGTGTAAGAATGCAGCTTTTATCAAAAATTAAAAAAATATGTGATGTTGATCCATCTTCATTTAGTCCTCCTCCAAAAGTCTTTTCATCTTTAGTTGTTTTTGAACCATTAAAAGCAGAATTAAGGTTGGACATTAGATCGGAGGAATATATAGATAAACTTCTTCGCATTTCTTATAATTCAAGAAGAAAAATGCTTAGAAATACACTTAAATCAATACTTTCTAATGATGAGATTAATAAATTATCTGAAGCATCAAAAATATGCTTTAATTTAAGACCTCAAGATCTTTCAATAAATCAATGGATTAATCTTGCTGATAATTGTATTAAAATTGAAATTAAAAAATAAAATCTAAGTAAATGTCAGAATTATCTAAAAGAAAAATTAGTATAAAATCACCAGCTAAGGTTAATTTACACCTTGAAGTTATAGGAAAAAGAGAAGATGGATATCATGAATTAGCAATGATAATGCAAAATATTGATCTTTCAGATTATTTAGAGTTTGAGATTAATCAAGAAGGATTAATTAACTTAAAATCAGATTGCACTCATTTAAGTCTTGATAGAGATAACTTAATAGTTAAATCTGCATATCTATTAAAGAAATTATCAAATAATGATTTGGGGGCTAATATTTTTTTAAAAAAAAATATTCCTATAGGAGCAGGATTGGCTGGAGGTTCAAGTAATGCTGCAGCCACACTAGTTGGAATTAATAAGTTGTGGAATTTAAATCTTGACAAAAATGAATTGTTAAAACTATCTGCATCTTTAGGTTCAGATGTTCCTTTTTTTATAAATGGAGGTAGTCAATTATGTTTTGGAAGAGGAGAGATTCTAGAGAAATATGAATATAAATATAAATATGGAGTTCTTCTTTTAAAAAATCCAAATGTTTCAATATCTACAGCTGAAACATATAGAAAATATAGTAATCAGTTTATTAAACAAGATTATATGAGAGCTGATCTAGTTGATAATATAAGAAATGATTTAAGAAAAAAAAGTTTAAATGATTTTAATATTATGGATAAATCAATCAAAATAAAAAATGACTTACAGTTAATTGTCGAGAATGAGAATGATTCTGTAAAGCTAGCATTATATTTGCTTTCAAATTTAAAGAACGTTTTGACATTTTCAATGAGTGGATCAGGACCAACATGCTTTGCTCTTTTTAAGGATTTTGATACAGCGAATAAAGTTTTGTACGATAACTATAAATTATTCAAAAAAAACGGTTTTGATTCATGGGCTTGTAAAATACTTGATAAGGGTATAAAAATCATATAAATTTACCTAAGAATTCGATTAAGATTTTGGAAGATATAAATAAGACTGTAGGAGATAATATAGATAATAAAAATAATCCGAAAAAAGGACCTATAAATTTCTTTATTGGTTCATTAACAAGTTTTTTATTGTTTATATCTTTTTATATAATCAGCAATAAAATCGCAATTTATTTTGCTTTACATAAACCCTCAAATTCATCGGAAATAGTCCAAAATATTTCCTCTAGTATCAATACTTTAATTATTGGTTTATCCTTTTTACTAACGTTTTCATTTGGTTTTATTGGTATAGGTCTTTTTATTGTATTTGTTCGCAGTTTTTATGTGAATAAAACATGAATAATCAATATTATTAATAAAAGGCTTTATTTAATGACATTACATGATTTGGGACTTTTAATCCTTCTGCTATCTCCGGGAATGCTTTTGTCAATATTACTACTTATAACTTTTGCTGAAGGAGGATGAATTAACCATAATGGTAAAATTTATATATGTAATTAATTAGGAAATTACTCGTGGCTGGAACCTTATTATTTGATGCTTTGAGAGAAGCAATTGATGAAGAGATGTCAAAAGATGTAAATGTATGCGTTATGGGTGAGGATGTTGGACAATATGGCGGTTCTTATAAGGTTACTAAGGATTTGTATGAAAAATATGGAGAATTAAGAGTTCTAGATACTCCTATAGCAGAAAATAGTTTTACTGGTATGGCAGTTGGTGCAGCGATGACAGGTCTTAGACCGATAGTAGAAGGAATGAATATGGGATTTCTACTTTTAGCCTTTAATCAAATATCAAATAATATGGGTATGCTGAGATACACAAGTGGAGGTAATTATAAAATACCAGCAGTAGTACGAGGGCCAGGTGGAGTTGGACGTCAACTTGGAGCTGAACATAGTCAAAGATTAGAAGCTTATTTTCATGCAGTTCCGGGTATAAAGATTGTTGCATGTAGCACTCCTACAAATGCTAAAGGTTTAATGAAAGCAGCAATTAGAGATAATAATCCTGTTCTGTTTTTTGAGCATGTGCTTTTATATAATTTATCTGAAAAATTGCCGGAAGGAGATTATATATGTGCTTTAGATCAAGCTGATATAGTAAAAGAAGGTAAGGATGTTACCTTATTAACTTATTCAAGAATGAGACACCATTGTCTTAAAGCTATTGAAGATTTAGAAAATAAAAATATAGACGTTGAGTTAATTGACTTGATAAGTTTAAAACCTTTTGATATGGATACTATTTCAAAATCTATAAAAAAAACAAATAAAGTAATTATAGTTGAAGAATGTATGAAGACTGGAGGTATTGGAGCAGAATTAATTGCTTTAATAACAGAAGAATGTTTTGATGATCTTGATGCAAGACCTATCAGATTATCTAGTCAAGATATACCTACTCCATATAATGGAAATCTTGAGAATTTAACAATTATACAACCGCATCAAATAGTGGCAAAAGTTAAAGAGTTATTTAATGGGAGTATTTAATAATGAAAAGAAGGCAAGGTTGGCTTTTTTTTATAATATTCCTATTAACATTAGCAATTTATTTATTAATTAATTATCCTCTGCAGTTAGGCTTAGACTTAAAAGGAGGCTCTCAATTAACACTCCAACTAATAAAGGAAGAAGGCAAAGTAACAAAAGACGAACTTGAGGCTGTTGAAGCAGTTTTAGATAAAAGAGTTAATAATTTAGGAGTATCTGAATCTAACTTGCAAACATTAGGACGTGATCAATTGATTTTAGAATTACCTGGAGAACAAAATCCTTTAGTAGCTTCAAGAGTATTAGGTAAGACTGCCTTGTTAGAATTTAGAACTCAAAAGGTTGGTACTAGAACACAATTAAAAAAACTACAACTCCAGAGATTTAAAATAAATGAACTAATAAATGAATATTCCATTTTAGAATCAGATCTAAATAATGATAATTTTATAAATAATACTAATAATCTAATTAAAGATATTGAGGAAAATCTTAATTACACTTCTAAAAGACAAGATTTATTTGGCAAATTAATTGATACTAAAATATTTATTAATAATGAAATTGCAAATCTATTCACTAAAACAGAATTATCTGGAAAGGATTTAATTAATGCTGGAAGAAGGCAAGAACAAACGAATAATAATTGGGAAGTTTTACTAACATTTAGTAATGAAGGAGGAGAGAAATTTGCAAGTATTACGAAAGCAATAGCTGGTTCGGAGCAATTATTAGCAATCATACTTGACGGTGAATCTATTAGTGAAGCCAGTGTCGGTAATCAGTTTTCTAATACTGGGATTACTGGTGGGTTAGCAACAATTAGTGGTAATTTTAGCGCTGAAGAAGCCAGAGAATTAGAAGTTCAACTTAAAGGTGGTTCATTACCATTACCAATAGAAATAGTAGAAACAAATACTATTGGCCCTTTATTGGGATCAAGAAATATTATAAAAAGTCTTTATGCTGCTATTAGTGGATTAATTTTTGTTGGTATATTTATGATACTCAATTATAGAATTCTTGGTTTTGTTTCTGTTATCTCACTAATTCTCTATGGATTCTTTAACTTAGCTATTTACTCTTTAATTCCAGTAACATTAACTTTGCCTGGAATCTCAGGTCTTATATTGAGTATTGGTATGGCTGTTGACGCCAATATTTTAATTTTCGAGAGAATTAGAGAAGAATTAAAAAGAGGTAATACTCTAATAAGATCTATAGATAGTGGTTTTCAAAGAGCCAACTCATCAATCATTGATGGCCATATAACTACTTTTGTTAGTTGTTTTGTTTTGTTCTTATTAGGAACTAATTTTGTTAAGGGATTCGCAGCCACATTAGGTCTTGGTGTAGCAATTAGTTTGTTTACATCTTTAAATTGCTCTAAAACTATTTTGAAATTTTTAACAACTTATCAATCTCTAAGAGAAAGAAATCTCTATCTTAATAAGGAGAGTGTCCTTTAAAAAACATTTTTTTTAAAATTTTATGAAATTATTAAACCTAAATTTAATAAAAAATCGCAAAAATGTATTTAGTTTTTCAATATTTCTTATTTTGTTATGTTTATTAGGAATTTTATATTCAACTTTTAATACTAATTATAAAAGGCCAATTAATCTTGGTATGGATTTTATAGGAGGAAATGAATTGAGAATTGAAAGAGTTTGTAAAAATGGATGTTCTAATATTTCTCCTGATAAAGTTATAGAAAACTTAAAAAAGTTTTCAAATAATAAAAACCTTGTAAATAATATTAAATTGCAATTTCAAAATGATAATAAATTAATATCAATTAGAACACCTTATTTAAATATCGAAGATTCAAATAATCTAATTGATAATCTTGATAGGATAATTGGTCCATTAAATTATGAATCTAAAAACTCTAGATTAATAGGACCCAAACTTGGTAAAAAACTACTCATAAATTGTACAACTTCACTATTGGTTTCTTTATTTGCAATATCTTTATATATAACTATTCGCTTTGATAGGAAATTTGCATTCTTTGCATTACTAGCTTTATTTCATGACTTATTTATTGTTTTCGGTATTTTTTCATGGTTAGGAATATTACTTTCTATTGAGGTAAATAGTTTATTTGCAGTTTCATTATTGACAATTGCGGGTTACTCCGTAAATGATACTGTTGTTATTTTTGATAGAATTAGAGAAAATTTAAAATCAAAAAATATAGAATATAACGAAACAATTCAAATTTCAGTTAATGAATCATTTAGAAGAACAATATTTACAAGCATTACCACCTTAATTCCATTGGTATCACTTATACTTTTTGGTTCTTATTCTCTTTTTTGGTTTTCTATTTCTCTATCATTAGGAATTATAATTGGAAGCTATTCTAGTATTTTGTTAGCACCATCTTTTTTACTTAAAGATTAAGATATAAATTTAAAATTGATGCCAATTAATTACTATTTAATACTTTTAATTTCATTGGTTTTAATAGATTTATCAACTGAATTGAGAATATTATTTGATCACATTACATTTAATTCCCTATATTTTGCTTTATCTAAGAATCCCTTAGCCTTTTTTATTCTTTTTTCCTATCCTTATTTATATAAAAAATTAAATAAATAATCCTATTATTTTTTATTAATTGCTTCTTTTATGAATACTTGAATAACTACCGCCAGAGGCAGGGATAATATTAAACCTAATGGTCCAAAAATATAAGTAAATCCAAATTGAGATATTAATGTTAATCCTGGAAGCAATTGTGTTCTTTTTTTCATTATAGAAGGCATTATTATATAGCTTTCTATATTTTGTATTAATATATATGCTCCTAAAACAGCAAGTGGCTTCCAAAAATTATCTAGTAAGGCTATAGATATTGGAAATATTCCGCTAATAACTGGTCCTATATTAGGAATTATATTTAAAATCATTGCTATTAAAGCATTAGAAACAACATATTTAACATCTAATATAGATAAAACTATTAATGATAAAAGTCCTACTGATAATGAACTTATAACCATTGAAAAAGTCCAATTAGTTAGTGCAATATTACATTTATCTAGAATAATTCTAAATTTATTGCGATAGTTTTTGGGAATAATAATCAATATATTTTCTTTATATTGCTTAGGTTCTATAGAGATCATTAAACTAACCACTAAAACAAATATCAATCTTATTAATCCGGATCCTAAGTTTCCCGCTAAATTTATTAGGTTCATTAAACTTTCCTGAATTGCTTTAGCTATACTCCCTACATCAGGTATAGGGAAAACACTATTTATAAGATTAAAAACATCAATAACATTCTCTGATTCTTGTCCATAATATAAAGAATTAAATTTATTTATATTTGTATTTAATAAAATATTTATTTTGGATAATCCATTAGGAATATCTAACAATATTTCATTAAATTCTTTTATAAATGGAGGCAATACTAGAAACAGAATTGTAAAAATTATAAATGAAATAATTGATATAACTAATAAGAGGGAAATTAATCTAGGAAGTTTTAATCTCCTTTGTAATTGATTACATAAATTACATACAATATTTGAAATAACTAAAGAACATATTATTAAAAGAAAAAAATCTCTTAATGCCCATAAAAATAAAATGGTTATTAATATTACTGTTAACTTAAAATAAAATTTACTATTCAAGTTGAAATTCTTCTAATTATTTTCAGAATATCCTAATCCATTAGTTTTGGCATAAGTCTTCGCAAATCTCATAAACCTATCAAAATCAGATATTTTTTTCCAAATATATATAGCTTCCAAAAATAAGGGTTCGCCATCTACAAACCTTACTTTAACATCCCTAGTTAATATTTCTCCTTCAGTATCAATCATCCTCATACCAGTTATTTCTCCACTTGTTATGGATGATAAAGCTTGAGGCTTTTCAAATAGAAATATGGCTTGTCCTGTTGTACCATCTTTACCTCTTGTTAACCTTATTTCTGGAACTACAGGTTCATCTATTCCTTCATAAAATTGTATTTTTGATAATTTATTTGCTTTCATAGTTATTTATTTTATTATTTTATTTTATAAAACTTTTATATAAATCGTTTTTAAATTATTTATAAAACATTATTTATTAACCCTAATATTTTTTTATCATATTCTAGATCTGTTAAATCTAATTTTTTTATATTTTCTTTTCCGATTTTTTCATATTCATAGCATTTATCATAATATTCTAGTACCGCTCTACAAACTAAATCCCATTTTTTTTCCTTTATAGCATTAACAGCAATTTTTGTTCTTTGCGGACCAAGTCTTTTCTTAATCCTTATTATTGATTCCTCTAGCTCAACCTGATTAAAAATACTATATGTACTAATCAATTCATCTATTCGATTTGACTCACTTCTTATTATTTCAATTCTTTTGGAGCTTTTCATCTGAATAAATAAGTCATGAGGTAATTTACAACTTCCTATATTTGCACTTTCAGCTTCAATGAATATATGGTCTTTTTTTTTAAAAGAAATCAATTTTTCAGCAATCATATTTTCAAAATATTCATTAGTGGGTTGTTTTTTCATTCCCAAACCTCCAAATGTACTTCCTCTGTGGGAAGCAAAACCCTCAAGATCTATAGTTTGGAAATTGTTTTTTTCTAGCAATTTTAATAACTTTGTCTTACCAGTACCTGTTTTACCTCCTATAACTATAAGATTGTACTTAATTAAAAAACTTTGAAGTATAAAACTCCTATAGGTTTTATAACCCCCTTTAAGTGTAATGCAATTGACATTAAACTTTTCCAATAACCAAGCTATACTTAATGATCTCATTCCTCCTCTAGCGCAGTATATCCTTGTAAGTGGGTCTCCGATATAATTGTCTCTGCTGTTAGTTTTATAGTTATCAATACACTTAAATATACTGTTTAATAAAGTTTCGATTTTTCTTTCTAAAAATTTCAAACCTTGCGTTACTGCAATTTCTCTACCATTCTTTTTATAAATTGTCCCTATTATTGCCCTCTCATCATTATTAAATAATGGAATATTAATAGAATTAGGCATATGTCCTTTATAATATTCATTAGGGCTCCTCACATCTATGAGAGGTCCATTAAAAATTCTAAATTTCTTTAGTTCTTCGCTTTTGCTATGCATGAATAGTTTTTTACATTTAGATCAATTAATTTGAAATGACTAACAAATCACAAGATAACTATAGTAATGCTACATTAGATCTAGTAAATAAATTCGTAGCTTCTAATCAAAGAAAGAGAATAAATTTATTAGCTGAGATAGAATCTGAATCGCTTGGAATATTTAACATAGGTTATGTTTTATTTGATCAATTTGATAAGGAAGGAGACGATTGGTCTGTTGGTTGGATTTTGCAAGTTTTAAAAAAACACCAACCAAATTTCTTTGAGAATAAAGTTTTTAATAATTGGTTTAATACTTATTCTGATGTCAATTTAAAGTATGATGAATTGCAATTATTATTATTAGAACAAAAATTTGAAGAAGCAGATAGAATAACAAGTTCATACTTAAGAAAGTTAGCTGGAAAACTTGCTGAAAAACGTGGTTATGTCTTTTACAGTGAAGTAAACAATATGTCAGGAAGTGATCTTCAAACAATTGATAGACTTTGGAATATTTATTCTAACGGTAGATTCGGATTCTCAAACCAAGCAAAAATTTTAAAATCAGTAGGATTAAGGTATGAATCTTTATGGCCTAAAATTGGTTGGAAAAGAGATGGTTTATGGACAAGATATCCTAATTCATTTTGTTGGTCACTAAAAGCGCCTGATGGACACATGCCATTAATTAATCAATTAAGAGGAGTAAGACTAATGGATTCAATATTACGTCATCCTTCTATAGTGGAAAGGCATAATAATATTCTTTGATATAACGTTATTTGATAAGTTAAAATTAAATTAGTATAGAAATATTATTATGTCCTTTATTCAGGGCAAGAATATTTTAAAAAAGTTAATTAATAGACATAGAATTAATTCGTCGATTTTTGAATTAGAATCTTCATTACAATTAACCGAATTTGTAGAATTATTATTAGAGCCTATTAAAACCTATAATTCAAGCTATCTAATTAAACTTGGTTTACATGAAGCTCTAGTTAATGCTGTTAAACATGGAAATAATTTAGACCCGAAAAAAAATGTTAGAGTTAGAAGAATTATTACTCCTAATTGGTGTGTTTGGCAGATTCAAGATGAAGGTAATGGTTTAGAAATAAAAAATAGAAATTATAATTTACCCAAAAAAACCAGCAGCGTATGCGGACGTGGTCTTTATATTATAAATGAATGTTTCGATGACATAAGATGGAGTAATAAAGGAAATCGACTGCAGTTAGCTTTAAAAAGATGAATCTCTACTTGGGCATGGTTTGTTTACATTAATTTCTTTCAACCATTTAATACTTTCTTCCATATAATTGATAGCATATTCTTCATTATTGCCAATAATTAGTTGGCATAATCCAGCTGACATAAGTTCTGCAGATCTTTTATATTTATTTCCTTTAAGTTTGTGCCAATTATTATGATCAATTTTTAATTTATCATTTAATTTTTGTGCAAGTTCAACGATATCCTTTTCCCAATAATTCATAGGTAATCTTATATTATTTTTATTTTATAGCAGACCAGACTTTAGTCATGAAAAATGAATTTGATTTAACTTTGTTAAAACCTATTTCTTTAATTTTATAATTCATATCATCTTTAATGTAATCACAATAAAAAGGCTCATGAAATGTTTTATAGAAATTCTCCATTATCTCTATAAAATCAGGCGAATCAGTAATTTGTATTGAATCTGCTATTACTAATGTCCCTTTTCTTTCAAGTACTCTAAAGAATTCCTTTAAAACTTTTTCTCTGATAGTTCTCGGTAATTCATGAAATAAATATACACATGTAATAGCTTGAATACTGTTATTCTCAAAGGGTAATTCTTCTGCATTACCTTTTATTAATTCAATAAGATCCCCATCTATATCAGATAAATATCTACTAGCTTCCTTTAAATATGATCCAGATAAATCGATACCTTTAATTTTTTCCTCTGGGAAAGCATATCTTAATTGTTTAAGTGTTCTTCCTGAACCAGTAGCAACATCAACAATTTTTATTGAACTTTTTTTTCTATCACTAAAATTGATTAAACCTTCTTTAAGTGGCTTTATAATTCTTCTTCTCATTGCATCTGCACTTCCATTGAAAAGTATATCCACTTGTAAATCATATATACTGGCAGAAAAATCGGATAAATAGCCATCCGTTTGATGGTGGAAGTTTCTTAAGTAATATTTTGGATAATTATCTTTGTCAATAGATTTAGGTAGATCATCATATTGCTCCTTTCTACGTCTATTCCATATATTTGGCATATCAAACCAAATTTTTGGATACTGGGTTAAATATCTAAGCCAAGGTTCATCGAATAATAATTTCATAGGATATATATTTTTTTCTGCATCAGTCCAATCTTCATCCCTCAAAGTATCCATAGAATTTTGAATTTTTATTAATAGATTTTTATCTAAATTAAATTCTGAAAGTTCGCTATCAGGAAGGATAAAGTTCATTATTCTGGAACTAATTTCTTTATGGGCAAGGCCAGCTATGCTTTTACCTTGCTGTAAAGTCTTATATGCAATTTTTGAAAGATTTTCTCTTGCCATTTTTAAATTTATATATGTATATTCCAACAAATAAAAAATCAATTTGAGATTAATTTGTGATATTTCTCAAATTGATTAATTTAAATTTTTTTTTAGTATTTAATTATGCGTCATAATACATAAAGAATTCATGAGGATGAGGCCTTTGTCTTAATTGCTGAACTTCTTCATATTTAATATCGATAAAATTATCTATAAAGTCTTCAGTAAATACTCCACCGGCCAATAAATAATCTTTATCTGCTTTAAGTGCATTAAGTGAATCGTTTAGTGATGATGGAACTGTATCAATTTTTGCAAGTTGTTCTGCTGGTAATTCAAATAAGTCCACATCAACACCATCTCCTGGATCAATTTGATTTTTGATTCCATCAATACCCGCTAACATCATTACGGAGAAAGCTAAATATGGATTAGCAAGAGCATCTCCTGATCTAAACTCTAATCTTTTGGCTTTTGGACTTGGTCCTGTTAAGGGTATTCTTACAGCGGCAGACCTATTACCCTCTGAGTACACTAAATTAACTGGCGCCTCAAATCCTGGTACTAATCTTTTATAACTATTTGTCGTTGGATTAGTAAATGCTAGGAATGAAGGAGCATGCTTAAGTATCCCTCCGATATACCACCTTGCAGTTTGAGATAAGTTTGCATAAGCACCTTCTCCAAAAAACAGCGGTTGACCACTTTTCCATAAACTTTGGTGGACATGCATTCCTGTACCATTATCGTTAAAAACCGGTTTGGGCATAAAGGTTGCAGTCTTACCATATTTCTTTGCTACGTTTCTTACTACATATTTATATGTCATAACATTATCAGCTGAATTTATTAAAGAATCAAATTTCATTCCAAGTTCGTGTTGACCTGCTCCTGCAACTTCATGATGATGTTTTTCTGTTGGTATTCCTAATTCACCCATAAGAAGAAGCATTTCTGATCTGATATCTTGTGCAGTATCATTTGGTGAAACTGGAAAATAACCTTCTTTGTATTGAATTTTGTATCCTAAATTTCCTCCCTCTTCTATCCTCCCAGTGTTCCATGGAGCTTCAATAGTATCTACGCTATAAAAACAAGATCCCTCTTTTGAGTCATATCTGACATCATCAAATAAGAAGAATTCTGGTTCTGGTCCAAAGAATGCTGTATCTGCTATACCAGTAGACTCTAAGTATTTTAAAGCCTTTTGTGCAAGCGATCTTGGACATCTATCATAAGGTTCTCCACTTCTTGGCTCTTGAATAGAGCAAATCATACTTAAGGTTTTGTGTTTATAAAAGGGATCAATCCAAGCTGTACTTGCATCTGGCACCATTGACATGTCAGAAGCATTAATAGCCTTCCACCCTCTTATTGAAGATCCATCAAATGCAAGTCCCTCTGTAAATGAATCCTCATCTATCATGTCTGAGGTTAATGTTAAATGTTGCCATTTTCCATGAATGTCTGTGAATTTCAAATCGATGAGTTCAATTCCTTCATCTTTAATTTGACTTAGAACATCTTGGGAAGATTTTACCATTGCTTTTAAAATACCTTCTATGAAATTAATTAGTTAATGTTTCTTATTATGTATCATTGATAACTTTTTTCAACACTTGAGCTCTTCTTTTAGTATTTCAAGTTATATGTTTAGAATTTATTTAGTTAATTATTTAAATTGAATTAATTTCGTTAAAGAAATATCGATTATGTGACTATATTAGTCTAAGTTTAAAAGTAATACTTTAAAAGGCTTTGACAGAAGCAAAACTAATTTCGAGTTTAAATGAGGAGAATTTATCTTATCTCTCTAAAACTTATGTTCCTTCAAGACTTTTACTAGGCCCTGGACCATCTAATGCGCATCCTGATGTTTTAAAAGCATTATCTCTTAATCCTATTGGACATTTAGATGAGGCATACATAAATTTAATGTCAGAGGTTCAAAAACTTCTTAGATATACATGGCAGTGTAATAATCGTCTTACACTGCCAATGAGTGGAACTGGAAGTGCAGCAATGGAAGCTTCTATTGCTAACTTTATAGAACAGGGTGAAAGGATATTAGTAGCGAAAAATGGATATTTTGGAGAACGATTGGTTGATATGGCAACAAGATATAAAGCCGAAGTATCTGTTATCGAAAAAAATTGGGGAGAATCTTTTTCTTATGAAGAAATTAAAAATGCAATAGAAACCAACAAACCTTCTATTTTTGCAATAGTACATGCAGAAACATCAACAGGCGTATTACAACCTTTACATGGAATAGGTGAGTTATGTAAAAAAAATAATTGTTTATTTTTAGTGGATGCTGTTACATCATTAGGTGCTATAGAACTTTTAATCGATGATTGGGGAATTGATATTGCATACAGTTGTTCTCAAAAAGGCTTAAGTTGTCCTCCTGGATTAAGTCCTCTCACCATAAACAAAAGAGCCGAGGATAAACTTAGTTCAAGAAAATCTAAAGTTCCAAATTGGTATTTAGATTTAACTCTTTTAAATAAATATTGGGGTTCTGATCGCGTATACCATCATACAGCTCCAGTAAATATGAATTTTGCAATAAGGGAAGGTTTAAGAATAATAGCTAGTGAAGGTTTATATAATATATGGGAAAGGCATAAAACTAATGCGAATAAATTATGGAGTGGTCTTGAGAACTTAGGTTTCGAATTACACGTATCTAAGGATTATCGACTTCCTACCCTTACTACAGTTAAGATTCCAAATTCAATTGATGGAGATTCATTTAGAAATCACCTTCTAAAAAACTTTGGAATTGAAATAGGAAATGGATTAGGAGAATTGTCAGGTAAAGTATGGAGAATAGGATTAATGGGATTTAATTCTAGTGAAGAGAATGTTGAAAGATTATTAAATCTTTTTGATACAGAAATGAAAAAGTTTTCTATTTTTGACTCCTCAACTTTTTAAACCATAGCTGTAAACTTTCTTTGCATTCTTCTTCCAAAATGCCTCCTATAACTTCCATCTTATGATGAGAGCTTTTATGCTTAGATAAATCAATTGAACCTCCTAAGCCGCCTCTTTTAGTATCACAAGCTCCATATATAACTCTTCCCATTCTGGCCTGTATTAATACTGAAGCACACATTGTACATGGTTCCAAATTAGTTATCATTTGACATTCATTAAATCTCCAATCATTTTTTAGTAAAGAAGCCTGTTTAAGTGCAATTATCTCTGCATGACCTAAAGGATCATTATTAGAATTCCTATTATTAGAACCTCTACCTATACACCTTCCCTTCTCATTAATTACTACAGCGCTTATAGGTAACTCTATGTTTCCAACTTCTTTAGATCTTCGTAATATAAATTTCATCCATTGAATATATTCTGAATGTGTATTCAACTTATTTGTACAAAATTTCTATTTCTATTTTAAAAAAAATAATTCATTTAACAAGATTATCAATAAACTAACTAATAGATGTTTCTTCGAATGACTAACGATCTAATTAATAAAAAAGATATATACTTCCCAAATTATTCAGGGTCTAATGAAAATCTTAATTCTCTATTAAATAAAACATCTCAAATTATTTGTAGTTGGTTTTCAAATTCAGAAAAATATGGACCTTTTCCTATTGACGAGGAATTTAAATACCACATGCCAACTGAAAATGGTAATTCTCCAGAAGATTTGTTCTCTGAGATAGAAACTCTAATGTTGAATTCCTTTAATCCTTTACATCCAGGATCTCTTGCCCACCTTGATCCTCCACCCTTAATTTTCTCAATATTGGGAGATTTAATTGCAGCTGCGTTAAATAATAATTTGCTAGCTTATGAATTATCTCCTAGTATTTCTGATCTTGAAGAGTCATTATTTAGATGGTTATCAAAAAAAATTGGTTTTGGTGATTATTCAGGTGGTATAGCTGCAAGTGGAGGGACATTAAGTAATTTAAATGCTCTTATTGCTGCTAGAGACAATGCTGGACTAAGTTCAGATCCCAATGCAGCATTCCTAATAAGTGACGAAGCACATTCTTCATTTATAAAGTGTGCGAAAATTATGGGTCTTCATGAAAATAACCTTATCAAGGTAAAAACTGATAATAAAGGTTCTATGGATTTAAAATATCTTAAAAAAACAATAAAAAAATGTTCAAAATTAAATAAAAAAATTTTTTCAATAGTTGCTACTCTTGGTACCACAATAAGAGGGGCATTAGATCCAATAGAAGGTATTGGGGAAATCTGCAAAAATAATAATATATGGCTACACATCGATGGATCTATAGGAGGTATTTTTTCAATAACTAACATACCCATAAATGGTTTAAAAAATATTAACTGTGCTAACTCGATTACAATAAATCCTCAAAAAATACTTGGTATAACAAAAACATCTTCTATATTATTGGTTTCTAATATGGAATATTTAAAAAATACTTTTTCAACAGGATTACCATATATTTCTTCAAAAAGTAATTTCCTAGATAGGGGAGAACTAGGTTTACAAGGATCTAGACCTGCTGAAGTTATTAAATTATGGCTAGGATTAAGATTTTTAGGTATTAAAGGAATAGAGGATATCTTAAAATCATCAATTGATAAAAAAATTTATTTAGAGAAAAATCTAAATAGTAAAAAATATGAAATATATTCTGGACCTTTACATATAATATCATTCCTTCCAAAAGGAATGAATATAAAAGATTCGAATTCTTGGACGCAGATCAACAGAATTAAACTCCTAAAAAATAATTTCATGCTTTCTAGACCAGAATTTAAAGGAAAATATTTTTTAAGAGCTGTTATGGGCAACTATAATACAAGCGAATCTCATATCGGAGATCTAGTAAAAATATTAAATTCTATATAATGGATATTAAGAGGCAAAAATTTATTGCAATATTAACTGGATTCATTTCAATTAGTATATGTATAGTTTACTTACTTTTGATAACAGTTTTTGATTTCAGAGATTATATAAATGATCATCTATCTAATATCACTTAATAGATGGAGGCAATTTATTACGAGATTGATAATACTTATTTATATCTAGCTTTAAAATAGCCTCTTTTATAAAACTATTTAGAAGCACTTCTCTTTTATTTATTTTATAAATATTATCAACTACTTCTTGTATTCCATCGTCACCCCAATGTTGTCCATTTTTAAAATATTCAATTAAAGTAAGTCCTACTATTTTAATTAACCAACCTGCAGTAATAGATTGTATAGATTTTGATATAAATATAGTTGTAAAATTTGATGATAGGGCAGATGAAATAATTGATATACCTCCTTTTATGATTCCCAGTCTTACTAATGCTGTGAGGATTTCTTTAGATAAATTCACTGCATCTTTCTTCGTTATATTTAAATCATAAATTTTCGATATTTCAATTATCATTTGAACGTTTACTGTAGTTGTAGTCAAAAAATCTACACCAGGTAGAGGATTAACAAGTACAGCTCCACCTGTTATCCATATATATTTATTTATTACTTTAGTTGCTGTTAAATGGCGTTGTTCTGATATGAATTTTTTACTTTTAATTCCTAATTTATTTGATCGGAAAAGAATGTTATCAGCCATCAATTCTTCGCCATTATTATCCAATGTCGTAATTATCTCAATGAATAAATTGCTAACATCTTGGGACTTGTAAAAAATATCTGAATCTTTGATTTTAGGTGATTGAGGAAAAGCGATTGTTTTAACCACTGCAATATTATTTTGTATAGAGGAGGTAATTTTCATTATGTTTTCTTGAATTATGTGGTTATCATCTTTAGATCTTAAGTCACATTTATTTAATACAATAATTATCTTTTTTCCTATTTTTAAAAATTTTTTTATTAGATAATCTTCGTATTTATTAATGTCTTGATCTAATACAAATAAAATTAGATCAGAGTTTGAGGCCTGTAAAATCGTTAATTTTTCCCTCTCTTCACCTTTAGTAGAGGGTTCAAATAATCCTGGGGTATCAATAATGTTAATATTCCTTTTTAAAATAGGTATTCTAATCTTATAACTCTTTATTTCCTTGGTTGTGCCAATAGTTGGTGATGTCTTGCCGATAATATTATTTAACAATGCTCTTGCTATTGATGTTTTACCTGATGAACCAGCACCAAAAAGAGTCACATTATAGTCTCCTGTTTTTAATTGAGACTCTAACTTATTTTTTTCATAATTAATTAAATCAAATTTTACTTTATCATTAATCTTTTTATTAATTTCTTCAATACTATTGAGACTAATTTTTGCTGCTCCAAATTTATTTTTAAATGAAAGTCTTTTCTTTTTATTTCTATAAATAACTTTATAAAGTATTTTCTTAAACTTTCTTTTATCTATATAGTAAGTAGTGAAACATAATATCAGTAGTAGTAATAATGAATATATATTTATTAGTCTATTTAAAATTAAAAATAAAATATATATAAATATTATTACTAGAAAATATTTAAGATATTTCAATTTAATGTTAATCATGTTTTTGTCCTAATTTAAAAAGATTATATAAAATCAAAACGAAACCAATATTAATTGAAACGTCGGCAATATTAAATACAGCAAAATTAATAAAGTTTAAATTTATAAAATCTACAACATAACCTTTATATATTCTATCGAGTCCGTTCCCCATTGTTCCTCCAAGAATAAAACTATAACTAAAGAGATCTATAGTTTTATTAATATTATTTTTAAATATAAAATATAT
This sequence comes from Prochlorococcus sp. AG-436-C05, assembly GCA_003209795.1. GTDB lineage: Bacteria > Cyanobacteriota > Cyanobacteriia > PCC-6307 > Cyanobiaceae > Prochlorococcus_A. Next base: position 69,424 of record QCPB01000001.1, read on the forward strand.
AAGTACTAAAGAAAAAAAAATACTTATTGTAGATAAAAAGATTCTACTTCCGTTAAATATATTAAAAGCTGCTCCATAATTCTCTAAGTAGTCTATGGTAAATAATATTAGGTCCTTGTTTATTATAGATTTATAATTTATGCTTATTATATATTTACTGAACTGATCTATAAAACAAATTAATAAACTTAAGAAGATAAAATATAATCTAAGTGGTTTAATGTTAATCATTTTTTCTTATATTTAATATAATTAACTGGTTTTATTATTAAGGATAAAGGTATTAGCATCAACAAATGAAATCCTATCTTGCCTAAAGAATAACTTGATAAATTATATATAAATGAACTCAACTTATTGTAATAAAACATTTGTATAAAACTATAAATAATTCCACTAATATGCATTGCTGTTATAGCTAAAATTCCAGATTTTATAAAGTCAAAAGTCTGAATTTTATTTTTTATATTTAACTTACCAATTATTTTTATTAATGGGTAGATTCCTATTAAATATCCAAAATTTGGAGTCAGTAAATAGCCTAGAGAACCACCTTGATGAAATATTGGAATTAAAAATAAACCTAAATAAAGATAAATACTAAATGCTATATAAACTACTTTTCTATTAAAAATAAGCGTAGTCATAATAATTGTTGGTATTTGCCATGTAATTGGTATTTCTAAACCATTGTTCAAATTATTTGAATCATGAATGGGAACAATAACTGGAATCATGGTAGAAATAAATATGGCCTGAAGGCTAATTAATATCTCAATAACTTTTATATAATTGAGCATGATTAAAATTATATTTATAAACTTCTTAATGCAACTATTGGATCTAATCTTGATGCCCTTTTAGCTGGTAAAACACCAAAAATTAATCCAATTGAACCTGAAATAAACATTGTTGATAATGTTGTTGTAATTCCTACAGAAGCTGGAAGAGGTGTAATTACACCTAAAAGAAAAACACCAGATAATCCAGTTGTTGTTCCTATTAAACCTCCAATTGAAGATAAAATTAAAGCCTCAAATAAAAATTGTATTAATATATCTGATTGCTTAGCTCCAATAGCTTTCCTTAACCCTATTTCTTCTGTTCTCTCACTTACTGAAACAAGCATAATATTCATAATTCCTATACCTCCAACAAATAGAGAAACTGCTCCAATACCAGCCAACAAAAATGTTAGGCCACTGGTAATATTAGTTACAATGCTTAGAGCATCTTTTTGTGATCTAACTGCAAAATCATCATCTCTAATAATTTTATGCCTTTGTCGAAGTAAATTAGTAATTTGAAATTTGGCCGCACTAGTTTTATTTTTATTTATTGCTTCAACACTTATAAAACTTAAACTAACTCCGTAAGTGGGATCTTTACCTGTAATTCTATTAACCATTGTAGATAAGGGAATATATGCATTTTTATCTTGATTATTTCCAAAAACCGCTCCTTTTGGTTTGAGTATTCCAATTATTTCATATGTATTATCTTTTATTCTAATACTCTCTCCAATTGAAGAAGATCTGGTACTGAAGAATTCATCTTGTAAATCAGGTCCAATTACAACATAACTTCTTGCACTCTTAACATCGGCTTCAGATATAAATCTTCCCTTATCTATTTCAAAACTCCTAACATCAAGAAACTCAGGAGTAACACCTGCTATTGATATATTTAAACTCTTTGAATTTGATTGTACTATTTCATTGGTTGAAATTTGTGGTGCTACTTTTTCAACAGTTGGGACTTGGTTTCTTATTGCAATTGCGTCATCTAAAACAAGATTTTTTGGAAATGATATACCACGCCTCCTTGTATCATTGTTACCTGGAACGATAAATAGAACATTGGCCCCTAAGTTACTTAATTGGTTTTTGGCTAATGTTTGAGCACCTCTACCTAGACCTACAAGTGTTATTACAGATGCATTGCCTATTATTATTCCAAGCATTGTAAGCGAACTTCTTAATTTATTTGAAACCAGTGTCTTATAAGCCATATTAAAGGCTTCATTTATAGATATATTCCTAGACATACTTATATTTATCTTGGGCTTCGTCATCATCTTCAATTTGTCCCATATAAATTACTCCTTCATTAAGCTGTAATGTTATTAAGCTGCCATTTATTACAAGTTCTTTAATTGATTCTAAATTACAAATAGTAGAAAATTTTTTGTTATTTTTATTAAATAATTTATAACATTCATCAACGTTTTCGTTAGTAACAATTCCAGCAATATCTTTGTTAAATGGTAAATATTTTAAAAGTTCCTTTGGGACAAATAATATTTCTCCTGGATTTATTAAAGACAAATCTTGAGTGTTAATTATATTTCTAGCCTTACCAGTAACACCTGTCTCTCCTATCGAAATTCCCCTAGAAATAATTTTTCTAACTAAACCAACTTTTATTAAATCTGTAGATCCACTTATACCTGTTAAAGTTCCAGCCGTTTGCACTACTAAGTCACCTTGCTTCAGGATCCCCATTTCTTGAGCAATCTGCATGGCTAGGCTAAATGTTTTAGCTGTTCTTTCGTCCCTCTTAACTAATATTGGTGTAACCCCCCATATTAGCTGCAACCTCCTTGCTACACTCCTTTCTGTAGTTGTGGCCAAAATTGGTGTTGGTGGCCTAAATTTACTTACATTACGAGCAGTAGAACCAGATTTAGTAAGCGGAATTATAGCTCCCGCATCAAGCTGTCTGGCAATATTACTTACAGCTGCACTTATAGCATTTGGAATTGTACTTGGCAAATGACTTTCTATAGCTTTAAGTGGGTAATCCCTCTCAATTCTTCTTGCTATGGTGGCCATAGTTTGGACGGCTTCAACAGGATAGTCCCCTACAGCTGTCTCGTTAGAAAGCATTACTGCATCAGTTCCATCAAGTATCGCATTAGCTACGTCACTAACTTCTGCTCTAGTGGGTCTTGGATTCGAAGCCATAGAATCAAGCATTTGAGTTGCAGTAATAATTGGTATACCAAGGGAATTTGCTTTTCTTATTAATTCTTTTTGTAAAAGAGGAACTTCCTCTGCAGGCATTTCAACTCCTAAATCTCCCCTTGCGACCATTACCCCATCACATAAGGGTAATAAAGTATCAATTTGATCTATTGCTTCAAATTTTTCTATTTTGGCTACTACAGGAGTAGAGTAACCATTCTTATTTATTAAATCCTTTATTTCATTAATATCAGAGGGATTCCTTACAAAACTTAGAGCTATCCAATCAACTCCTGCATTTAAACCAAACTTCAAATCCTCTTTATCCTTATTTGTTAAAGCCTTTACAGATAATTGTACATCAGGAAAATTTACACCTTTATTATTAGATAAAACACCTCCCACTGTAACAATACATTCTAAAAGATTTGAATTAATATCAACTCTTTCAACTACCATTTCGATTTTGCCATCATCTAATAAAATTCTTTTGCCAACACTTACTTCTTGGACAAGTTTTTCATATGTAACATTTGCAATATTATTATTACATTCAACTTCATTAGAAGTTAATACAAATTTATCCCCTTTTTTTACTTTTACAGGGCCATCTTTAAATCTTCCTAGCCTAATTTTAGGCCCTTGAAGATCTTGAAGAATTCCAACATCTAGATCTAGTTTTGTAGATACTTCTCGAATGGTTTTTATTCTTTCCTCATGATCTTTATGATCACCGTGTGAGAAGTTTAATCTAAAAGTTGTTACACCAGCTTTAATAAGATCCGTAATAATTTCTTTTGATTGTGTTGCAGGGCCAATGGTTGCTACAATTTTTGTTCTTCTTTTTAAGTCAATATTCGACATATATAAATAATATTGCTAGATATAAATAAATTTAACACACACAAAGTTAGTTATTTAAATCATGGATTTTAAAACTTATCAGAAAAAAGCAAGAGAAACTGCTCAATATCCAAATTTAGGATCCAATATTATTTATCCAACTCTTGGTTTGGTTGGCGAAGGTGGTGAAGTTGCAGAAAAAGTTAAAAAGGTTATTAGAGATAAAAATGGAATATTTGATAAGGAATCAAAATTAGGTATTAAAAGAGAGTTAGGAGATGTTTTGTGGTATATATCAAATCTTTGTACAGAATTAAATATTAATTTGGAGGATGTTGCATCAGAAAACCTAGAAAAGTTAAGATTAAGAGCTCTTAAAGGTAAGATATCAGGTTCAGGGGATAATAGATAAATAATTTTTTAAAAATTATATAACGATAAATAATACAATTGACCTTGGAGGAAACTTAATAATAAAAACGCTAGTATTGATGAGATATCAAAACCTCCTATAGGAGGTATTACCCCGCGAAAAATGTTCAAATATGGGTCAGTAATTGAACAAAGCGCTGATAATATACCATTACTCCAGTCAATACCTGGGAACCAAGTTAATAGAACTCTTATAAGCAATAAATAAGAATAGATTCTTAGAGTATCACTAAGAACACCGAAAATTGGTCCAAAGATGTCTGTATTCATAATAGATATATTAACATTTACTTTTTGTTACTGCCTATTTGCGATAGATATTCATTACTTACAGCAAATGTCTGAAAAAACTTTTCTGACAATGATAACCAGTACGATCTTCCATCTTTTTGCTTACGCTTAACAATAAAGTTTTTATTCAACAATTCCTTAATATGATCATAAGCTCCAGAACCTCTTAGGATTATAAGATCTGATTGTAAAATCTTTTTTTTAATCGCTATCGTTGCTAAGGTTCTCAATTCTGAAGTTTTTAGCTCTGATGGCAATAAATCTTCTACAAAATCATTAAGAGTAGATTTTAACTCAAGACAATAGTTATTATTTATTTCATTTAGTTCTAGTGCCGATTTAGAGTTACAGTATTTTTTTTTCAATTCGTCTATTGCATTTATAATTGAATTGATATCGGAATTAGTAATTTCTGCTAGATCATTCTTAGAGATAGGCCTACCCTTCAAATACAAAACAGCTTCAATTTTAGTAATTAGGTCTATTTTCAATAATTGCTTAGTATTGAGATCAGATTGAATAATTTTAACTACCAAATTCTTACCTAATTTACCTCATATTTAATTTGATGCACCAAGAAAAAGTTTATAAGTTTGGTTATTAGTTTCGTTCCAGTGTTTATATCCTAAGAATTTAATAAATCTTACCCAGTCTTTAATTTCATTTCTATTTATTAAAACACCAATAACTATTCTTCCAACATCTGCGCCATAATTTCTATAATGAAAAATACTAATTGTCCAATTTGATTTCATATTTTTTAAGAAATTTATTAAGGCTCCAGGTCTTTCTGGAAATTCAAATCTGTATAAAAGCTCTACCTTGTCTTTCTTCATGAATTCCTGAATGTTATGAGGTAATCTTCCGCCTACCATATGTCTAAGATGGTTTTTTGATAATTCATCATTACTTATATCTATAAAAGGATAATTAGAATTTGTAAAAGTATTTAGTAGGTTTTTTTTATCAATGGATCCGTAAACTTCAACTCCAACAAATATTTGAGCATTATAAGAATTTGACATCCTATAGCTAAATTCTGTTAAATTTCTTTTGTTAAGTAGTTTGCAAAAATCTATCAAACTACCTGCTCTTTCGGGTATTTCCACTGCAATCATAACTTCTTTACATTCTCCCAGCTCAGCTCTTTCTGCTACAAACCTAAGCCTTTCAAAATTCATATTTGCTCCACATGCAATAGTTATGAGTTTTTTATTTGAATAATTACATTCTAGAATATCTTTTTTCATACCTGCAATTGATAATGCTCCAGCTGGCTCTAATATTGATCTAGTTTCTTCAAAAACATCTTTAATAGCAGCACATATCTCATCAGTATTAACGGTAATCATCTTATCAATGTACTTCTTTCCAATTTCAAATGTTTTTATACCAACTTTCTTAACAGCTACTCCGTCTGCAAATTGACCTACTGAACTCAATTCAACAATTTTAGATTCAACTAGAGATCTAGACATTGCATTTGCATCTTCAGGCTCTACGCCAATTATTTTTACATCAGGCCATATGTGTTTAACATAAATAGAGATTCCTGATATTAATCCTCCTCCTCCAACAGCTACATAAATAGCATATGGAGGTTCTTTTATTTGTTGCTCAAGTTCTACAGCTATAGTTCCTTGTCCAGCAATAACATCTGGATCGTCAAAAGGATGAATAAAACATAATTTTTTCTCTTCACTTATGCGGATGGCTTCATTGTATGTTTCATCATAATTATCTCCAAATAATATTACTTTTGCGTTTAGGTTCTTAACAGCATTAACTTTAACTAAAGGTGTTGTTATAGGCATTAATATTGTTGCTTTACAATTCAATTTAAGAGCACTTAAAGCAACACCTTGTGCATGATTTCCAGCGCTTGATGTAATTACTCCATTAGAAAGCTCTTCTTTAGTAAGCTGTCTCATTTTGTTATATGCGCCTCTAATTTTAAATGAAAACACATCTTGGAGATCTTCTCTTTTTAAATAAATATTATTATTGAAAGTATTACTTAAATTCTTAGCTTTCTCTAACGGAGTTTTTTTTGCTACTTCATAGACCTGAGCTTGAAGTATTTTTTCTAAATATTCATTCATATTTATATTTTTAGCACTAAATATTAATCTAATAAAACATTACATGATCTATTTCATAAAAAATACTCATTTTGCACCATGGCGTTTTAAATTATATAAGTAACTATTTTTATATAATGCTTTTAAGCGAGTTAAGCCATCCTAACCAACTTCATGGCTTAACGGTTTCACAATTAGAAGAAATTGCTTGTCAGATAAGAGAAAGGCATCTGCAAGTTGTATCTACAAGTGGAGGCCATCTTGGTCCTGGATTAGGTGTTGTTGAATTAACATTAGCTTTATATCAAACACTTGATCTCGATTTCGATAAAGTCGTATGGGATGTTGGGCATCAAGGTTATCCGCATAAGTTGATAACTGGTCGATTCAATGAATTTGATTCCCTAAGGCAACAAAACGGAGTAGCAGGTTATCTTAAAAGAAGTGAAAGTAAGTATGACCATTTTGGTGCAGGTCATGCAAGTACATCTATATCAGCCGCATTGGGAATGGCATTAGCAAGAGATAGAAAGGGAGAAAATCATAAATGTGTTGCTGTTATTGGAGATGGTGCTTTAACAGGTGGAATGGCATTAGAAGCAATAAACCATGCTGGTCATCTACCTAATACTCCCTTTGTTGTTGTTCTAAACGACAATGACATGTCAATATCTCCTCCCGTTGGAGCATTGTCTACATACTTAAATAGAGTAAGACTTAGTCCTCCCTTACAATTTCTTTCAGATAGTGTTCAAGAAAGTGTTAAAAATATCCCTCTAATTGGTAAAGATATTCCAGAAGAATTGAAATCAATTAAAGGAAGTGTTAGAAGATTAGCTGTACCAAAAGTTGGAGCTGTTTTTGAAGAACTTGGATTTACTTATATGGGTCCCATTGACGGTCATGATATCACCAACTTAATCAATACATTTAATGCAGCACATAGACTTAAAAAACCAGTCCTTGTTCATGTTGTTACGACTAAAGGGAAAGGTTATCCATATGCAGAAGCTGATCAAGTAGGTTATCATGCTCAATCATCATTCGATTTGACGACAGGAAAATCTATACCTTCTAGCAAGCCAAAACCTATTAGCTATAGCAAGATTTTTGGTCAAACGTTACTAAAAATATGTGAACAGGATAGCAAGGTAGTAGGTATAACAGCTGCAATGGCTACAGGTACGGGTTTAGATTTATTACAAAAAAATATACCTAATCAATATATAGATGTAGGAATAGCAGAACAACATGCAGTAACACTAGCGGCAGGAATGTCCTGCGATGGTCTTAAACCTGTTGTAGCAATTTATAGTACGTTTTTACAACGTGCTTTTGATCAGTTAATACATGATGTAGGTATTCAGAAACTACCTGTATCATTTGTTCTTGATAGAGCAGGAATTGTTGGAGCTGATGGTCCAACTCACCAAGGACAGTATGATATTAGCTATATGAGATCAATTCCTAATTTTGTACTAATGGCTCCAAAGGATGAAGCGGAGCTACAGAGAATGTTAATTACATCAATTAACCATAAAGGTCCTACGGCATTACGTATACCAAGAGGTTCAGGGCTTGGGGTAGCAGTAATGGATGAGGGATGGGAACCTATAAAAATTGGTGAAGGTGAAATATTAGAAGAAGGAAATGATATCTTAATTCTTGCTTATGGATCTATGGTCGCATCCTCGTTAGAAACAGCTAAATTATTAAAGGAAAAAAACATTAATGCATGTATTGTAAATGCAAGATTTGTAAAACCTTTAGATCATAATCTAATAATTCCTTTAGCCAATAAAATTAGAAAAGTGGTAACGATGGAAGAAGGAACCTTAATTGGGGGATTTGGTTCAGCTATTGTTGAGTTATTCAACGATAATGAAGTCAATGTTCCTGTATTAAGAATTGGTATACCAGATGTATTAGTTGATCATGCTACACCAGATCAGAGTAAAGAAAAATTAGAACTAAACCCTGATCAGATGGCAGATAAAATTATAGAAAAATTTAAATTAGATAAGTAGATTGAATCTACTTTAATTAATAATTACTATAAAACACCTCTGGAAGCTAATCCTAGAATTGTTCCTATACCCATAATATGTCCAAGGCAATTTGCTCCAACAACAGATGCATGGCTTAAACCACCATAATATTTGGAATTAGGTATTTCAAAACCATCATTTGGTTTTTGAATATTTGCTCTTGCTATCGCATAAGCAATTCCATTACATGTAATCATTATCATGGCGCATTTAGGAGACCAAGAAAATGTTGCTGGATCAGCAGCTGCAAATAATGTAGTAAGCATAAAAAATCGGTATTTTTAATATTCTCCAATACTTTTAGCCAAAAAACACAAAATTGTAAAAGGTCTTAAGAGTTTTTTACTTCTAGTTGTTTTAACAAGTTAATAAAACCTACTAAAATAACAAAATCACTTAAAGTTAGAAAAAACTCTGCAAATCCATGTAAAAAGTCAATTTCAACAAGGGGTTTTCCATAATTATTTAATGAATATAATGACAATAAAATAGTTATTAATACAAAAAATACAGTAAGGGAATATCCAGTCTTTATAAATTTATTAAAAAATTTAATCTTATATAAATAAAATAAGAATATAGAATATGGAAAAATTGATACAGCAAATAATGCTGTGTTATCAAACTGAGCTAAATATTCTATAAAATTTAAGAAAAAATCATTCATAATTAATCGTTAATTTGTAAATAGCAATAGTTGATATAGCTAATGTTGAGTTGCCGATTAAAGTCGAAATTCCTTGTAATGTTACCAAACCGTATAAAATTTCTTGATTGTCGTAAATATGCCAAGTAATAGCACACATAGCACTTATCAAATTAGGTATCATACCAAGACTTAACCAAAATAAAGGTTTATATTTGTCAAATTTACTTATTTTACTAATTATGAAAATTGCAAATATCCATTCAATTACGGAGGAAATATGAATAAGCCATGTACCAAATGATAGTTCGTGCACAATTTTTATATTTTTTTCTTTAGAACATTAAGAACTTCTTTTGCGTGATTTGTAGGTAAAACGTTCATCCATCTATAGGATATTACACTTTCTGGTGAAATCAAAAAAGTATTTCTATCTGATAATGGAGGGATCCATGAACCATATTTTTCACTAATAGAGCCATTAGGATCAGATAATAATGTATAGTTTATTGATTTTTCACTACAGAAACTTTTATGTGAATCTTGATTATCTGCACTAATACCAACAATTTCTGTATTTAGTTTTGAAAAATAACTTTTTAATTCTGTGAACCTCTTAGCTTCAAGAGTACAACCTGCTGTAAAATCTTTAGGATAAAAATATAAAACTAACCATTTACCTTTAAAATCATTTAGTTCCCATTCTTTTTTTGATTTAATACTATTATTAATACCTTCAAGGCGAAAGTTTGGAGCTAAATCACCTATCTCGGGAGCAAAATCAAAAGCTAATGATGGAGTGCTATTAATAAATAAAAATAATAATATTATTAAATTTCCAAGTAAAGTCTTCATTAAGTTTAGAATTTACTTAAATCAACTCCATTTGATTTAGCAAATTTATGTAAACCTACTTTTTGTATAGATTTTAAAGCCTTGGTACTAATTTTTATATTTATCCATTTGTTGCCTTCATTCCACCAAAGTCTTCTTTTTTGAAGATTAACTTGTTGTAATTTCTTAGTACGAATATGTGAGTGACTCACTGCCATACCATTGTTAGCTTTTGCGCCAGTTAGTTCACACACTCTTGACATATTTTTTTTTTGAAAATCTTCAAAAATTCTAACACATGAGTTAATTTTTTGAATCAAGCAATTCTGAAATCAATTCGGCACTATTATTTTGTAAATTAATGATCTGTTCTTGATCTAATCCACCTACGGATAATTTAGCCATATCGTAAACATTATTAGCAATTTTAGATGCTAATTGATTTTGAATAGGATCTTTTTTATCAAGAATTATTTTATTGCCTGTAATTTTATTAAGTCCAACAATAAGTGGGTGTTCTTTATTAATTAAAAGGACATGATATTCAGGTAAACCAGGAATCTTTTGTTCCATGTAAGCTCCCATATCATTAATTCTTCTCATTTGTTCTGGAAGCAAGATCATTGCAGGAGGAGCATCTTTACTAGTTAGAGATTGAACTTTAACTGTTACTTTTTCATTGTTAAGAGCATTAACTATCGTATCTCTAAGATTATCTGTATTAGATTTACCATCCTTATCTACTATTTCATTAGATTCCTTATCTTCTAATTCATTAATTTCTGAATCAACTCTTTGAAATTGATAATTTTCGTTTTTACTTTCTAACCATGGAAGAAATTGTGCATCAATTAAGGGGTCTGATTTAATAACTTCTTTGTCATCAGATATACAGATATTTAAGGCACTCGACTGAGCAATCAAATCTGAACAATAAATAATTTTATTAGTATCTTTTATATTATTTCGTACTTTATAATTTGCAAGAGTTGTGAAATACTTATCATTAGATTTAATAAGGGTTTTATTTTCAATATCCTTGCTAACTTCTTTTTCTGAATTGAAAATTGTTTCAAAAATTATACTGTTTTCGACTAAATCAGCAAATTTCTCATCTTCGATAGCACCAATTTTAATAAAGGCAGAGATTGAATCCCATATTTCTGCATAAAACTCTGGAGAATTTTTTATCAAATCCTTCAATTTATTAGCAATTTTCTTGGAGATAAATGAAGATATTGACCTCACTTTTCTATCTGTTTGCAATGCACTTCTACTTACATTTAATGGAATATCTGTTGAATCAATAACTCCTCTAAGGGGCAAAAGGTACCTTGGTACAATCTCTTTAATTGAATCGCTGACAAAGACTTGATTGCAAAAGAGCTTTATTTCTCCCTTTTCCCAGTCAGCTCTACCAGTTAACTTAGGAAAATACAAAATACCTTGTATATCATATGGATAATCTGTATTTAAATGAATCCATAAAAGTGGATCTCCCTGAAAGGGGTAAAGATATTTATATAACTCGATATAGTCTTCATCTTTTAATTCACTTGGTTGTTTTCTCCAAGGGGGATTTTTCTTATTAATTGTCTCGCCTTCTAACAAGACATCTATTGGCATAAAGTCACAATATTTCTTTATTAATGATTTAATTCTTTCAGGCTCAATAAATTCTTTTTCTTCTTCAAGTAAGTGCAGTATTACATCTGTGCCAACAGCCTCTCTTTCTGATTCCTCTAATGTGAAATTTGGGGATCCATCACAGGTCCATTTAAATGCTTTTGATTCCGCAATGGCAGATTTAGTTAATATATCGACTCTTTCTGCAACCATGAAACTTGAATAAAATCCAAGTCCAAAATGACCAATAAATTCATCATTATCTTTTTTATATTTTGTTAAAAATTCTTCTGCGCTTGAAAATGCTACTTGATTTATATACTTTTTAATTTCTTCATCATTCATTCCAATACCATTGTCAGATATTGTTAAAGTATTTTTCTCACGGTCAATAGTTATTTTTACTTGAGCTTCATCAGTATTCTCACAATCGCCCGCCATCGATGCCATTCTTCGTTTACTTATTGCGTCAACACCGTTACTAACAAGTTCTCTTACAAAGATTTCATGGTCAGAATATACTGCCTTCTTTATAATTGGGAAAATATTTTCGGTATTAATACGGATTTCGCCTTTTTCCATTTAAAAAAAAATTAAACATCTAAATTTTATTTCCTACAAACTAGTTAATCAAGTTTAATTAGGAGTATTGTCCGAACAATAATATTTGCTAAAAATTAATTTAATATTGAATTGTTATTGAGAAATGATTTTATATGACCCATTTAATCTCAGTACAATTATTTTCTTTCATTATTTGATTAGCTTTAGTCAAGTCATTGCATGGATTTAAATGTAAAATGGCGATATTTCCTGATTTCTGTTGTTCTTTTTGCTCATTCACACCTTTTTCCAACAAACAGAAATCTTTAAACAATAGTAAAACCTTTTTCTTATCTGTAGTTTCTTCCTTAATTAAATTTCTTAAATTATCTATTGATATTGTGAACCCAATTCCATTTAAAATTTTCTCATTTGGATTAAAGTATCTTACTAGTTCATCATATCTTCCACCTTTTGCTATGACGGTTTTATTATTATCGCTATCGCCTATAAGTTGAAAAACTATTCCTTCATATAAATTCAAATGGGGCTGGAATGTTGGGTCAAGTTGTAATTTGACTCCATATTTATTAGATATTTTTGATAATGTTTCAAATAGAAAATGTACTTCATCTAAAGTTTGACTAGTTCCATATATACTTCTCATTTTTTTTATGACTTTATTTGGTTCTCCTCGTGTGAATAATAAATCTTTTAAAATAGATTTATCACCTTCATCAATTTCTAATTTTGATAATTTATCTTGATCAAAGTTAACCATACTTTTTTTAATATCTTCAAAATTATTATTTTTATATTTATCTAATATTAAATCCATGATTTTTGTAGTACTAACTAGTAGACATAAATTACAATTATCCTTCAAATTAATATTATCTATAGCATCAAATAATATATTAATAACTTCAATCTCTGGGTATTTTGTTTCGTATCCAATCAATTCAATTCCACTCTGAAGTTTCTCCTTAAATTTAAAAGAATTTTTTATATTTTGTTTTTTTTCAAAAACTATCCCATTATTAAATAATCTAATAGGTCTTTTCTTATTTACTAATCTAGTAGATGTCAATTTAACTATAGATGTAGTCATCTCCGGCCTAAGGCATAATGAATTATTACTTACAATTCCTATAACCTCATTTTCTTGGATTACACCTCGACCTTTAATTGTCTCTAAAGTATTTATAAATGAAGGGGAAACTTCTTCATATCCCCATAATTTATAAATTTTATTTAAATTATTTATGATAGTAGAATTATTTTTTACATCTACTAAATTAAATTCCTTTATATCAGTCATTATTTATATTTAATAGTTATTAAGTATAAAGATTTTCTTTAAAGGGAGAAACATTATTTAGTTCCTTTCTTAATTCTTCCTCAAGAGTAGGTGAACATGCAAGAATTCTTCCAGAACTTAAATTAAATTCACCTGATGGATAATTTGAAACAAGTCCACCTGCTTCTTTTACAATAATAGCACCGGCTGCTAAGTCCCATACTTCTAATCCTCTTTCCCAGTATCCATCGACCTTCCCTGCTGCAACAAATGCCAGATCAACGGCAGCTGCTCCTCCTCTTCTAACTCCTCTCGTCTTATGAGTTAAATAGCAAAATTCAGCATAATTATTATCTTCTGTCTCAAACCTGTCATAAGAAAAACCAGTTACAAGTAAACTATCAGAGAGGTTAACAGGATTAGATACTTTAAGTTTATTATCATTGCAGAAGGATCCTCCACCAATAAATGCTGAATATAGTTCATTTAGATATGGTACTGATATTGCCCCTAAAATGGGTATGTTTTTAAATACAAGTCCTATAGAAGTCCCAAAAAAAGGATATCCGTGGGAATAATTAGTTGTACCGTCTAGTGGGTCGATACACCATGTTAAATCTGAAGATTTATTTAATTTCCCTGACTCCTCCGCATTTATAGATATATCTGGTGTTTTCTCTGTTAAATATTCCTTTATTTTGTTTTCAACCTCCAAATCTACGTTGGTAACAAGATCACCTTTTCTACCTTTAGATGATATTGTTTGAATTTTATTGTAATTATCCTTAAGGATTTCGTTTCCAATCAAAGCCGATTTTTTGGCAATTTCCAATGTCTCTAATAAATTTATACTCTTTGTTAATTCTTGTATTTGATTAAGGTTAAACATTTTTTTTAATCTTCTTCAAATTCCCAAGGAGGAGCAATTCTTGTATTCCCCTTTCCAAAATATTGTCCAAATTGTAATTCATAAACTTCATCATAGTATGTCGTTTCAACAACAAGATCCTCAGTAGCTTTGGCCACACAAAGAAGAGCATAACCCTTATCTTTAAGGGCTTGAGATACCCCCATAGCCTCGGGTTGTTCTAATTTTCCTGAAATTATTTTGACAGCACAACTTGTACAGCAACCATTCCTACATGAGAATGGTAAATTAAATCCTTTTTTTTCAAATTCTTTTAGAATATATTCTTCACTATTAACCTCTTCCTGGTATTCCTTACCAGTTTCCTTGTTTTTAATTGTGACTTTGAAAGTCTTATTCAAGTAACTTACCTCGAACAGTGGTTAATAAAAGGTAAAATGTGATTCTATGGAGAGGTGGCCGAGTGGTTGAAGGCGCAGCACTGGAAATGCTGTATAGGGGCAACTTTATCGAGGGTTCGAATCCCTCTCTCTCCGTTCTATCTTAATAGATTGCGGTTATGAGTAACAATATATAATTTATAATTAAATTTATTATTTTGCTAAAAGTAAAAATAAATTGGTAATTAGTTATAAATTAACTTATTTACTTAAATATTCTTGAAATTATTTCATTTTTACTATTATATGAAGATATCAAAGATAAAACATTGATTAAATTATTAGTAATTGTTTGCTAATAGTTAACAATTTAAAATCATGGGGAAAATAGTTGGAATCGATTTGGGTACTACTAACTCCGTTGTTGGAGTTATAGAAGCTGGACGTCCAATTATAATTGCAAATTCAGAAGGAAATAGAACTACTCCTTCAATCGTAGGTTTTACAAAAGATACAGAAATAATTATTGGTGATCAAGCAAGAAGACAACTAGTCTTGAATCCTAAAAATACATTTTATAACTTAAAAAGATTTATTGGTTGCGACTGGGATGAACTAGATGAGACTAGCATTTCTGTTCCTTACAATGTAAAAGCAAATGATAATGGAAGCGTTAGAGTTTTAAGTCCTTTCACAAAAAGAGAGTATGCACCAGAAGAGTTAGTTAGTTCAATAATACGTAAATTAATTAATGATGCTGAAACCTATCTTGGCGATACAGTTGAATCAGCAGTTATTACTGTTCCCGCATACTTTAACGATGCACAGAGACAGGCTACTAAGGATTCAGCCATATTAGCCGGAATTAAAGTAGATAGAATTTTAAATGAACCTACTGCAGCAGCTCTTGCTTATGGATTTGAAAAAAGTTCCTCTAATAATGTATTAGTTTTTGACTTAGGCGGAGGTACATTTGATGTTTCTTTATTAAAAATATCTAATGGAGTTTTCGACGTTAAAGCAACATGCGGTGATACACAGCTTGGTGGTAATAATTTTGATTCTAAAATAGTCGATTGGCTAGCGGAAAGTTTCATAAAAAAATATAAAATTGACCTAAGAAGAGATAGACAAGCTCTCCAGAGGCTAACTGAAGCTGCTGAAAAAGCTAAATGTGAATTATCTGGGTTACAAAAAACTAAAATATCCTTACCATTTATTACTACTAATGAAGATGGGCCATTACACATTGAAGAGACTTTAGATCGGAAATTGTTTGAATCATTATCTCAGGATCTATTAGATAGATTATTAGAACCTGTTCAGATAGCATTAGATGACTCTGGATGGGATCCAAATGACATTGATGAGGTTGTTCTCGTTGGAGGAAGCACAAGAATACCAATGGTACAACAATTAGTTAAAACTCTAGTGCCTAATGATCCATGCCAATCCGTTAATCCTGATGAAGTTGTCGCAATTGGTGCTTCTATACAGTCAGGAATAATTAGTGGAGATTTACGTGATTTACTTCTAAATGATGTTACTCCTTTATCTTTAGGTCTTGAAACAATTGGTGGTCTAATGAAAGTTCTTATTCCTCGTAATACTCCAATACCAGTAAGACAATCTGACGTTTTTAGCACCTCAGAATCTAATCAATCCTCAGTTGTCGTTCAAGTTAGACAGGGAGAAAGACCATTAGCTTCTGAAAATAAGTCACTAGGAAAATTCAGATTATCTGGGATACCTCCTGCACCAAGAGGAATTCCACAAGTTCAAGTAGCATTTGATATTGATGCAAATGGACTTTTAGAAGTTAGTGCCACAGATAGAACAACAGGAAGAAAACAAACAGTTTCAATTTCAGGAGGTTCAAATTTAAACGAGCAAGAAATTAATTCAATAATCGATGAAGCGAAATCTAAAGCTAATGAAGACAGAATGAAAAGATCAGTTATTGATAGAAAAAATAAAGCTCTAACACTTATTGCTCAAGCGGAAAAACGTTTAAGAGATGCCTCCTTAGAATTTGGACCCTATGAAGCAGAAAGGCAACAAAGAGCTGTTGAGGTTGCTATACAGGATGTTGAAGAATATATAGATGATGAAGATCCACAAGAATTAGAGATTTCAGTCAGCTCTCTTCAAGAAGCATTATTTGGTTTAAATAGGAAATTTGCAGCAGAAAAGAGATTTGAAAGTAATCCTTTACAAGGCATTAAAAATACATTTGGATCAATAAAAGATGAATTATTTTCAGATGATTATTGGGATGAGGATCCTTGGGATAATGAAATGAATAGTAATTATAGAAATTCAAGGTATCGTAATTCTAGGGATGATGATCCATGGGACAATGACTACTTCCTCTAAAAAAGATTATTTATCGATCTTAGGTTTATCTTATGATTTCGACGATATTGAACTCAAAAAGGCTTTTCGTAGGGAAGCGAGAAAGTGGCATCCTGATTTAAATAAAAATGATTTAAATGCAGAAGAAAGATTTAAGTTGATAAATGAAGCTTATGAATTCTTACGTGAACAAAAAAAAAGAAATGTTTCTTCAGATGAAAATATTCATAGTCAAGATGATATAAATAGTTTCAAAAAAGGATTTCCTGATTTCCAAGAGTATCTAAACTCCTTATTTGGTTATGAATACAATTCTAATTATGAGCCAACTTCGAATTATCCTTTTAATGATCAATCGAAAGACATAGATTATGAAGAATTTAATAATTATGATTACCCAACTACATCTCCAGATGAACCTCCTCCAGTAAAAATCCATAAAGATATTGAGACAATTATTGAATTAACTCCAGAAGAAGCATTATCAGGAGCCTCAATTTTAATAGAACTTGAAGACGAAACTGTTGTTGAAGTAGATACCCCTCCATTTGCGGGAGATGGATGGAGATTAAGACTTGAAAATATTGCAAGGGGCGGCATGGACCATTATTTACAATTAAAAGTTCAAACAGAAAGTGGACTTAGAATTGATGGGTTACGTGTTCTTTATAAATTGGAATTGTTTCCTCCTGATGCACTACTTGGATGTGCCGTTGAAGTACCAACACTTGATGGCAATGTAACTCTTCAAGTTCCTCCTAAATCATCTACCGGTAGAATGTTGAGATTAAAAGGAAGAGGTTTAGTTTCTGGAGATAATGTAGGAGATCAATATGTAGAAATAATTGTCGTTATCCCAGCAGATATTAACGACGAAGAAATTGCTTTATATACAAGATTACAAGAATTATCCCTTTCTGAATCCTAATGAATAATATATAATTAAAAAAAATTTTTTTTATGCAAATTTTTATTCTACTATATAATTCCGGAACAGATAAAGAAGGAATACATTCAATTGAACTTAAAGGTAGAACTATAGTACTTATGTTTGAAGATAAAGATGATGCAATTAGATATTGTGGTCTACTAGAAGCTCAAGATTTTCCTTTGCCAACTGTTGAAATGATTAATATTGATGAAATAAGAGATTTTTGTATAAAACTAGATTATGAATGCAAATTAGTTGAGAAGAATTTTATTCCAAAAACTCCCGAAGATAGATTATTGATTTCACCTCCACAAAAAAATCTAGAATTAGATGATTGGAAGAGTGATAAAAATAATTTAGATAATATTGATTTAAATTCCATTAAGGAAAATCTTGAAAAGTTACTTTAACGTTTAAAGTATATTGGTGCTAAAAATTAAAAAATGACCAGAGCTTTATTTGAAACAGAAGTTGGAAATATTAATATTGAATTTTATTCAATAGATGCCCCCAATACTGTTAATAATTTCACAAAATTGATAAGTGAGGGTTTCTATGACGGCTTAGCATTTCATAGAGTTATTCCGGGATTTATGGCCCAAGGTGGTTGCCCAAATACTCGTGAAGGGGCATCAGGAATGCCTGGTACTGGAGGGCCTGGATACAATATAAAATGTGAAATCAATAAAAATAAACATCTAAAAGGTTCACTTTCAATGGCTCATGCAGGTAAGGACACAGGAGGAAGTCAATTTTTTATAGTTTATGAACCGCAACCACATTTGGATGGAGTTCATACTGTTTTTGGAAAAACAGAAGATATGGATGTTGTTTTGAAACTGACTAACGGTTCAAGAATATTCAAAGCAACTCTAAATTGAATATTTTATTTATCAAAGACAATACTAAATGTTTCTTTATCTAAATTAAATTTTCTAGTAGAAGAGTATAAAATTTCATTATTTATTGAAAATTTTGTATTGATTAATTTGATACTATTTTTAGGATGTAATGCTTGTTCAATATTTTTAGATACAATAATACCTATTTTGGAACTTTTTTCGTACTTAGAAAGAAAATGAATAAAAAGCTCAATATTCTTTATCTCAATATCATTTATGTTGGTATCAGTTCTATTTCTATTATGCAAAATTCTCCAAACTAATCTTGGTCTATTCCAAAAAGCTAATAATCTTGGTGAACTTTCTAAAATAATCTTTATATTAAGATCGGTACAGAATTTTAAAACTTTATTTTTTATAGGGACTAAATCTATCGATTTATATTCACCGTCAAGGAAAATAGCTATAAAAGGGTCAATGCTTTTAGCATTAAAATTTTCGTCATCAATCAAATGTCCAAGTTTTGTTTTTTTAACACTTAAATATTCAGCATTATTATCGTTAGGACATATTACTAGTGGGACTCTCTCTATTACTTCAATTCCATAACCACCTAATCCAGCTATTTTTCTAGGATTATTAGTTAATAATTTTAATTTTTTTATGCCCAGATCAGTTAATATTTGCGCGCCTACTCCATAATTTCTTAGATCAGCTGGAAATCCTAATTTTTCATTTGCCTCTACTGTATCTAATCCTCCGTCCTGAAGACTATAGGCTTTTAATTTATTTATTAGACCTATACCTCTTCCCTCTTGTCTTAAATAAACAACTACGCCCTCTTCTTCTTTTTCTATCCTTGACAAAGCAGCTTCTAGCTGAGGTCTGCAATCACAACGCAGAGAACCAAAAGCATCTCCAGTTAGGCATTCAGAATGCATTCTAACTAAGACAGGTTCGCTTAACTTTGTTGACTTTTGTTTTACTAATGCCACATGTTCTGATCCATCAAGTTCATTGATATATCCATAAGCCTTAAAATTACCAAAAATACTTGGTAGAACAGCATCAGATTTCCTAAATACAAATCTTTCATTTTGAAACCTATAACTTATTAAATCAGCAATTGATATTAATTTCATTCCCCATTGTTTTGCATAATCTTTTAATTGTGGAAGCCTTGACATGGAACCGTCTGGATTTTGAATTTCACATATAACTCCAGCTGGATAAAGACCTGACATTGCTGCAATATCAACAGCTGCTTCAGTATGTCCTGCTCTTTTTAAAACACCTCCTTTTTTTGCTCTTAAAGGGAATATATGACCTGGTCTACGTAAGTCTTCTGGTTTTGTATTAGGGTTTATTGCTACTTGTATTGTTTTGGCACGATCTTCTGCGGAAATCCCTGTAGTAACATTATTTTCAGGACCTGCATCAATAGAAATAGTAAAGGCAGTTTGATTTTCGTCTGTATTTCTATCAACCATTAATGGCAAATCAAGAGAATCAAGCTTTTCTCCTTGCATAGCTAAACAGATAAGACCTCGACCTTCTGTTGCCATAAAATTAATTTGTTGCGGAGTTGCAAACTGCGCTGCACAAATTAAATCACCTTCGTTTTCTCTTCTTTCATCATCAACGACAATAATACATTCACCATTTCTTATAGCTGCTAATGCATCACTAATTGGATCAAATTCTATTTTAAAATTTTCATTTATATCCAAAATTGTTCCATTATTAGATTTGGGACTTGTTTCTTTCATTATTCCTAATCAATATAGAAAAAAAGTGTTTTACTAATTATCTTTTCAACACTTTATAATCCTATCTCAAATTCTGCCAATTAAATAGAAATGAATGTTGCAATAGTTGGTGCTTCAGGTTATGGAGGAATTCAAGCAGTTAATCTCTTGAAGAATAATAAGAACTATAAAATCTCTTATCTTGGAGGGAATAAGTCTTCTGGATCAAAATGGAATGATATTTTTCCTTTTATTTATCTGGATTCAGATCTTTTTATAGATAAAATTTCAGTAGATAATATTTCTAATAATGCAGATATTGCATTACTTTGTCTACCTAATGGTATATCTTCAACCCTAACAAGAGGATTACTAGAAAAAGGCCTTAAAGTTATTGATTTATCCGCTGACTACAGATATAAGTCTCTTGAAGAATGGAAAAATGTTTATACAAAAGAGGCTTCTATTTATAAAAGAAATGATAATGATTTATGTAAAGAAGCAATTTATGGTCTTCCTGAAATTAATAAAGATGCAATTTCAAAAGGACGATTAATAGCATGTCCAGGGTGTTATCCAACATCAGCTCTTATTCCACTCGTCCCATTCTTGTCTCAAGGAATTATTGAAAATGAAGGAATAGTAATAGATGCTAAAAGTGGTACCTCAGGTGGAGGAAGAGAACCAAATCAGAAATTCCTTTTGTCTGAATGTGGTGAGGGTCTTTCAGCATATGGCTTAATTAACCATAGACATAGATCTGAAATAGAACAAATCGCATCATTTATATCTGGGAATGAAATACAACTCCTCTTTACTCCTCATTTGGTTCCAATGGTAAGAGGTATGCATTCAACAATTTATGCAAGATTAAAAGATCCTGGATTGACATCCGATGACTGTAGAATTCTTATGGAAAATTTTTATAGGAATTTTAGTAATATTAATGTTCTACCTGTTGATACATTTCCATCAACTAAATGGGTTAAAAATACTAACCAAAATTATCTTTCAGTAAAAGTCGACAATAGAAATGGAAGAATAATCATTTTATCTGTAATTGATAATTTATTAAAAGGTCAAACTGGTCAGGCAATTCAGAATTTAAATATTATGAGCGGCTTCTCAATGGATGAAGGACTTGAATTAACTAATAATTATCCTTAAACTTTTCTCTTATCAAATAACCTGCATGTGAAATTGAAAGAGGCAAAATTTTATGTTCCAGAATTTGTATTCTCTTTGTAAGTGATTCTAAATTATCATTTTTTAAAACAGTTAATGCAGCTTGCATAATTAAAGAACCACTATCAACTTCATTCTCGACAAAATGGACTGAGCATCCTGTGATTTTTGAACCATTTGATAATGCTTCTTTAATTGCAGAACTTCCTTTATAAGAAGGAAGCAATGAAGGGTGGATATTTATAATTTTGTCCTTATATTTACTAATAAAAAAAGACGAAGCAATTTTCATCCAACCTGCCATAATGACAAGTTCCACATCCAAACTCTTTAATATCTTAATAATTTCTGATTCAAATAATTCATTATTTAGAAAGTCTTTTCCTTTAATTATTTTGCAAGGTATATTTGCCTTTAATGCTCTTTTTATACATCCAGCTTCCTCCTTGTTTGTAATAAGAACTTTAATTTCAATATCAAGATTCTTATTTGTCGAGAGATTAATTAATTCCTGGAAATTAGTTCCTTCTCCAGAGGCAAGAACGCCTATTCTTAATTTAGGAGAAAATTTTCTAAAATTAGTTATCTCAGGTGAAATTATGTAATTGAATGATTTATCCAAATTTTTTTATATTTATTAAATAATAAGTCAGAACAAAACAAATAAAACCCCAAAATTATATTATTTAAATTCACAAACATTAGTATTTAAAAATATATAGTTAAATTAATTTAAATGATTATATTTTTAGTACTATAATTAAAAAATTATTATTGCAAATGAAAAAAGATTTATAATGAATAGTGATTTTAATTCTTGGGATAAATTCTGTAATTATCTATGGTTCGATAAAAAATTAAAGATTTGGTTAGACATAAGCAAAATAAAATTTAATAATGATAAAATTATATCTTTAGAAAAGAAATTTAAAAATGTTTTTTCTTCAATAAAAGAATTGGAAGCTGGTGCAATTTCAAATATTGATGAAGGTAGACAAGTTGGGCATTATTGGCTAAGAAATCCTTCTATAGCCCCTACAGTTAAAATAGGTGAAGAGATAAGTAATGAAATCAATGATATCTCTGAATTTGGAAAAAATATCATAAGTGGCAAGATAAAAAATATAAGTAATCAAAAATATACAAATGTTTTATGGATAGGTATAGGAGGAAGTGGGTTAGGTCCATTACTTATTACAGAATCCTTACGAAAGTTCTCTGAAGGACTAAATTTTTCTTATATCGATAATATTGACCCTTTTTTAATAAACGAAAAGTTAATTGAATTATCAGATAAATTACCAACTACATTATTTGTAGTAGTAAGCAAATCTGGAGGTACTCCTGAGCCTAAAATTGCTATGGATATTATAAAAACTCATCTAGAAGCTAATGGATATGAATGGAACTTAAATGCTATAGCTATAACGATGAAGGATAGTAAGTTATATAAAAAAGCGGTTAGTGAAAACTGGTTAAAAATTTTTAATTTACAAGATTGGGTAGGAGGTAGAACAAGTATAACTAGTGCTGTTGGATTACTTCCACTAGCACTTATTAATGAAAATATATTTGAATTTATTCGTGGAGCATCAGTAATGGATGATGTAACTCGATCAAATGATTTTAAGAAAAATCCAGCAGCCCTTTTATCTTCAGCATGGTATTTATCTGGAGATGGTTTAGGAAAGAGAGATATGGTTGTATTGCCTTATAGAGATAGGTTACAGGTCTTTAGTAAATATCTCCAACAATTAGTAATGGAATCCCTAGGTAAAAAATTCAATAGGAATGGAGAAATTGTTAATCAAGGCATTTCAGTCTTTGGGAATAAAGGGTCAACAGATCAACATGCATATGTTCAGCAACTTAGAGATGGAATTGATAACTTCTTTTGTATTTTTATTGAATTATTAGATTCTCCTTCGACTTATATTTTTAATGATAAAGAGAATCCTAAAGAATATCTTTCTGGTTTTTTGCAAGGAACAAGATCAGCACTTTCTACTGAAAATAGACAAAGTATCACTATCACATTAGAAGAATTAAATTGTTTTTCACTAGGTGCCTTAATCGCTTTATTTGAGAGGGCTGTATCTTACTACGCTGAATTAGTAAATATAAATGCATATGATCAACCTGGTGTTGAAGCCGGAAAAAAAGCAGCGGCTGATATAATCAATTATCAAAAACAATTAACTCAATTATTAAATAAAGGAGGAGAATTCACAATAAATAAATTAACCTCGTTAATAAAAAATTCATCAAGTGAATCAATATTTTTTATACTCCGAGAGATGTGTTTCGGTAATGATGATTATTTAGTTAAGGGCGATTGGTCAAATCCAAATTCATTAGTTATTCAAAAAACAAATTCTTAAACAACAATATTCATAATTTTTCCTTTAACAATAATTATTTTTCTTATTTCCTTATCTTGAGTCCATTTTAATATGTTAGGTCTTTTAAGAGTTAATTCCTTAATTTGATCTTCATTCATTTCATTATTAATATTTATTTTGTCTCTAACTTTTCCATTTACTTGTATTACTAGTTCATATGAATCTTCCTTTAGTGCTTCGGCATTAAATGAAGGCCAGTGTTCTAAATGAACAGAATTTTTAAATCCTATAAGATGCCATATTTCCTCTGCAATATGAGGTGAAAATGGAGCCAACAAAATACAAAATGTTTTTAAAGCATCTTTTTTTAAATTATTGTTTACGTCATTAATCGAATTTGATAATGAATTATAAAACTTCATTAGTTCTGAAATCGCTGTATTAAATTGGTTATTTATTATGTCATTTGAAATTTCTTTAATTGCTATATTCATTGACTTTATTAAAGCTTTTTCTTTATCTGGATAGGTTTTATTTTTACTATTTTTATCTTTTTCACAATTTATATACAGCTTCCAGATTCTGCTTAAAAATCTAAATTGCCCTTCAACATCTGTGTCTCCCCATTCCAAATCTTTTTCTGGTGGCGCTTTAAATAATATAAACATTCTTGCTGTATCTGCTCCATATTTTTTAATTACAGATTCAGGGTCTATTCCATTATATTTTGATTTAGACATCTTCTCAAAAAGAACTTCAAGTTTAGAATAGTCAATTGGATCTGTAGGGTTTGATAGGTCCGTAATATCCGAAGGAGAAACATATTTACCCGTTTTATTGTTTTTATAGGCAGCGGCCTGAACCATTCCTTGAGTTAATAG
This sequence comes from Prochlorococcus sp. AG-436-C05, assembly GCA_003209795.1. Classification (GTDB taxonomy): domain Bacteria; phylum Cyanobacteriota; class Cyanobacteriia; order PCC-6307; family Cyanobiaceae; genus Prochlorococcus_A. Next base: position 94,566 of record QCPB01000001.1, read on the forward strand.
CTTTTTGAAAGGTTCATCAATTTCAAATAGTTCATTATCTCGCAACGCTTTAGTAAAAAATCTTGCATATAACAAATGCAATATTGCATGCTCTACTCCTCCAACATATTGATCTACAGGCAACCAATTATTAATTTCCATCTTTACAAATGGCTTAGTTGAACATTTTGATGATGGATATCTTAAAAAATACCAAGAGGAACACATGAAAGTGTCCATAGTATCAGTTTCTTTTCTTGCAGCTATTCCACATTTTGGACATGTTGTATTTATCCAATTATTATTATCACCAAGAGCATTAATCTTATTAGCCGAGATTTCTATATCTTTAGGTAAGGCAACAGGTAATTCTGATTGTTTTAAAGGAACAGAACCACATTTTTTACAGTTAACTATCGGTATTGGACATCCCCAATATCTTTGTCTAGATATTAACCAATCTCTTAGACGATATTGAATCTTATTTTCAGCCCATCCATTATTTACTCCGTCCTCTGAAATTTTTAATTTAGCAATAGTATTTTCTATACCATCGTATTGATTTGAATTAATAAGATATCCATTTTCTACATAAGCATTATTAATTTCAGTATATGGTTCACTTTTTTCTTTTATTATTACCTGCTTAATATCAATATTGTTTTTCTTAGCAAATTCAAAATCCCTTATATCATGTGCAGGTACTCCCATAACAGCGCCTGTACCATATTCATCAAGAACATAACTTGCCACCCAAATAGGTATAGGTTCAGAATTTACTGGATTTATAGCTATTAAGCTTGTTTTTATACCGATTTTTTCAAATTCATTGTTTTTATTTTTTTTCAAATATTGTTTTAGTTTTTCTATTTCTTGTATTTTTGCTTGATCAGAAATATTTTTAATTAATGAATGATTAACCGAAATTGCCAAATAGGTAACTCCAAATAAAGTATCTGGTCTTGTAGTGAAAACAGTTATTTTCACTTGTGGATTGGTATTAATTATGAAATTAATATTTATACCAATTGACTTTCCAATCCAATTATCTTGCATTAATTTTACTCTTTCTGGCCAATTATCTAATTTGTCTAAATCCTTTAATAACTCTTCTGCATAGTTAGTAATCCTTAAAAACCATTGCTTTAATAATTTCTTTTCAACTATTGCTCCAGATCTCCATGATTTACCCTCTGAGTCAACTTGTTCATTCGCTAAGACTGTATTATCTATAGGATCCCAATTAACTTCTGATTCCTTTTGATATACAAGTCCTGCCTTGTATAACTCTAAAAATAGATATTGTGTCCATACATAATAATTTTCATCACAGGTTGCAAATTCCTTATCCCAATCGACTGATAGTCCCAAAAGCTTTAATTGTGACTTCATATGAGAAATGTTTTTTTTAGTCCAAACGCTAGGACTAATACCTCTTTCAATCGCTGCATTCTCGGCAGGTAAACCAAATGCATCCCAACCCATTGGATGTAAAACAGATTTACCCTTAAATCGTTGAAAACGAGCTATTAAGTCTGTAATTACATAATTCCTAACATGCCCCATATGAAGATTACCTGATGGGTAGGGGAACATTGATAAAGCATAAAATTTATCGCTATGTTCTGTTAATTCATCGGTTTTATACAAATTGTTTTCAGTCCATATTGACTGCCATTTTTTTTCTATTTCATATGGATTATATAAATCGGTATCAGATGCATATTCTTTATCAGGAGAAATCACTTAATTCTTATTTATTAAATTATTATCTTAATATCCATTATATAAAATAGAAATAGATTGTTAATAGGAATAATTTATAATTAAAATTTAAAATATATTAACTTCATATGAAAAATATAACTTTTGAAAAATATCAAGGAAACGGAAATGACTTTATAGTTATTGATTCCAGAGGAAATGATTTATATAAAAATTACAAGCCAAATAAATTTTTTGATATAAAAAAAATTTGTAACAGACAATTTGGTATTGGAGCAGATGGTGTAATTTTTGTAGAAGAACCTAATGAAGATAATTATGCAAGAATGATAATCTTTAATTCTGATGGTTCTGAGGCACAAATGTGTGGTAATGGGATTAGGTGTTTAGTTGAGTATCTCCATGTAAATGATCCACAGAAGAATAAAAATATTGAATATAAAATTGAGACTAAGGCAGGTTTGAAAATTGCAAAATACATAAATGATGAAATTACAGTAAAAATGGGTTTTCCAATTTTAGATAGTCAAAATATTCCAACAACAATAGAAAAAAAAATCAATTCGGTTCCTACACATGATTTTATTGAGAAAAATTTTATTAGTAAAGGTTATGCAGTAGGAATGGGCAATCCTCATTTAATATTCTTCGTACAAGACTTAGAGCCAATCCCTCTTTCTAGCCTTGGGCCTTTATTAGAAAGAAATATATTATTTCCAGAAAAAACAAATGTTCATTTTTGTCAAATTTTAAATAGAGATAATATTAAAGTAAAAGTATGGGAAAGAGGAGCAGGGCCAACCTTAGCCTGTGGAACAGGAGCTTGTGCTATTCATGTTGCTGCCTACAAATTAGGACTCTGCAATTCAGAAACCATAGTAAGCTTACCTGGAGGCAATCTTAAGATTGATTGGTCGAAAGAAGATTGTGAAGTAATGATGACAGGTAATGCTAAAAAGGTTTTTTCAGGTTCAATTTTAGTAAATTAATGAAAAATAAGTTTATCTATTTTGATAATGCATCTACAACTCAATTATCTGAGAATGTTTTAAATGTAATAAATTCAACTTATAGGAATTATTGGCATAATCCTTCATCTACATATCAGTTAGGGATAAAATGCTCTACCTATCTTGAAAATATTAGATGTAATATCGCTGATATATTTAATGCTGATCCAGAAGATATTATTTTTACATCAGGTTCTTCAGAATCTACAACTATTGTATTTAGTAATATTTTTGAAAAATTCAAGAAAGGTAGAGTAGTAATATCAAATGTTGAGCATCAAGCAACAATAATATCCGCTAATAAATTAAGGAAGAATTACTGGGAATTATATGAATGGATTGTAAATAAGGATGGAATTGTAGACCTTAAATATATTGATAAAGCTTTAAGAAAAGAAACAAAACTTGTCTCTATTATTTGGGGGCAAAGCGAAATTGGTTCTTTACAACCAATTCAATATATAGGTTCCAAATGTAAAGATTCAAACATTTTATTTCATGTTGATGGAACACAAATATTAAGTAATGGAATATTTAACTGGAACGATCTTAATTGTGATTTTTTAAGTTTATCAGCACATAAATTTGGTGGTCCTAAAGGTATAGGTATATTATTAACAAATAAAAAGTCTAGATTGATTCTAAAAAATAAAGATATATCTCTTTCTCAGGAATATTCAATAAGACAAGGGACGCAAGCTCTCCCATTAATAGCTGGAATGTATCAATCAATCAAAAATATTACTGGAAAAATTAAATTTTCTAACTTTGAAACCCAATTTTTATCAAATAATATTTTGCTACTTAAAAATTATTTTTTTCAAAAGATAAAAGGTAATAAACACATAAAGATTACTGGGAGTATTAATAAAAGGCTACCAAATCATATTTCTTTTATTTTATTAAATAAAACATTAAAGCCTATAAAAGCTTATAAAGTTATAAATTTCATGTCAGATAATAATATTGCAATCAGTAGTGGAAGTGCATGTTCAAGTAACTCTGGTAAACCTAGTTCAATTCTTAAAAATATAGGGTTTAAAGATGACGAACTTTATTCTAATATTCGTGTTAGTTTATGTTCAATCAACAATAAGTCTGAAATAGATAAATTTTTAAAACTTATTAAAGATTGCATTGAAATTTTCTAATGAAACCTAATTACAAACTACCTAAAGATTTAAATGAATCTCTTAAAAATATTGAAGAAGCTATTATTCCAAGCTTATTAGATTCAAATAGGCAATTTTCTATAGAATTGAATTTTGAAGGATTGAAGTTTAATAAAATAGGAATAACTATTTATAAAATTTTGGCTAGAAATAATAATGTTTTTATTACTTTTGCAGATCAAGGTGCTGCAGCTTTGTTACAAAGAGATTATCCAGATATAAAAGATAAAATTTTTACTTTTAAATCTTTTAATGAATCAAAAAATATACAAAATAATGATTCAGTAATGTTATCGATGCTAGCTCAGCCTTTTGATTTCGACTCTTTTGAGCCAATGTGTGAGAATTATCAAGGGATACATTATTCTTTAAATCCAAAATTTGAAGATCTTAATATCGGGATAGGAAGTGTAATTAGAGAAAGGCGAAAAAACTTTGTAAAGAAATGGAAAAATATTTATTTTCTTCAACCTATAAATAAAGGTGCTCTTATGCATATTTATCCAAATAATTGGTTATTGTTTAAGGAAGAAAACAAAAAATATATTTTTAAAAAAGAATTTGAATCCAAACCTGATAATGAAACGGTTTTTGTAAACTTATAGATTAAAGGTGAAAAGAGCTTATTATATATTCCTTCTAATTTTTCTAGTAATTGCAGCTTCTCCATTTCTAGTAAGATATTTGCTAATCAATAAAAAAATAGGACTTTTAAATAAAATTTATTTTAATTCACCAGCACTAATAACGAATGAAAAGAAATGCGATAATTATGATGCCTTATTAGATAAAACACTTGATAGTAGTTTTAGTGTATCTATTCTTAAAAATGGATCTTTAATTAGTTCTCATAATGATGATGAACTAAAAGTACCTGCATCAAATCAAAAACTATTTTCCTCTGCATATGTTTTAAGTAAGTACAAAATAACTAATAATTTGAGAACTAATTTAATAAAAGCCTGGAATAATGACTATTATCTTATTGGGGAAGGAGATCCTGATCTTAGTTATTCTGATATCTATAAACTACTTTCATATATTAAATTTAATAAAAATATTAATATTAATATTGTAGAAATTAATTCAAAATATTATTGGCCTAATGGATGGACAAAAACAGATAAAATTTATGAATATGGGGCACCAATAACAACTTTAGCAATAGAAAGTAATAGTAATAATTTTGATAATATTTATCCTTTAAATAAACTAATTGAAAATTATTTGAAGGATAAATATCCTTCTTCAAAAATAAAAATAAATAATATAGACTTTAACAAATTATTTTATTTAAGAAGTACTAAAGAAATTTACAGTATTTATTCAAATCCTATACTTTCATTATTAACCTTAGCGAATTCGGAAAGCCATAATTTTACTGCAGAATCCCTTTTTAAAAATGCATCAAATACATGGAATAAGAATATCTATGATGAATTGAAAATATGGTTAAGAAATAAAGGCCTTCCAACTAGTAATACAAATTTTGCAGATGCAAGTGGTTTATCTAGAGAAAATAAGGTTACAACAAAATTAATTGCATTATTTTTAGATAAGATGAGATATTCAAATGATTTTAAGACATACCAATCCTCTCTATCAGTCTTAGGAGTAAGAGGAACATTAGCTAATAGATTAAAAGATTCAGATTTATCTGGTAAATTTTTCGGTAAAACAGGAACACTTTCAAATGTTTATGCATTATCTGGTTATTTATATAAAAATAAGGAACCAATAATAGTTAGTATTATTCAAAATTCAGAAAATATAGATAAAAATAAAACTTTTTACCTCTTAAACGAAATTTATAAATTGGAAAAATGTAACTAGAATTTAGTTAAAATATTTCTTTAAGTCATCTTCAACAGTTACAGGTACCATATGACTTATTTCGCCTCCAAATTTTGCAACTTCTTTTACAAGTGAACTGCTAAGAAAACTATAATTTGTATTAGTAGATAGAAAGATAGTTTCAATTTCTTTATTAAGAGATTTATTAGTATGAGCTATTTGGAGCTCATATTCAAAGTCACTCATTGCTCTTAATCCTCTTAAAATAATATTAGCTTTTACATCTTTTGCGCAGTCAACAGTAAGACCTGAATAAGAAATAACTTCTATATGAGGTAAATGTGACAAGGATGTTCTTATTTGTAATATTCTTTTATTTAAATCAAATGTTGGAATTTTATTAGTATTTTCTAAAACAGCTACAACTACATTTCCAAATAATTTTTCTGCCCTTTGTATCAAATCAACATGACCATTTGTTAATGGATCAAATGTACCTGGGTAAAGTATTTTCATGATTTTATTATGATCAAATAAAAAATTTAGTTAAAATAAATATATTAGTTAAATTAATTATGACATTAAATCTAGAAGCAAAAAAAATCTTATTAAGAAAAATACCTCACGGTCTATTTATTTGTGGAGTGAGAGATGAAGAAAAAGATGAAGTAAATGGATTCACAGCTAGTTGGGTAACGCAAGGATCATTTAATCCTCCTCTAGTCGTAATGGCAGTTAGGGCTGAGGGGTCTAGTCACGAAATAATAAATTCAAACAATAAGTTTTCACTTAATGTTCTAAAACATGATCAGAAAGATCTAGCAGCAGTTTTTTTTAAACCTCAAAAGGCATTGGGAGGTAGATTTGAATCTGTTGAATTTAATTTAGGTGAATTAGGTTTACCAATATTAGTTGATAGTGTTGGTGGAGTTGAATGTAAAGTTGTTGGGAATGTTAAATATGGAGATCATACAGTTTTTGTAGGGGAAGTTCATTCTGCTTATTTAAATAATGATGTAGATTCTCTTAATCTAAGTTCTACAGGATGGAATTATGGAGGGTAGCAATAATAAATGAGTAATCCCTCCATTAAGAAAGTTGATAATAAATATAATTTTAAGATTGAATATAAATTAATCAATAATAAAGAGTTATTAAAATCAAGATTATCTGAAATACCTAAATCCTCTGGTTGTTATCTTTTTAAAGATATAGATAATAACTTACTTTATATAGGAAAATCAAAAACACTTCGTAGCAGAGTAAGCAGTTATTTTAATAACTATTTAGATTTAACACCAAGACTAAGTTTAATGGTACGCCAAATAGCTGAAATTGAAATTATAATTACTGATAGTGAATATGAAGCTTTAAATTTAGAGTCAAATTTAATAAAAACAAATAAACCATATTTCAATATTCTTTTAAAAGATGATAAGAAATATCCTTATCTTTGTATAACTTGGAGTGAGAAATATCCAAGAATATTTATTACAAGAAGAAGAAGAAATAGGAATAATTTAGATAGATATTATGGGCCTTATGTAGATGTAGGGTTATTAAGAAAAACATTATTTACTATAAAAAAAATATTTCCTCTTAGACAAAGACCTAGGCCCGTTTATAAAGATAGAACATGTTTGAATTACTCAATAGGAAGATGTCCAGGAGTATGCCAAGAAATAATTTCTTCTGAGGATTATAAAAAAACAATGAAACAAGTATCTATGATATTTCAGGGAAGGAATGATGACTTAGAAGTTTTTCTAGAAAAAAAAATGTTTCAATACTCAAACGATTTAGATTATGAAAATGCTGCTAAAGTAAGAGATCAAATTTCAGGTTTAAAGTTATTAACTGAATCACAAAAGATATCTATTCCAGATTCATCTGTAAATAGAGATATTTTTGGAATAGTATCTGAAAAAAATGTAGCTAGTATTCAAATTTTTCAAATGAGGTCCGGAAAACTTATTGGAAGAATTGGATATAGTCAAAAATTAAATAATCAAGATGAGATTGTTATTTTACAAAGAGTTTTAGAAGAACATTATATGAATGTAGAAGGAGTTGAAATTCCATCAGAAATACTTCTTCAACAAAAGCTTCCAAAACAAAAACCTATAGAAGATTGGCTAACTGAATTAAGGAAAAAGAAAGTTAAACTAATAATCCCAAAAAGGAATAAAAAATATGCAACTGTAGAGATGGTTTTAAAAAATGCCAAACTAGAATTAGAAAGAATATTAAATGGTATTCAAGATAATGAATTAGCAATTGAAGATCTTACTCAAATTCTTGAATTAAGTGATCAACCTAAGAGAATTGAAGGATATGATATTAGTCATATTCAAGGAACAGATCCTGTAGCTTCACAAGTGGTTTTTATTGACGGAATACCATCTAAACAAAATTATAGAAAATATAAGATAAATGATTCAAACGTATTTATTGGTCATAGCGATGATTTCGCTTCAATATATGAAGTAATTCTTAGAAGGTTTAGAAAATGGTCAAGATTTAAAAATAATGGAGGAGATTTTTCAATATTTAGGGATAAAAAAAATAGTAAATTATGTAATGAACTATTTTCTGACTGGCCCGATTTAATAATGATTGATGGTGGCAAAGGACAATTAAATGCGGCTATAAAAGCTTTAATAGAATTAAACCTTGAGGAAGAAGTAACTATATGTTCATTGGCAAAAAAAAATGAAGAAATATATATACCAGGCGTCTCTAAACCACTTAATACTGATCAAAATCAAAAAGGAGTGCTTCTTCTAAGAAGAATCAGAGATGAAGCTCACAGATTTGCTCTTTCTTTTCATAGAGATAAAAGGTCTAAAAGAATGAACAGATCGCAACTTTCTCAAATAGTTGGTTTGGGACCATCAAGAATAAAAGAATTACTAGAACATTTCAAATCAATAGATGCGATTAGAATCGCGAGCAAAAAGGAATTATCAAATGTTAAAGGACTTGGGAAAAACACGGCAGACGAAATTTATGACTATTTTCATGAGATATAAATATTAATTAATTTTTGAAAAATAGAATTCTTGATATTAATAATTTTATTTATATTAAAATTAGTTTTTTTAATATAATTTACTAATTTGACAGTCGAAGCATATCTCTGGTTTAAATCACTTCACATAATTGGAGTAATCGTTTGGTTCTCTGGATTATTTTATTTGGTGAGGCTTTTTATATATCATGAAGAATCAAGATCTATGGAAGATAAATTAAAAATTGCTTTCAACAATCAATATACATTGATGGAAAAAAGATTAGCTAATATTATTACAACCCCTGGCATGATATTAGCCTTAACTATGGCTATATGTATGGTTATTATGCAGCCTAGTTGGCTAAGTGAGAAATGGCTTCAAATAAAAATTTCTTTTGTTTTAGGTTTAGTAATTTATCATTATTATTGTTATAAGATAATGAATTCATTACAAAATGGTACTTCTAACATTTCAGCTAAAAATCTAAGATTATTAAATGAATTGCCAACATTATTATTATTTATAATTGTACTTTTAGTTATTTTTAAAAATAACTTTCCTACTAGTATTGCAACATGGAGTGTAGTTGGTCTTATTGTTTTTATGCTCGCTTCAATACAGTTATATGCAAAAATCAGGAAGAAAAATGAAGAAAAAGTAAAGAATGAATAAGGAAGAATTAATAAAATTAACTTCAAACATTAATCAACACAGTTGTCCAAAGAATGTAAATTTCCACTGTCATAGTATATATAGTGATGGCAGCTTAGGAGTTGAGGAACTTTTAGATCAGGCCTATAAAAATAACTTAAAATTTATAGCTATAACAGATCATCACACAATTAAAGCTCACGAATACATAGAAAAAAATAATATATTTTCCAAATATCCTGAAGATTCTTTTAAAATAGTTTCTGGAATAGAAATTAATTGTTTAATACTTGGTTGCTTAGTGCATGTAATTGGTTTAGGAATTGACATAAAAAGTAAATATCTTTATCCATATATTCATGGAGAGTCTCCAATAGGAAATAATTTGCAAATTAATTGTGTTACCAAAGCAATTAGTTCAGCTGGAGGATTATCATTTCTAGCACATCCAGCAAGGTATAGAATTCCTTTTTATAAATTAATTCCAGAGGCTAAGAAACAAGGTTTGGATGGAATAGAGGTTTGGTACGATTATGAACTAAACCAAAAATGGAAGCCAAGTTTATTCGTATGTTCACAAATAGATAAATTAGCAGATAAATATTCAATGCTAAAAACATGCGGAACAGATAGTCATGGACTTTCACTATTAGGCAGATAATTCAGAATTCGTTTTTTTCAATTATTGAATCAGTATTAATAATTATGTTCTTTAAATTTTCAATGACATCAGAAGAACAATTATTCCACATTTTTCTATTGACAATTTCAAGAAATCTTTGTGCAATATCTCTTAAAGCCCATGGATTATTTTCTAGAAAGAAATTCCTAAGATCCCGATCACATAACCATGATTTATAAACTTCCTCATAACACCAATCAGACACTACTTCAGTAGAAGCATCAAAAGCATATAAGTAATCTAGTGTCGCTGAAAATTCAAACGCTCCTTTATAACCATTATCCTTCATTCCATTTATCCATTTAGGGTTAAGTATTCTTGATATAACAACTTTATTAATTTCATCTTGTAATTTTGAAATTTTAGATAATCCAAATTTAGATAAATCACCATGATACATTTCAGGTAATTTACCGCTCAATTTTTTTACTGCTGAAGATAAACCACCTTGAAACTGATAATAGTCATCAGAATCTAAAATATCATGTTCCTTATTATCTTGGTTATGAACAACTAACTGCACATTTTTAAGAGCATTTTCTAATGATTTTTTATCCTCTATAGGTTCAAGATTATCACTATAAATCCACTTACTCCAATTAAGAAAAGATTCTCCAAAATCATCTATATTTTCCCAATTAGAATTTGAAATTAGTTCTTGTAGACCAGCTCCATATGAACCTGGAGCTGACCCAAATATACGATTAATTGGATCACCATCCTTTAATGCCCCAGCAAGAGGGTTAAATTTATCATTCTCTTTAAGATTAGATATTAGATTTATTGCTTTAGAAGTTAATTTGACTAACTGAGGAAATGCATCTCTAAACATTCCCGAAATCCTTAATGTAACATCTACTCTTGGCCTATCCAGAACAGATAAAGGGATGATTTCTAAGTCTACTACTCTTCTTGAGGGTCCATCCCAAATAGGTTGTACCCCTAATAAATATAATATTTGACAAATGTCTTCTCCACCATTTCGCATGGTGGATGTTGCCCATACAGATATTGCCATATTTTTTAAATCTTCTCCATTTTCTTGTTTGTATAAATCAATAATTTGAGACGCAGATTTACAACCAACACTCCATGCTGATTCAGTTGGCAATCCTCTCGCATCAACTGAAAAGAAATTTTTACCAGTGGGTAAAGCTTCAGTTTTACCTCTCGTAGGGGCTCCAGATGGACCACTTTTTACATATTTGCCATTTAATGAATTAATAAATGAAAATTTTTCATTATATGAAGAATTAATGATTGGATTTAGTATCTCATTTTTTAATAATAAAAAATAATTATTATGTTTTTTATCATTAAAGAAATAGTCTATTATTTTCTGATTTTTATATTTGTCTAAATAATTTATATTGGTTTTCTTTTTGTAAAAAAACAAATATATAATATATTTTGCTTGTTGTTCCAAAAACTCTATAGCCATTCTAAAATTTAAAATTTTCCTGTTTGAAAACCTCAATAATATTTTTTTATCCTTTTCAGTTAACTTTTGATCATATTTATTTGTCCAAGGATTCAAATCCAGTTTTAAATTTTTCGCTATATATTGAACAACACCAATTCTGGTAGCATTTGGTACTCTTGCAATACACAAGAATAAATTTATTTCATTAATATTATTCTGCCTATTGCCAAATACATGCAAACCTGTTCTAATTTGAGATTCTTTAATTTTGCAAAGAAAGGAATCAATTTCTTCTATTTTAATATTTTTATTCTTTAAAGTAATTTCACTAAAATCTTTTTTAATTAATTCAAAAATGGATTTTTCTATTATCTCAATACGATTAGAATTTAATAATTTTGCTTCAAAATATTCGTCTAAATAATTTTCTAATATTGAATATTTTCCATATAATTCTGACCTATCCAAAGGAGGGGTTAAATGATCAATAATTGTGGCAGCAGTTCTTCTTTTAGCTTGGGATCCTTCTCCAGGATCATTTACGATAAAGGGATATATGTTAGGTATTGCTGGACAAATAATATTTGGAAAACATTTATTGCTGAGACCTATAGATTTGCCAGGTAGCCATTCAACAGTCCCATGTTTACCAATATGGCATATAGCATTTGCATTAAAAACTTTTTCAATCCAAAAATATTGTGCTAAATATCTATGAGGAGGTGGAAGATCAGGAGAATGAATATCTCTATCAGTGTAAGTGTCATAACCACGTTGAGGTTGAATCAATAATGTTATTTTTCCAAATCTAAGACCATTTATTGAGAAGCCTTCATTATCTAGATCGATCGCATCAGATGGTTTACCCCAACGATTAATAATAGTATTTTTTGGATCAAGTTCTAAATAAGTCCAATATTTTAAATAATCACTAAGTGGTAAGTAATCTAATGGTTTATTATTCTGAGATTCAATATCATTAGTTCTAGTTTTTATAAGCATTGACATTAATTCAGAAGAATCTTTAGGATAATTACAAGATCCAAGGTCATAACCTTCTTCTTTTAACCAATTAAGAATATTTATTATTGAAGATGGTGTATTTAGACCAACGCCATTACCGATTCTTCCGTTCTTTACTGGATAATTACTTATTACTAGACAAATTCTTTTATCAAAATTATTAAGTTTCTGTAGTTTCACATAATTTGTTGCAAATTTTGAAATCCAATCAATCCCAATTTGATCAGCTTTGTAACTAGTTATTTCACTGTAAAGTGTATTCTTTTTTGATATTATTTCTTTAAAAGCAGAAGGTAAGGTAGTAATTCTTCCATCAAATTCGGGAATAATTATTTGCATTAATAAATCAGATGAATTCATTCCAATTGATGAATTTAACCAATTTTTTTTTGATATATTTGAAGAAAGAAGCTGTAAAATTGGGATTTTAAGAGAAGTAAAAATATTTGTAGAATTTTCAATTAAATCATTATTTTTGATTTGAGATGAAGAAAATGAAGTTGTGGTAATTATTATTTTAATATCTTCTTTTTTAAAAATTTCTATTAATTTCTTTTGAATAATTTGATCTTTTAGAGTTGAAATAAAAAATGTTTTAGGAGATAGTCCACATTTTCTTAACTGCAAGTTAAGTTTTTCGTTTACTTCAATTTCATTAGCCAAAAAAAGCGATTTATAGGATATTATTCCTATCTTTTCTCCTTTTTCAATTTTCCAATCATACAAATAAGGATCTGCATAAAAAGAAATCTTTAAAAACTCATTAGGAATTAATGTTTCATCTTTTTTTAGGTAATTTAAACAATTAAGAAATTTTCTATAATTATCCAGTCCTCCAGATCTTAGTAATTTAGAAATATTTAATGCTACATCTTTATCTATACTACTAATTTCACATAAGGAAACTTCCTGATCAAGGGTACCTGATAGGATTACTAACTTCCTTTTTTTATCAACTTCTTGCCAATTTAAAAGTTGTTCAATTCCATAGTTCCATGTTCCTTTATCTCCAAATAATCTTAGTACGACAACTTTTGCATAATTAATTGTTTTTAATAGATAATTATCTATTTGTGCTGAGGAATTTAAATTAGAAATTTCTAAAGCTCTAATATTATTTTTTAATGAAGTAAATTCTTTTTCTAACAATAAGTTCGATAAGAGATTTAAATCAGCTTTGACACTGGTTATAAAAATAAAATCTGCAACTGGTTGCTCTATTAAATCATCCTTATTCTTTTCATTTCCTGCTATATTCAATATCCTGTGCATTTTTATATATAAATAGGGTTTAGAATACGTAAGTAGGATAAAACAAGTTTACCTTAATTAAATAAATTAAATATGCATGAATTTCTTCCATATGCCTGGTTCGAAGGTAAATGTATTCCATTTAAAGAAGCAAAAATATCAATAGCTACTCATGCACTACATTATGGTACTGCTGCATTTGGAGGAATGCGAGCGATACCTAACCCTACAAATAAAGAAGAATTCCTTTTATTTAGAACTGATAAACACATAAAAAGATTAGCTCAAAGTGCAAAATTACTCTTAACTGATATTTCTGAAGAATATATTTTTAAAGCCTTAGAGGATGTTATTAAAAGAAATAAGCCAGAAAAACCTATCTATATTAGACCATTCGTATATACAAGCGATTTAGGTATAGCTCCGAGGTTACACAATATTGAAACAGATTTCTTTATTTATTGTATTGAACTAGGAGATTATCTATCCCCAGATGGAGTTTCTTGTAGAATGAGTAGTTGGACTAGACAAGAAGATAGATCTCTCCCATTGAGAGGAAAAATAAGTGGAGCTTATATTACTAGTTCATTAGCTAAAACAGAAGCTAGTTTATCGGGTTTTGATGAAGCCTTGCTATTAAATTCAAGTGGTAAGGTAAGCGAAGCTAGTGGTATGAATTTATTTATTGTAAGAAATGGAGATTTAATCACTCCTGGTGTTGATCAAGATATCCTTGAGGGGATTACTAGAGCTAGTGTAATTGAATTAGCAAAATCTTTTGGAATAAATGTAATTGAAAGACCTGTTGATAAAACAGAATTATTAATAGCAGATGAAGTTTTTTTAACTGGTACAGCAGCAAAAATTACACCAGTTAAAAAAATTGAATCAAGTGAATTAAATGGTGAAAGACCAATAATGAATAAATTAAAACGTAAGCTTATAGAAATAACAGAAGGTCGTTCTCAAGACTATGATAATTGGGTAACCAGAATTTCAATAAGATAGATTGATTTTTATCCAAATGGAGTCTTTCAGAACATATCTAAATAGAGATGAAAAGCCTTTAATTATTTTTGACGGGGGTACTGGAACATCTTTTCAGAACTTAAACCTTACTGCAGACGACTTTGGAGGAAAAGAATTAGAGGGATGTAATGAAAATCTGGTTTTATCATCACCAAAAGTAGTTGAAAAGGTTCATAATTCATTTTTAGAAGCAGGTTGCCATGTTATAGAAACTAATACTTTTGGAGCTTCATCTATAGTTCTAGATGAATATGATATTGCGGATAAGGCTTATGAGATAAATAAAAATGCAGCATTAATAGCCAAAAAAAGTGCTGCCAAATTTTCATCAATTGATAAACCAAGGTTTGTTGCTGGTTCAATTGGACCAACAACTAAATTACCCACATTAGGACACATAGATTTTGATGAATTAAAGCAATCATATAAAGAACAAATATATGGACTTATAGATGGAGGTGTTGATCTTCTTTTAATAGAAACTTGCCAGGATGTTTTGCAAATTAAATCTGCCTTATTAGCATCAAAAGAAATACTTGAAAGTAAAAAGATAGATATTCCTATAATGGTTTCTATAACAATGGAAACAACAGGTACTATGCTTGTTGGATCTGATATTGCATCTGCATTAACAATATTAGAGCCATTTAATATAGATATCCTGGGACTAAATTGTGCAACTGGTCCAGAACAAATGAAGGATCATATTAAATATTTGTCTGAAAATTCACCATTCGCTATAAGTTGTATTCCCAATGCAGGGCTACCAGAAAATATTGGTGGTGTGGCTCACTATAAATTAACGCCAATAGAATTAAAAATGCAGTTAATGAATTTTATATATGACTTTAATGTTCAATTGATAGGTGGATGTTGTGGAACAACACCAGAACATATTAAATATCTTTCTTCACTTATCGATGAAATTATAGATAAAGAAAGGCCTAACAAAAATGGTAAGAATTTTTCTTGCAGTTATATTCCTTCTGCGGCATCGATATATAATTCTGTGCCATACAAACAAGATAATTCAATTTTAATTGTAGGAGAAAGATTAAATGCGAGTGGATCTAAAAAGGTAAGGGAGTTGTTAAATAAAGACGATTGGGATGGTTTGGTTTCAATTGCTAAGCAACAACAAAAAGAAAATGCACACGTGCTTGATGTAAATGTTGATTATGTAGGAAGAGACGGAGTAAGTGATATGAAAGAAATCACATCAAAACTAGTGACAAATATAAATTTGCCATTAATGATTGATTCGACAGATGCTGACAAGATGGAAAGTGGATTAAAGTCTGCTGGTGGTAAATGTATTATAAATTCGACCAATTACGAAGATGGTGATGAAAGGTTTGATCAAGTTCTAGATTTGGCCTTAAGTTATGGTGCAGGACTTGTTATTGGTACTATTGATGAAGAAGGAATGGCAAGGAATTCAGAAAATAAATATAACATTGTTAAAAGAGCGATTAATCGAACTAGAGAATCTGGTTTATCAGATTACGAGCTCTTTTTTGATCCATTAGCACTTCCAATATCTACTGGTATAGAGGAGGATAGATTAAACGCGAAAGAGACAATTAGTGCTATTTCTAAAATTCGTGATAATTTCCCAGAAATTCATATTATATTGGGGATTTCGAACATAAGTTTTGGTCTTTCACCATTATCTAGAATTAATTTAAATTCAATATTTTTAGATGAATGCATTAAAGCAGGATTGGATTCTGCCATCATCGCACCAAATAAAATTTTGCCATTATCAAAAATTACTGATGAAACTAAAAAGCTTTGCTTAGATTTAATCTATGACAAAAGAGAATTTGAAGATGATATTTGTACCTATGATCCATTAGTTGAACTAACAAAGGCATTTCAAGATATATCTATTCAAGATTTCAAAAAAGCATCTTCAGAAAATAAAAATTTAACATTGGAAGAAAGTTTAAAAAATCATATTATTGATGGTGAAAAAATTGGTTTAGAAGATCAATTAAAAAAAGCGTTAAATAAATATAAGCCTCTTGAGATAATTAATACCTTTTTACTAGATGGCATGAAAGTTGTAGGTGATTTATTTGGTTCAGGTCAAATGCAATTACCATTTGTACTACAATCTGCTGAAACCATGAAATTTGCCGTTTCAATTTTAGAACCACATATGGAAACTGTAGAAGAAAATATATCAAATGGAAAACTTTTAATAGCAACAGTCAAAGGTGATGTTCATGATATTGGAAAAAATTTGGTTGACATAATACTTACAAATAACGGTTATGACGTTATAAATCTTGGAATAAAACAAGATGTTTCCGCAATTATAGATGCACAAAAGAAGCACAATGCGGATTGCATTGCTATGAGTGGACTTCTTGTAAAGTCAACTGCATTTATGAAAGATAATTTAGAGGCTTTTAACAATGAAGATATTAGTGTACCAGTAATATTAGGAGGCGCAGCGTTAACGCCAAAATTTGTTAATGAGGACTGCAGCAAAATCTATAAAGGGAAAATATTGTACGGAAAAGATGCTTTTACTGATCTAAAATTTATGAATGAATATATGGATAATAAAAAGAAGGGAAATTGGTCAAATACAGAAGGATTTATTAACAAAGAAGGTATAAATATTAATTTAGCCTCATCAAGATCTAACTCTGAAGCTGTAAATAAATCAATATCCAAACCAACCGATACTTCGAAATTAAATCTAAAAGAAAATGTTATAAGATCTGAATTTATAAATGAAGAAGAACCAATTAAACCTCCTTTCTTGGGAACGAAAGTCCTTTACGAAGTTGATATAGATGTAAATAATTTAATTTTTTATCTAGATAAAAAGGCTCTATTTAGTGGTCAATGGCAAATAAAAAAAGGCAAACACCAAAGCGTAGATGAATACAATAACTATTTGGATTCATATGCCAAACCATTATTAGATAAATGGTTAGAGATAATTGTGGAAAAAAAACTTATTTCACCAAAAGCAGTTTATGGATATTTCAGATGTGGAAGAAAAGATAATAGTATTTATTTATTTGATGATAAATCTCTAAAAAAAATTTCCGAATTTAATTTTCCAAGACAAAAATCTGGGAATAATCTTTGCATAGCTGATTTCTATTGTGATTTAAAAAATGATAAACCAATAGATATATTTCCTATGCAGGCAGTAACAATGGGTGATATTGCTAGTGAATATTCTCAAAAATTATTTAAAGAAGATAAATATAGTGATTATTTATTATTTCATGGACTTACTGTACAGTTAGCAGAAGCACTAGCTGAGTATGTTCATGCATTAATTCGTATTGAATGTGGTTATAGGAATGAAGAACCAGACAAAAATAAAGAAATACTTGCACAAAAATATAGAGGAGCTAGATATTCTTTTGGATATCCTGCCTGTCCAAAAGTTTCTGATTCAAACATACAATTATCAATGTTAGACGCAAAAAGAATTAATTTGACAATGGATGAATCTGAACAACTTCATCCTGAACAAAGTACTACAGCTATCATTTCACTTCACTCAAAAGCTAAATATTTCAGCGCTTAAACTAAATCTTTAGTTCTTTTCTAGATATTCAATAATTTCTCCCTGAAGTTCTTCCATTGTTTCATTATCACCCAGATCAAGGCCCTCACCAGCTGCATCCTGTGTTAATTCAAGATAGTATGAAGCACCATCACTAGATAAAAATTCTAATGCTGATGTTTCTTCACTATCTTTAAAAGCATCATAAAGAGCTTTAAATGCTATATTTTCAGTAAAGTCCCAATCCATAATGAAAAAAACCTTATTAGAATTATTACCTCCTTACCCCCCATACTCGTCAACCTTTTTTTAAGAAATGTTGGAGTTTTATTATTATTTATAAAAACAAAAATCTATGAACATTAAAAATCAAGTTCAATTGAATGTCTTAGGAGAAAAAATAGAGGTTTGTAGTTGTGAACCTATGACAGGCTGGTTCAGAGATGGATTTTGCAATTATGACAAAAATGATGGAGGAAATCATTCCATATGTTGTGTAATGGATGATAATTTCCTGAAATATAGTAAATCACAAGGAAATGATTTAATAACACCCATGCCTATTTATTCATTCCCAGGACTAAAGAATGGAGATCATTGGTGTATTTGTCTTGATAGATGGAGGCAAGCATTATTAGACGGACTTGCACCTAAAGTTATATTAGAATCAACAAATATTGTAGTCTTAGAAACAGTACCTCTAGAAAAATTGAAAGAGTATCAATTTAATAAAAAGTAATTACAAATTAACTATTTTTTTTAGAATAATTATGTTAATTATTTATAAATGAGTTTAGAGCTATATTGGAAAAAGGCACTAGATCAAACTCGATTATCAATTGATGATGAATCATTATATCCTCTCAAGACTACTATTATTACAAGCGATTTATATCAAAAAAACGACTTCATAATTAGGAAGCTTGATACTTCAAAATTTATCAAAACAAAAATTTACGGTCCTAAGCAGAATCCATTTTCTCCATGGGATAAGATACTAGAAATCGATAAAATTGGTTATAATCATCAATTAATATTAAATAAGTACCCTGTACAAAAAGGACATATTTTACTGATAACAAATAATTGGAAACCTCAAAATGGATGGTTAGATATGAATGATTGGAAAGCGATGCAAAAAGTTAATAAAGATACTAGTGGATTATGGTTTTTCAATAGTTCTCCAAATGCAGGAGCAAGTCAACCTCATAGGCATTTTCAACTTCTACGTAGATCTAAAGATGAGATATCTTGCCCAAGAGAAAAGTGGTTTTTGGAAATAAAAAAAGATATTAACAATTGTAGTAAAATTAAAAAAAATATTATTGTATCCAAATTTAACTTTTTAGAAAATTCAATATCTCTTCTTGAATTGTATTTAGAATTATCTAAAAAATTAGGACTAGGAGACCCAATTAGTGATAGGAAACCGAGATTTCCTTACAATCTTTTAATAACTAATAAATGGATCGCAATTATAAAGAGAAGGAATGATCATATCCATGGATTCAGTATTAACGCTTTAGGATTCGCAGGATATTTACTAGTAACTGATAAATCAGATATTAATTATTTAAAAAAATATGGTCCTGAAAAACTTCTAGAAAATTTTATTTGAAAACTAATTAGTAACTTCAGGTTCTTTATCCCTGCTTATTTGGCTTTCTAAAACATCTATAGAAGCAGTTACAGAAGCAATTTTACGTTCAAGAGAATCTTTAATATAATTTAGCATTTCTAACTTCTTATGTTGATAAAAACTCTTTTTTTCTTTTGATGACTTGTAATAACAATTAAACATTTTTACTTTTTATTATAAAAAGATACGTAATCAACTTGTGACTTGAAAATAATTTGGTTTAAATTTAAAAACAATCTTCAATATAGAATTTCAAATGAGAAATAAATAAATAGTATCAACTACTAAAAAAGAAATTCAGAAGTTAGTACAATAAATCGCATATAAGACTTAATTTGAGTCCAAGAAAGAGTCTTATATGATAGACATTAAAATTATTTGAAAATGTATGGTAATTATATAATATTAACAATTAGAATAAGAAACAAATAGATAGCTAATTGAAAGACTGATGAAATAACAAATTTTAAAGATCAAAAAGTGAAATATAGGTTGTATTTGCTTTCTTATATGAGACTAACATTAAGTCTAATAAATAGTCTTATAATAGAACTATAAGGCATCTGGAATTAATCACTCCAAGCAATAATCAACCATAATATTTTATTTTCCATATAAAATAATTAAATTAACAAATTAAGAAATAACTTGTGTCCTTTAGAAGTCCAGTTAATTAAATACATCATAAAATCCCTTGCTATGAAAACTTTTTAAAACTATGAGTACTGTCTTATAGACAGTACTGCCTATCATGGAGATTTAGAATTGTGAGCTCTAATTAAATTATGTCACTATTGACTAATCAAGACAGTTCCAGTGTCTATAAGTAGTTGATATATAGTCATAAGATTAGTGGGTAGCTATATCAATTCAGCCTTAGGGATAATGAGTCCCTTGTACTAAAGCAAAGAAGAAATTGCAAAATAAGAGTATCAACCAAATGGTTGGTAAAGTAATGTATATGATAAAGCAAATTTATGCATTTATTAAGTGTATCAAATTAGAATCATACCTAGACTTATTATTAGTCTCATACAAGAGAAGGTAGACACTTAATCTCGTAATTTAGCTTTAAATTTGTTTTCTAAAGTAGTAATAATATTTGAGTGAATGTTTGTAATATCAGACTCTAATAAAGTTTTATCACTACTACGGTAGGATAAACGAAATGTATAACTTACAAACTTATCGCCAAATTTTTCATCTTCAAAAACATCAATTAAATGAATATCTTCCAATAGATTTTTTCCTGATTTCTTTATTTGAGAAATTATTTCACTAATTAAATATTTTCTATCAAAAACGAAATTAATATCTCTTTCCATTTTTGGAAAAGTAGAGAAATTCTTATATATTGGGATCCATTTATTTTTTCTAGTGCTAGCATCTAATACATTATTAACTTTAAGACTAAATAAATATAATTTTTTTAAAGCTTTTTTTTCTAATATGAATCTGGGATGAATTTCTCCAAAATATCCTGCTTCTTTTCCTTCAATAAATAATTTTGCTGACTTACCTGGATGAAGAAATTCAATAGAATCAGTTGGTTTATCAATCATATTGATATTTAAACTTGAGATGGCCTCATTTAACTTTCCTCTAGCTTCGTAATAATTAAGATCATTTTCTTTATCTGAATCTGCCCATTTTTCAAATCTTCTTTTACCAAAAATTCCTCCACTCAATATTTGTTCTTGAACTAAATCGATTTTTTTTTGAAAGATATTTCCTATTTCAAATATCCAACAACTTGTCTGACCTACTTTGATATTTCGATTTATTATTCTTAAATGCTCTTGCCAAATATTATCTCTAAGGCAACTTGTTTCAAGTAATAATGGATTTGAAATTTTTATCAAATCATCATTTTCTTCTCCAACAAGTGAATAAGATAAAACTTCATTAAAACCATTTTCAATAAAACCATTGTTTAATTTCTTTAAAGCTAATTGAGAATAAGAAAGTTTTCCAGGTTTAATTGGATTAGGAAGTTTTAAGTCGAACAAATCATATCCAACTAATCTAGCAATCTCTTCAATTAAATCTATTTCTCGTAGTAAATCTTGTGATCTATTAGGAATTACATGTACATCCCATCCATATTCTTTACTTTTTAAAATGCAACCTATAAGTTTTAATTTATCTTCTATTTCTTTATCAGATAAATTTCTTTTAACTAATTTTTCACTGCTAATGGATTCAGGATTCTTTAGCAATATAGGTCCAAGAATTTGATGAATACGATTTCTCCTTAATTTTATGAATTTTTCTTCATTAATTAATTCCTTTGAGATATTGATAATTGGTTTTTTATCCCCAAAAAATTGCTCTATAAGATTAATAGCTCGTGTAACAGAATCTATGGTGTTTTCAAAGGAAATTCCTTTTTCAAATCTGCTACTTGATTCGGTTCTAATCCCAATTTCCTTGGAGGATTTTCTAATAGAAACAGGGTTGAAAACGGCAGCTTCTAGATAAATAGAAGTCGTAGTATCTGAAACGGCAGTATCTAAACCACCTATCAATCCAGCAATTGCTATGGGTATATTGCAACAAGCAATTATGGTAATATTTTCATTCAATTCATATTTTTTTCCGTCCAAACATACAAGTGATTCTTTATCATTTGCTTTTCTTACAGAAAAATCATCAGGGAAAGGATCTTTACCAATTAATTTAGAAAGCTTATCTTTATCAAATGCATGCAAAGGTTGTCCTTGTTCCAAGAGAATAAAATTTGTTAAATCCACTAAAAGATTAATAGACTTGATTCCTGACTTTTCTATGCGATCCTTAAGCCATCCTGGCGATAATTGCTTTCCATTTACTCCTTCAATAGAGGTTATTGTATAAAGACAATCTGAAGTTATTGCCTCAGAACATAGATCTATTTCTTTTAATGATTTAATTTTGTACTTATTACTTAATTCTGGGGCATGAAATTTTGTTTCTAAAAGTGCAGAAACTTCACGTGCGATACCTAAAACAGACATGCCATCTGGTCTATTAGCTGTTATAGCCAAATCATAAATATAGTCATTCAAATCAAGTAAAACAGCTCCTGGCGTCCCTAATTGATGTTTAATTGCTATATCTTCCTCTATAATTGCAATGCCATCGCTAGAGTCTTCTAACCCCAATTCCTTTAAGGAGCAAATCATTCCTTCACTTATGACCCCTCTGATTTCACTCCTTTTGATAATTAAATTAACAGCACTTAAATGCGCGCCAACAGTGGCAACATAAACAAAAATATTTGATTTAATATTTCTAGCACCACAAATTACTTGCAAAATCTTTGTATTACCAATATCAACTTGACAAATAGATAATTTGTCAGATCCTTGATGCTTTAATACACTTAAAACCTTACCTAGAACAACACCATTTACATTCTTTGAGCAATCCTGAAGGTCTTCAACTTCAAATCCTCCAATTGACAATTTCTCAGAGAGATCCTGTGGAGTAGAATCTATATCTACTAATGTTTTTAACCAATTTTGTGAGACCTTCATATATTATTTTTATTCAATGATACTAAAAGAAAAGTAAATAGCTTCAAAATAGTTTGTTGAAGTTGTACAATAGAAAATTATACATCAACGTATTAATTAAAATGGCCAAAAAAGGTACAAGAGTTGTAGTTACCTTGGAATGTACTGAAGCTAGAACAAGTACAGACCCCAAGAGATCTAATGGCGTTTCAAGATATACTACTGAAAAGAACCGTAGAAATACAACTGAAAGATTAGAACTTAAAAAGTTTAATCCTCATTTAAACAGAATGACTATTCACAAGGAAATAAAGTAATTAAAGACATGCCAAATTCCATTTTTAAAAAACAATTATCACCAATAAAGCCTGGAGATCCAATTGATTATAAGGACGTAGAGCTTTTAAAAAAATTCATTACTGAAAGAGGGAAAATTCTACCAAGAAGGATGACAGGGTTAACCTCAAAACAACAAAGAGATCTAACATTAGCTGTAAAACGAGCAAGAATAGTTGCTCTATTACCTTTTGTTAATCCAGAAGGCTAAATTCAAATTAAATAGTTTTAAAATAATTAATTATAAAATATTTGAAAGATTTAACAAATTTAAAAACATATATAATTGATTCTGATTCCCCTCATGAGATAGATGATGCTATTTCATTAGAAATAACAAAAGGCAATAAAAAGAAAATATGGATACACATTAGTAATCCATGTAGTTTATTTTCCTCAGAAACGAGTATTGATCTTGATGCTAAAAAGAAAAGTTGTAGCTTATATTTAACCGATCAATATGTTCCAATGCTACCTAAAAATATTATTGATGAAGCAAATTTGTGCCAGAATAAAGTTTCGAATACAATAAGTGCTTCAATAGAATTAGATGATAAAGGATCAATTATTAACTATGAAATAATAGAAGCAATGATAAAACCTAAATATCAATTAACATATGATGATGCTAATGATATTTTTGAAATAGAGCCTAAAGAAGAAATAGATTTAGTAGAGCTTAAAAACTTATTATTGAAAAGTATAAGCTATAGAAAAAAAAAAGGAGCAATTATATTCGAAACGCCAACCTGTAAATTAAAGTTAGACGAAGGAAAAGTTGTATTAACAAGAGTCGATAAAACAATTGCCCATATAGTTGTTGCAGAGGCAATGATATTAATGGGTTACGTCACAAGTTTATATTTATTTAATAATAATTTGGTAGCAGCATATAGGAGTCAGAAAATAAATTGTAATCATAATGATTTACTTGAAAGATATAAAAATAGCGAAATTAAATATATATTATTAAAGCAATATATAGGAAAAAGTTATATAACGACGAAGCCTAATAGCCATGAATGTTTAGGACTTAATATGTATGTACAGTGTACATCTCCACTAAGAAGATATTTAGATTTAATTATACAAAGACAGGTGTACAATAAGATTAAAAATTACGATGAAATAAGTTCAGATACATTCATAAAAGTTATTGATGAATCAAGAATTAAACAAATCGAAATTAATAATATATATAAAAATGATAAATTAAAATATTTATCATTATTCTTTATTAAAGAGAATAAAAAAGATTACAAAATAATCTTCGTAAAATGGATAAATCATAAAAGGAATATTGCCTTAGTTTACTTCCCAGAATATTTCTTAGAAATCCTAATTATTCTTTACGTATCAATAGACATTTATAGTAATAAAGTATATAAAGTAAGATACAATATTAATGATAATAATAATTTAGAGTTTATTTATTAAATAAAAATCAACTAAATAAATAATAATGATTTGATTAAATAATATTTGTTATTATTATATAAAAAAGAATTTTTTATGAGTTTTGTTATAACTACACCTTTATATTATGTTAATGACAAACCTCACTTAGGAAGTATATATACGACTATAATTTGTGACTCAATAGCTAGATATAAGAGACTTTTGGGTGAAGAAGTTGTTTTCATTACTGGTGTCGATGAACATGGCTTAAAAATCCAACGAACAGCCAATGAGAATGATATTGATCCTCAAATACATTGTGACAAGATTTCTAATATCTTTATTGATAACTGGAAGGAATGGGATATAACTTATGACAAATTTATAAGAACAAGTTCAAAGCATCATGAATCTATTGTTAATGAATTTTATGGAAGAGTTAAAAAATCAGATGACATCTATATGGGTGTACAAAAAGGTTGGTATTGCGTTGGTTGTGAAGAATTTAAAGATAATCCAGAAAACTCCTCAACATATAAATGTCCAATACATCAGAAAAATTTAGAATGGAGAAATGAAGAAAATCTTTTTTTTAGATTATCAAAATACCAATCGCAAATAGAAGAAATCATAAATAGGCCAACATTCATTGAACCAAAAGAAAGAAGGAATGAAATTATAAATTTTGTTTCTAAGGGTTTAAAAGATTTTTCAATATCTAGAACCAATGTTTCTTGGGGAATATCAGTGCCCGGCATAGATAAACATACCTTTTATGTTTGGTTTGATGCGTTACTAGGATATATAAGTGCCCTTAATCTTAATACAAAAGAACATTCACTAAGAAAAACGATTAATAGAAGTTGGCCCGCTGATATTCATTTAATTGGAAAAGATATTCTTAGGTTTCATGCCGTCTATTGGCCCGCTATGCTTATATCAGCAGGAATCGAAGTGCCTAAAAAAGTATTTGGTCACGGCTTCCTTACTAGGGAAGGTCAAAAAATGGGTAAAAGTTTAGGAAATGTACTTGACCCCAAATTATTACTATCCAAATATGGAAGAGATCCAGTTAGATGGTATCTAATTAAAGATATTTCATTAGGAAATGATGGGGATTTCCAGGATAAAAGATTTGTTGACATTATCAATAATGATTTAGCTAACACCATTGGTAATTTGTTAAATAGAACATCCGCTATGTCAAGAAAATGGTTCGAAAATAAAGTCCCAAATAATGTGAAAATAACAGAAACGAGTGAATTGGCTTCTCTCTCAAAAATAACAGTTGATAAATACATTAATAATTTTAATTGCTACAAATTAGATTCAGCTTCTACTGATATTCTTAATCTAGCAATTAAAACAAATTTATATCTAAATGATAAACAACCATGGATATTAATAAAACAAGAATCGAACATTCAACTTGTTAAAGAAATTATATATGACGTATTAGAAAGCACAAGAATAATAGGTTTATTATTATTACCATTATTACCTGAGTTGTCGGCGAAAATAGATGCACAACTAGGTTTCAAATATAAGAAAGAATCGCCTTGGCAAAATCAATTAAAATGGGGTTTATTAAATCAAAACGTTGAACTTCCTAATCCTAAACCAATAATAAATAAACTTGAGTATGAATAATATATATAAATTAATAATTATATTCCCTTTTCTCCTATTAGGTTGCAAGCCAAGTGATATTGATGGGAACAGAATTATGCAAAAAATAGATAGTTTAGATATGAATATATATTCAAATCAAGGTGATAAAATATATAGAATAACTAGTCCTAACTCTTCTTATGACATAGTAAAACAAACAATTAGTATAAAGAAGACAACTATTAATCTATTTAAAGATAACGAAATAGAATATATTATAAATTCAGACGAATCTAAATTATCTAATAATAACAAACTTATAGAATTAAATGGTAATGTAAAATTAAAAAATGTTCTTCAAGATAATGATATATTATATTCGGATTATTTTATTTGGAACATTGATGATTCTAAATATTTACTAAAGGGAAACATAAAGTTCGAGAATGAAAATATCATATTAAATTCTAATAAAGCAATCTTAAGTTCAGATAATATAATCGAATTCTTTAATCCAGTTAAATATATAATTAAAAAAGATAATAAAAGTATTTACGAAATAAACTCAGAGAATGCCTTTTATAATATAAAAACAAAGAGTGTAAGTTTTAAATCAAAGAATAAAAGAGTTCGTTCAAAAATATATTTCTAAATATTATTCTTAGAAAACATATTATTAATTTTTTTAGACCAATTATTTATCCATTTTTCATCAGATTTTGTAAAACATCTTGAACTCCATCCTCCTATTAAAATAAAAGCTTTACTATTTATAGGTACAATTAAAATTGAAGGTATATTTGGGCAATAACTATAGAATTCATCTCTACCTGGATAAAATTTTGTATTTGCTAAAGAAATTAATTTCATATCTTTTATTGATCTCAAACAAGTTTCGCCAGGATTAAATATATTACTTGAAATAATACCTCTCCTTAGAATATTGACCCCATCATTGTGAATTAATATTGTTGCGGCAGCAGTGGAAGTCAAGATTGCTTCTGAACCCCAAGCGAGTTCATCAATAACTTCATTAGGTATATTAGAATCAAATATAAATTTATTTGATCCTTTTAAGTTTACTTTATCTCCAGTTGTCGAATTAAATTGTTTAAACAAAAAACCTATTAAGAGAATGATCACTGATGCTATAGCTGAAAGTACTTGTGCTCTCTGAAGTTCAGGGGTAATTGAATCAATAGAAAAGAAATTTGCTAATTGAAATAAAAAAAGTATAGAGCCTATTATTATTAATGTTTTTCCATTAAAACCCATATATTTCTTTAAAAAACACAATAAGTTATTTAATTATAATATTGAAAAAATAAATCAAGGATATCCAGTCCTAAAGTTTTTAATATATAATTAACCAAAACTCTAAAAATGTTTAATTTCTTTAAAAGATACTTTTTATCAATTATTTTGATAGGTTTTATTTTTATTATCATGCCAATATCCTCATATGCTGAAGGTATTAACAATATAAATAAATATTTTATTACAACTCAACAAAAAACAATTATTAATTACGAAAAAAGTCAACCATCGTCTATCGATAACCCCGTGGTGGATCCTAATTTCAACGTTATGAGAGAAAATGATACAGCAAACACAACTGCCACATATATAGTTATTGGTTTATTAATAGTTGCCACTCTAATCCCGCTAGCAACTTGGTGGTATTTCTCCAAGTAACAATTAATTTATGGAAAGAGATAAATATAGCCCTAAAGATAACTTAGCTAAAATTATATTTATAACAGGGGGAACTAAAAGTGGAAAAAGTGAATTTGCAGAACATATAGCTAAGAAGAGTAATCATATGACTTATATTGCTCTATCAGAGAAAAGAACTAAAGATGAAAGATGGGATAAAAAAATATCTATACATTATAAAAGAAGACCTAAAAATTGGAAATTAATAGAAACTACAGATATATTAACCATATTAAATAATAAACTTGGTCCAATACTAATTGATTCAATAGGTGGTTTTGTCATGGAAAGTATCGATAGAGAAGATAAAGAATGGAGAGACAAAATGAATGCACTTATAGATCTTTTAATAAAGAGAAAAAGTCTCACATTAATTGTTGGAGAACAAGTAGGGTGGGGTTTGGTATCAGAATATAAAATTGGAAATGTTTATATTGAAAGGATTGGTGAACTTCAAAAGAAAATCACTAAAATATCACAAGAAAATTGGCTTGCGATAAATGGTAGAGCACTCAAAATAGATGAAATAAGTTTAGAAATACCTAACTAGAAATTGGAAATCTCACTTTTCGAGCCAAGAATACCTCAAAATACTGGAAATATAGCCAGGACATGTGCTGCATTTGACATCACTTTAAATTTAATTGAACCATTAGGTTTTAAACTTGAAGACAAATATTTAAAAAGAGCGGGATTAGATTACTGGCCAATAGTAAAAGTAAATAAATACCCTAATTTTGAAACATTTGTCGATGCAAAAGTAAATAAAAGAATAATTTCCTTCAGTAAAAAAAATGGAGCTTATTTAAACAATTTTAGGTTTGAACAAGAAGATATATTGTTATTTGGAAGAGAAGATAAAGGATTACCTGAAAGTATTATTAACGAAAGTGATTCCTTGATATCCATTTATATGCCCAATTTAGAATCACCGATGAATAATAGAAAAGGAGTGAGAAGTCTAAATCTATCAGTGGCATGCGGAATAGCCATTTATGAGGCTCATAAACAAATAAATTTCCAAAATATCATTTAATTACAAATAATGTTTTAGAATAATTAAATGTCTCGGTAGCTCAGCTGGTTAGAGCGGTGGATTCATAGCCCACAGGTCGCGTGTTCAAGTCACGCTCGAGACATTTAAATACATTTAATTAGTTTCGACTTGAAATTATCATAGCTATAAATATAAAGCGGGCTAAAGTCTGTAAACATCACGATGGAGAGGCGCTCTAGAAGAAGGAAAGTTGTATTGTCAGCAAGTGGAAAGCAAAGGATTAAATATGGAACGAATTAAAAAAACTTATTATTTAATAATCATTCCTTGATAAAACAATAAAAAAATCAAAGTTTAAGAAAAAATGTAGAGTTAATTATGGTATTAAAAAAAATTTTTTAATACCCTAGTACAAATTAGTTTAAAAAGGATAGCCAATAGTGTGACACTATTAATTTTTTATATTATCATTTTGATTCATAATTTTTTTAAACAACTTAAACTCAATAAATTCATGAATCATTTTTATATCATCTTTTAGAGATTTGTTGTTTATATTAGAAGAACCATAATTATTTAATATTTCATTATAAAATGATGATTTGTTATTTTTTGATGAATTATTTAAAATTTTTTCAATTAAAGAAGAATTCTTTGTAAAAGAAATATTTAAAAAGCCTCTAAACTTTAATGCTTCTTCAACTAATATTCCAGTTACTTTTGACTGACTATAATTATGGTCTTTTGATATTTTTTCAATAATAAGATGAACCTCTTCACTAGGTAAGAACCCAATTCTTTTTCTATGAGAGGGCATAACTCTAACTAAACTAGTGTAACACTTGCATATTATAAGTGTTGCACTATATTATATTTAAGTCAACCAAATTCACATGCATTTTTTGATATTTCCTATAGGATTTATACTCTGGTATTTAGCTTATGACACGAAACCTCAAATTAATGATGAGGTAACTAATCTATGGGAACAAGAAAATATCAATAAGAGGGGTAAACTTCTAAATATTCTTAAAGAAAGTTACTATGCTTCTAAATAGACTTAATAGCCAATATTTCTTGACCAATCTTTGTGTTTTGAATCTAAATTTGATATTAATTGTCTTTGATATGTCAATTTGAGGTGATTTTCAATAAGAAACTTTTTAGTTACAATCATTTCATCAGAATAAAAATCTAAACAATCATCTCTAAATCTTTTTTTAATTTCCATAAAAAAATAATTACACATATTTATTTATATTATTCTTAATCCCTACATTCCTAAATGTTTATATTTTTTTTATCTTTGCTTAATAAAATATTAATTTAAAAATTTTAATAAGTTTGTGAAAAATGAATAATTATTTAATAGATATAGCTATACTTAAGTAAATTATTATTATAACTATGAACTTAAGGGAAAGAGGTATAACTGTAGGTGATTTACTTATAATTTTAATTATTATATTTTCAACAACCATTATAATTAATAAATATAAGAATCAAAAACAATCTAGTCTTAATAACATAAAGACAGAAATAATCACCCTTAAAAGTTACTAATTATTTAGAGAATGGAAACTCATTAGGATTTCCATTACAAACTCTATCAAGCATTATTTCGGTGCTAGCTTTACTAACGCTACAATCATTAGGTTTAATATAATTTGAAATTTTCTCAACTTTATTCTTTATATTGGAGGTTTCTTTCAACTGTAATTTAATTATATTTAATTAGTATTATTAATCAAGTAAAGAGAAAGGACTATATTCTTTATCTTAATTTAACATTTGCGTAAAATGTTTCCCATTTAAGATTCTCTTTTAGATCCATAATATCATCGGATATTGATATTAATGTAACCATATGTAGAATTTCAGATTTATTAAGTCTTTCTGATATTATAAGCTTATTAAGCATATCTAGAACATAATTATCATTAATATTCATTTATTATTTAATTATATGTATGTATATAAGATAGTAAATTAAAATTAATAATATTCTTTAAATTAACATTTAATAATTTAGAAAATAATTTTGCAATTAATAAATTATAAAAAGTCACTTTATTAAGAATTCGTTTTGGCTATAAAAATACAAACATGGAAAATATTTTAAATGATGAATCGTTATTTATAAATAAAGTTAATGAAATTATTGAATCATCTCATAGAAAACAGAACCGAAGGTTAACAATAATTTCCAGAGTCCTTGGTTTGATATTACATGGGATATTAATTCGTCTTGTTTAAATCGGTTAAAAACATTTAATCCTATTCATAAATATACTTACCTCTTAAATGCTAGATTAGAAAATAATAATAATGGATTATGAGGGAATATATTAAGACTAATTTGGAAGTTATTAAAAAGGATATAAATAAAAGAAAAAAAGAAATTTCAAGATTAAATAAATTATCAATTATGCAGGAATTTAAAGAATGGAGTGAAGATCCAATTCCAGAAAAAGAATTGATATGGACATTGCCTGATTTAACGAGTGTTAATAGATTGAAAAACTTTTGCAGACAAATAAAAAAAGAAATTAATTAGTGATTTAATTAATCAAGTGAATATTATTTAACTTTAAATAGATAAACCCAGAAAATCCAATCAAATTTAGTAAAATCACGAAAAGCCATGCTTTAACAGGCTGTTCTGAATCTAGTTTTTTGATTTTTAGTTTATTTTTTAATCTTTCAATATATTTTGGCATATTAAAAATCAAACAAATTAAGCATAATGAAATTATTATAATTAAAATATTTAAATTTGATTATTAAAAGAATAAAAAATATATTTATTCTGGTATGTCCTTAATTATTATTTTTTCTTGTTATAGGGTATTTAATTAACTCCTTTTTAAGGTTTTTTAATAGTTTAGTATGATTTAAAATAGTAAATTTTCTTGCAAAGGATTGATGCCACTTCATAAAAATAAAAAAGAAAAACTTGCTAATTTAAGAATAATAAAATTATAATATAATATGAGGTCAAATTAGACCAAACATTTTTCAAATTAGGACAAGAAATTCCATGAGTTTAAGAGTTGGACAAGAAGCACCAAATTTTAGTGCTACTGCAGTATATGATCAAGAATTTAAAGAGGTTTCACTTTCAAGCCTTAGGGGAAAATGGGTAGTATTATTTTTCTACCCATTAGACTTCACCTTTGTTTGCCCAACTGAAATCACAGCCTTTAGCGACAGATATTCCGATTTCTCAGCATTAAACACAGAGATACTTGGAGTATCAGTAGATAGTAAACATTGTCATTTAGCATGGATACAGACACCTCGTAATGAAGGGGGTATAGGTGATATCAATTATCCATTAGTATCAGATTTAAAAAGAGAAATATGCCAGGCTTACAATGTTTTAAATGATGATGGAGAAGCTGATAGAGGTTTATTCCTAATTAATCCACAAGGAATAATTATGCACACTACAGTAAACAAGGCTCCAGTAGGTAGAAATGTTGATGAGACATTAAGAATTCTACAAGGATATCAATACGTTGCAGCGAACCCAGATGAGGTATGCCCTGCAAACTGGACTCCAGGAGAAAAAACCATGTTAGAAGATCCTAAAGGAAGTAAAGAATATTTTTCTGCCCTTTAATATAATCAAAACCAGTTTAATAATGTCTATTATTCAAGTATTGAATAATAGAAAATTACAAATAAATAAAATATTATAATTTTAAAAACATTAAATATATCTTTTTTCAGAGGATAATGGACAGTCCAATCGCTTAAATTGTTTTTATTTGATAAAAATGACCATAAAAAATATATAATCTCAATTATAAACAAGAAAATGATATTACTAAAATTTGAATTATCTAACTTTAAATAATTATTAAGTATAAATTTATTATCAATATTAATATTATTAATTTGAGAATACCAAATAAATAATGTAATTAAAAAAAAGTTTATTAAGACTAACTTTTTTGTAAGAACTTTAGTTTGTCTAAAAACTAAGAAAATAGTTATTATAAAAATAATGTAATTATTAATAAAAATTCTAATAGAAGGAAGAAAACTTTGATACTCAAATAGGTTAATAATTAAATCAAGATTTATAAATAAATAATTAGCGATAATGATTGATAGTGGAATTATGGTTAATAATATTAAAGTTAATAATGTCTTTCCCTTTATTACTCGATTATTTTTAAAATCATTAATATTAAATTGATAATATGTAAAATTATTTAATGAATATACGCAAATAATAAATGGACATATA
The DNA here is from genome assembly GCA_003209795.1 of Prochlorococcus sp. AG-436-C05. GTDB lineage: Bacteria > Cyanobacteriota > Cyanobacteriia > PCC-6307 > Cyanobiaceae > Prochlorococcus_A. The sequence continues at coordinate 128,312 of QCPB01000001.1, forward strand.
ATGCCACTTAAATAATATAAGATTGAATAAAAAGATAAACTATTTGTATTAAATAAATATAAATTGAACCATTGTTTTTGAACAAATGGAAAGATAAGTACAAAGGAAATGAGTAGTATTAATCTGATTTGTCTATAGTTTATACTCAAGATTACTATTTATTTGATTTAATTTAATCACACATTCAAAAAATCAAAAGTCTCTTTCTTAAATTTCTTTTTATCTATAGTTTCTAAGTTTAAAAGTATATCAACCAATTTATCTAGTAAGTATCTGTTCTTATTGAGTATATCCATTGAATTTCTTAAGGAAACTTTTGAAATATTTATGATTTCCTTATCAATTCTTGAACAAGTATTTTCTGCGAAAGGAGATTTTTTCCTAAAAAGTCCTTCTCCTAAAAATACATCACTACCTTCAGAAACTATGGAAATCGGACCGATAATTGAAAACCCATATTTAGTGACCATTTCTCTTACAATATTAGTCGCATAAGATATATCATTTATTGAGCACTGAGTAATTTCATTCTCACCAAAAACTATTGTTTCAGCTGCCCTGCCCGCTAGAGCTATTTCAATTTTTGATAATAAAAGTTTTTTTGAAATCAATCCGCTAGAAATCACATCTTCATCTGGGTTAAGTTTTGTATATCCTCCTAAGGTTCCTGCTCTAGGTAAAATAGTAATTTTATCTACCGAATCAATTCCATTTTTAACCGCCGAAACAATTGCTCTGCCTACCTCGTTGTAAGCAATAATTTTCTTCATATTTGGTGAAGATATTACTGTAGTTCTTAGGCCTATAGTGATTTTATCTAAAGCATTTTCAATATGCAAATCATTAATAAATTTAGATTCTTCCCTAGCACAATGAATAGCGCTTTCATTCATCAAGTTTGCTAAGTCTGCTCCAGAAAATCCAACTGTTCTTGAAGCCCAATATCCTAAGTCAACATTTTTTGAGAGTGGTTTGGAAAGAGAATGAACTGAAAGTATTTTTTTTCTACCATCCAAATCAGGAAGCATAACTTCTATTTTCCTGTCAAAACGTCCAGGTCTTAAGAGAGCTGCATCTAATATATCTGGCCTATTAGTAGCTGCTAAAACAATAATTCCAGAATTATCTGCAAAACCATCTAATTCAGTTAGCAATTGATTAAGAGTTTGCTCCCTTTCATCATTTCCACCTCCAATTCCAGAACCTCTTTGTCTACCAATGGAATCAATTTCATCAATAAAAATTATACAAGGTGACTTAGCCTTAGCCTGAGAGAATAAATCTCGTACTCGACTGGCTCCAATACCTACAAAAAGTTCAACAAATTCTGATGCTGCAATAGAAACAAAAGGAACACCTGACTCTCCAGCAATTGCCTTAGCCAATAATGTTTTTCCAGTACCAGGAGGACCAACTAATAAAACCCCTTTAGGAACTTTTGCACCAAGATCTGTATATTTTTTTGGTTCCTTGAGGAAAGTTATTAATTCTTTCAATTCCGCCGCCGCTTCAGGTACACCAGCAACATCATCAAATCTCGTTTCAACATCTTCAATGATAATAAACTTAGATTTGTTTTTACCAAAACCAAATGCTCTGGAAGCTAATTTTGAAGTGCTTCTAAAGATTAAAATTATAGCAACTAAAAAAATCAGGAAGAGTCCTAATGACGCAAATGAATTGGCTGTTGAAGATTCCTTTCTACTATTATTGATAGTAAGTTCAACTTTGTTTTCGGTAGCTTTTTCTAGAATTAATTGATCATTGTAAAGTATAGGGATTCTTTCTTTTTTACCATTCTTATACAAAACATCAGTCTCTCTTCTTCTGGGATAAAAATATATTGCCTCTATATTACCTGAGTCAATATCTAATAAAAGATCAGAATAACTTGAATTGGAATTAGAGTATGAGAATTTTGATTTAAAGAACACTTATCTTCATAAAACTTTTATTAATAAAGCTTACAAGCTGGGGCAAGTAATTGTAGTAATTGAACTAAATATAAGTAATTATTTGGGAGATAACCACTTAAAGGTTATATTATTATATGGAAATAAAAAATAGATTATGGCTGTACCTAAGAAGAAAAAATCAAAAAGTAAACGAAATCATAGACATGCTGTTTGGAAAGGCAAGGCAGCATTAGCAGCCCAAAAAGCAATATCACTAGGTAAATCTGTTCTAACTGGCAAAGCACAAGGTTTTGTATACCCTATTGATGAAGAAGAGAATGAAGAATAATTATTAAGAACCTAATTTAAATGCTTCAAGTATAACTGCGTAGGTTGATCCTATTCTCACTTTATCAATTACTAACCAAAATTTAAAATTTCTAGATTTAGAAGAAGGTTTTATCCTTATTATAAATTCTATAAATAATATAATTATCGGTACCATTACTAATTCATTCTTACCCTCAGATATAAATTTTGTTATAAAATTTGCAAATAAAAAATAACCAGTCAAAATCGATAGGAGACTAATTGATTTTGATCTCCAAGTAGAGCTTATAAAACCAAAGATAATATTATTTGATTGATCAATAATTCTTGAAAAATTAGTATTTTGCATTACAAATTGAAATTAAAAAGTTATTCAAAAAAGAATAATCAACATAATTCTTATTTAGTTTAGGTCCTTTAATAACATTTGCCACCTTATTAAAATCTCCCAAGCTATCTAGAATACAATCTAATTTTATTTGCTTATCAATAACTGTAGGAATATTAGAGGGAACATAAATAGTTGGTATCTTAGCTGCTAAAGAAGATTTAATCCCTGGGTTAGAATCTTCAAAGACAACTGAATTATTATTATCAATCCCACTTAATCTCATGGCTTTTAAATAAGGAAGTGGATTAGGCTTATGATATTTAACATCATCACTTGAAATAATAAACTCAAAAGGATTGAATTCAGGAAATAAATATTCTATTAGCAAGTCTACCTGCTTTCTTGAACTTGAAGTTACAATGAATTGTCTTACTTTTTTTTCAAACAACTCAGAAATCAACCTTTTAACACCAGTTTTAAGATGAACAGTATTTTTTTTAATAATTTTTAAATAATGAAATTGCTTCTTTTCATGAATTCTAATAACTAATTCATTTGATATGAATTCACCAATGGTTTTAGAAAAATGAGATATTCTATTTTTACCTCCATTTACCTTTAATAGATCAATGTAAATAGAAGTGTCCCATTTCCAATTAAGTCCAAAATCTTCGAAAGCTAAATTAAAAGCAGGCAAATGTGCCTCTAATTCTGTATTAGCTACAGTTCCATCTAAATCCCAATAAACACCTTTAAGTAAGGACACTTAGATGAAAATATAAGTATTATTTGTTATAAAAAATAAGTCCTATTACTGCAACTCCGGATAGCGCAACTAAGGTTAATGGTATAAGTGTAGGCATAATTTTTTTTATGATGTGATACTATTTTTACAAATAAAACAAACAACTGTACCGATACGTTACAAGATTGAATTAAATTATGAAATCATGGAATTGTATAGAAAATTGTGGAGCTTGTTGCAAGTTTGATTTAAATGAAAGGACTGATTTAGAAGACAAGTTAAATAGTGAAGATATTGATTTAATCGTTAAAATGACCTCTGAGGATGGTTGGTGCAAAAATATGGATAGGGCAAATAAAAAATGTTTAATTTATGAAAATAGACCGCACTTTTGCAGAGTCACTGAATTCTCAATTCAATTTAAAGAATATTTAAAATTTGGGGATAAGTTTCTAATTGATTGCTGCAAACAACATATTTCATCAAATTATGGAAAAAAAAGTAAAGAAATGAAGAATTTCAAATTAGCAATTACAAGCAAATGAATAGTAATTTAAATAAAGAAGATAAAGTATTAGAAAAAAGCTTTTTATCTATATTCATAACAACTTTTACGACAATATTCATAGCAGAATTAGGAGATAAAACACAAATAGCTACTTTAATGTTGTCTGCGGAATCAGGAAAGCCAATTATCGTTTTCATTGGGAGTTCTCTTGCTTTGATAAGTTCCAGTGTAGTAGGAGTATTAATTGGTAAATGGATATCTAAAAGAATATCTCCTAGTAAATTTGAGTTTTTTACTGGTCTTTTGATGATATTAATTAGTATCTTCTTAAGTTATGACATTACCAGTAAATATATATAAATGATATTAAGCTTATTATTATCAACATTCTTAACTGTTTTTATTGCGGAATTAGGAGATAAAACACAATTAGCCACCTTAACTATAAGTGGTACTTCAAATAGACCATTAGCCGTTTTTTTAGGTTCTTCATCTGCTCTTGTCTTGGCAAGTTTACTAGGAGCTTTGACAGGAGGGTCATTTTCAGCTTTTTTACCTGAAGTTTTTCTTAAATCATTAGCTTCACTAACTTTCTTAATTATTGGTATTCGCCTTTTCAGAAAATCATTTATTACTAGCAGGAGTGAAAAAGATCAAACAGGTATTAATTAGTTTTATTCTTAAAAATAACGGTTTAATAATATAATTAAAAAAAACCATAACAATTTAAAAAATATCAAGGGGATAACATGTTCTCAACATCATCAATAATTGATAATTTAAACCAGCAAGAAGGCCTAGAATATAAAAAATTATGCCAATTATTAAAAATATCAAAAAAATCAGATAAGGATAAATTAGATATAGCATTACTAGCACTGGAAAAGCTTGCAATAATAAATAAAAATGAAGAGAATAAATATACCAACCTAAAAGACAGTAAGCATCTAGTCGCTAAGATAAGATGCAGTAGTAAAGGTTATTGCTTTGCTGTAAGAGAAAACATTAAAGAAGATATATATATAAAAGAAAATCTACTTAATCATGCTTGGAATGGAGACAAAGTATTAGTAAGAATAATTAAAGAGGGTTATAGAAGAAAATCACCTGAAGGAATAGTAGATTGTATTCTTGAGAGATCAAATCAGATCCTTTTAGCAAAAGTTGAGATTATAAATAATCAGGTATACGCTATTCCAATTGACGATAGAATCCTAGCAAAAATAAAACTTCCGAAAAAAGATGAGAAATATAAATATAATCAAGAATATAAAAATATAGTTAAGGTTGAAATTGATATATTTCCTATTGGACAAGAAGAGGGGATAGGTCATGTTATCAAGGAATTAAAATTAAATAACAATGAGAACTTAGATACTGAGTTTGTTTTATCAAAAAGCAATTTTAAGAATATAACGAATTCTAATGATATTAAACCTAAAGATATAAAAAAAGAAAAAAGGTTAGATTTATCTGAAAAGAATGCCTATATGTTCAAAAGTTGGAAAGCAGATAATTCTCCAATACTTCCAATTATACAAATAGAGAATGATAAGGACGAGATCACCAAACTATGGATACACACAAATGCAATTGCAGAAAGATTAACTCTAAATAGTAAAAAATCTCTAGAAATATTTTCTGATAAGTTTGAATCATTTCCTTTACTAAACATTTGGCAAACTTATCTTAGTGAAAATGTAAGTAATGCTTCAAAATTTAATTTAGGCGAAAAAAATGAAGCAATAAGTCTGTGTATTTATCTGAATAGTGAGAATGAAATAATTAATTGGTCATTCCATTTAACATTGGTGAAATGTTCATTAATTGTTGAGAATATACATACTGAAGCTCTTCTAACTAGAAAATCGAAGAAACGAATAACTTCAAAAGTTTTAAAGCCTATCAAGGAATATATTGAAGATTTAGATAAAATTTTCGAAATAGCAACGGAATTCAGAAAAAGTCAACTATCGAAAGGTAAAATTGAGATCTCAAGACCCCTTAATCATATTGATTCTTTAGATGAATTTTTCGTTTGTAATCTAGGTGAATATTCAAAGGAATATTTTGAGGCTTTAAGTAATACCGATTGTCAAACTTATCTTTCATCTATACTTTATGAAGCTGATTTGATATGGTTCAAACATTCAAATAAATTTGGATTAAAAAGTGCCTCATACATATCAAAAGAATTAGACAACATAAATTTAAGTGAAATTATTAAATACTCTGAATTGGTAGATAGTGATTTAGAACTTAATGATGATGGTAATTTAACATATAGACAAGTCCTCGACTTATGTATTGATGATGATAAAAAGAGGGTGTTAAATAAACTCTTTATTAATAACCTAATAGATACTGAGGTGAAATTAATTTCAAAAGATTCAGAAATTAATCCTTCAGAGAACATTATCAAATCACCTTGGACATTGCCTTCATATGACTTTATTAATTTAATTAATCAATACAATGTTTTTAACATGATCCTAAATGGTAAAAGAGCTAATGAAAATAATACTAATTATATAAATATAATGGAAATTGATTCGGATAATAAAGTTAATTGGGAAATTTATAATTCATCAATGACAAAGAATATGGATTTATTATTTAATGATTTGCTGATCGATAAAATTAATGAATATAAAAACAAAGCAAAACAATATAAAGCAAATATGATAACTATAAAACAAGTAAGGAAAGCAGAAAGATTTATAGGGAATAACTATAAGGGGATAATTATTGCAGTACAAAGTTATGGTTTTTTCGTTGAAATAGAAGAGTTAGATGTAGAAGGATTAGTTCACGTAAGTACCCTAAACAATGATTGGTACGAGTACAGGTCAAGACAAAACTTATTAATTGGTAGGAAATCAAAAAAATCTTATAAAATTGGAGATAAAATAGAAATTAAAATAATTAAAGTTGATATCCTTAAATATCAAGTTGACCTAGAATTAATCTAGGTTAAAAGTCATGAATTATGATAAGCAATTCTAAACTTAAATAAAAATTTAATATCTAATATGAATTATAAAAATAGAGGCTTTTTACTAACTTTCCTTTTAATAATAATTATTCAAACATTAATATATATAAATAATACACAAAAGACTTCTTTTAGATATTTTATCTGGAACATTCAAGAAATAAAAATAGGAAAACTAATAGTTATTTCATTTTTTTCGGGATTATTAGTATCTTCTGTTTTAAACAATACTAAAAATCTAAATCCAGTTAGTAATTACAAAAAAAATTATCCTGATAGAGATGAGGATTACGAAGATCTTATTGATGAAGGAGACGAAAAAACTGAAGTTGAACCTCCACCCCAAAGGGATATTAGAGATACCCAGCCAACAATATCTGTTAATTACAGAGTAATAAAAAATATTCGAGATAATTATTCTAAATATGATAAAAATAACTCTGATAATTCACAATATCAAGATGATTGGAATATTGATGATTCTGACTGGTAGAAATATAGTTAAATAAAAATAATAACTAAAAAGGTGATTTTTATTTATAATTAATTTTGTTCAATGATTTGTTTTTATGGAAGAAAATACAGAATTTAGTAATGAAGTTAATAATAAAAAATCTAAAGATAGCAGAAATACTCCTATTAAAATTGAAGGAGATCACTCCGACTCAAAAGAAATTAAGAAAGATTCCAATAAAAAAGTTATAAATGAGATTAAAAAAGCTGCTGCAAAAGATATAGATTCGAAAAATAATATCAAAAAGGATATTGCTTCATCAGGTAAACCTGAGTTGGCTCAAAAAAAAGCAATACCTATTGAGAAGAAACCTTTTAATGAATTTGTTAAAGAACACTTAATCCCAGCCATAGAAAAAGAAATCAAGCAAAGAGGTTTTGAAGTAGAGGAAATCACTCTCAAAAACACCTTTAGACCAATTACAGAGGACAAATGCTGGGTAATTAAATGTGTTATTAAAGATACTTGCAATTTTTGGTTATCATTTGAGAAAGATGATATAACCTCATCGAAAAGTATTTCTTTATCAAAGCCTAATCAAAAACCTAGTATTATTGAATCATTTCTAATTGATGAGAAAAGAATAACCCTAATATTAATATTATCAAGAATATTGCAGAGATTAAACGGGCAAAAGCTATTAGGAGTTAATTGATATAAAAAAAGAATGACACCTAGTTAACTTTTTCCTCAAAAATACAAATAATAGTAAATAATAGTAATAATAAATAAAAGTAAAGATGGCACAATCAACTATTGAAACTAAAAATAAAAAAGAAGTAAATAATGGAAAGTTACCAGCAAAGGAAACAATTTTGTCTCCAAGGTTTTATACAACAGACTTTGAGGCAATGGAAAATATGGATTTATCAATAAATGAAGAAGAGTTGGAAGCTATATGTGAGGAATTTAGGAAAGACTACAATAGGCACCATTTTGTAAGAAATAACGAATTTGATGGAGCTGCAGAAAAACTAGATCCTGAGACAAGAGAACTTTTTGTTGATTTTCTTGAGGGAAGTTGTACTTCAGAATTTTCAGGTTTTTTACTTTATAAGGAGCTTAGCAAGAGGATTAAAAACAAAAACCCTCTTCTTGCTGAATGTTTTGCTCATATGGCCAGAGACGAAGCTAGACATGCAGGTTTCTTGAATAAATCAATGAGTGACTTTGGATTACAGTTAGATTTAGGTTTTTTAACAGCCAATAAAGATTACACTTATTTTCCACCTAGAAGTATTTTTTACGCTACATATTTATCTGAAAAAATAGGGTATTGGAGATACATCGCAATTTATAGGCATCTTGAAAAGAATCCAGATAGTAAAATTTTTCCACTATTTAATTACTTCGAAAATTGGTGTCAAGATGAAAATAGACATGGTGATTTCTTTGACGCTCTAATGAAAGCACAACCACGTACTGTAAAATCTCTAAGTCAAAAAATTACCATTGGTGGCTCTACCTTTACACATCCAATATTCGACTATTTCCATAGATTTAGATATTTCTTGAACAATCTTCCATTAACATCTAAATTATGGTCAAGATTTTTTCTACTGGCTGTATTTGCAACTATGTATGCTAGGGATCTCGGAATCAAAAAAGATTTCTACAGTTCTTTAGGACTAGATGCTAGAGAGTATGACCAGTATGTTATTAATAAAACAAATGAAACTTCTGCTAGAGTATTCCCTGTAGTATTAAATGTATATGATAAATCTTTTTATGGGAGACTGGATAAAATAGTTGAAAATAATAAGGTTCTTTCTGATATTCAGAACAGCAATGGTAATAAATTATCCAAAACTTTAAAAAAATTACCTACCTATTTATCAAACGCTTACGAGCTTTTAAGACTATACTTATTAAAACCTCTAGAAAGTTCAGATTTTCAACCAACAATTAGATAATCTTTCTGTAAAAGAGAAATAATTAAAAATACAAATGCTTTCTTCAAAAATTAAATATTGTGATGTTGAATTTGGTAAATGCAATAAAGATTTATTAGAAGAAGTAATATCTTATGGAATTTCGCTTGGAGCAGATTTTGTAGAAATATTTTTAGAAAATACTGAAAACTCAAATATAATTGCAGAAGATGATTGTATAACCAGCGTAAGTCCATCATTTGGTAAAGGAGGTGGAATTAGAATTTTCAAAGACAAAAGAGATGGTTTTGTATGTACTAATGATTTAACAAAAAAAGGATTAATGAGATCAGTCTCTCAGGCAATAGAGATGTTAGATATTTCTGATAAAAAGAATAAAGAACTATTTAGAGGTATTAACGAACTTAAAGATTATAGTGCTTCAAAAAAGAATTGGATTGAAGAAATACCAACAATTAATGAAATAAGTGAAAAATTAATCCAAAGCACAAGTTTACTAAATAAAAATAAAATAATTGTAAGGAAAGGAAGCTACTCAAGAAATTGGCAAGAAGTAATAATAGCTTCTAGTGACGGAACATATGCTACTGATATTAGATTGCATCAAACAGTTGGTCTCAATGTAATCGCTAGTGATGCTCAACACAGGTCAAATGGTAGTAGAAGATTTGGATCCTCAGGTATGCCTAATGAATTTAGATTCTGGGATCATGAAAAAGCTGCCAATGAAGTTTATGAAAGTTCAATGAATATGTTATATGCAGATTACGTCGAAGCGGGACAGATGCCAGTTGTGCTAGCTAATAAATTTGGTGGTGTTATATTTCATGAAGCATGCGGTCATTTACTTGAAACTACGCAAATAGAACGGGGAACAACACCATTTAAAGATAAATTACACCAAAAAATTGCTCACGAATCTGTAACTGCTATTGATGAAGGAATTTCCACAGGATCCTTTGGTTCACTTTCTGTGGATGATGAAGGAATGGAACCAGAGAAATCAATCCTTATAAAAGATGGAGTTTTAAAAAAATTTATATCTGACAGGGCAGGTGAGTTGAGAACTGGTCACAAAAGAACGGGTAGTGGGAGAAGGCAAAATTACTCATTTGCAGCAGCCTCAAGGATGAGAAATACCTATATAGCTAAAGGGGAATACTCTAAAGAAGAATTGATAAATAGTATTAGCGATGGTCTTTACTGTAAATCAATGGGCGGAGGAAGCGTAGGAGCAACAGGGCAATTCAATTTTGCCGTAGAAGAAGGTTATATAATAAAAAATGGGAAATTGACTAAACCCGTCAAGGGTGCAACATTAATTGGTGAAGCTAAAGAAGTTATGCCAAAAATATCTATGTGCGGTAATGACTTAGAACTCGCACCTGGATTTTGCGGTTCTATCAGTGGAAGTGTAAATGTTACGGTAGGCCAGCCTCATATAAAGGTTGATTCAATCACTGTCGGAGGGAGATAAGACTATGAAAGCAAAAGACATAACAAATCAAATATCGAAATCAGCACTATCTTTGAATCTTAAAAAATGGGATTATGGAGCAAGTTTTTCTAACGACTATTCTGTACAAGTAGATAAAGGAATAGCGAAACAATTAAAGGCCTCTCAAAAACAAGTTTTAACTATAAGAGTTTGGAATAATTCTAATTTAGTTGGGATAACAACAACAAGCGATATCAGTGAGGCAGGAATTCAAAAGGCACTTAATCAAGCAAATATCGCATCGGAATTTGGGAATAAGAAAGAAATTACTGATTTTTCACCTTTAGCAAAAGAACCTATTGATGTTCAAGAAGTTAGGAAAAGTAATCCCGTTGGGATAAAAAATTTACTAAAAGTACTTAGAGAAGCAGAACTAAAGCTTTTAGATAGTCACCAAGCTATTACTTCGATTCCTTACAACGGTTTATCGGAAAGCTTCTATGAAAGAATCTATGCCAACAGTGATGGTGCCTTTAGAAATTATTCTAAAAGTCAGGCGGCATTATATTTATATGCAAGAGCTGAAGAAAAAGATAAGAAACCACGTAGTTCAGGTTCAGTTAAACTTGGATATGGAGTTGATGATATAGATATTGAATCATGCATCAAGGAGGCCTCAAATAAAACAATTGCACATCTAAACTATTCCGCAATTAGAACGGATAAATATTTAATTTGTTTTTCCCCTGAGGCATTTTTAACCATGATTAATGCCTTTAGTTCAATATTTAATGCAAGAAGTATTATAGATGGGGTTAGTTTATCCAATAAAAATTCAATTGGAGAACAACTATCAAATGAAGGACTCAATATTTATGATGACGGACTTAATGAGAATAATATAGCCTCAGCACCATTTGATGGTGAAGGAACTCCTACAAAGAAATTACGCTTAATTAATAAAGGGAAATTAGAAAACTTTTTACATTCTGAATCAACAGCAAGAATCTTTAAAACAATACCTACAGGTCATGCTGGACTAGGATCTAAGGTGTCAGTATCTCCTGATTGGTTGGTTGTTAAAAGATCTGATAAATGCACTACTCTAAATAATTCACTAATCCATTGTAATTACGAAGGTGAATATGTTTACATAGAAGAATTAAATGCAATCCATGCAGGTGTCAGAGCAAGTCAAGGTTCGTTTTCACTTCCATTTGAAGGATGGCTATGTAATAAAGGTATAAAGAGTTCCATAGAATCAGCAACTGTGGCAGGGGATATTAAATACCTTTTGAAAAATATAGTAAATATTGAAATGCAGGAAGAGCTAACCACTAATGGTATTTCTCCACATGTTTGGGTTAATGAATTATCAATAACTGGTGGCGCGTGAGAATAATATTCTGGGGGACACCTGAATACTCAGTTGCTAGCCTTAATATTTTAAAGAAGTCTGACCATGAAGTAATAGCAGTAATAAGTCAACCTGATAAAAAAAGATCAAGAGGAAAAAAGCTGGTATCTTCTCCGGTTAAACTATTTGCAAAAAGTGAAAACATACCAGTTTTCACTCCAGAAATAATTAAAGGGAATAATGATTTTATAAATGAACTAAAATCTCGTTCTTGCGATCTATTTATTGTAATCGCTTATGGAAAAGTTTTACCAAAAGAAATATTAGAAATACCTAAATATGGTTGTTGGAATGCTCATGCATCACTACTTCCAAAATGGAGGGGAGCGGCACCTATTCAATGGTCCTTATTAGAAGGTGATGATTTCACTGGGGTTGGAATCATGAAAATGGAAGAAGGTCTTGATACTGGAGATGTTTTACTGGAAGAACAAATTAAAATTGAAGAAGATGATAATTTCTTATCATTAACAGAAAAATTAAGCAATTTATCAGCAAAATTATTTATGGCAGCTATATCTATACTGGAAGTAAATATTCAAAGTAATATCAACTCTTTTCTAACTAAACAGATAAGTCTTGGTAGAGAAATTAAATATGCAAGAATGATAAATAAGGAAGACTATAAAATAGATTGGGGAAATAATGCTATTGAAATTTCCCGAAAAATCAAAGGACTATATCCACGCGCAAATACTACTTTTAGAGGTAAAAATCTAAAAATAATAAAAATTAGAATTTTAAAAAGTTCTGAATTTGCTTATAAAAACAATAATTATAATACTGAACTCTTAAAACCAGGAATTATTATTGCCGTTGTAGAAAATGAAGGTATAGTTATCGCAACAAAAACCAACCCAATTATTTTGTTAGAAGCAAAGCTCGAAGGCAAAAACACCTCTTCCAAAATGCAACTAATACAACAATTAAAGCCGAAAGTAGGTGAAAAATTTTCAGATTAAGTCTTAGATTCTTTCCTCGAAAAACCCCAAATGAAGGTGAATAGAATTAAAATATAAAAATAATAATCTGGAAGTATTGATTCTTTAATTAAAGTGTTTAGAAGAAGTTTAATACCAACAATTAAAATTGCAATATAACCAGCTGTTTCTAATCTGGAAAACCTATCTAAAAGTTTTAAAAATATGCCTGATGTAAATCTTAAAGCTAATACACCAATTGTTGCTCCAAGAATTATAAGTATGTATTGATCGCTTATTGCTACAGCTGTTGTAATGCTATCAATGGAAAAAGCAAAATCAGTAATTGAAAGAAGAGCGACAACCTTGAGGAACTTGAATTTATTCTGAGTCATAGATTTGTCAGATTCAGAATTTTGGAATTCAGGATTAATTAAAACATTAGAAATGAACAAATATATAAGATATAATCCCGCAAATATTCGAATAAAAATAAATTTGAGTAAAAGATTAGATAATAGTATTAGAAAAATCCTAAACAATAAAGATATAGTTATACCTATATTTAATGCTCTAGATCTTAATTCCGAACTTTCAAGTGATTTAGTAAGAGATGCAAGTGCTACTGCATTATCAGCCGATAATAATAGTTCTAATGAAATTAATATTGGTAAAAGAGTAAAAATTTCGTACCAACTATCTACTTGATCAAGGGTGGGGATAAAAGAATTTATTGCAGCTGAATCCATTAATTATTATTAACAATCTATATAAAGCCTAATATAATATAATGCAAAGTAGGAATCAAGTTAAATAGAAATAAATGAGTTTAAATTCATTAATTAATTATATTTCTAATTCACAAATTACAGCTGAATTAATAAAAAGAATTAGAAAATCTAATGAATTAAATATTATCGGATCTAGTAGATATGCTAAGTCTATAATTATAAATAGTATTGCAAGAAAAGAGGAAAAAGATTTATTATTAGTTTGTCCTAATGTTGAAATTGCCTATAAATGGATTGGTTATTTTGAAAGTATTAATAGTAAGAATGTCTTATATTATCCACCAACAGAAAATCTACCATATTCATCAATTAATAAATCAAAAGAAATCGAATATACACAGTTAACTGTTATATCCAAATTAATTAAAAATGAAAGAAAAAATTTAAAAATAATTATAACCACAGAGAGAGCTCTGCAACCACATTTAATTAATAAGAAATTATTAATTGAAAATAGATTATACTTAAATAAAGGTAAAAAAATAGAAATAAAAGAATTATCAAATTTTCTTACAATACTAGGCTATCAAAAGGAAAATGTAACTTCTCTAGAGGGAAAATGGAGTCGAAGAGGTGAGATAATAGATATTTATCCAGTTAATAATGAATTACCTATAAGACTTGAATTCTTTGATAACATAATTGATAAAATAAGAGAATATGATCCATATACTCAAAAAACACTTGAAAATATTAATAATATCGAAATAATACAGTCTGGATTTAATATATTAATAAGAGATAGATTAAATAAGTTATCTAAAGACTCAGTATTTAATTCAGAGGATATAAAAAAGAATAATCTTGATAGATATTTAGGAATAATAGAAGAAGAACCATCAAATATAATAGATTTCATTAATGAAGATACAATAATTATTATTGACGAACTTGATGAATGCAAAAAATTTTCAGATAATTGGTACTTAGACTCTGAAAATAACTTTAATCAATTTAAAGACGAATTAAATGAAACCCTTAAAAATAATAATATAGATATTGTAGTAACTCAAAATCTAAACTTAAAATTTGATAATATTTTGAATTCAATAAGAAAATATAATATTATTAATTTATTTGAATTTGAATCAAAAGATAATATTAATAATAGATTTTTATTAAATGATAAAAGATTAAATACTTTCTCTAAAAATATAGGAAAGTTATCAAATACAATCAATAAACACATAAATAATAAAGAAAAAGTCTGGATATTATCTGCACAACCATTAAGAACTAGGACTTTGCTATTCGAGCATGAATGTAATACAAACTGCTTAGAAAACCCTGATAATATTGATGAAGCCCATAAATCAATTAATAATAAAACACCGATAATTATCAAGAATAAGCACAATTATGAAATTGAGGGTTTTTATTTACCAATCTGGAAAATAGCATTATATACAGACAAAGAATTATTTTCACAACAGTCCTTATTTAATAATGTTTTTATTAGGAGGAGAAAAAGGAGTGTAAATTCAAATATAAATGTTAACAAAATCAATCCTGGAGATTACATAGTTCACAAAAATCATGGAATAGGAAAATTTCTAAAAATAGAAAAAATAAACATAACTGGCGATTCCAGAGATTACTTAGTTATTCAATATCAAGATGGGAAAATAAGTGTTGCTGCTGATCAACTTGGAAGTGTAAATAGATATAGATCCAGTGGAAAACTTAAACCGAAAATAAATAAATTGGGAGGAACTGAATGGTACAAAATAAAAGAAAAAAATAAGAAACAAATAAAAAAAGTTGCCTTTGACATCTTAAAACTCTATGCAAAAAGAGAAAAACTTAAGGGTCATATATATCCAGAAGATGGCCCTTGGCAAAAAGAATTAGAAGAATCATTTCCTTATCAACCGACTCCAGATCAACTATCAGCGGTAAAGGAAATAAAATCAGATATGGAAAGCGAAAAGCCAATGGACAGATTGGTTTGTGGAGATGTAGGGTTTGGCAAGACAGAAGTGGCTATAAGATCTATATTCAAAGCTATTACTTCCGGCAAGCAGGTGATATTACTTGCTCCAACAACGATATTAGCTCAACAACATTGGAGAACGATAAGCAATAGATTTTCTCCGTATCCGATAAAAGTTTCATTACTTAATAGATTTAAAAGTAATAATGAAAAGAAAAATATATATGCTGGTCTGAAAAATAATAATATTGATTTAGTTGTGGCAACTCACCAAATTTTAGGAAAAGAAATAGAAATCAAAAACTTAGGATTACTTGTTATTGACGAAGAGCAAAGATTTGGAGTAAGGCAAAAAGAGAAAATCAAGAAAATAAAAACAAACATCGATGTTCTAAGTCTGTCAGCGACGCCAATACCGAGAACCCTTTACATGAGTTTGTCAGGTTTAAGACAAATGAGCTTACTCAATACTCCTCCTCCTTCTAGGAGATCAATAAAAACATATTTGTCTGAAATAGATATGGATGTAATAAGAACTGCCATAAGTCAAGAACTTGATAGAGGTGGACAAATATATTACGTTCTTCCTCGAATCGCTGACATTGATCAAGCTGTAAATAAATTAAAAAATATGTTTCCAAATTTAAAATTCATTGTCGCTCATGGACAAATGAACGAAACAGAACTGGAAAATGCAATGATTGCATTTAACAATGGTGAAGTTGATCTTTTGATATGTACAACAATTATTGAAAGCGGATTAGACATACCAAAAGTAAATACAATAATTATTGAAGACGCTCATAAATTTGGACTTTCACAACTTTATCAATTAAGAGGAAGAGTTGGTAGAAGCGGAATACAAGCTCACGCTTGGATGTTTTATCCAAATTTGAAAAAAATAAATGATGCTGCCAAGCAACGACTAAAAGCTGTCAAAGACTTCTCAGAACTAGGTAGTGGATATCAGTTAGCAATGAAAGATATGGAAATAAGAGGTGTTGGAAGTTTATTAGGAGAAGAACAAAGTGGGAAAGTTAGCGCTATTGGATATGATCTTTACATCGAAATGCTCCATGAAGCGATCTCAGAAATAAGTGGCCAGGAAATACCTGAAGTTAATGATACCCAGATTGATCTACCAATAAATGCTTTTATACCAGCTACATGGATCTTAAATAGAGAAGAAAAGCTTGACGCTTATAAGTCAGCAACAGAGTGTACTAATGACAAAGAGCTAACTGAATTAGCTACTGATTGGACAAATAGATATGGAACTTTACCTAAACCAGTTGAATCATTAATTTTATTAATGAAATTAAAGTTACTAGCTAAAACTTGTGGTTTTAATAAGATCAAACTCAAAAAACCAAATATCATAATAGAAACAAAATTAAAGAAATCTACATTCAATATACTTAAAAAGTCTTTATCAAGTAGTGTTCAAAATAAATTTAGTTTCGAAGAAGGTGATCAATTTTCAAAAATAATTATTAGAGGATTAGGAGTTACCGAAATTCAAAATCAAATTGACCAATTAACTCTATGGTTTGGCATATTCAATAAAGAAATTAATAACTTTAATAAAGAATCTCAAATAGAAATAAAATAAATTATTAAATAAATATTTAAAATCCGCAGAAAAATTTATTTTCAGTTAGGTTTATAAAAAATTTTATTTATATGGGTGAATATATTGATATCGGATTACAAGGTTCGATTTTACCTCTTACTTTAATTTTATCTTCATTAGTCTTAGGAGCCTACGCATTGATTGGATTTGAGACAGAAAATGACGATGATGATTCTGATTCTGGAAGTGGTGGACTAATGCAACCTATTTGAAATTATTTATATTAAAAATGTTTAGAAATTGGCTTTAGAACTTTTATCAATCTATAAAAAGAACCTAAAAATAGAATCAATGAAAAAATAAAAGATATTATAATAAAAATCACTAAAATTAATTGAGAAAGATAAACAAGAAGATCTATTAATAAAAAGAAAGATTTTTCAGTAGTTCCTGTGAAATTTTTAAAAAACAAAGCCTTATTAGGAATTAAATAATTTATATAAGCTAATAAGAGGCTAATAATTAACATATAAAAAGATTCAATTATTAATTTCTTCTTAGTTTTTCTTCTTGAAGAAAACTTATTTTTGAATAGGTATTTATCAGTCTTTTTATTTAAACTTGGTATTTTTAAATCTGCCATACATTAAAAAATTAAGAATGATCGTATAATGATTCAAAAGGAATTTCCCTATATTATCGTGTTTATAGATTCGATGCTATGAAGTGTCATTTTGAATGTATTAATTCTTTTTTATCATTAGCTTCACTTAAATTATAAAAATATATAAATGTTGAAGATATAAGGAATAGAGAACAGACTGAAATAAGCGGAGGCAAAAGAATGCTAAAAATTTTATCTTTATTTATAAATACTAAGAAACCTTTTTTAGGATGCTTATCTAAAACAACTGAATTAACTTTTCTTACTTTAATGGAAGAATTAAACTGATCAAAACAATTTATTATGTCAGAGAGTACAGAGTTACCAATCTTTATTTTTAAAGGTTTAACATTAGGCTTTGAACTTTTAAGAAGAACATTATGAGTGAAATAGTTTTCAGCTTTTATATCAATAAACTTTGACTCATAAAATGCGTTATCGTTATTAATAAGAAAATTTGCATAACTATAAAATGCACCCATAATTGAACTTAAGTGATCAATATTGCCCTCAATAAGTGGCTTATCAATTATCATTAACTTCCATTGTGAAATTATAGATATTTGACTTTTGTTTTCTTCATTTGCATAATCAGGCAATCCAATTATTTCAAGACTGACTGAAGATTGATTAAATATTAATTGGTTTTGGAGCATATCAAAAATTTAATAAAGAAGTTCTTAACTTCTGATAACCTTCGTCAGAGCTACATAAAGCCAAAGTAAGAAGGTTTTTGATAAGAATCTCGTCATTTCCATTTGGATCAATAAGCTTTTTAACTCTCATACTGTTAATGTTTAATCTTTCATAAATTAACTCGATAAATCTATTTTTGAAATTATTCCAGGCATAAGGATTCTTATCTATATCATCTCTTGATTGAAGGATTTCCCTTATATAAGGATATAAGGCTTTAGACATTTCAACAGCTAGTTTAGTCAAAGCATCAAAAGCCTGTATTGTGATTTTGTTATTAATATATGATTTTCTCATTGGATTATTATTCCTCAATTTCCAAATAGTGACTTTATTAGGCAAAATTTTATTTAAGTTAAGATTACTTGATAAGTTCAATAAAGATTGAGCACCATTTAGATCTATAGTTTCTAAAGTTAGCAAAAGTAAATCAAGTCGCTGTATAGATTGCCTTGATATATGATTTCGTTTAAATAAAACAGTAATAGTTCTTCATTCGTGATAAAAAGATTATAACAGAATCTTTATTCTATGTTTTGAAATAAAAATGAATATAACTTGTCGAGTTCATCAATAGTCAACATTCCATAACTCCATAATAATATTGGGAGAGGGGTATTTCTTCTTTTTGATAATTTAAGTCCAAGTTCAATTGTTGAATGTTCTAAACCAATTTCATCTAAAAGAAAAAATATCATTTTTTTAGATAAATTGTTATTTCTAGTTGTCATTTAATCGATCTAAAAATAATTGACTTAGTCATTTGATTTAATAATATTTTTCTAATAATCAAAAACTTATTTAAAAGTATAAATGATATTTTTCTTATAGGAATTAAAATAAAATTTCTATTTGCGAAAAAAGTAATTAAAGAATCAGTAATAACTAGAGTAAAAACAATATCTATAAATCTACTTAAATAATATTTAAATTTGAAGAATTTCAAATTGTTTTTATTGACAAATGAATTTTCATTTAATATATCAAATATATTATTTACGTCTCGCCAACAAGTATTTAGACCTTGACCTCCTACAGGATGAAATGTATGAAATGAATCTCCTACAAATAATAATTTTTTGGAGTCAAAAATCGAAAGGTTTATAGAAAGTGATACAGGGAATAAATTAACTTCACCAACTATTTGATCCAATTTAAAGTAATCAGGCAAAATTGTTGATAAATTATCCATCAGAAAATTCTTATCAGAATTCAATCTATCAATAGATTTAGAAGTGCTCGATGTCCAAATGATTTGGTATAAATTTTTATCTAAAGGTAATAAAGCTAAAGGACCTTCTTCTCTAAAGATTTCATAGGCACACCTCTCCAGATTCCCTCTTAAGATAAGCTTAAAAGTTAAACAAGACTGATTATATTTTTTTCTAAAATATAAGAAATCGAAAGGTTTCTTATGAATAGGAATAGCTCCTGTTGAAATAAATTTATAATCAAAAATAAATTTCTCTTGTGATAAGTTTTTAGGTGATTTAAAAAAAATATTGCTGTGATTATCAATTTCCAGAAAAAATACATTCATAAGATCAGAATGTTTAATAACCCAACCAATATTATTTTCAGCACTTATATCATCATCTAAGTCAGAAATTTTTAAAGTTGTTAAAGATGAAGTAACACTATCTGATATTGAAAGTGTGTTAAAACCAAATAAATATGGTTTTAATTTCTCCCAGATACTAAATTTATCAAGAATTTTTTTCGATGAATGAGTAATTGCATAAGTCTTGTCTTGAGAGATAAGCTGTTCTCTAGTTAACAAATCAGTTAAATATATATTTAAATCTAATTTTGATAGAGCAATGGACAAAAGTATTCCAGTAGGGCCTGAACCAACAATTTTAAAATTAAGCCTATTGCTCATTATAAAATATATATTTCTTAATTCTATTTAAGATAAATATAGCAAATTTCTTCAAATGCAGGCCTTAACAAGTAAGGGTAATCACCAACCCACAAATTAATATCTGGTAACCAAGCATCAGTTAAATAAATATCCCTATCATAATTACGATTATTTGATGTAACTAAACATCTTATTTTTGCTCCGACTCTAATTTGACTATGTTTATTTTCCATTGGGAAAGTTATCTTATCTAAATAACCGTCTTCATCTTCTAATTCAATAACAAGCCATGTTCTCTTTTTCTTAATAACCTCTAATCTACCTTTTCTATTAGATTGTTCTCGTGCACTTTCAATCTTTTCAGTTTTGTAAATATCTGATACATAACCATCAAAGATAGAAAAAAATTTATATTTTCTTAATTGTAAATTTTTTCTGCTTGATTCAAGAATTGGGCCCCATAAAATATAAAGAAAAAAAACAACACAAAGTATTAACCACAAATTATAAGTCTGATTTCCTGTTTGACTAATACTTATCAAAAAATTAATTACCCCCCCTATAGAAGAAATAATTAATCTTTGAAGAATTTTATTAGGATCTCCTAAAGCATATTTAAATTGTCCACCAGTTCCAACAGCTGGAATTAGTCTCGAAATTTGACTTAATTTTAGTGGAATAAGCATTTTAAAAAATCAATTTTTCGAGTCCGTAAACTAATGACTCGTAATTACCTATTTTTTGTATTGCTTGTAAAACTCCTGGCATATAGGCTTTTCTATCTATAGTGTCATGCTTAATAGTATAAGTTTCACCGGGAGAACCCATTATTACAAGTTGATGAGCTAATAGACCTGGCAGTCTTACTGAATGTATATTCAGACCTGAATCTCTAAGACCTCCTCGAACTCCTTTCAAAGATTCTGACTCATTAACTAAACTTTCATTATATTTCTTGGGATATTCTTCAATCATTTCAGCAGTTTTTATACAAGTACCGCTAGGTGAATCTGCTTTTTGATTATGGTGCATCTCTATCAATTCAATATTGTCATAAAATTTTGCCGCAACAGATGCTGCCTGTTGAAGTAGAATCATGCCCACTGAAAAATTTGGGATTATGGCACAACCAACAGATGCTTTTTGAGAAAATAGGGCTAAATCATTTATTTGGGAGGGAGTGAGCCCTGTAGTTCCCACGACAGGAGAGATACCATATGCTATTGCTGATCTAGTATTTTCATAGACTGAATCAGGATGAGTAAAATCTACCAAAACTGGTTTAATATTTTCATTTCTATATTGTTGACTAATTGAGCATAAAGTTCCTTCAAAATCATTTGAAACAAAAACATCACAATTTTTTACTTTTAATATTTCTGATATATTTGCACCGTTATTATTCTGACTTATGTCAATTGCGGCAACAAGATCACAATCTGGTGAATTTAATACAGAGTTTACAACTTCACTTCCCATTTTACCCAAAGCTCCAGAAACAAGTACTGGTATGGGATTTGCGGAATTTTTAATCATTTTAGTAAAAAATGTTTTTTTAAAGGATGTTACACGCTATTTATAAAGGTCACAATAACGTCATTTCAACCGTAGGCTTTTAAGAAATACTTAAAAAGAATCATATGTTTACGCAGGTCCGCTCAGCAAACCGCAGAGTATCTCCTGTTGAGGATAACAAACACAAAGTTGTAATAAAAGCCGTTTATGTTGTCCTTGAGCCACAATACCAAAATTCCTTAACTGAAGCAGCGAGGTCAATAAATGAAATGAATGGGCCAATTGGTATAGAACTTAGTGGATACCTTATTGAGGAACTTAGAAATGAAAATAATTTTAATGATTTTAAAGCAGACATAGCTAATGCAGATATTTTTGTTGCTTCTTTAATTTTTATTGAAGATTTAGCTCAAAAGGTTGTAGAGGCAGTTACACCACACAAGGAAAAGCTCAAAGCTTCAATAATATTTCCTTCTATGCCTGAAGTTATGAGGTTGAATAAGTTGGGTTCATTTAGTATGGCACAGCTAGGTCAATCCAAAAGTATTATTGGGGATCTAATAAAAAAGAAAAAAGAATCAGATGGAGCTAGTTTCCAAGATTCAATGTTGAAATTGCTAAATACATTGCCATCAATACTAAAATATCTTCCCGTAGAAAAAGCTCAAGATGCTAGGACCTTTATCTTAAGTTTTCAGTATTGGTTAGGTGGTACTACTGAAAACCTGAAAAATTTCTTATTAATGATCTCAGAGAAATATGCAGTCTCTGATGATATAAAGGGCCAAATTGAAGAATTAAAAATACAAGATCCAGAAACATTCCCTGACCTTGGAATTTGGCACCCATTAGCTCCATGCATGTTTGAAAGTTTAGACGACTATCAAAATTGGGAAAACGATAGAAAAGATATAAAGCCCAAAGATTACAAAACTCCAACAATAGGATTAGTACTTCAAAGAAGTCACATAGTAACTGGAGATGATGCTCATTACGTTGCTGTTATTCAAGAATTAGAATATAGAGGTGCGAGAGTACTTCCAATATTCTGCGGAGGACTAGATTTTTCTAAGCCAGTTAATGAGTTCTATTATGACTCGATTAATAAAGAGGAACCGATTGTTGATGGGGTCGTATCTTTAACAGGATTTGCGTTGGTTGGCGGACCTGCAAGGCAAGACCATCCAAAGGCTATTGATGCTTTAAAAAAGCTTAACAGACCTTATATGGTTGCACTACCTTTAGTTTTTCAAACAACTCAAGAATGGGAAGATAGTGACTTAGGATTGCACCCAGTTCAAGTTGCATTACAAATTGCGATACCAGAACTAGATGGAGCAATTGAACCTATTATTCTTTCAGGTCGTGATGATGCCACAGGAAAAGCTCATACGCTCCAAGATCGAGTTGATGTAATTGCGGAAAGAGCAATAAAGTGGTCTACTCTTAGAGTAAAAAAAAGAGATGAAAAGAAATTAGCAATTACTGTATTTAGTTTTCCTCCAGACAAAGGTAATGTAGGGACAGCAGCATATCTTAATGTCTTTGGTTCTATTTATAGAGTTCTAATGGAAATGAAATCAAAAGGATATCAAATAGATGGGCTACCAAATAATTCGAAAGAATTAATGGAAAAAGTTATAAATAATCCTGAGGCAATGGATGGATCTCCTGAATTAAATATTGCCCATAAAATGTCAATTAAAGAATATGAGGAATATACACCCTATTCAAAGCGACTTGAAGAGAATTGGGGGAAACCTCCTGGAAATTTGAATAGTGATGGACAAAATTTACTTATATACGGAAAACATTTTGGAAATGTATTTATAGGAGTACAGCCAACATTTGGCTATGAAGGTGATCCCATGAGATTACTTTATTCAAGAAGTGCGAGTCCCCATCATGGTTTTGCAGCTTACTATACATATGTAGAAAAGATATGGTGTGCTGATGCTGTACTTCATTTTGGAACTCACGGTTCTCTTGAATTCATGCCTGGGAAGCAAATGGGCATGAGTGAGACATGTTACCCAGATTCCTTGATTGGATCATTACCGAATTTATATTATTACGCAGCCAATAATCCCTCTGAAGCAACAATTGCCAAAAGGAGAGGGTATGCATCAACTATAAGTTACCTTACTCCTCCAGCAGAAAATGCCGGACTTTATAAAGGACTTAAAGAATTAAGTGAACTAGTTGGTTCTTATCAACAACTAAGAGAAGGTAGCAGAGGAATTCAAATTGTTAATGCAATTATTGAGACTTCTAAGCAATGTAATCTTGATAAAGATGTTGAGATACCTACTAACGATGTAGAAGAACTTAGCATCGAGGAAAGAG
>QCPB01000002.1 GCA_003209795.1 Prochlorococcus sp. AG-436-C05
CCATTTCTTTGCCATTTATAGGATGTATAAGCCCTAGTTTAATAGCATGCAAAGCCTGACCTGCTAATTTGCATGGAAGTTTTTTACATCTTCCATATAATGGATCACCAAGAATAGGATGATTAATATGAGCACAATGTACTCTTATTTGATGAGTTCTCCCAGTATCTAATTTGAAACTCATTAATGAGTAATTACCTAATCTTTCTTTTAATTTCCAATAAGTACAGGCATACCTTCCTGACTTTTGATCAACCACTTTATATTTCAATCTATTTAGTTTATCTCTACCAATATGTCCTATTATTGTTCCTTCTGAAGAATTAGGTACCCCGTGAATTACAGCAATATATTCGCGGGAGGCGATTTTTTCTTTTATTTGTATTTGCAGATTAACAAGTGCCTCTTGGCTTTTAGCTACAACCATGCATCCTGAGGTGTCTTTATCTAATCTATGGACTATTCCAGGTCTTAGTTTGCCATTAATTCCAGGAAGATCTTTACAGTGAAAAAGTAGTCCATTGACTAGAGTTCCTGATTTGTGTCCAGGTGCCGGATGAACAATTAATCCTGATTGCTTATTGATTACTATGATATGTTTGTCTTCAAAAAGAATATCTAAATCCATTTTTTCAGGTTTCAGGTATATTAAAGGTTCTGGAGGCGGCATCCAAATTTGTACATTATCTCCATTTTTTAAAGGGGTTTTGGCTTTAGCAGTTTTATAGTTAACAAGAACTAATCCTGAATTAATAAAATGTTGAATTCGAGCTCTACTTTGTTCAGGTCTTTTACTTACTAACCATCTATCTAGTCTCATAGGAAGAGGTAGCTCATAAATAATCTCTATTAGTTCACCTTCTCCAAGGCCAAAAGCATTTGAATTATTTAATTCCATTGTGGGACTTCTAAAGCAATTTTGCCTAGCATTAGATTTCTATAATCTTCCAATAATTTGTAAGCCATTCTTCTCCTATCACCTGAGGTATGTTTTGACGCTACTAGATCAATCCATTCAGATGGACTTTCAAAGCCTTTTGTTATATCAACTCCGTATCTATTAGATATTTTTTTTAATGAGATATTCGCATTTTTATCTTTGTTCAATTTCAAAATGATTTTGATAAATTCAATTGCGACACTTTCAATCTCATAGGCAGCCTCTCCAATATCATCACATAGTGCTAGATTTAGTGCTGACTTCTGATCCTCTAAATTAGGTGGTATAACACCGGGTGCATCGAGAAGGTCTATACCATTTTCTAGCCTTATCCATCTAAGATTCCTTGTTACTCCAGCCTTTCTTGCACTTTCGACAACTCTTTTATTTGCGATTCTATTTATTAGTGCTGACTTGCCTACATTAGGAAAACCAAGTGTCAGAGTCCTAATTGGTCTAATTTTCATTCCCCTAGAGAGCCTTCTTTTATCAATTGATAATCTAGATTCTTTGGTAGATTTGCAAATTTCTTTTATACCAATACCTCTCTTTGCATCACACCAATGAGGATATTTATCATTATCGTTAAACCATTTATTCCAGTTATTTATGGTCTCGGGGGAGATCATATCTGATCTATTTATAACAAGAATATGTTTTTTGTTTTTGATCCATTTATTTAGATGTGGATGACCTGTTGATAAAGGAATTCTTGCATCTCTTACTTCAATAACTAAATCTACTCTATTGATTACTTCGGATAATTTCTTTTCTGCTTTAGCAATATGGCCTGGATACCATTGAATTTTAGGTATGTCCACTTAAAAAAATTAAATAAATTTTTAGTATCCCTTTTGATTGTTATCAATTTCAAAAGTACTTACATTAAATTTTAGTATATAAATTAATGTCTAAATAAACTTTATATTCTTAAATTCTTAAAATTTATTAAGCCCAAGTTAATAGTTACTAATTTTTAACCCAATAAGCTCAAATAAGCGTTAGGGTCTTTAGATCAAAAAATAGGATTATTAAATGTCGAAATTGTCTCTTTCCAGTCTTGATAAAACACATTTAGAAGGTAAAAAGGTTCTTGTCAGGGTTGATTTTAATGTCCCGTTAAATGAAAGTGGTCAGATAACTGATGATACTCGTATCAGAGCAGCAATTCCGACAATTGAATATCTTATAAAAAATTCAGCCAAAGTTATATTGGCAGCTCATTTTGGCAGACCCAAAGGTCAGGTTAATGAAAAGATGAGATTAACTCCTGTGGTAGCTAGATTAAGTGATATCTTGGGAAAAAATGTTACTCTTACTAAAAGTTGTATAGGTGAAGAAGCAATTTTAGAATCAAGTGGCTTAAATAATGGAGATGTTCTGTTACTTGAAAATGTTCGTTTTTATGCAGAAGAAGAGAAGAATGACTTAGATTTTGCTAAAAAATTAGCAGGGCATGCAGATATGTATGTAAACGACGCTTTTGGTGCTGCTCATAGAGCTCATGCTTCAACACAAGGAGTTACTAATTTTTTAAGTCCTTCAGTTGCAGGATTTCTCTTAGAAAAAGAATTGAAATATTTACAAGGAGCAATAGATACTCCAAAACGTCCATTGGCTGCGATAGTTGGTGGATCTAAGGTGAGTAGCAAAATTGGAGTTCTTGACTCTTTATTAGATAAGTGCGATAAAATCATAATTGGTGGAGGTATGATTTTTACTTTCTACAAATCTAGAGGGTTAGATGTAGGAAAGAGTCTTGTTGAGGAAGATAAACTTGAGCTTGCAAAAAATTTGGAGGCTAAAGCAAAAGCAAAAGGTGTGGAATTATTATTACCTACTGACGTAGTGTTAGCTAATGAGTTTTCTCCTACAGCAGAAAGTAAAGTTTCTCCAATAGATTCAATTAGTGGAGACTGGATGGGTCTTGATATTGGCCCTCAGTCAATTAAAGTTTTTCAGAATGCTCTAGCAGAATGTAAGACAATAATTTGGAACGGTCCAATGGGTGTTTTTGAATTTGATAAATTTGCTGAAGGTACAAATGCCATAGCAACAACCCTTGCAGATTTAAGTTCTTTTTCTGAGGTTTGTACAATTATTGGTGGAGGAGATTCAGTAGCAGCAGTTGAGAAGGCAGGGTTAGCGGAAAAAATGTCTCATATATCTACGGGAGGTGGGGCTAGTTTAGAACTTCTAGAAGGGAAAAGCCTGCCAGGAGTAGCTGCTTTAAAAGATTCATAGGTTATATCTTTTCAACAATTTCTATACTTTTTGTGAAAGTTATTATCCCTTTGGGATGAGCTATTATTCCTGACCATATTTGAATTCCTGGTTTTGAAGGGGCTCTTGTCATTTTAAAAATTCCGCCAGATACTAATGGCTCTAGATCTATCTCTTGCTCTAAAAATGATTCAACTTGATGAGCTTTTATCCCTCCTGCAATAATAACTTCTTCAAGAGGTTTGTTTAGGATAATATCTATATCATATTTTGTACCCGTAAGAACTTTATCAGGAATTCTAAACTTAATATCAATCTTGTTATCATCAGACCTGATTATAGTGAATAATTTTTGTATGGTGCCTTGGTTTATTTTTTCATTTACCAATGAAAATGAGTAATTAAACTTAGATTCAAGTATATATATTTCTCCTTGAACTAATTTTTTCCCAAGAACTTTTATTTCATACATTTCTTCATTTGGATTATTAGATTTTAATTTCTTTATTTTCCATTTGCTATCAGGGAATTCTTTAAGAATGTTTGAAAATTGCTTAGTGATTTTTAAGCTCTCATCATTTCCAAAACTTTGGTTGAAAAATTTGAAATTTCTTGAATTAAATGCGTTTTCTATATTTCTTCTTAAATCAACTTTTGTAGTTTGGGTTATTGCTGAATGAGGAAATATGAGATAAATAAATAAATAGATAGGAATTCCTATATTTCTCAATGAGTTTAAATTAAACATATTCTCGATTTTATATTTTTATTTTACTTATTTATTTTTTTATGTCTAAAGAAAATAATTTATTAGTTGCAGCAAGCGGAACTGGTGGGCATATATTCCCTGCTCTAGCCATTTCCAAAAATCTCGAAGAATACTGGAATATTCATTGGTTAGGGGTCAGACAAAGATTTGATGCAAATTTTGTTCCCAAAAAATATGATCTTTCGACTGTAAATATTAAAACACCAAAAAAAAATATTTTTATAGTTTTTCAATATTTAGATATTTTAATGACAACTTTTCATATAATCAGGATTCTAAAAGCAAAGAAAATAAATCTAGTTTTTACTACTGGAGGATATATATCAGCTCCCACCATTATTGCTGCAAAGATTCTAAGAATACCTGTAATTATTCATGAATCAAATTTAATACCAGGAATGGTAACTAAATATTTTGGATTTTTATGTAACTATGTTTTTACTGGATTCCAAGAAACAAATTCTTATTTAAAACATTGCAAAATTATTTTTACTGGTACTCCTTTAAGGGAACAATTCTACAAAAATAATCTTTTACCAGAATGGGTGCCAAAAGGAGAAGGACCTCTTTTGGTTGTTATGGGAGGAAGTCAAGGAGCAAAAGCTATCAATGAAATTTTTTATGAATCTTTAGAATTTTTGGTTAGAGAAAATTTCAGAATAGTTCATATTATTGGAGAAAATAATAAAAAAGTGTTTAATATTAAGAGTTCTAAGAATTATGTTCAAATTAAATTTACTCATGAAATAGCTGCTTTGATTCAAAACTGTGATCTTGTTATATCAAGATCGGGATCAGGAACAATAAATGAATTAATCCAGGCTGAAAAACCTTCAATTTTAATTCCATACCCCTATTCTAAAAATAATCATCAAGAGAAGAATGCAATGATTCTTGCTAAAATTGGAGGCTCAGTATTAATCAATCAAAACAAACTTTCTAAAGAATTTTTTGAGGAAACTTTGAAAAGAATTTTTAAATCAAAAATAAAAAATGGAAAATATATATATGAAATTTTAGATCTAATGAAAAAAAATATGGAAAATAATTATGGATTAAAATCCAACAATGAGATTAAAAAATTAATGAATTATTTTTTAAAAGAATTTTGAATTTCTTTACATAAGATTTTATTATTTTTACTACTCTGAAGACTTACTCGGGCCCATTTTTCATTAAGAAATCTGAATGAGGAGCATTCCCTAATTAATATCCCCTTATCTTCTAAATAGTGAATATTTGGCGATAAAGAGGATTTACTTTCTATTAAAAAAAAGTTAGTTGAGGAGCTATGTATTTTAAGATTATCAACTTTAGATAATGTATCATAAACCCACTTTTTTTCAGTATTGATCCAATTGTGAATCTTCTTTGTCCATTGTTCATAAAAAATCTTATTTCGTAATAGCTCAATTCCAGCTTTAATTGCAAAGGAATTTAATGGCCATGGATCTCTATTTATATCCCATTTTCTAAGTTTTTGTGAAGAGCCAATAACGTAACCTAATCTAAGTCCAGGGATATTAAAGAGTTTGGTCAAACTCCTTAAAACTAATAAATTATCGTATTTTTTGGTTAGTGGTATTAAAGATTGTTGCTCTCCATTTGGTGTCATTGATAAGAAAGCCTCATCACAAATCACTAACTTAAATTTTTTTAAGATCGATTCTAAAGATTTCTTCTCCCATAATTGGCCAGTCGGGTTATGTGGATTGGTTATCCAAATAACATCACCTATAGGATTAATTGGAAAAGGTTGGGGGAAAATGTTATTCCATTCTGTAGGTAATTCTGAATAAATGAAATTGCTATTCCAACAATTTAAAGATCTTTCATAATCAACAAACCCTGGAGAGGGTATACAACTTATTCCAAATTTGGATGCTTCAAAACCTGCCCATGTGATTAGCTCAGAGGCTCCATTCCCAGGTAATATATTTTCT
Organism: Prochlorococcus sp. AG-436-C05; assembly: GCA_003209795.1. Lineage (GTDB taxonomy): Bacteria > Cyanobacteriota > Cyanobacteriia > PCC-6307 > Cyanobiaceae > Prochlorococcus_A. The sequence goes on from QCPB01000002.1 coordinate 5,876, forward strand.
GGATTTATTTTATGAAATTCACCAATTGTTTCTTTCAAACTATTTAGATCTCTCTCAGGATAAAAGCTAAATCCAAGATTTTTAATTTCTAAATTTAGTGAGTCTAATAGTATTTGGGGCGGTTTAAAGGGTACCAATGAGGCACTTGAATCAATAATTTCCCAAGGTGATAGATTTAATTTTTTTGCCTGAGCATATACATTTCCTCCATGATTGAAGTTTGATGATTTCATATTTTTTGGAGATTAATCATTTTTGTTTTAATCGACCCATTTTAAATCTGATCCAATAGCTTCTTTTATATTTGATAATTTATGGATATTTAGTTGCTTCATAATCCCATTAAGAATATCTGGAACTAATTGCGGCCCTTTATATATCCATCCTGTATAAATTTGAACTAACGATGCTCCAGAGCAAATGCGCTCCCATGCTGACTCAGGACTATCTATCCCACCAACACCAATTAAAATAATTTTTTTATCAATAGCATGTATATGCCTGATTATTTTATTTGCTTTTTTTTGTAGTGGTTTTCCACTTAAACCACCATTCTCTTCAGAAAGTAATAATCCTGTTTGTTCAATTTTTCTTTTTTCAAGGCCTAATCTATCTAGACTGGTATTAGTAGCAATTATTCCATCAATTTTTTCTTCATTTATTAATTTACAAATATCCTCAATATTTTTAAAGCTTAAATCTGGTGCAATCTTTACAAATAGAGGCGGGCAATTAGGTAAAGTTTTAATTTCTCTAAGAATTTCTCTTAGTCGAACTGGATCTTGTAATTTTCTTAGTCCTTCAGTATTAGGCGAGCTTACGTTTATTGCAGCATAATCACAAAAAGGAATTAATAATTTTAGAGAAGTTAAATAATCCTCTTTAGCCTCAGATAAGCCAGTAATTTTAGATTTACCAAAATTGATTCCCAAACACATATTTTGTCTATTTTTTTTTAAAGCAATACCTTGTTCATGAAAATTTTTAACTAGATTTTTAGCACCTTTATTATTGAATCCCATCCTATTTAAAGCCGCCTCTTCTTCTGCCAATCTAAATAATCTTGGTTTTGGGTTTCCATTTTGGGCAAATTTAGTAACTGTTCCAATTTCAGCAAATCCAAAACCAAATTTTTCCCAAATATTTACGGCGTTACCATTTTTATCAAAACCTGCTGCCAGTCCAATTGGATTACAAAAATTCATTCCACATATGTTTTGACTTAATCTTTGATCAACAATACAAAATTCTTTATTTATGTTCTTAAGAATTGATGAAATTACAGGCCAATTTTGTTTTCTTGAACTGAATGATAGAAGGCTTAGGGATAGATTGGTTAAATATTCTGCATCTATGCCAGTATCTTTTTTAAGTACAGGTGTAATCAAGTTTTTATAAAGATTTTTAAATACTCCTTTCTGTTTATTCATAAGAAATTAGGATTCTTTATTTTCTATTATCCAATATTTTTTATCTTTAGGAATTAATCTCCAATTACGATATTCAAATAATGAATATTTTTTTATATTAAATATGTTTTCTTCTCCTAGTAATTTATTAAGTTCATTTGAATTTAATAAATATTGTTTTTCTGCAAATTTTTGGATTAATTCATTTCTTGTAAATAATTCTTGAATTGCTTTTGGTGCTGGTTGTTCAAAAAAGTTCTCTGATTTTGTTGATTCTTTAAAGTTGCTAACTATAGATATACCTTTACTGTAACTAGTCGCAATCAAATCAACTCGATCATTTTGTTTATCTCCACTATGACCCTTCACATATTCCATTTCTAAACCATTAATTCTTAACTGATCTATTTTTTGCCATAAATCTAAATTTTGAACTAATTTTCCTGTACTTGTTTTCCATCCATTCCTTTTCCAATTTATAATCCATTTGGTATAACCCTCTATGACATATTTACTATCTGTTCTTAATTTAAAGTTTTCTTTTAATTCATAACTTTTTAATTTTTCAAGAGTTTTTATAGCTGCGGTGAGTTCCATTCTATTGTTAGTTGTATTTAGTTCTGAACCACCTATTTCTAATTCACTATTATCTTCAAATATTATTAAACCGCCCCAACCTCCTGGTCCAGGATTACCACTGCAGGCACCATCTGTTGCAGCTTCAATTGCAATACTTTGACTATTCATGATTTAAAAGCCGATATACCTAATATCGGCTCGAAAAAAATGTACTTTTACTTAAGTGTAACTTTACCGCCAGCTTCTTCAATCTCTTTCTTTAAAGATTCAGCATCTGCTTTCGCTAATCCTTCTTTTACTGTCTTTGGTGCAGATTCAACAAGTGCTTTTGCATCGCCAAGACCAAGACCTGTTGCATTTCTTACGACTTTGAGGACTTTAATTTTTGCAGCTGCATCAAAGCTTTCTAGAATTACATCAAATTCAGTTTTTTCTTCAGCAGCGCTGCCATCTCCATCTCCACCAGCTGCTCCTGGAGCTGCCATTACTACACCTGCAGAGGCTGCAGCGGACACACCAAAAGCTTCTTCAATTTGTTTTACAAGCTCAGATGCTTCTAAAAGTGAGAGTGATTTTAATGATTCAAGAATTTTTTCAGTTTTTGCAGACATTTTCTTAATAGATTAATGAGTTGTGAAATTTAAGATTCTGATTTTTCAGAATGTTGTTTGAGTGATCTAGCAAGTCCAGAAGGTACTTCATTGATAGAGATTGCAATTTTTGCAGCAACACCATTTAGTGCACCGGCAATTTTTGCCATCAATACCTCTTTAGATGGAAGACTTGCAATTTCTTTGATTTCAGAATCGCTGAGAAGTCTACCTTCAAATAAAGCTCCCTTGGTTTCGGATTTCTTAGTGTCTTTTTGAAAAGATTGGATTGCTTTTACAGCACCTCCAACATCTTCTTTGATTAAGACAAAAGCATTAGTTCCGGTAAGTAAAGATTCAAGATCGTTCCAATTACTATCACCATCAATCGCTTTTCGCATTAATGAATTTTTAGTAACTTTACAAATGCCATTATTTGTTTGCAACCTTGATCGCAAATCTGACATTTCTTTAATAGTTAAACCTTTATAGTCAAGAACCACAGCCATTTCCGAATCGTTTAAAAGAGATTTAATCTCAGAAACGATTTGTTGCTTATTCTCTAGTGTTCGCCCCATTGTTTTTTTTGGATCGTAATTTAGGAAGAGCAGGAAATGCGGCAAAGTTCTTTTATTAAAGAGGCCGCATTTATTAGATCCAAAAAGAAATAATTAAGACGAGTCCTCGGTAGGAATTAATAATTTAGATTGCCTAAATAAACCTACTTTCTTTGGCCGTATTATTGCATTTAAATTATACTACAGCGAGTTAACCTTCTAGTTGATAATCTTGCAAAGCATTTATATCTACCTGGACGGAAGGTCCCATAGTTGAAGTTACATAAAGACTTTTCCAATACTTCCCTTTAGCTCCGGTAGGTTTGTTTTTATCTATTGACTCTTGTAAGGTTTTTAAATTGTCAAATAGCGCCTCTTTTGTAAAACTAGCTTTTCCAAAGCGAACATGAACAATACCTGCTTTATCTGCTCTAAATTCTAGTTTTCCAGCCTTGAATTCTTTTATAGCACTTGAAATATCATTAGTAACTGTTCCTGCTTTAGGATTAGGCATTAATCCTCTGGGCCCTAAAACTCTTCCTAATTTTGCAACTTTTGGCATCATATCTGGAGTCGCAATAAGTAAATCAAATTCCATATTGCCTTTGTTGATGCTTTCCACAAGGTCTTCTTCTCCAAATAAATCTGCTCCAGCAGATTTAGCTTTGGATACATTCTCACCGCTTGTAATTACTGCTATTTTGATACTTTGCCCAGTTCCATGAGGTAAGGTAACTGTTGTCCTTAGCTGTTGGTCAGTATATTTTGGATCAATGCCTAGACGGATATGAGCTTCAATCGTCTCATCAAACTTAGCGTTTGCATTTTCTTTTATAATACTGACAGCTTCAAGAGGTTGGTAAACGCGATCTTCTATCTTTGTTGATAGAGCCGCCATTCTTTTAGATAGTTTTTTCATAATAAGTTTGGGTGCAATCGGTTAGGAATTAACCTCCCCTAAAAAGTGAACAATTTTGTTTTGAATTTATTCGGTAATAGAGACACCCATATTACGAGCTGTTCCCTCAATTACTTTCATTGCAGATTCAATACTTGTACAGTTTAAATCAGGAAGCTTAGTTTTGGCTATTTCTTCTAGTTGAGCTTTACTTATATTCCCAGCAGAACCTTTTGAGGATTCACCAGCTCCTTTCTCTATACCCGCGGCCTTAGTAATTAAGACAGAAGCAGGAGGCGTTTTTGTAATGAAGGTAAAGCTTCTATCTTCAAAAACTGAAATCTCAACTGGAATTACAAAACCGGCTTTATCTTGAGTCCTTGCATTATATTCTTTGCAAAATGCCATGATATTCACACCATGTTGTCCTAAAGCTGGTCCAACTGGAGGGGCAGGGTTTGCTTTGCCGGCTTGAAGAGCAAGTTTAATAACTGCAACAATTTTTTTTGCCATTAGATTTAGTGAGTTTAAACTGAGGTTTAAAATGATAATTTTACTAGATAAACAAAAATAATTAAAAATTAATTTTGTTTACTGATTTGGGAGAATTCTAATTCTACAGGAGTTTCGCGCCCAAATATTGAAAGTAATGCTTTTAATTTATTTCTTTCTCCAGAGACTTCTATAACTTCACCTTGGAAATCCTTGAATGGACCACTAGTTACGATAATTCTATCTTTTTCCTCAATATCTAATTTTATAACAGCCTTTTTCTCTGAAGCGCGTTTAAATATTCTATTAACTTCTTGTCTAGACAATGGTCGAGGTTTGATATGACCTCGGGACCTTCCGCTTCCTCTTCCGTCATCTGCACCTACAAAGTTAATAACATTGGGGGTGCTTTTTACAGCCATCATTGTATCTTCATCTAAAATCATCCTGACAAGTATATAACCAGGAAAAACTTTTTCTTCAGTAGTTTGTCTACTGCCATCTTTTTTTAACTTAATTCCAGGAGTTTGAGGAATTTCAATTTCGATAATTCTGTTATTAACGCCTAAAGTTACGGCTCTCTGTTCAAGAGTTGCTTTTACTTTCTTTTCACAGCTTGAAGCAACTTGGACTGCATACCATCTTGCAATACTAGTATTTGCTTTGGAAGAACTAAAGTTAGTAGTTAATTCATTACTCATTTTTCTTTTCTGGAAACTGGATAAAGATCATTTGAAGACCTTGAGAAAATTTAGATTAAAAGGATTAATTTACCGGAAAAATTTGTGATGCTGCCCATCCATAAAATCTGCTCACTGATGCAATTGCAGCTGCAGAAAAGGATACCATAATTATAACCGCAACCGATTCGCTGAATAGCTGTTGTTTGTTAGGCCACACGACCAGTTTAAGCTCGTCGAAAGTAGATCTTAAAAAATTCTTCTTTTTCTTTGGCTTTTCTATTTCAGAGGGCTCTTTTTCAAGAGGTTCTTGATTAGTAGTAGGATTTGTCACAAAATTTTTTTGAACTTAAGCTTTAAGCTTGAATTTATTTTAGCTTATCGATTTACTAATCAGCTAGGTCTAAATAAAATCTCATCTTTATTTGAATGACTAATTTTGATTGTAATATTGTTTTTATTTTTAAAATTTTCCTCTAATAGTTTCGTGGCTAGGGGGTTTTCGATTTGTCTTCTGAGTTCTCTTCCAAGTGGCCTTGCCCCAAATTCAGGTTCGAATGAATCATTAGCTATCTTATTAATAACATTATTATCGATATTGATTTTTATTCCTTGTTCAAGAAGTAGGTTCTTTAAATCTTCTATTTGAAGAATAATTATTTTTTTAAGTTGATCTAATGATAATGGTTCAAATTTTACTACTTCATCAATTCTGTTTAAAAATTCTGGTCTAAAAATAGAAGACAATGAATTGTTTATAGAATCTTCTAGAGATTGTCTATTGAGTTTTGAATTTTCCTTGTTTTGAGTGATATTTTTTGAATGTTCCAAAATTATTTTTCCTGCCAAATTGCTCGTCATAATGATAACTGTATTTTTAAAATCAACTGTTCGGCCTTGCGAATCAGTTAATCTTCCTTCATCTAAAACTTGCAATAGAATATTAAATACTTCTGAATGTGCTTTTTCAATTTCATCAAGGAGTATTACAGAATAAGGTTTTAGCCTTACAGCTTCAGTTAACTGTCCTCCTTCTTCGTAGCCAACATAACCTGGAGGTGCTCCTAAAAGTCTTGCTACAGCATTTTTCTCCATATATTCACTCATGTCTAATCTTAATAAAGCTTCTGCTTCGTCAAATAATGCAGACGCAAGAGTTTTAGCTAGTTCCGTTTTGCCAACACCTGTAGGACCCATAAATAGAAAAGATCCAACAGGTCTTTTTGGACTTTTCATGCCAACACGGGCTCTTCTTATTGCAGAAGAAACAGCTTGTATTGCTTTTTCTTGTCCAATAACTTTTTCACTTAATTCTATTTCTAAATTAACTAGTTTCTTTCGCTCATTAGAGACCACTTTGGAAACAGGAATCCCGGTTATTTTTGAAATTACATCAGCAATGTCATCAGGCTCAACTTGATATTTAAAGGGAAAACTCCTATTTTTCTTTGATTTTTTAAAGCTATCTTCTATTCCTTGAATTTCTGCTTCAACTGCATTCAACTCTTCTTCTAGACTATCTATATAATCCAGGCTATTTGTAGTTTCCAAATTTGGATTATATTCTTCTAGTTTTCCAATTAGGCTATCTTCCTCTTTTAATAAAATAGATAATTGTTCCATTTTTAAACGTAAATTATTCCAATTATCAGAAAGGTTGTTCAATTTATTCTCAGTTATTTTTTTTATATCCAATAATTTTTCTTTGTCTTCAATATTTTCAATTAGTAAATTGTTCAATTTCTTTTCAATCGAATTAATTTTGAGTTCTTGTTGGATAATTATTTGAGGCTTAATATTAGATTCTATTTTTAATTGTGCTGCTGCTTCATCAATTAAATCTATAGCTTTGTCTGGGAGACATTTATCGCTAATATATCTATCGGCAAGTTTTGCAGAATAATCAACTGCTTCTTTAGAGATTCTGATACCATGATGTAATTCATATTTCTTTTTAATACCTTGAAGGATCTTTGCAGTTAAATCGACTGAGGGTTCATTAACTAATATTTTTTGAAAACAATTATTTAATGCTTGGTCTTTTTCAATACTTTCACGGAATTTTTCAGGAGTCGTTGTGCCAATACACCTAAGATCTCCTTCAGCCAATAAAGGTTTTAAAATATTACCTATATCAGCAGTAGATCTGTCAGAACTTATTATGGAATGAATTTCATCAATAAATAAAATCATTCCCTGATCAGAATTTTTAAGTTCTTCAAGTATTAAACTAAGCCTTTCTTCAAGCTGACCTCTGAATTTTGTTCCTGAGACAAGAGCACCTAAGTCAAGAGAAATAATTTTAAAATTTTTCAAAGAATCAGGTACGTTTTCTTCAGTAATTAATTGAGCAAGTAGTTTAGCAATAGAGGTTTTACCAACCCCAGGATTGCCAATAAGGATAGGGTTATTTTTGCTTCTTCTAGAGAGAATGCGCATTAGATTATTTATTTCATTTTCTCTTCCCACAACGGGGTCCAGTAAACCTTGTTGAGCTGATGCGGTTAAATCCTTCCCATACAGTTGAAGCACATCCTCTTCAACTTTTTTTTCGGGATAAATAGTAATTTTATTTGTTGTCGAGCTAACAATAGCTTTTTCTTCCTTTAACAAATTTTCTTTACGAGCTTCTAAGTCGGATTGGTTATTTTTTTCATCTTCTTTCTTATATTCAATGTAACTTTTTGATTGATTTATATTTGGAAAAAACTTTAATTCTTCTTCTAATTTCTCTACTGAGAGATTACCCTCTTGAAAAGCGTAATTACCTATCCTTAAATCTCTACCAAGAGCAATTAATAAATGAGGAATCTCTATTAACTTTGATCCCCATTGGATTTTGATTTGATTTGCATTATCTAATAAAAGTTCTAAATCTTCTCCAATCGTAAAAATATCTGACTCATTTGTTGGTATCTCTTCTAGAAAATCCTCTGTTATGTCTAAAACCGTATCTTGATCTATTGATAATTTTTCAATGAATGCAAAAAATTCGCTTGATGTAAACAATGTATGAATAATGTGCTCAATATTAAATTCGCTGTGATCCCATTTTTTTGCAGTTTCTTCTCCTTGCAGAAGAAGATTCCAACTTATATCACTAAAAAGTTCAGGATTCGATGTAAGAGTTTCTCTCATATACTATAAAAAGTTATAGTTGATCATTTATCGTTATCTTAATTAAGATTATTCTTAATGATCATTCAAAATTTTTCAAATTATAAGATGAAATCTTAAAAAATTTAATTAAAAATAGATTTTTAGATTTTTTAGGAATATTTTCATATAAAAATTAAGCCTTGTTTTGAAATCAAAAAAAAATATTTGATTAACTTATATATATTTCAGATATTAGCCAAATAGTTCAGCTATTTATAGGATTTAAATAGTAATAATTAAATTGTGAAAGAAACTATTGATTTTCTTATAGACACTATTGAAGCAAGACAGGTGCTTGATTCAAGAGGAAACCCTACTGTAGAAGCGGAAGTATTTTTGGAATGTGGAGCGATTGGGAAGGCAATTGTACCTAGCGGAGCAAGTACTGGAGCTCACGAGGCTCATGAATTAAGAGATGGTGGTTCGAAATATATGGGCAAAGGTGTATTAAACGCTGTTAATAAAATTCATGAAACAATTTCGCCTGCGTTATGTGGTTTATCGGCTTTAGATCAAACAACTGTAGACAAATTAATGATTGAAATTGATGGAACTGCTAATAAATCAAACCTTGGAGCCAACTCAATTCTTGCTGTTAGTCTTGCTAATGCAAAAGCAGCAGCGAATGCTTTAGATATTCCTTTATACAGATATCTTGGAGACCCATTGTCAAATCTTCTCCCAGTGCCATTAATGAATGTTATTAATGGTGGCGCTCATGCACCAAATAGTCTTGATTTTCAAGAATTTATGCTTGTACCTCATGGAGTACAAAGTTTTAGTGAATCACTAAGAATGGGGACTGAAATATTTCACTCACTAAAATCGTTACTAGAAAATAAAGGTTTATCTACTGCTGTAGGAGATGAAGGTGGATTTGCACCAGACTTGTCATCCAGTGAAGAAGCAGGAGATTTACTCTTGGAAGCTATTCAAAAAGCTGGATTTATTCCTGGCGAGCAAGTTTCTTTAGCTTTAGATGCTGCTAGTACTGAATTTTATAGCAATGGTATTTATAAATATGAAGGAAAAAGTTTAAATAGTTCCCAAATGATTGCATATCTTTCAAGATTGGTTTCAAATTATCCAATTGTTTCAATTGAGGATGGATTAGCAGAAGATGATTGGGAAGGTTGGTCAGAATTGAATAAGGACCTAGGTAATAAAGTACAGCTAGTAGGAGATGACTTGTTCGTAACTAATACTGCAAGATTAAGAAAAGGTATTTTGGAAAAATCTGCTAATTCAATTCTAATAAAGGTAAATCAGATTGGAACATTAACGGAAACTTTAGAGGCTATTGATTTAGCTAAGACTTCTGGTTTTACAAGTGTTATTAGTCATAGAAGTGGGGAGACAGAAGATACAACTATAGCTGATTTATCTGTTGCGACAAGATCTGGTCAAATCAAAACTGGTTCTTTGAGTAGGAGTGAAAGGATTGCTAAATACAATAGGCTTTTAACAATTGAAGAGGAATTAGGAGATCAAGCAAGATTTGCTGGTGCTTTAGGTCTCGGTCCAAAAAATATATAGTTATTTTTAACGCTTAAGATTTTCTACGCGGGATCCTTTTCTCATGCTTAATTGACATTTTATCCAGTCAATACTAATAGGTATTGCAAAGATTAATGGTAATACAGCAAAGTTATTTTGTTTATTAGTCACAAGTAAAGCTGATGCTATTGATAAGCTCCCTATCAGAATTGAATGGCCTAATGTTTTCTGAGCAGTAAACATTTTCTTGAATTGTCTATCAGATTCACCCATTCGTATTTGTAGTTGTAAATCTCCTTGCTCTAATCTTTCTAAACTTTCATCTATTCTTTTTGGTATGCCTACCGCTTTCGAGCCTATTTCACCTACTTGCCTTCCAAATTCGTTAATGAAATCATTGGGAGTTTGATTATTTGAAGTCATAAGTTCTATTAAATAAGGCTTTGTAACTGATACAAGATTAAACCCTGGATCTAACATTCTGCCAACACCTTCAAAAGTTGACAATGCTCTCATAACAAATATTAGATCTACTGGGAGCTGAAATGGAGTTTCATAAACAAGCTCATATAAATCTCCTGATAGCTTTTCAATTATATTAGGACTAAATGGAGGAGTTAAGGCTTCTTTTAGCATTAATCTAACTAGTCTTCTGACTGGACCTATGTCTATATCTTTTGAAATTAAGCCAGCTTGTTGTAGTTGACTGACAAGTGATGCTGCGTCTCTGAAAGCAGCAGCCTTGACCATATCTCCTAACCTGTTTTGTAGATTATTGGAAATATTGCCCATCATTCCAAAATCATAAAAGATTAATTTACCTTTATTTGAGACTGCTAAATTACCTGGATGAGGATCTGCATGAAAAAAACCATAATTTACAAGCTGTTTTAAATAACTAATTGCCCCTATTTCTGCAATTTTTGTTAAGTCAATATTTTGAGATTGTAATTTTGTTAAATCGCTTATTTTAGTACCTTCCAGATAACTTAAACAAAGAACCTTTTCACTACTCATGTCCCATATGACTTCAGGAACTTCCACATTCTCATCATCAAGAAATTGCTGTCTAAATCTTGCTGCATATTGAGCTTCACAATTGAAATCCAGTTCTTTCATAAGAACTTTTCTACACTCTTTTGCAATTGCAACCCAATTTCTTCCTCGACTCCAATTCTTGTTTCTTTGCAATAAACCAGCAATCTGTTGCATTATATCTAAATCTATAATGAATAAATCTTTTAAATTAGGTCTCTGAACTTTAAATACTACTTCTTTCCCATTCTTTAACTTTCCTCTATGAACCTGAGCTAATGAGGCTGATCCTACTGGATGATATATTATTTCATCTATTTCAGAGAACTTCTTTCCTAATTCTTGTGAAATAGTCCCTTCAACTTGTTTAAATGAAAAGGGAGGAACTTGATCTTGTAATCTAGATAATTCTCTTATCCATGTATTGGGAATTAAATCAGGTCTAGCAGACAATAATTGCCCGATTTTAATAAAAGCAGAACCAAGTTTAATTAATTCATTAGTAAGCCATTTAGCCCGTTTTATTTGAATTTTATTTTTTGTATCATTATTAATATTGATAAATGTGAAAATTATATTGTCTAACCATAAACTGAACAATAGTAAAAACAATGTTTTCCATATCAAACAACCTCTTTTAAACTTTTTGAGTCGATTTTGAAACAACTTATTTCTCATTAAATTAACTTGTTAAGTATTTTATTTAATCTTTCTATGCCTTCGTTAATGTCTTCTATTTCTGTTAGAGCCTTTGTGATTGTGGAATCTTGATTTGTTTTGGAGTCCTGATTATTGTTTTTAGTACTCATTTCATATTCCATTCTTGCAGCCTCTTCAATTATTGATTCTTTTAGAATATCAAATTCTTTTTTAATTATTTCTGGTGCTTCTTGTGCAATATTTGTTGCTTCATCAATTTTTTCAACTAATACCTCGTTTAATTTTTCTGTTAATTTTTTGATAGCAGCTTTTAAAAGGTAGTCAGAATTAGTCATGAAAAATATAGAGGCCTTTTAAAAGTGAACTCCAAAATATTATTTAATAATAGATCAATTAAGAACAATTCAGGTTAATGATCATTTTTAAAATGATTTTTTTTATTTTTCCTATGTAAGTTTGTTTCTATATTATGCTTTTTTATTCTTTTTCTCTTAACTTATACCTATAAAAAGGTTAGGAACTTTAAGCAATTTTCTCTTCTAACCCAAAACTCATCTAATTACTTAATAAAAGGAGTTTTAATAAATTGGATATTATCGAGTCAGATGTTGTGATTATCGGTGGCGGACCGGCAGGATGTACGTGTGCTCTTTATACCTCTCGTTCTAATTTAAAGACGGTAATTTTAGATAAAAATCCCTCTGTTGGTGCCTTGGCAATAACTCATCAAATAGCAAATTATCCTGGAGTTCCTGTTGATATTAGTGGGGAAAAATTACTTACATTAATGAGAGAGCAAGCTGTTCAATATGGTACAGACTATAGAAGAGCTCAAGTCTTTGGGATAGATGTCTCTGAAGAATGGAAAAAGGTTTATACACCTGAAGGCACTTTCAAGGCTAAAGCACTTGTGCTAGCAAGTGGAGCTATGGGTAGACCTGCATCATTTAAAGGAGAAGCAGATTTTCTTGGTAAGGGTGTAAGTTACTGCGCTACATGTGATGGGGCTTTTTATAAAAATAGGGAAGTCGCAGTAATTGGAGTAAATAAAGAAGCAATAGAGGAGGCCAATGTTCTTATTAAATTTGCTTCAACTGTGCATTGGATTACATCAAGTGATCCAAAGCCTGAAGATGAGGAGGCTATGGAATTGATGGATAATGCAAATATTAAACATTGGAGTAGAACAAGACTATTGGAAATTTTAGGAGATGATATGGGCGTGAATGGAGTAATTGTAAAAAATAAACAGGAAGAAAATCCTATTAATCTTAATCTAGATGGAGTGTTCGTTTATATGAGTGGTTCAAAGCCAATTACCGATTTTTTAGGAGATCAGATTGCCTTAAAAGAAGATGGAGGAGTGATTGTGGATGATTTTATGTCCACAAATTCAGATGGAGTATGGGCTATTGGAGATATAAGAAATACACCATTTAAGCAAGCAGTAGTTGCAGCATCTGACGGATGTATCGCTGCAATGTCAATAGATAGATACTTAAATAGTAGAAAAAATATAAGAGTAGATTGGATTCACTCTTAAGAAAATCGATATTCTGATTAGATATTTAAAGGGGAGTTGCTTCTGAAATATAAGCCACCCCGCCATAGTAACTCAGCTCGTCCTTAATATTGTCTCTCATTTGATCAATTAATTCTTGTTCGCAAAAAACTATAACATGTGCATTTGATCCTAAGCCAGTAAACTCCATATCCTCAGTAACCACTCTTTCTGGACCTCTACCAGTAGCATGTTTCATTACTGTATATCCAGGAACATTAGCCTTTTCTAATGTTTTAAGAATCGCATCAAGTTCTCTCTCGCTAAATATCAGGTCTAATCTTTTCATTTTCATAAGGGAGCAAGGGTGTAGATTTTTTTTACTAAACTCATATATATTGGAATTCCAAGAACGATATTAAATGGGAAAGTTAAACCTAATGTTGTAGAAATATAGTAACTCGAACGTGCTTCAGGGACTGTCATTCTCATGGCTGCGGGCACTGCTAAATAAGATGCACTAGCACATAGAACCACAAATAGAAGTGCATTACCAGTTCCTAAAGATAAAAATCTTGCAACAAAAACACCTATTAATGCATTAAACAATGGCATGAAAATTGCAAAACCGATTAGAAATGAACCAGCCTTTTTTAGACTCGGCAATCTTTGAGCTGCAACTATACCCATATCTAATAGAAAAAAGCATTCTGCACCATAGAATAAATCTTTAGTAAAAGGCTCCATTTTTTCTATGCCTGAAGGATTAGTTGACGCTATAAGAAATCCTACTATTAGACTAGAAATTAATAAATAAACTGATCCATTTAAAAAAGACTCATGAAGAATTGCACTAAGGTGCATTTTTCTTGAGTTAGGCCTATTTTTTGGGGCTGCAAATTTTACAAGTAATAAGCCAACGATAATTGCTGGAGATTCCATCAAAGCTAAAGCTCCTACCATAAATCCATCAAAAGCTATATTTTGAATGTCTAAAAAACTTTCGGCGGATATGAATGTGACAGCACTAATAGAACCGTAAGCAGCTGCAATAGCAGCAGAGTTGAAAACATTAAACTTATACCTCAAAATCACAAATCCAATTAATGGAATTATTAGAGACATCAATATTGCAGCACTTAAAGTAGGTAAAACCTGATCGGTAAAACCACTTTTTTGAATTTCAATTCCACCTCTAAATCCAATTGCTAAAAGCAAATATAAAGAAAATAGTTTTGGTAATGGAGCAGGTATTTCTAAATCAGATTTAAAAAATACCGCAATTGTGCCAATTAAAAAGAAAAGAACTGGCGGAGCTAATACATTTTGCAGTATTGGATTTACTTCCATTAAATTATTTCTTTATTTCATCTAAAGCTGCTAACAAAGCCTCTTTTCTTGTCTCAACGATCACTCCGTCGATACCAAATGTAGATAACCTTTCTTTAACTTTTTCATTAGCTCCTGCAATAAAAGCTTTTTTAGATCTATTTTTAGCTTCTTGCATCATGTCTTCAAGTGCCAGTGATGCTGTAACTCCTAGTCTAGGAACTTCTGTTATGTCTAATATAAGAATTTTATAATTTTGTACTAAGGACATCCTATCTGTAATCCCTTTAGCAGCTCCAAAACTTAGAGGACCTTTTAATCTGAAAAACATTACTTCTCCTCCGCATCTATCTAATAATGCTTTTTCTTCGCCTGGTAAAATAGTAGTATTTGCAGAATTATTACTGAAAGGATTATCTTCATCCATACCTTCTAATTGGGTTTCAGTTATTGAATCTATAGTCAGCATATTCGCTACAAATACACCAATTAATACAGCCCAAATTAAACTATAAAATACTGTTAGTAGAAGAACACCATACATTACAGCTGCAGTTTTCATTGAGAGTTTATGAGCCCTGAACAAAAACCTCCAATCAATAATATCTAAACCAACTTTAAGGAGAATTGCTGCTAAAAGTGCTTTAGGAATTACTGCAGCGAAAGGACCAAAAGCAACAAGAACAAATAAAAGGATCACTGAATGTGTCATTCCTGAAATCGGAGTTTTACCTCCAGATTTGACATTAATCACTGTTCTCATAGTTGCACCAGCGCCTGGTAATCCACCAAAGAAACCTCCAATAGCATTTCCTATGCCTTGTCCAATTAACTCTCTATTAGAGTCATGCCTTGTCTGAGTTATATTGTCAGCCACGAGAGAAGTAAGAAGAGAGTCTATCGCTCCTAATGCTGCAAGCACAATTCCACCTTGAACAATCGCACTTAAATTGTTCTGAAGATTGCTAACAAGAACTGGATCTGTGAGGGCATCTTTAAATGGAAGTAAGGTTGGAAATCCTTTAGGTATCTCTCCAATTCTTGGAAGAGCATCTTTTCCTAAGCTTACAAGCTTATCATCATTAAATAGAAATACAGATAGTGGCGCGACTATCAATAGGGCTAGTAATGGTGAAGGGATGATGTTTGTAATTTTTTTTGGCGTAATAAAAACTATTGCTATTGTCATCAATGAGACCCCAATAGCAGCGCCATTAATATTTGTTATTTGATCAACTATCTCGCCGCCAAACAAACCAGAACCATCAACGATATTAATATTTGAACTTAATTTATTAGCAACTAAAAGAAGAGAATTCCATGTGCCTTTAACTTTACCTATTCCAAGGAGGTTACCTAGTTCAGTAATAATTATTATAAATCCTATTCCTGACATAAAGCCTGAAACAACTGAGTAAGGTACAAGTGTGATATATTTACCAAGTTTTAATAAACCAAACAATATCTGAAATAATCCCCCTAGTATAATTGCTCCACATATGAGCAATATCATTTGTTCTATAGGAACATTTTTAATAGGTTCTCCAAGGGAATTTGAAATAACAAATGCTCCACATAGGCCTTGAACTGCCATACTCATTGGACCTGTTGGACCACTAACTTGAGATGGGGTCCCCCCAAACAATGCAGCTAAAAAACCTACAATTATAGCTCCATACATTCCATAAATTGCCCCTCCATCGCCTAATGCAGTTTCTCCAAAAGCAATAGCTAGAGGTAAAGCTACAACTGCTGCAGTGACACCACCTAAAAGGTCACCTTTAATATTTTTAAAATTTAATCCGTGAATCAATTGCAAGAAAATACTCCCTAATTCTTCATTTATCAACAAAAATCTTATAATGAAACGTATACATTTTGTCAAAAATTTGAGAAATATTTAAGAACCTATTTGGTGATTTGTGAAAATTAAAGGTAAAAAGCGATATCTTTTAAGAAAATATGTATTAATTAAACTTCCAAAATTAAATTAAAGATTACTCATGAATTATTATTATCAAAAACATTCTTAATAATCAATGAATATAATTATCAGACCAAGAAGGTTGAGAAGAACAGAGGCCATTAGAGAGATGGTAAGAGAAAACCATCTAAATCCTGAGGATTTTATATATCCATTATTCATTCATGAAAAGAATTTTCAACAAGAAATTTCGGCAATGCCAGGCACTTATAGATGGGATATGAATGGTTTAATAAAAGAGGTTACTAGAGCTTGGGAATTAGGAATAAGATGTATTGTACTTTTCCCGAAAATAGATGATAGCCTAAAAACGGAAGATGGAGCAGAGTGTTTTAATGAAAAAGGTTTAATTCCTAATGCTATTCGTATCTTAAAAAAAGAAATTCCTGAAATGGCAATAATGACAGATGTTGCCTTGGATCCTTATTCATGTGATGGACATGATGGATTAGTTAATGAAAATGGAAAAATTTTAAATGATGAAACTATTGAGATTTTAAAAAAACAAGCCTTAACTCAGGCAAGAGCAGGAGCAGATTTTATAGGTCCAAGTGACATGATGGATGGGAGAGTTGGCGCTATAAGAACAGCTCTTGATAGCGAAGGATTTAGTGATGTAGGTATAATTAGTTACACTGCAAAATTCTCATCTGCATATTATGGTCCTTTTAGAACTGCCTTAGATTCGGCTCCTAAAGAAAATAGTAAGAAAATAATTCCAGATAATAAGTCTACTTATCAAATGGATCCTGCTAATTCAAAAGAGGCTTTAATTGAGTCTGCCTTAGATCAATATGAAGGAGCAGATATTTTGATGGTTAAACCAGGAATTTCTTATTTGGATATAGTTTATAGACTGAGCACTTTTTCAAACAAACCAATAGCTGCTTATAACGTTAGTGGAGAGTATTCTATGGTTAAGTCAGCTGCTATGAAAAATTGGATTAATGAGAAAGATATTGTTTTAGAAACTTTGTTGAGTTTTAAAAGAGCAGGAGCAAAATTAATACTTACTTATCATGCTTGTGATGCATCTAAATGGTTGAAGGAAAGTTAAAAACTCATTAATAATAAATTTTTGGTTTATTCTTGGTTAAATACTTACATTTATTGTTTTGCTTTTAAGAGGATCACAAGGAGTTCAAAGAATTGGACACATTGCACTTAGAGTAGAAAATCTCGAAAGGGCTAAATCTTTTTACTTGAGATTAGGAATGTGCTTGATTTGGGATGATCAAGATTGGTGTTATTTAGAAGCTGGTAAAGGGAAAGATGGACTTGCTTTATTAGGTCCTAGCTATAAAGCTGCAGGACCTCATTTTGCTTTTCATTTTAAAGAAAAAGAAGAAGTTTTTAATATTCAAAATAATTTAAAAGAATCTGGTGTGAATGTTGGCCCTGTCCATGAACATCGTGATGGAACTGCATCTTTTTACATGCAAGATACAGAAGGAAATTGGCTTGAGATGCTTTATGTTCCTCCTGGTGGAATTCAATCGAATGTTTGATTATTTTTCTTTAATATGAAAGAGAAAAATCATCCTAAATATTCACATCGAAATAGATCTATATCAGATGAATCTATAAACCTTTTAGAGTGGGATACTTTAAAAACGCATTTATCTTCATTTGCTTCTACAGAAATGGGTAAAAGATCAATTCTAGGTTTTGAAATTCCATCAGAATTCGAAGTTTCTAAAAGATTATTAAATGAGACTATTGAAATTAATGATCTAGAAAATCAATTAGATAAATCTATTAGTTTTAATGGCGTATTTGATATTACTAGGAATATTGAAATTTGTTCTAAGGGAGGGGTGATTGGTTCTTCTGATTTGTTAGAAATAGCCGAAACGATTTCTATGGCTAGGCAATTAAAGAAAATCTTATTAGATTTTGAAAAAAGGCCTTTTATTTCATTATTTACAAAGGATTTAAGCGACAATAGCAATATTGAAAAGATTTTTAAAAATTGTATTGAATCTAACGGTAGAATTTCAGATAGAGCTAGTAATAAATTAGCTGATCTGAGAAGACAAGTATTATCTAAGAAATTAGAAAGAAAAGTATTAATAGATAAATTTATTCAAGGAAATTTATCTTTTATCCAAGATACTACTATTGGGGATAGATTTGGTAGACCAGTTTTAGCTATAAAAGTCCAATTTGTAGAAAAATTTAAAGGTATAATTCATGATTCTTCATCTTCTGGAAATTCAATATATTTTGAACCAGAAAATGTAGTATCTAAAGGTAATAAAATTGCTTCATTAGAGGCAATGATTACACGAGAAGAATTTAAATTATTACAAAAATGGTCTAAAATAATTAGCGATAATAGTGAGAATCTCATTGCTATGACAGGGATTTTGTTACGATTAGAGAACGCTTTAACTCGTGCAAGATATTCGAAATGGATTGGAGGTAAGATTCCTATCTTTGAAAAAAATCCAATAGTTTCTTTAATAGGTTTTTCTCATCCGTTATTGATTTGGGAAAATAAAAAAAAAGGAGCATCTGTCCCTGTAGCTGTTGATTTCCATATAACTAGAAATATAAAAGTTGTGGCTATCACTGGACCTAATACTGGAGGTAAAACTGCTGCTTTAAAAGGTCTAGGTTTGGCTTTGGTAATGGCCAGAGCAGGATTATTTATCCCCTCAAAAAATAATCCTACAATACCTTTTTGTCCAAATATATTTGTTGATATTGGCGATGATCAATCCTTAGAAGAAAATTTATCTACTTTTAGTGGGCATATTTCTCGTATTAAAAAAATTTTGGAAGCTCTTGATCATAAGAATGGATTATCAATTGTTTTATTAGATGAAATTGGATCCGGCACCGATCCTCTTGAGGGTACAGCTCTTGCAATCGCTTTGTTGAAAGAATTTGCAGATAAATCTGATATTACTTTAGCTACTACTCATTATGGAGATATTAAGGCATTAAAATATAGTGATCCAAGGTTCGAAAATGTTTCAGTTGCCTTTGATGAAGAATCTTTTAAGCCTAAATATATTCTTAATTGGGGTATCCCTGGAAGGAGTAATGCTTTGTCAATCTCTAAGAGAATTGGTCTAGATGAAAGAATACTAAATGAAGCTGCAAATTATTTAAAACCAAAAGAAGTTGAAAACATCAATAATATTATCAAGGGATTAGAGGAAGAGAAGATCAAACAACAAAGATCGGCAGAAGCTGCGGCTGCACTTATTGCTAGAACTGAAATATTACATGATGAATTGAAGGAGAATTACGAATTTCAAAAACTTAATGCTGAAAAAATCCAGGAAAATGAAAGGTATAAATTATCAAAACATATTATATCGGCTAAAAAAGAGGTTATTAATTTGATTAAAAAGTTAAGAGAGCAGAATGCTGATGGCAATGATTCTAGGCTGATTGGAAATAGGTTAAAAGCAATTGAGCAAGAACATTTAAGTCAAAAAAATATTGAGAAGTCAATCTCATGGAGTCCTCAGGTAGGTGATTTCATAAAAATCAAAAGTTTAAATAGTATTGGACAAATAACAGATTTAGATAAAAAAGGTGAATTTTTTGAGGTTACATGTGGTTCATTTAGAAGCACATTAACATTAAATGACTTTGAGGGTATTAATGGAGAAAAACCAAATATCAAAAACTCTAAAATTGATATTAATTCTTCAAGAGAAGATTTTTATTTTTCAAAAATTAGAACTAGTAAGAATACAATTGATGTAAGGGGATTAAGAGTACATGAAGCAGAAGTTATTATCGAGGATAAACTTAGAAAGTTTCATGGCCCGCTATGGATTGTTCATGGAATTGGAACTGGCAAGTTAAAAAAAGGATTAAGAACATGGTTATCAGGATTGAATTATGTAGATAAAATAGAAGATGCTGCCACCAATGAGGGTGGACCAGGTTGCAGTATTGCGTGGATAAAATAAAATTTAAATTATTTAGAAAAACTATTCATAACTTTTTTAAGTGCAATTTATTGATCAAGCAAAAATTATTCTTAAAGCTGGGAAGGGGGGTAATGGAATCGTTTCATTTAGAAGAGAAAAATTTGTGCCAGCTGGTGGACCCTCAGGAGGGAATGGCGGTAAAGGGGGTTCAATTATATTAATCGCTGATAGTAATCTTCAAACACTTTTAGATTTTAAATTCAAAAGGGAAATATTTGCAAAAGATGGTTGTAAAGGAGGCCCTAACAAAAGATCTGGAGCCGCAGGAGAAGATACAATACTAAAAGTCCCATGTGGTACTGAAATTAGAGATGTTAAAACGGGAATTATTTTAGGAGATTTAACTAAAGATAAGCAGAGCTTAACTGTTGCCTATGGAGGTAGAGGTGGACATGGTAATGCTTACTATTTGAGTAACCAAAACCGAGCCCCAGAATCTTTTACTGAAGGAAAAGATGGAGAGATTTGGGAGGTTCAGTTAGAATTAAAGCTTCTTGCTGAGGTAGGGATTATAGGTCTGCCAAATGCAGGTAAAAGCACCTTGATTTCTGTTTTATCATCTGCTCGTCCTAAAATTGCAAACTATCCTTTTACAACTTTAATACCCAATTTAGGTGTCGTAAGAAAGGCAGATGGTAACGGATGCCTTTTTGCTGACATACCAGGATTAATATCGGGAGCAGCTGATGGGGTGGGATTAGGACATGATTTTTTAAGGCATATACAAAGAACTAAGATACTTTTACATATGATTGACTCAATAGCAGAAAATCCTATTAATGATTTTGAAATAATTGAGCAAGAATTAAAACAATATGGGAGAGGCCTTATGGATAAAGAGAGAATAGTCGTACTTAATAAGATGGAGCTTGTAGATGAAAGTTATCTGAAAATCATTACACAAAAGTTAGAAAATATATCCCAAAAAAAAGTTTTAGTTATTTCTTCATCTTTGCAAAAAGGTTTATCTTCATTACTCTCTGAGGTCTGGCATAGGATTTAACTTTTAGATATATATTATTTTTTAATTAATAAACTTGATTTAATTGAGAAAATTAGCCATAAATAAGATAATGATTTTACTTGAAATATGAATTTCTACAATTGTTTTGATCAACAAGGAAAATTAATAGCCAGATGTCAAACCATTAATGATATTGAAGTTTTGAAGAAAAGGGGAAGACCTATAGGTGAAATAAAAGAGATGAAAAATGAAGAGTCTGTTGTATGTTCCCTAACTGGAAGCCCATCTGATTTTAATAGGGACTATTAAAATAATTTTTTAAAATAAAAAAAGGGCAATTAAATGCCCTTTTTTGGATTAATTTCTGATTCTGAAAAGTTAGTCGTCATATACTAAACATTCAGGTTCGTCAGGGTTGGCTTCACAGAATAACTCTAACGCATTTGGATCATGTTTATCATCTGGATGATGATCTTTATATTCTTCTAGATCCTTCAGTTCTTCGGTTAAATGTCTGACCTTTGGAAGATTGCCCTCTGCTTTGGCAGATTCTATTTCCGATTGATCTTTTTTAATGTGTTCGTCAATGGATTTCATTTGAAGCCTTTCGTACTTTAGTAGACATACATAAGATAGTTAATTTCAAATTACTTTGCATGATCTATGAATAAAATAAGTGTGCATTACAACATCATAATTTTTGACGGCTAATAATTATATTGAAATTCACTAGGCCTGAATATAAATTATTTCTTTTAGCGATGGTAAAACTGGTATGATCTGATTAGGGTTTAGAGGGAATAAAGCTTTGTAATAGTCTTTTTTCCATTCATTTTCAAAACATGTTTCATGCACATTAGGAAAATTGAAAAACTTTAATCTCCATTCAATAATATTTTTGAAATCTAATATATCTTTTTCAGTGCATTTAAAAAGTTTGCTATAAACCAATTCCCACCTTATAAGAGTTGGGAAAAGGTAAATATCTGCATAAGTTAATTCCTCCCCACAAATCCATCTAGTCTTATTGTGATTTAATTTTGATTCTATCTTGCTTAAGGCTGAAAAAAGATTTCTACTTGCTCTTTCATAGGATGCCTGGTTTCTGGCAAATCCGCATTTATAAACACCATCGTTAACTTGGTAGTGAATTAGATCTAATATTTCTTGATTACAATTTTTGATATGTGTTGATTGCGGAATAGATTCTTTTTTTATTGAATCTAATAATTTAATTATTTGTGAACTCTCATTAGACAAAACATTGATTTCATCATTTTCAAAACAAATTAAAATAGGTAATGTTGCTCTGAAAAGTTTATTTTTATTAGCTTTTTTATAAAATTCAGAAAGTCTATTGCACCCTTTAAGTTTTTTTTCAAATACCCATTCACCATGTTCAATATCCGGTTTTAAGAAGATAACTTTAATTTGTTTGAATAAATTTTTTATTTGATAAACGAGTAGAGTTCGATGACACCATGGACATGATTTCCCTACAAGTAAATAGATTGATCTTTTTTCTTTATTAATATCGTAGTCACTATTGAGTGTTATTCCTTTAGGTCTTTTATAATTTCCTTGTGAATCAGATGGAGCAAAACCATTCATTAATTTTCTCCAAAACCAAAACCAGAATTTTTGGGAAATTTTAATAAGGTATTTATTTTGCATAAACTTGTTTTGTTATAGAAAACAAATGACTATTAAAAAAATACTTATTGTTGCTGGCACTCATGGTAATGAAATAAATCCTATTTGGGCTCTTAATCAACTTAATAAAGAACAAAATAATTTTGATAAAGATATTGAATATAATTACATCATAGGCAATCCTCTCGCATATGAAAAAGGTACAAGATATGTTGACGCGGATTTAAATAGATCATTTAATTCTAATAAGCAAAATATTTATAAAAATAAAAATAATTATGAAATTAACAGGGCTAATTTTTTAGTTGAAAGATATGGAATAAATGCTCCAGAGTCCTGTCAAATAGCCATTGATATGCACACTACTACCGCAAATATGGGAACAAGTATTGTTATGTATGGAAGAAGAATAAAAGATTTTTGTTTGGCTGCATTATTACAGAATAAATTTGGATTGCCTATTTATTTACATGAAAAGGATAAAAGACAAACAGGATTTCTAGTGGAGGCATGGCCATGTGGTTTGGTAATTGAAATAGGACCAGTTGCTCAAAATTTTTATGATTCAAACATTGTAAATAGATTTTTAATAATTATTAGTAGTTTAAGAGAAGAGATAAACAAGTTAAAAAAGAATCTTATAGCACTCCCAAACAAATTAATTGTTCATGTCCATCAAGGAAGTATTGATTATCCTAGAACAACAAATGGCGATATTAATGGTTTAATTCATCCTGAAAGAATGAATAAAGATTGGGAACTTACTAAAAAAGGAGACCCTTTATTCCTGGATATTGAAGGCAATACTCATCGATATCTAGGACAAGATATTATTTGGCCTGTTTTTATAGGTGAAGTTGCTTACAAAGAAAAAAATATCGCAATGAGTTTCACAAAAAAAGAAGTAATTTGTTCTTCAAATGACTGGATCGATAAGTTTTTTAAAGCATAGATTAACAAATGAGAACAATCTTTCTAGATATTAAATTAAGAATTATTTATTCAAAAGATAAGTTTATTTAATACTATTCTGGGTTTGTCTTTATTATTTACTTACTTATTGTTTGTTCTAAATTCTTTCGCTCCAATAAACAATTGCTCCACAAGCTTCTAATTCCAGTCTTCTATGCTTAGCTTCCTTGAAAGAAACTAACTCTTTGGATCTTTTGCCATTTAAAAGCCATTCAATTATTACCAAGATAAAACCTCAATAGCAAAGAAAATGTTAAGACATTATTAAGACATTTATGATGAATTATGTTTTTTTGCAAAGAATAAATTTACTTTGAGAAATATTATTTACACATTTTTGGCTGTTTTGGACTAAAATCTTTTCAACGGCTTTATTGTCCGTTTTATTTACACGTCTCGCTTTAGAGACATATTTTACGAACTCATGACAACAATTCAGCAGCAGCGTTCTTCGCTGTTAAAGGGTTGGCCACAGTTTTGTGAGTGGGTAACATCAACTAACAACAGAATTTATGTTGGTTGGTTTGGTGTCTTAATGATTCCATGCCTACTTGCAGCAGCGGCTTGCTTCATCGTTGCATTCATCGCAGCACCACCAGTAGACATTGACGGAATTAGAGAGCCAGTTGCTGGTTCATTCCTATATGGAAACAACATCATCTCAGGTGCAGTTGTTCCTTCTTCAAATGCTATTGGTCTACACTTCTACCCAATTTGGGAAGCAGCTACTGTAGATGAGTGGTTATACAACGGTGGTCCTTACCAGCTTGTAATATTCCACTTCCTAATTGGTATTTCAGCATATATGGGACGTCAGTGGGAGCTTTCATACCGTTTAGGTATGCGTCCTTGGATCTGTGTTGCATACTCTGCACCAGTTTCAGCAGCTTTCGCAGTATTCCTTGTATATCCATTCGGTCAAGGTTCTTTCTCTGACGGAATGCCTTTAGGTATTTCTGGAACATTCAACTTCATGTTCGTTTTCCAGGCAGAGCACAACATTCTTATGCACCCATTCCATATGGCTGGTGTTGCTGGTATGTTCGGAGGATCTCTATTCTCAGCTATGCATGGTTCACTTGTTACTTCATCTCTAATTAGAGAAACAACTGAGACAGAGTCTCAGAACTATGGTTACAAGTTCGGACAAGAAGAAGAAACATACAACATCGTTGCAGCTCATGGCTACTTTGGTCGTTTGATCTTCCAATATGCAAGTTTCAACAACAGTAGAAGTCTTCACTTCTTCCTAGCTATATTCCCTGTTGTTTGTGTATGGTTAACCTCAATGGGTATCTGCACAATGGCATTCAACCTTAACGGTTTCAACTTCAACCAGTCAGTTGTTGATGCAAACGGTAAGATTGTTCCTACATGGGGTGATGTTCTTAACAGAGCAAACCTAGGTATGGAAGTAATGCATGAGCGTAATGCTCATAACTTCCCACTTGATCTAGCAGCAGCTGAGTCTACAACAGTAGCTCTTTCAGCTCCAGCTATTGGTTAAGCTTAAAGTTATAAATTATAAGCTCCCTTATTTAAGGGAGCTTTTTTTTTGTTTAATTCTCAATTAGTTTCATATAATATTTATATATAATTTAAACATTTAATATTTTTATGAGTAGTAATTTTGGTAAAATTTTTCGTGTTAGTACCTTTGGAGAATCACATGGCGGTGCAGTCGGAGTTATTCTTGATGGATGTCCACCAAAGTTAAAAATAGATATTGATCTTATACAAAATGAATTAGATAGACGAAGACCTGGACAGAGTGATATTACAACTCCAAGAAATGAAGAAGATAAATTAGAGATATTAAGTGGGTTAAAGGAAGGCGTAACATTAGGTACTCCAATTGCAATGATGGTTAGGAATAAAGATCAAAAACCAGAAGACTATAGTAATTTGGAGCAAGTATTCAGACCATCTCATGCTGATGGTACATATCATTTGAAGTATGGAATTCAGGCTGTCTCAGGAGGTGGAAGGGCTTCTGCGAGAGAAACTATAGGTAGAGTTGCAGCAGGTGCTATTGCAAAACAATTATTGGGAACTGTATTTAATACTGAAATTCTATCTTGGGTAAAGCGGATACATGATATTGATTCTGAAGTTAATAAAGACAAAGTTTCCATCAGCAAAATAGATTCGAATATTGTTAGGTGCCCTGACGAAGAGGTAGCTGCAAAAATGATTGAGAGAATAAAACAATTGAAGCAACAAGGAGATTCTTGTGGCGGAGTTGTTGAATGCCTAGTAAGAAATGTGCCATCAGGTCTGGGAATGCCTGTTTTTGATAAATTGGAAGCTGATTTAGCAAAGGCGTTAATGTCTTTGCCAGCTACAAAGGGATTTGAAATAGGTTCAGGTTTCTCTGGAACTTTTTTAAAAGGTAGTGAACATAATGATGCATTTATTAGGTCTGAGAATATTAAGAGGTTAAGAACAACATCAAATAATTCTGGCGGTATACAGGGTGGTATAAGTAATGGAGAAAATATTGAGATGAAGATAGCTTTTAAACCAACAGCAACTATCGGTAAAGAACAGCAAACTGTTAATGTTGATGGAAATGAAGTATTGCTGAAGGCAAAAGGGAGACATGATCCATGCGTCTTACCTAGAGCAGTACCAATGGTTGATGCTATGGTTGCGCTAGTCCTTGCTGATCATTTGTTACTTAATCATGCGCAATGTAGCATTTTGAATGATTAATCATAAATGGGATCTATTCATTTTGATTTAATTTTTCTTTAAGAAATGCATATATGCTTGGATCTAATTTGTGATTTCTAAAGCCTTTATCTCCTATTATAATTGTCTTGAAGCCCCGCGACTTGTAATACTGTAAGTCATTAACGGATAGCCCTCCAGCCGCAATGAAATCAATGTTTTTATATTGACTTATATCTATTAAATTATCTTTACTTTTTATAGGATAAATTTTTATGATTTTACAATTTAATTTTATTGCCTCTTTAAGATCTTTTAAATTTTTGATACCAGGAATTAATAAATGTTTTTTTGCCTTTGCATAATTGAATAGATCTTTATCCCAAAATTTCATCATCGAATATTCTAATCCAATGCTTAAAGAGTCATCGATTGATTTCTTATTTATGATTGAAGCCGAGCCTAGATTAATGGTTGGAAAATTCAGATTGATTTTGGATACGAAATCTAACCAGTTTTCATTATTAGACCAACTTATTTCAAGATTTTTCAGGCCTAGAGTTATTAATTTTTCTATTTCTCCATAAATTATTCTTTTTTTTATATTGTCATAGTAAATTTTGTTATTAGGTTTTATTAGTAAAATCAAAGATTCTAAATCAAGTTTTTCTGACAAAAAATCTTTTTTACTTGACATCAATCAATCAGATTATTTTATATCAGATATAGTTTGCAACTTTAACTTGAGAACGGTTAATTAAATCTTGAATATCTTCAGTATCGATTGTTTCTTGTTCGATAAGCATGCGAGCCATTTCGTCTAAGACAATTCTATTGTCTGTAAGTACCTTTGTAGCTCTCTTGTATGCTATATCAACAAGTTCAGACACCTCTATATCTATTGTTGCTGCAGTATCCTCTGAAAAATCTCTTGTAGCAGTCATATCTCTGCCTAGAAACATTCCTCCTTGAGATTGACCTAATGCAACGGGCCCTATTTTGTCACTCATGCCAAATTTAGTAATCATTTGTCTCGCAACATTAGCTACTTGCTGTAAGTCATTTGAAGCTCCAGTGGTAACTTCTTCTTCTCCATATACAATTTCTTCAGCAACTCTGCCACCAAGAGCGACAGCCATCTGATTTTGTAAGTAAGAACGTGAGTAAAGACCTGATTCAAGCCTTTCTTCACTTGGAGTAAAGAAAGTCAAACCTCCTGCCTGGCCTCTAGGTATTATGGATACTTTAGCTACGGGGTCATAATCAGGCATTAAGGCTCCTACAAGAGCGTGGCCTGCCTCATGATAAGCAACTAATTCTTTTTTCTTATCGCTAATAACCCTATCTTTTTTTTCTGGTCCTGCCATTACTCTTTCAATAGCATCACCGACCTCATCATTGCTAACAGTATCCAGGTCTTTTCTAGCAGCTAAGATTGCAGCTTCATTTAGAAGGTTTGCTAAATCGGCCCCTGTAAAACCAGGTGTTCTTCTTGCAACTTTATCAAGATCTACATCTTTTGAAAGGGTCTTGTCTTTAGCATGAACATTTAAAATTTGTAATCTTCCAGCATAATCAGGTCTGTCAACGGTTACTTGCCTATCAAATCTTCCTGGTCGCATTAGAGCCGAATCTAAAACATCAGGTCTATTAGTAGCAGCAACAATAATTATTCCAGAATTACCTTCAAATCCATCCATCTCAGTAAGCAGTTGATTTAAAGTTTGTTCTCTTTCATCATTGCCTCCTCCCATGCCAGCACCTCTTTGTCTCCCTACAGCATCTATTTCATCAATAAAAACTATACAAGGAGCATTCTTTTTTGCTTGTTCAAAAAGATCTCTTACTCTGCTAGCTCCAACTCCGACAAACATCTCAACAAATTCCGAACCTGATATTGAGAAAAATGGAACTCCAGCTTCTCCAGCAACTGCCTTTGCTAATAAAGTTTTACCTGTTCCAGGAGGTCCAACTAAAAGTACACCTTTTGGTATTTTTGCTCCAACTGCAGTAAATCTATCAGGGCTCTTCAGAAAATCTACAACTTCGGTTAATTCTAGTTTTGCACCTTCTACACCTGCAACATCTGAGAATGTTACCTGTGTAGATGGTTCCATTTGAAGACGAGCTTTACTTTTACCAAAATTCATCGCAGGATTACCACCTCCAGCATTTCCGCTTTGGGAACGCCTGAAAAGAAAGAATAATCCTCCTATTAAAAGAACTGGGAATATTAAACTACTAATCGCTTGTTGCCAGGGATTGGATAACTGTGTTGGAGTAACTGCTATGTCAACGTTATTATCAGTTAACATTTTCAGTAAATCTTTATCAGGGGCTAAATTTACTTCTGATCTGCTACCATCAATTTCCACTACCTGAGCAGTTGCTTTGTCTGGTGATATTAACACTCTACTGACTTCTTTATCTTGGACAGCTTCTATGAAATCACTATATCTTATGGTTTTCTTTGTGTTATCAGAATTTGTGTTATCAAAAACAGAAGTACCTATAAAAATAACAGTAATAACAGCAATTACGTAGAGTCCTACGTTTCTCCAACGTTTGTTCACGGTAAATAATATTCAATAAATCTATAATAGTAATAATAAAACAATATTAAGACTTTCTTAGAACATCCACTACACTTTTGAATGCAAACCATTCAGGAATTGGGTCTCCATTTCTTAATTTTTTTCTAAACTCTGTCCCACTGAGCTTCATGATCTCATAATTACATTCTTTAGCTTCTTCAGCAGTAATGTAGCCTTTCTCCTTTGTATAGACCAAGTTCTTTGAAGGCACAGTCTGCATCATTAATTCTTCTGCACATTTATTTGCAAAGTTTTGGGCATCATAAGGTCCATAAAAATCTTCACCGGTGGATGATGATTTACATCCCGCCATATCTCTACCAATAATGAAATGGGTACAGCCATAATTTCTTCTGATAATCATATGTTGAAGAGCTTCTCTGGGCCCAGCCATATGCATTGAATATGGTAAAAAAGCCCATTTTATGCGCTCATCAGAAATCTCTTCTGCCAATTCTTTATATGTCAAATATCTAACTTTGCCTGGGATATCATCTTGTTGTGTTGGTCCACAAGTTGGATGAACTAAAACAACAGAATTTGTAGAAACATTTTCTGATAGAAGGGCATTGGTGAATAGTTCATAATGTGCTCTATGTATTGGGTTTCTGCATTGAAATGCAACTACATCGAAATCGGAGGGTAATGAAGCTCTTAATTCTTTAGGGGTTTTACAAGGAAATTCTCTAATAGGGAGCTCAAAACCATATACTTTGCCACCTATATAGAATTTACCTCTCTCATTGAAGATCATTTTGACTGCAGGATGATCTAAAGAATTTGTACCATAACAAAGTTTTGCTTCGGCGGATTTATCAGGCTCCCATTTTGAGTTTACTTCTATTATGGCTAATTTCTGTTTTTTATAAGTAAGCAAGATTTTCTCACCTTCCTTAACGTTTTCATTATTGGTATCCAATACAATTGGTAAGCCAAAAAGTAAACCACTGGAATCTCTATGATTTTTGATTACTGATTGGTAGTTATTTTCATCCATAAATCCTTCTAAAGGAGAAAAAGCTCCAATCATTAAAAGCTCTACATCACATGCATTTCTCTCACTACATTCATGCTCATATGAAACTTTAGAAAGAAGTTCCGATTTAAAATTTTCATTCTTAATAATTAAATCTTTTAGTTTTCCTCCATAAGGAGGTATAAGTCCATTTAAGTCCCTTGTTTTTGTTTTTTGTATTTCCATTTTAGTATTTTATTAAGATAAATTGAGAAAAAAAAAGAGGGGTTTAACCCCCTTTTAAACAGTATTAATTGTAGATTTAAGCTTTTCTGCCGTATAGCTCTCCAATGATTTTCACATCAAGTGGATCTTTTGAACCCATATCTGTGTCAGATGGCTGAATAGCTTCAAATGTACCAGCAAATTCATCTGTATCTGAATCTACATTATTAATTGATAATGTAATTACTCCAGCTCCATTTACATCAACTTTAATATTTTCTTTAGCTAGTTCTTCGTCATCTCCACCTAATGCGACTAATCCTTGCGCATATTCAACTCCAGTGTTTTTTGCTCTAGCTTTAGGATCTAGGAAATCTCCTGTTCTGTAGTTAGGAGTAAAAGTAGAGCCACTTACGACTGTTCCTGGTTCAATAGTTGAAGGTAAATTAGCTGTTAATTCTTTTGCTGAAAATGCGAATGGAACCTCTAAGCCTCCTGGTGTTAAAACTGTAATAAGTTGAAAATCAATACCACCTTTTTCAGTAAACTTTCCTGAGTCTACATCTCCATAAATTTCTGTAACTGTAGTGTTATTCCTAGGACTAATGATTTTTGTAGGTACAAATTCTGCCGCTTTTCTTTTAGTCCCTGGAACTTTTACAAAAACTTCTGTTGGATGCATGCATATTCCCTTAAGAGAGCCTCCTTTACTTAGGGATATTGATCCAACAAGGGATGAATCTAATGTTGGGCAATCATTAGCTTTACCTGTGTTAACAACATCTGTAAATTGGGCATTTCCTCTCTCAGAGAAGGCATATGATTTAAGAGGGACAAAAGCAAAAGTTAAACAAAGAGAGATAACAAAAGCTAAAAAAGAACGAATTCTCATAATTAAAGTAGCAATAAAGTTCTGTGACGGATTGAAAAGGGTCACCTAAAATGTTCAGTACGGATATTACAAGGGCAAGGACCACAAAAGTTAGTGTCTTTAAATCCTCGAAACAACCCGTAGCTTTTTAGATTTATAAAAACTTCAATTATTTTAAGCTATTACACTATTTTTGATGATTAAGATTACAAAAAAATACAAATATAAGATTTTAATTATTTTTTAACTGAAATAATTTGGGTAATTATTTTGTTGGCGATATCAATTTTTGATGTTCTTGGTATATGGTTTTCCATATTTAGATTATCGAAAAGCCATCCTTCATTTTTAGCCGAAGGACCAAATCCTTGACCTTCAATATCTATTGGATTAGCAAACATATAGTCACAACCTTTCTTTATTATTTTATCTTTAATTGTTTTTCTTGCATTTTGTATGGGACCTGTAAACGCACAAAATCCAACAAAAATTTGGTTATGTTTTTTGGATTCACTAAGATCCCTTAGAATATCTGGAACCAGTTCAAGATTGTTATTTATGTAGTCCCTAATTTTATGTTTAGAAATTTTTGTTGAATTATCAGAGGTTATCTTGAGATCTGATACAGCAGCATTCATAAAAAAATAGTCATAACTAGAAATTTCTTTTTTAATTTCTTGTTTTAAATCAATACTTGTTTCAATCTCGAAACTTTTTATACCTTCAGTTAAATCTTTATTAATTCTTAGAGGACCATGAATATATTTTACTTCAGCACCTCTAAACCTCGCTACTTGAGCAAGAAGTAAACCCATAGTTCCAGAACTTTTGTTAGTTATACTTCTTGCAGCATCAATATTTTCGGAAGTGCAACCACCAGTTATGAGAAATTTTTTGTTAATTAAGTCTTTGAAGTAATGCCTTGTATTTTGTGACAGTATAAACTCAATAGCTAATTGAATTAGATCATTAGGTGGTATTTTCCCAATTCCAATTTCATCACAAGCGAGAACACCTTCACTTGGCTTAAGGGATAAAACGTTTTTAGTATTTTCTAAAAGCGCATAATTTTTTTGAACAGCTTGATTCAGCCACATTTTTGTATTCATTGCAGGTGCAACAATAATTGGCTTAAAATTTGCAATTAAAATGCTTGGAATCAATCCATCTGCATTCCCAGTGATCCATTTTGATAATGTTGTTGCTGTTAAGGGTGCTATCAACAAAATGTCGGCCCAATTACATAGGTCTATATGTAAGGGTCTTGATTGATAATGTGACCATTGGTCTTTTTCTAAAATGCAAGAGTTCCTACTTAAAACAGAAAGAGAAAGTGGTTGTATTAACTTTTCTGCATTTTCAGATATAACGCACTTTATTTCAAAATTCTCCTTTACTAGTTGACTAACTAGTAAAGGAATTCTTACAGCAGCAATACTACCTGTTATTAAGATGAGAACCTTTACTTTAGATTCCATATTGTCAGTTTTCATCGAAAGGTTCCTGATCAAGAAGATGAATATAATCAGAAGTTAATTCAGGTCTATTAATTGCTAAAGCTCTTAGTAAATGCCAATCTTTTAAGCCATCAAATGGTGTGCTGTAGTTGTCATCTTCTAATCTGTTCGCAAGTTCAAGAGTCATTTCTTCAGTAAAAGAATTTACAAGTTCTTCACTTATTTTGTTTTCATCTATAAATTTCATATTGAGAATTAGTCAATATATTTATCAATAATAAAGCCTAAAGGAATTTTTTAATATGAAGAAGCTTATTAATTGAAAATTTTCAAAATTATTTTAAATAACTTTTAGATGAAAAATTTACTAATTAATTTAATAAATTTATCTTCATTTTTGGTTATAAATTTTTAAATTCTCTTTAATAAAAAAATATTTCCTTAAAATATTCACATTGAAGTAGTAATTATGTCACAAGCAAAAAGGGAGCAAGTTGTTAGTCATTTGCGCTATTTAAGACAAGAATTAAGAGAAATTCAATTAGGTATTAACGATGACGGACTTTTGCCTGAACCTGGAGAACTAAGAGGAATTATGGCACAGATGGAGGCTTTACTTGTATTAGTAGAAACTAATACTAAAGTTCAATCAGGTTCAGATGCCATTTAGTTCTAAAATTAATAATAAACATAACAATGGTCATTAAACCGCAAAAAACAAATTTTCAAATAAATGTTCTAAGCAACCTTAATAAACTAAGTTCTTGGGCTGAAAATCCATGGCGTAGATATTCTTTAGCATTAATAGTTCTTTTATTTGGAAATTTTGTGGGTAGTCAACTTGGTATGGTCAGCGCGGTGAAAAACTTAATGGATCCAGTGGCAGCTTTTTTATCAGTTATATTTCTTGAGATGTTAATAGGTTTAAGAAGAGTTTTTAGACATGATCGAACAAAAAAAACATTTCTTTTGTTAATAGATTTTTTAAGATATGGTTTATTTTATGGCTTCTTTACTGAATGTTTAAAGTTACTCTAAATCTTGATTATTTACTTTATTTAATAAATAAAGTAAAGCCATTCTTATTGGAATTCCATTTGAAACTTGATTATTAATTAGGCAATTAGGATATTCATCCACTATTCTGTTACTAATTTCCACACCTCGATTTATAGGTCCTGGATGAAGAACAGGAACATCTTTACTATTCAAAGATAATTTTTCTGATGTTAAGCCATAATCATCACTATAAGAATCAATACTGCTTAATAAATTCTCCATCATTCTTTCTTTTTGTAATCTTAAGACAATAATTGCATCAGCAATTTTTATGGATTCATCCAATGACCTAGAAATTGTAATTGATCCTCTTGATTTAACAGGGTCCTCTAATTGATTTGGAGGAGGACTATTTAGAAAATTAATTAATTTATCAGGTATTAATGTTGGAGGACCACATAAAATTGTGTCTGCGCCAAATGCACTCAAAGCCCAAAGATTCGATCTGGCCACCCTCGAATGATTAACATCTCCAATAATTAAAATTTTTTTAGAATTTAAAACTTCTGGATTTAGTAATTTTGGGGAAAAGAATTTAATTAATGTATAAATGTCTAACAATCCTTGACTTGGATGACTATGTAATCCATCCCCTGCATTGAGTACCGATGTCTTGAAATTTAAAGCATCAAGATTTTTAGTGATCTCAAAAGTTATATAACTTGATGGATGTCTTATAACTAATATATCTGCTCCCATAGCAGAATACGTGATTGCTGTATCTATAATTGTTTCACCCTTCGCTAAAGAGCTTGAGGCTGGAGAAAAGGTTTGCACATCTGCAGAGAGCCTTTTAGCAGCTAGCTCAAAGCTATTTCTGGTTCTCGTGCTAGCTTCAAAAAATAAAGATGTAACCAAGACCCCCTGTAAGGCCGGTATTTTTTTTGTCCCAGCATCCTTAAGTGAGTCAAATCTATTGGCCAATTCAAATACTGATTTGTAATCTTCAACTGAAAAATTCGCTAATGTGTGGATATGTTTATGAGGCCAAACTTGCATTACGCTTTAAAAGATAAATGATTTGTTGATTTTTTTAATTTAGGTGTTCTGTCACCTTTTACTCTTTTGCTTACACTTCTACTACTTTTTAGATACCAACGCCATTTTATATTTTTTGCTTTAGTTATGCCAATTCTCGTAGTTTGAACAAGATCTTTGTTTTGAATATTTGATTCTCTTTTAGCAATCCACAAAGAGTTATTTTCAAGAACTTTAAGATAATCCAATGAAATATCTATACCAAATGTTTTCGTAACTAGGCCTGGGCCAGACGCTAACCTTTCGTTTTTATCTGAAATAGAAACGGCTCTAATTAAAACTCCACTTGCAAAGTTCTCTCTATCAGTAACTATATTTAAACAATGATGAATTCCATAAGATTTGTAAATATAAAACCTTCCAGGTTCGCCAAATAATGATTTATTTGATTTCGTCATTTTATGGTGACCATGACAAGCTTCTTCTTCTTGTGAATAAGCTTCAGTTTCAACAATAATTCCTTTGATTAGGCCCTTTTCATGATTATTGCTTATAAGCTGGCATCCTATTAAATCAGGAGCAACATGCTTAGAGTGCCTATAAAAAAAAGTTTTAGAAAAAAAATGTTCTACTATTTTTAAATATTAATCTAGTTATATTTTTAGCGTTCAAATACTTTCAAGTCTAGTTTTTTAGTTAGGAAAACTAAAATTAATTTTTAGAAAAGATTTTGTAATTTATGTTTATCAGTTTTTGAAATTCAAAGCATGATTACATAAACTAGTTAAATATCAAAGTATTATTTAAAGTATTATTTAAAGTATTATTTATAGAACATTCAATTGAATTAATATGACTAGAATCAGTAAAGAGGAAGTAAAAAAAGTAGCTCAATTGGCAAGGCTAGAGTTAAACGAGGATGAAATCAATAATCATGCAGAACAATTAGCAAAAATATTAGATTATATAAAACAACTAGATCAAATTAATACCGAAAACATTCCTTGTACAACAAGAGCTATTGAGGTTATTAATGTATTGAGAAAGGATGAAAGGAGAAATTATATCAATTCTGAAGACCTATTAGATTTAGCTCCATCAAGAGAAGACAATTTTTTTAAAGTACCTAAAATTATTAGCGAGTGAATTAACTTTTCCCTATAGCTGTTTTATTAATCAATTTCAATAAAAATTTCTTTAGTTTAAAGCCTGGATATAAATTGATAATTTTTCTTAACTTACCCTTTTTTTCTTTGTGACTCCTTATACCTATTAATAAGTCATAAATAAAGTTAAAAATATCCTCCTTGCTTTCAAAAATGCCTACTCTTTGCGGAGATCCTTTTATATCCAATAATTGCTTGGTTTTTTCGTATGCAATTTTGTATTCAAACCACGGAATTGAAGGCCAAAGATGATGTATTAGATGATAATTCTGACCCATAATTAGTAAATTCATAAATTTACTTGGATAAACTCTTGCATTTAACCATTTGTTCCTTGAACGAAATGGCCTGTGAGGAAGATAATCAAAAAAGATCCCCAAAGTAACTCCCACCATTAATGCAGGACCAAACCACAAATTATAAATTATATTCATAAAGTCAAACTTTATTCCAGCCAAAATAATTGTTATAAAAATGGATCTCTCTATGCCCCATTGAAGTAATTCATATTTTTTCCAAAGTTTTCTTTGAAAGAAAAACACTTCATGGTAAAAGAATCTTGGTGCGATTAGCCAAATGGGACCAAAAGTACTGACAATATGGTCAGGGTCATTCTTAGGATGATTTACGTGAATATGATGTTGTAAATGTACTCTTGTAAAAACTGGAAAACTGAATCCTAAGAGTATTGCTGATCCATGACCCATCGCTTGGTTGATCCAAGGGACTGGATGTGCGGCCTTATGACATGCGTCATGTATTACTGTACCCTCAATATGCAAAGCTAAAAAAGCTGTTGCAACTAATAAAGGCAAAGGCCAAACACCTCTATACCATTGCCATATGCTTAGAAAAGCCAGAAAATAACCAGCAAAAAATAACCCTAATGTTGGATTCCAAAAACTTGGTGGATCTACATAATTTTTTATCTCCTTTTGCCAATTGAATGCTTCTGAAGAATTAGGAATGTTTTTTTTATTTTTACTAGATAATTTGGAAATTGTTTGTTGTATTCTTTAGCTAATATAACTAATAATTTAGGATGATTGCATTACTAAAATAAAAAAAATTTCTAATTTGATAGAAGATTGTATTTTTTTTTATGTATCAGATTAATCATCTTAAGTTAAAAATATTTTTAATATATACCTCTTTAAACTAAAATTTTATATATGCGGTCGTGGCGGAATTGGTAGACGCGCGAGTTTTAGGTACTCGTATCTTCGGGTGTGGGAGTTCAAGTCTCCCCGACCGCATTTAAGGGAACTCTGATACTAGGTTATTTTGGGCTTCCAAATTAATTATAATGTATTTAATTCCTAAATTAATATTTTGATAATTTACTTAGGTTCTTTTTATATTTTATTAGGCTCAATCTTTTTATTTATACCTTTAATTTATTTAGAAGTTGGTAGACCAAAAGACTTAATAAAAGCTTTTTTAAATTTATTAATTGGAATAATTTTAATTATTAATAATAATTTCTTTGATAATTCATTTATTGCAATTTTCCTGATTGTAACAGCATTATTTCTTTTTTATTTGGTAGAAATTTTTTCATCGAGATGGAATCAATTGACAGATCAAGAAAAAAGTAAATTAACTACTTTAGTAGAATTTAAGAAGAATATTTCAAAAATATCAGAGGCGATTACCCTTGCGGTTAGAAATTTAAAGAATTCTCTAAACTTTTTTAAGTTTGATAGAAATAATAAAAATTTAAATACAAAAATATGGGTAAGAAATGATAAGAATGATAATATAAAGTCTTAAAATTAAATCAAATAGTTATCTTCGGTATGAATAAAAAAACAAAAGCCAATTTAGAAATAATGAAATTATCAAGAAATAAAAATAATTAAATAATGTGATTTATTACCAAGATTTTTATTATGAGATCTAACAATAACAAAGAAAAAAAATCTGATTTTTCTTATAAAGAAACTTTAAATTTACTAAAAACGGATTTCTCAATGCGAGCTAATTCGGTTGTAAGAGAGCCAGATATTCAGCATTTTTGGTCAAAGAATAAGATTGATTTGCAATTAGGTTCAGATAATTCAGGAAAAACATTCACATTGCATGATGGCCCGCCTTATGCAAATGGTCCACTTCATATGGGTCATGCTTTAAATAAGGTTTTAAAAGACATAATTAATAAATATAAAACCTTAAAAGGATTTAAAGTACATTTTGTTCCTGGTTGGGATTGCCATGGATTACCTATTGAATTAAAAGTGCTTCAGAATTTGAGTTCTAATGAAAGAAAGAATTTAAATACTCTTGGGTTAAGAAAAAAAGCTACAGATTATGCATATATTCAGATTAATAATCAAATGGAGGGGTTTAAAAGATGGGGAATTTGGGGAGATTGGAATAATCCATACTTAACTCTTCAAAAGAATTATGAAGCTGCCCAGATTGGAGTCTTTGGAAAGATGTTCTTAAATGGATATATATATAGAGGTCTGAAACCTGTTCATTGGAGCCCTAGTTCTAGAACTGCACTTGCAGAAGCAGAATTAGAATATCCAGAGGAGCATTATTCTAAAAGTATTTATGTTGCCTTAAAAATTACTAAAGTTACGGATGAGATTCTTTTAAAATTTCAAGAAGAAATCCCTAATAGAGATACCTCTTTTAATATTACAAATTCTTTTATAGCTATCTGGACTACTACCCCTTGGACAATTCCTGCTAATGAAGCAGTAGCGGTAAATCCAAAAATAAACTATGTTTTTGCTATTGATGATGAAAAAACATATCTTTTTGCAAAAGATTTAATTTTTGAAATTAGTAAGAAATTGAATAAAGAGTTCAAAATACTTTTGGAGGTTAAAGGCTCAAGCTTGGCAGAAATTGAATATCAACATCCAACTAAAAAAAAGAAATGCAAAATTTTGATCGGTGGAGACTATATTACTACTGAAACTGGTACTGGAATTGTTCATACTGCACCTGGTCATGGTATGGATGATTTTAATGTTGGCCAAAAAAATGGTTTACCTATAACTTGCGTAGTGGATGAAAAAGGTAATCTAACTAAAAATGCAGAGCAATTCCAAGGATCAAATGTCCTTAAGGATTCTAACGATTTAATAATTGAATATTTGGATAATAATAATTTGCTCCTCTTAAAAGAAAATTATAAACATAGATATCCCTATGACTGGCGTACAAAAAAACCTACTATTTTCAGGGCAACAGAACAATGGTTTGCATCTGTAGATGGATTTCGATCCTCGGCATTACAAGCAATCGAGGATGTTGAATGGATGCCAAAAACAGGTAAGAAAAGGATTTATTCGATGGTTGTAGGTAGAGGAGATTGGTGTATTTCAAGACAAAGATCATGGGGATTACCAATACCTGTTTTTTATAAAAAAAATGGAAAAGAAATTCTCCTTAATAGTGAGACTATTAATCATATTCAAAACCTATTCAGTGAAAACGGAGCTGATATTTGGTGGGATTGGGAAGTAAAGGACTTATTACCAGATAAATATTTAAACGAATCTGATTTTTGGGAAAAAGGAACAGATACTATGGATGTTTGGTTCGACTCTGGATCTAGTTGGGCTGCTGTGTGTGAACAAAGGGATGATTTGAAATATCCTGCGGATCTTTATTTAGAAGGTTCTGATCAACATCGAGGCTGGTTTCAATCTTCTTTGCTAACTTCTGTAGCTGTTAAAAATAAACCACCATACAAACAAGTTTTGACTCATGGCTTTGCTCTTGATGAGAATGGAAGAAAAATGAGTAAATCTTTAGGTAATGTGGTTGATCCAAATATTATTATTAACGGAGGGAATAATAAGAAAATTGAACCTGCTTATGGAGCCGATGTTTTACGGCTATGGGTGAGTTCTGTAGATTATTCAGTAGATGTGCCAATTGGATCAAATA
This sequence comes from Prochlorococcus sp. AG-436-C05, assembly GCA_003209795.1. Taxonomy (GTDB): domain Bacteria; phylum Cyanobacteriota; class Cyanobacteriia; order PCC-6307; family Cyanobiaceae; genus Prochlorococcus_A. The sequence continues at coordinate 45,678 of QCPB01000002.1, forward strand.
TATTAAAGCAACTATCAGATGTTTATAGAAAAGTAAGAAATACTGCTAGATATCTTTTAGGAAATATCCATGATTTTGACCCTAATAATGATCATTTTGAAATTGATCAGTTACCGCTTTTAGATCAATGGATGTTAAGTAGACTAGTTGATGTTTCAGATCAAATATCGAATGCTTATGAAAGTTATGAATTTTATAAATTTTTTCAAATTTTACAAAGTTTCTGTGTTGTAGATCTTTCTAATTTCTATTTAGATATAGCAAAGGACAGGTTGTACGTGAGTGGTAAGTCTCAGTTTAGAAGGAAATCATGTCAGTTTGTCATGTCTAAAATTGTAGAAAATTTAGCTGTTCTTATTTCTCCAGTACTTTGTCATATGGCTGAAGATATTTGGCAAAATATAACTTATGACACTAAAGAAAAGTCGGTTTTTGAACGTGGATGGCCCAGCTATCCAACTTCATGGAAAAATGAAGAGCTTAATCAACACATTGCAAATTTAAGAAATTTGAGAGTTGAAATTAATAAAGCTATAGAAGGATGTAGAACGAAACAAATAATTGGAGCAGCCTTAGAGACAGAAGTTAACTATTTGCCTGAGAATAGAGTCTTTGAAGATTCTCTAAAATGGCTTAAAAGGTTTGGCAATCAGGAAGTAGATTTATATAGTGATTGGCTCATAATTTCAAATTTTCAAGTAGTATCGAATTTGGTTGCAGATTCTCTAATTACTGAAACTAATGATTTGGGAAAAATTCAAATACTTAAAGCCCAAGGTCAAAAATGCGATAGGTGTTGGCACTACCAAAAGGAGACAGTTGATGGCATTCAAAATACTAAATTATGTAAAAGATGTGCAAATATTATTAATTTAGAGTTTAGTTAAATTCAGTTTTCTTGATTCAGGAAAGAAAGAGAGTTTTAATTTTTCCTAATATAAGGAATTTGAGTTTGTATTCGAAGGTGCTTTATATAGCTTACACTTCGTGAAAAAGTGATTCATTTCAATCAATTTTTTCTAGATCTATTTCAATGGAATGTTTTGTAGAGATACTAAAACCCTTAAAAATAATTATTTCTATTTTTTCTTTGCAATTTTATCTATTTATCTAACCCTCGAGTTTAAGAATTCTATTAGGAATCTTTGAACTTATTTTTTCTAAAGTGTGTATTAAATCAATTTCTTCCATATTCAGAAAAACCTGAATTTCTGCCACTTTTAGGAAATTTAATTATTGCCCATTGAATTAAACCTAAAAAATAAATTAATAATGAAAATAATCCTAAGAATTTTGCTACTGGTTGTGTAAAGTTAGCCCCGAAGAAGAAATTAAATAGGCTTTTGATAAAAAGGTATAAATTTGTGGATGGCTTAAGCCAAATTTCACACTCAGCAGAATTGATAAAATATAAACAACTTATATTTTGTAAACTTTGAATTAAGAAATTAAAAGATACAAAAGTTAGAGACCATCTCCATACTTTTATAGTTGTCGCAAAAATATCAGATAAATTATATTCTTTTAATTCATCATTTATATCATTCCAAAACCAAACTGAAATTGTCATTAGCAATGTTGAAATATTTGTAAAAACTAGAGCAAAATTATATTCACCAACTAGGAGAATAAGACTTATGAAAAACAAAATAGATATTCTCCAATAGTTGGATAGAAGTTTTTTAATAGCTTTGTTTCTTTTTTTTATTGACCATAAGAAAAGAGTAAAAGGAATACCGAGAAGGAAGATTATTGAAAGTTGAAAAGATAGCCAAACGGAAAGCTGATTAAGAAAGTTCAAAACTGTTTCTTTTAATACTCATAATTATTAAACATCAAACAGTTACTTCTTCACTTAGTATTGTCATAGTTATGAATATTATGCAACGTTTGATTTTTAGTAAGAAAAAATAATGTTTTATGAGACAGCATGTAAATCCACTTAGTAAAAATTTTCATGAAATAGAGCCAATTCCTTATTTACATGAACTTTTTGAAAACCCAGAATTACCACTTCATTTGGATATAGGATGTGCTGCGGGCGATTTTTTGTTCGAATTAGCATTGGAAAATAATAAATGGAATTACTTAGGAATTGAAATCCGAGAGAAATTAGTTAATAATGCTATGTCAAAACTACGAGATATGGCAATTCGAAACTTATACTTTGCATTTGGCAATGCTAATAATATTTTTAATGATCCAAATTACAGGTTTCTTATTGATTATGTTAGCAGCATATCCTTCAATTTCCCTGATCCATGGTATAAAAAGAAACATCATAAAAGACGTGTAATACAACCTGATTTAATTAGGCTTCTTTCAAATTCCATGCGAAAAAAGTCATTAATCTTTATTAAAACGGATGTAAAGGAATTATTTAATTATATGGATTTTACGATATCAAATAATTTAAATTTTAAAAAATTACAGAATATAGATCTTTTTTATCCTGAGAGTTTTAATCCTAAAATGATTAAAACTAATAGGGAAAAATATGCGATAGAAAGGCGACTTAATATTTTTCAAAGAATTTATATCAAGACTTGATTTATTGAAAATTAGTTATTTTATTAATTGTTTGTCTTAGTTTTGATGTTATATCTTTTGATAAGGTGTTTACTTCCTTTTGATTCTCAGCTTCAATAAGTACCCTTAAAACAGGTTCTGTTCCGCTTGGCCTTATATAAATTCTGCAATTTTCCGAGATATTTTCTGAGTAATCTTTTATGGTTAGATTAATCAAATTTTTGAATGTATTATTTACGTTTTTAATGTCGAAATTCAAATTTATATTTGTTAGTTTTTGAGGATAGGGAGAAAAACTACTTTGCAGCCAAGTATCTAAATTAATCTTTTTCTTTTTACAATATTTAGAAATTTGAATTGCAGTCAATATACCATCCCCAGAAAAGTTATTAATTTTTGAAAGTATATGGCCTGACTGCTCTCCTCCTAAAACCGCCTGTTTTTGATTAATTGCTTCAAAAATGAATTTATCTCCAACCTCAGTTCTATATAAAATTCCACCAATATTATTCCAAGCATTTTCGAAACCTAAATTTGCCATTTTACTTGATATGAGTAAATTGTTTTTAAGGATTTTTTGTTCCATAAGTTCTCTTCCCCATAAAAAAAGAATATGATCTCCATCTAAAACATTGCCCCTAGAGTCAAGCCCAATAACCCTATCTGCATCGCCATCAAAGCTGAATCCCATATCTGCGTTATTCTCTATAATTGCTTTTTTTAATGGTTCAAGACATGTAGATCCACAATTCAAATTTATTTTTAAACCATTTTTTTCATTATTAATAACTCTTAAGGAAGCTCCAAGTTTATTAAATACTTCTTCTGCACATGTTGTCGCCGATCCATAACAAGTGTCTAATATTATTTTCATTCCGCCTAAATTTTCTCCATCGAATGTTTTGATTAGGCTATTTATATAGAGATTTAAAAGACTTTCATTTGTTTGTATAGTGAAACTGTTTTTCTCCACTAAGTTTTCTTCATCAATTGTTTCTATTAATTCTTGTATTTCATTTTCAATCTCTTTTATAATTTTTGTTCCATTACTATCAAATATTTTTATTCCATTATATTCAGGTGGATTGTGACTGGCAGATATCATTATCCCACCACTAAATTTTTCTTTTTTTATTAAATAAGGTATTGCAGGAGTCGGGCATATCCCTACACTTATAGATTCTTTCCCACTTGCATTAATCCCTCTTGAAATAGCTTCAAGTATAATCTCTCCACTAATTCGAGTATCTCTTCCTATAAGTATAGGATTATTGTTTTTTGTAATTATTCCTAGAGCATATCCAACCTTGTATGCTAGTGAAAAAGTTAATTCTTTATCGTATCTTCCCCTTATTCCGTCAGTTCCAAAGATTAATTGCATAATGATTTTTTATAATATTTTGTTGTTCGCTTTACTGATTATTTTATCAGTTGATTAAAAGGAAAAAGATTTATGTTCTCTTTATTGATTTTACTTATATAAAATGAACTAAAACAAATTTAAATAATGCAATCAGGTAGCAAAGAATCGATATTAAGTATGAATATAAAAGCATTAATTGGGTTGTTTTTTGTTTTAATAATTATTTGTTTGCTTTTATTCAGAAATATTTTTTTCCAACCAACTCTTATTCTTAAGAGTTTAGGAGAATTATCTACTGATCCTGTAATAGCTTTAAATAATAATAAGCCTACTTTTTTAGAATTTTATGCAGAGTGGTGCGAAGTATGCAAAGAAATGGCCCCTAAAGTCTCCGCTTTAAAAGATAAATATGAAAAAGATATTAACTTTGTTTTTTTAAATGTAGACAATCCAAAATGGCAAAATTATATAGAAAAATATAATGTTAATGGGATTCCACAAGTAAATATTATTGATACAAAAGGAAATTTAATATCTACTTTAATTGGGAAACAGGAAGAACAAACTATAAGAGATTCGATTAATAATTTAAATGGTGTATTTAGATCTAATGAAGCAATTGTAAATTCAGATTTTTCACAAATCAGAGTTAATAAAAATCACCAAGCTGCTCCTCGTAGTCATGGATAGTTTTTACCAATTTAGAGATTTAGAAACTATTGGAAAACTTTGTTTAAAAATAGATTTACAATTTTGAGCTATATTTTTATGCTCTTCTTGGGTACCATGTGCAGATCTTAAATGAATGTAGTGTATCCATGATCTACATGATCCAGACATATAGATTCTTGTTGGAGTTGCTAGTGGGAGTACAAATCTTGCACATTCTTTCGCTATCCCTTCAGTAAGTAATTCCTCATATAAATCTGAGGCTTCTTTAAAATGAGCAGCAATTTTTGTGTTGAATCTTTGTTTTAATTCATTAGGGAGATCAGGAATAGAATTTTGTCTATTTTTAAAATCTTGTCTTCTTAGTTCAGGTAGGGGGATATTTCCCAATTGAGCACTATCTGCATATCTCTGGGAAAATTCTTGGAAAGTGAAGGATCTATGTCTTAATATTTGAGCGGCAATTCCCCTGTTAGTTTCAATTTGCAAGGTCATAAATGACTGCTCAAAGACACTCCAATGTTCATTCTTTATGCAATAACTTAATAATTTTGAATAGTCATCATTATTCTGGTTCTTTGGATTACTAACTCTAGCAATATATGCCATTGTTTTTTCTGCATTTGGAGTTAGTGAAATTAGTTCAACATTACTCATTTTAAATTTTTGCTAAGGTTACACGTTCTGGTTGATTTTGATATTTACCTCTTCTGTCTTCATATGTTGTAGAGCAAGGATCACCTTCAAAAAATAGTAATTGACAGATTCCTTCATTAGCGTAAATTCTGCAATCAGCTCCTGAACTATTACTAAATTCTAAAGTTAGGTGACCTTCCCAGCCTGCTTCTGCTGGAGTTGTATTAACTATTATCCCTAGACGAGCATAAGTACTTTTACCAATACAGATTACAGTAATATTTTCTGGAACCTTCATCTTTTCTAAAGCTACCCCCAAACCATAGGAGTGGGCAGGAAGAATAAAGAAATCACCGTCATCATCTTTGTGAAGAATGGTTTTTTCTAAATTATCAGGATTAAACTTCTTTGGATTCATAACAGTACCAGGTACATGCCTGAATATTAGAAACTCTTTAGATGAGAGTCTTAAATCATAGCCATATGATGAGCATCCATAGCTAAGTACAGGTTTCTGTTTTCTAGTAGGCTCAAGATGTCTTACTAAGGTTGATTGAAAGGGACTTATCATTCCCTCAGCAGCTTTTTGATTTATCCAGAGATCGTTTTTTAGCATGATTTTATGAACGCAGTTCTGTGATTTGGTTAGCCATTAATAATAAATCTTTAGGTATGGATGTACCAGTAAGGATTACATCTCCTGATATACATCGGTTCTCAAGTGTTGAAATTAAATCATTTTTATCGATAATTTTCATTTCAACTGCAAGAAAGATTTCATCAAGGATGATTTGATCATTTGTACCAGATAGTAACTCTTTTTTGCAATAATCCCATAATTCATTTGTTGAATCATGAATAAATTTTTTTAAGTTTTTATTATTGACAATTTCTTCAGAAGTATATTGATCAAAGGAATTCGATGACCTCACCCATTTTAAATTGCCACAAAGTCTTAATGCATTCGAAACCCCTTGCTTTACACCTCCTTTCATTAATTGAACTAAAAGTACTTTTCTTCCTAGAGCAGCATTTCTAAAGGAATCTCTTATTACTGTTGAATAACTTCCCCTATAAGGGGATTGATAGATCTGAACTTGTCCATTTTGTATTATTTTGTTTAATGTAACTTTATTAGTTTCTACTAAATTAAGATTGCTTTTTGAATAATTACTAGACGAACTAAGGACCATTATTTTGGATTTCTTTATCTAGATTCAGTATAATTTGCATTTAATTACACTGCATATAGTGTAATTTTACTTAAAAAAGCTTTTTGAAATTAAATAATAAGTAACAATTTCTTATTGAGAAATAAATAAGAATTTAAAATTGTTACTGTTGATACAAGATATTTTCAGTTGTCTTCTTAAATTTTTTAATATTAAAGCATATTTATGTTACCTGCTTCTAGAGGATTCAGTCGCTTAAGTCCGCAACAGCCAGGACAAAAAAAAATTAACTCTATTGGAGAACGTTTTCCAATTAATAAAACTTTAATGGATGTCATTAAAGGTTTAGATGGTGCAAGTTCAGAAATGGTTGAAAGATCTAAAACAATATTTTTTCCTGGAGATCCTGCAGAAAGAGTTTACCTTATCAGAAGAGGAGCAGTAAGATTATCTAGAGTTTATGAATCCGGAGAAGAAATAACTGTTGCGATGTTAAGAGAGAATAGCCTGTTTGGTGTTTTATCTCTTTTAACAGGACACAGGTCTGATCGTTTTTATCACTCTATAGCTTTCACAAGAGTTGAAATAATCACTGCCCCAGCAAATTCTGTTTTAAGAGCAATTGAAGCAGATGCATCTGTTGGGCTCTTACTATTGCAGGGTCTTTCAAGCCGGATCCTTCAGACAGAAACAATGATAGAAACTCTTACACATAGAGATATGTCTTCTCGTTTAGTAAGTTTTTTAATGGTTCTCTGTAGAGATTTTGGAGTGGCAAGTGAAAACGGTATAACAATAGATTTGAGGCTTTCACATCAAGCAATAGCTGAAGCTATTGGTTCAACTAGAGTAACGATCACAAGATTATTAGGTGATTTAAAAGATTCTGGATTGCTAATGATTGATAAAAAAAAGATTACAGTTTTTGATCCAATAGCACTTGCAAAAAGATTTAATTGATTCATTATTATTTATGATGTATTAAATATCTAAAAATATTGTGGCTTGGATTTTAATTATTCTCCTAATATTGCTTGGGGGATTAATTGCTCCTTTTGGAGATTTGCTAGGAACAAAAATAGGTAAGTCAAGGTTTAGTATCTTAAAATTAAGGCCAAAGAAAACAGCAACAATTATAACTGTTATAACTGGTGGATTTATTAGTTCAATTTCTATAGGATTATTGAGTTTGTTTAGTGAAGATATTAGACAAAGACTTTCTGTCGATATTCCTGTTTTGCAGAAAACTTTAGAGGAAAGTAAAAAGGCTTTAATACCCTTGCAGGAAGAAAGAGAGAAGCTTGAAGATAAAATCCTGCAAAAGGAAAAGGAATTAAATCAACTAAAAAATAATATTAATGAATTCAGAAGAGGGAATGTTGTTATTAAAAGGGGTCAAACTTTATTTATTGCAGAAATCAACTCTAATCCAAATAGAAAATTGGATTTAGCAAAGATTTATGATAGTGCTGATAAATATGTGCAGAAAATTGTGATTCCTAGCAAAACTAAAATAGCTAATATTCTTTTGTGGAAACCTAGTGATATTTCTGCAATTGAAAGTCTTACAGGAAAAGAAGGTAGTTGGATCTTAGTAATAAAATCAGCAACAAATGTTTTGAAGGGGGAGAATTATGTTTTTGTAGCTCCTAAGTTATTTGAAAATAAATTAATATTTAGAAAAGAAGAAATTATTGCAAACGCTTTTTGGGAGAAAAGTGATGTAAGCTATAAAGCTATTAATTCTAAAATCAATACTCTACTTAGTCAGACGAGAAATAAAGCCAAGTTAAAGGGATCCATTGTTAATGAAATTACTACAAGAGGAGATTTCATGAAACAACTTAGATATTCACTAAAGAGTAATCAAAATATTAAATTACAATTAGAAGTGGTATCTTTGAGAGATAGTAAAATTGCAGAACCGATAGTAGTTGGATTGAATATTAAAGAATTAGAACCTTAAATGACTAAATTAATATCAATTGATCCTGGTAGATTTAAATGCGGCTTGGTATTAGTTGATATAAAAGAAAAAAAAGTTTATAAAGCAATCATTCTTAGAAGTGAATTTCTTGAAGAATATGTTAAGAATTTAAAAACTGTTGAAAATATATCAAAAGTTTTTATTGGTAATGGTACAAGTAGTAAAGAGAATATAGAAAAACTTGAATTTATAAAAAAAGATTTAATTATTTGCGAAGAGAAAAATACAACTTATAGAGCAAAAGAAAGATATTTTGAACTTTTTCCAATTAGCGGTTTAAAAAAATTAATTCCTAGAGAGTTTTTTATCATTAATAAAAAATTAGATGCTATTGCTGCTTTAATAATTTTAGAAGATTATTGCCATGATAAATTCACCCTGGATAAAAATCTAGATACTAAAACTTGGCTGGAATAGTAAATTTATATTCATTACCTGCTTCTAATTCATAATCTTTCTTTACAAGAAATCTTAATAAAGCATCTTCAATTAAAGCTCTTCCTAGAGGTGGTTTTACATATAAAACTCCCTTACCAAATGCCCACGTAAACTGCCATTTAAACTCACTTGCTGCAACAATTCCTTTGACTTGTTTTTTGGAGAAAGAATATTCTTTTACATTTACATGCGCTGTGGTTTCTGGTTTTAGTCTCATTTATTAAATCTCTTCATTATTGAAAGAATTTAATTTACTTATAATATAATCTTCTTTTTTAGTATTCAGTTGTTCCAGTGATTCGATAACTTGATGATAAACTTTATCCAACATTATTTTTTCTGCTGAAGAAATATTACCTAATACATGAGAAATAGTATTGAGATTTTTAGTTTTTTTAATTGATTTAGGGGAGCCTATACCAACTCTTATTCTATTAAAATTTTGAGTTTGCAATTTTTCAATTATACTTTTAAGTCCATTATGCCCTCCTGAACTTCCTTTTTTTCTATATCTGATCTTCCCAAGAGGAAGATCTATATCATCAACTACTATATAAAGTTGATCTAGATCAACTTTATACCAATCAACTATTGATTTTACAGCATCACCGCTGTGATTCATAAAGGTGTTAGGTAAAAATAATCTGTAGGTACAATTATTTATCTTGAATTCTGAACACCAACTTTTAAGCTTATTCTTTAATGTAAAATTTGAATCATATTTGTTTGAAAGATTTTCAAGTAATAAAAACCCAATATTATGTCTACTATTTACATAATCTTTACCAGGATTACCTAAACCAATTATGTATTTTTCTTTCATGAAATTTCTAAACTTCAATAATTATTGAAAATTATAAAATAGGAAGATTCTGAATATTTCAATTTTTATTGAGTATAAAAAATATCGGCATATTAATTTGACTACTAAATATAAAAATTACTAATAATTATCTAGCTATATTTACTAAATTATTAAAGAAATTTAATTATTCAGTTTTAAAAGCTTAATTACCGTTCCAATCTACAGAGAAACCCTGTAATAGTACAGATTGATTGTAAATTTGGAGCATAATTACAAGGAAAACTAAAAGAAGTAAACCAATAATAGTCATAACAGGGGCAGCTCCCCACCCAGGAACAACTTTTCCTTGACCTGAATTTCCAATTGCTTTTAAAAGACTTCCTAAAGGAGTTTTTTGACCCATGATGAATTCACTAAATCGAATATTATTTCGCTATTGTATAAGAACTTATACATAAATTGTTTACAAACTTAGCAAAATTGATGCAAACTTTATCATCAGCTCCAGATCCAGCTATTTCCATGGCGGTAACAATTCTGGTAATTCTCTTGGCTTTAACAGGTTTTGGCCTCTGGACTGCGTTTGGACCTAAGGCTGCAAAACTTACAGATCCTTGGGATGAACATGATGATTAATTTTTTGAATAAAAGTATTTCAAAATTTACCAAAAATACAAAAAGTAAACCTTTTAACATAAATTAAATATATCTTTAATAAGATATAAATCTGTCAGCACTAGTAATTTCCATGCTTGCCCTTAAAATTTCTGTTTACACTATCGTCTTTTTCTTTATAGGAATCTTTCTTTTTGGATTTTTAGCAAGTGATCCAACTAGAACACCTAATAGAAAAGATTTGGAGAGTCCTCAAGATTAATTTTTAAATTTAATTACATTGATTTCAGGAATTTCTAAAAAAGTCATATTACCCATTTTCGTGTTAATTAACTTTATCCCTCTAGGGAAAACTTCTGATTTTAATAAAAATAATTATAGTAAAAATATCTTAATTAATCAGTTTATTGGTTATAAGCATTTTAATGATCTTAAATTAAGACCCTCTGACTATTTTGTTAGTAAAAACAAAATAAATTTTACGGAATATATAAAACAAGATTTAGATGTCAAAAATTTCTATCCTTCTTTTTTAGTTAGTTCTACTAAAAAAAAAGAAGAATTAATTATACAATCTGATATACAATCTGAAATAAATAATATATTGTCTGCTCAAGGCAATGTTTCTGTTTCCTATAAAGGAATATTTCTTAAAGCTGATAGCCTAATTTACGATAAGTTAAATAAAAGAATCAGTTCAAAAGGAAACATAGTTTTAATATTTGGTGACCAAATTTTTAAACTTTCACAATTAGAGTACAGTTTTATTAGTGAAAAAGGTTATTTATTAGATGTTAAAGGGGCCATAAATACTTCTACATTTATAGAGAATTTATACTCAAATCTCAGCCTTTCAGATATTAATAAGTTAGGAAATTTATTGGATTTGGAAAAAAGTGAAGTATTAAATACTCCTGGAAAGGTTGAAAATTGGATTTTTTCTACAGATAAAATGACTATAGATGGAACAAAATGGATAACTAAAAAAGCAGTATTTAGTAATGATTTACTTGAATTAAAACAAGTTAAAATAGTAATTAATTCATTAGAAGTTATTCCTAATGGAGAAAAAATAAGATTTAAGTCCTCGTTAAATTATCTAATTTTTGATGAAAAAGTTTCAATCCCTTTTTGGTTAGGAGATAGAACCGTAAATAAGTCGCGAGAATTCTTTGATTTTGATTTTGATAATAGATGGACCTTAGGATATGACAAGCTAGATAAGGATGGATATTTTATTGGAAGAAAATTTAATTCTATAGATATTTTTGATGATTTTGTTATTGATTTAGAGACACAATTTCTAATTCAGCGCTCATTTAAAGGTTATACAAAAAGTTTTGTCAAGAAAGATGAATCAATAACTTCAGAAAAGGTTAAAAGAAATACAAGTTTTAATGATTATTTTGCTTTAAAATCCCAGATAAAAGGCCCAATAAATAATTGGGATTTAGAAATAGAAAAGAATATTAATTCTTTTGATTTAAATAAATTTTCTGATGCATTTAGATTAAAAACTTCTTTGACTAAAGAAATTAATTTTTTAAATTCAAAATGGGATAAAAGCTTTTATGGAGTTTACAGAGATAGAGTCTGGAATGGTTCATTGGGTGAGGCAGAAATTTATAGAGGTTTTGGTTCGAAATTAGAAAAAGAAAATATTTGGGAAGTTAAGGGTATTAAAAAGACAGAATTTTTGTCTTTAGGTATAGCGAATTTAACTGGAGAGGCTTTGAATACTAAAAATTTGGTAACTAGCCTGAAAGGCAACTTGTTTTATTCTCTTGATCAACAATTCCCAATTAGTGTTCAAGAACCTAAAAATAAATCTATTGACACTTCATACAAATATATTGCTACCCCAATCACCAAAGGATTGAATCTTAGGACAAAATTAGAAGCATCATATTCTTTCTATGAAAATGGGGATCATCAAGAATATTTAGGTTTAGGTTTAGGTCCAGAACTAATCTTCGGTGATTTTAAAAACAAAAATTTTGATTATACGCGCATTAGTATTTTCCCTTTTTATAAATTTAAAAGTGGAGAAAGTGTTTTTAAATTTGACCAAAATTATGAGGAATTCACTTTAGATATTGCTTTTGATCAGCAGTTCTTTGGACCAGTTGTTCTTAAAAGTAATGGAACTTTAAATTTAACTAGTGATTCAGAGGATTATGGTGAATTTATCAATTCTAATATCTCATTAAATTGGAAAAAAAGATCCTATGAATTTGGAATCTTTTATCAACCTCATAATCAATCAGGGGGGATTTCTTTTAGTCTATTTGGATTTGAATAGTTATAAGTAATTAGAAGTAATTAGAAGTGAATTTCAAATAGGGTAAATCATTAAATTTGTTGTCAATTAGATGTTCATTCTCAAGTAGTGTTGAAGTCGCATCCCATTCTCCTGATAAGAACATTTTTCTTGAACTCTGTTGAATATTAAGATTAAAAATTAAATCTTTTGATTTTCCGATGGAATTTTTAAGGTTAATCTCTAAGAAAAAAGTTTTATTATTGTTATATTGTTGTATATCTTTTATTGATTTTTTAGGCAGCGTAAAACATGGGATTCCAATTGCAATACAATTACTATAAAAAATCTCAGCAAAACTTTCTCCAATTATTGCCTTTATACCCCATCTCATAAGTGCTTGGGGAGCATGTTCCCTGCTTGAGCCACATCCAAAGTTGCTATTAACAATGAGAATTGAGGATCCTTTGTTTACCTCTAAATCAAAGGGATGCTTCCCATTCAAGGTTTTTCTATCGTCCTCAAAAACGGAATTGCCTAAGGAATCAAAATTAACGCACTTTAGGAAACGAGCAGGAATTATTCGATCAGTATCAATATCGTCTCCAATTAGTGAGATACATTTCCCCTGTATTTGTGTAATTTTTCCTATTGGTGCGGTGAATCCTGATTTCATTTGTTGATAAATTCTCGAACGTCACTTACTTTGCCATTAATAGCAGCAGCAGCAACCATTGCTGGACTCATCAGAAGTGTCCTTCCGCTTGGTGATCCTTGTCTTCCTTTGAAATTCCTGTTGCTGGAACTAGCACTTATTTGATTACCTATTAGTTTGTCGGAATTCATCGCTAAACACATTGAGCAACCTGGTTCTCTCCATTGAAAGCCAGAGTCTATAAATATTTTATCAAGGCCTTCTTTTTTTGCTTCTTTGGCAACTTTCTCTGATCCAGGGACTACAAATGCTTTTACGTTTATAGATACTTTTTTATCTTTCAATACTTTAGCTGCAACTCTTAAGTCACTTATTCTACCGTTAGTGCAACTTCCTATAAAACAAACATCAATGGGAGTATCTTTAATTGATTGACCAGGCTCGAAACCCATATATTCATAAGCCTCCTCAGCAATAAACTGGTCATTTGGGTGTAACTCATTTAATAGAGGTATCTCTTGATTTATACCTACACTTTGACTAGGGGTAATTCCCCAGGTTACAGTTGGCTCAACTTTGGAAGCATCTAGGGTAATTACATCATCATAAATTGAATTTTCATCACTTTTTAATGATTGCCACCATTTAAGAGCTTTGTCCCAATTTTTATTTTTAGGAGCACATAATCTTTCTCTTATATATCTGAATGTTGTTTCATCAGGATTTATGTAACCGCATCTAGCGCCTCCTTCAATAGACATATTGCATATTGTCATTCTTTCTTCCATTGATAATGCACTTATTGCGGGTCCGGCGAATTCATAAGCAAAACCTACTCCAGCCTTTACTCCAAGTCGATTAATAATATGAAGTACTAAATCCTTAGCATAAACCCCATTTGGCAGTTTTTTTTCGCACCAAATCTGCCTCACTTTAAGTTTGTTCATTGCTATGGTTTGACTCGCGAGGACATCTCTTACTTGGCTTGTGCCGATTCCAAAAGCAATTGCGCCAAAGGCTCCATGTGTTGATGTATGTGAATCTCCACAAGCGATTGTCATACCTGGCTGGGTTAGACCTAATTCCGGAGCGACTACATGAACTATTCCTTGATTACCACTACCAATATTAAAAAATTTTATTTTGTTCTCGCTACAATTCCTTTCAAGTGTTTCAATCATTTTTTCTGCGAGATTATCTTGAAAAGGCCTGCTTTGATTATCTGTAGGTACAATATGATCAACAGTAGCAACGGTTCTATTGGGAAATTTTACTTTTAAATTTTTGTCTCTTAAAGCACCGAATGCTTGTGGACTTGTAACTTCATGGATGAGGTGAAGACCAATAAAAATCTGATCAGAGCCTCCAGGAAGACTAGCAACCTTGTGTAAATCCCAAACTTTATCAAATAACGTATTATGACTCAATTTGCAAAAAAGTTACGTACCCTTAGATAATAAGATTAATCTGAGACTGTTTAAACACACATTTACACTTAGTGTTTGAATATCCACTCTGTTTCTTGTTGAATTAAATATTTTCTTGATATTGGTAATATGATTTTTTGGCCCTGCAATTGAAATATATACTAAACCTACAGGTTTTTCTTGACTCCCTCCATTAGGACCAGCAATACCACTTATGGAGATTGCCCAATCAGCAGAAAGTTTTTCTTTTGCATTAATTGACATAGCTTCAGCAACCTCTTCAGAGACAGCGCCATAACTTTTAAGTTGATCTTCGGAAATATTTAATAATGACTTTTTTAGTGAATTACTATAGGAAATAATACTACCCTTAAATACTTCAGATGCTCCTGATATAGAGGTTATTGATGAGGATAGTAGGCCTCCTGTACAAGATTCTGCGAAAACAAGAGTTTCTTGTCTCTTTTTTAATTCCTTTATTACAATACTCGGTAAATTATCGTCATTTTCTCCAAAAATAAATTTTGGAAACTCTTCTTTTAATTTTTCTTTTACAGGTTTAATTATATTTTTCGCTTCCGATTCGTTTTTAGCTTTAGCGGTTATTCTGAGTTTAACTTCTCCTAAGTTTGCGTATGGAGCAACAGTGGGATTTTTAAGTTTTAACAAATTATCAACTTTTTCTGCAATCGTAGATTCCCCAATGCCTGAAAATTTAAGAGTATTTGAGAAGAATACAAAACCATTTGAAAATTTGTTTTGAATAAATTCAAATGCCGTTTCTTTCCACATAGCTTTTAATTCACTTGGGACTCCAGGGAAAGTAAGAATAGTAAACCCTTTTATTGGTTCCCAAATCATTCCAGGAGCAGTACCTCGAGGGTTATTAATTATTTGAGCATCTTTAGGGAAAAAACATTGCTTTCTTAAGCTAGAAGAATCATCCTTTGATTTTGAATTTGAAAGTTTTTGTTTTAATTGATCCCACAAATATTCCCTTTCATAAAGAGAAAAATTAAAAGATTTAGCTATTGCTTCAGTAGTTAAGTCGTCTGGCGTAGGTCCTAAGCCACCTGTTGTAATAAGAAGATTACTCCGTGAAGAGATTTCTCTAACTAAGCTACCTATCCTGTTGGAATTATCACCTACAGTTGATTGTCTGAAATGGTTCAGTCCTAGTAAAGATAACTGTTCAGAAATCCACTGAGCATTAGTATTTACAATATTACCTAATAGTAATTCTGTTCCAATAGAAAGAATTTCAACTCCGTTTCTATAAGAATTAGTTGATTGATGGTTCAAGCTTGCCTTCATAAAGAGGGAAACGACTGCATAAAGCTAAAACTCTTTCTTTGCATTTTTTTTCGACTGATAACTCATTTGGATTCAGTAATCTATCCGCAATAATATCCCCAACTTCAGTAAAGGCATCTTCACTAAATCCTCTGGTGGTTAATGCTGCAGTTCCTAATCTTAAACCACTTGTCACGAAGGGAGATTCTGGATCAAAGGGTACAGTATTTTTATTTGCTGTAATATTTACTTCACTTACAAGTAAGTCAGCGACTTTACCTGTCATATTGATGCTTCTCAAGTCAAGTAACACAATATGGTTATCTGTTCCTCCACTTACAATATCAATACCTCTATTAATTAAAGTCGAAGCTAGAACCTTCGAATTTTTTATAACTTGTTTTGAATAATTAACGAAATTTGGATGTAAAGCTTCTCCAAACGCAACAGCTTTGGCAGCAATAATATGTTCTAAAGGACCACCCTGAGTTCCTGGGAAAACAGATTTATCGAATTTCTTTCCAAATTCTTTATCTTTACATAAAATAAGCCCTCCTCTTGGTCCTCTTAAAGTTTTATGAGTTGTTGTTGTAACTACATCACAGTGAGGAATTGGATTAGGGTGAAGTTTACTTGCTACAAGTCCAGCTATGTGAGCAATATCAGCCATTAGAAAAGCTCCAACTTCATCAGCAATTTCTCTGAATGATTCAAAGTCAATCGTTCTTGGATAAGCAGAATATCCACATATAATTAACTTTGGTTTTGTCGTTAATGCAATCTCCCTGATTTTATTAAAATTTAATTTTTGTGTTTTTTCATCAACTCCATAGTGAACCGCATTAAACCACTTTCCGCTCATATTTACTGGTGATCCATGGGTTAGATGTCCGCCATGAGACAAATCCATGCCCAAGATAGTATCGCCAGGTTTGAGTAAACTTAAAAAAACAGCAGCATTTGCTTGTGCCCCACTATGAGGCTGAACATTAGCCCAGTCTGCATTAAATAGTTGTTTGGCTCTCTCAATAGCTAATTCTTCTATCTCATCAACAAATTCACAACCTCCGTAATATCTTTTTTGAGGAAGTCCTTCAGCATATTTATTAGTCAATACTGAACCTTGTGCCTGCATGACTGCAATTGATGCAAAATTCTCACTAGCTATTAGTTCTAGGTGAGTTTCTTGCCTATTTTTTTCAGAATTAATTAGATTAGATATTATTGGATCGCTTTCTACAAGATCTTGAAGGATATTCATTGAATTAGATAAGTCATAAATTAAATATAAACGATATTTTTTAGAAAAATATAAAAAAAATGTTTCATAATTTAAAACGCGCCTGGAGAGATTCGAACTCCCGACACCCTGATCCGTAGTCAGGTGCTCTAATCCACTGAGCTACAGGCGCATATTTATGTAATATCTCTTTTCCCGGGTCTTTTAGTCAACTAGATTTCAGGTAAAATATCTATTATTAACAATCTCAATTTTATAATTATGCCTATTAAATGGTACGGAAATGGTGATAAAGAAGATCCCACTTACAAACATTTTTCTCGAATAGTAAATTTTGTCATTCATTGCATGATATTTACTGCCGTAATTAGTGGAACTTGGCTTCTCAAAGAAATTAAGTATGAGTTAGCTTTTTTTAATAACTTTGCAATTGTCTGGTCAGTTGTCCTAGGAACCCATCTGCTTTTTGTATTTATAAAAAAACCTAAGGACCTAGAAAAGCAATCAAGCTGAATTTATTATGGAAAATCAAATACTAATAAGTGATTTAGAAAATATTATTTCAGAAAAGATTTTTATAAAAATAGAAAAGTGGAATCTATATCTTGGCGATGCTGGTTTAGCAAGAAATCTGGCTATTGAATGTATAAGCAATATAAATCAAGGCCCTCTAGAAGCTGCAAAAATTAGCTTAAATTCGATAAAGGTTAAGGTTGGTGATGGGGATGAAAAAATCCCTTTATCCTCATTGGTCACTCATTCACAAATTTATGAATTAGAAGAAATTCTTCAAAACTCATTAGATAATTAATTTTTGTTTTCAAATAACTTGAAATTATTTAATTTTAAAAGTTTCGTGAGTAAAAAATAAATTATAAAAAAAGCTAAACTTCCAGTAATCAGAATAGATAACTCCAAGATATTATTGTTGAATTTCTTTATGTTGTTGAAAATCGAGAAACAAATTGAGCCAGTACCAGCAGATGATAAATAAATTAAGATAATTTTCTTTAATAAAGTTAATTTAGGTAAATTGATATTGTACTTTTGCAAATTTAGGGAAAGAAAAATACAAATAATAAAGTTTACTATTGCTGAAGACAAAATTATTCCAACAATTCCGAAATTAAAAGGTGAAATATTTCCAAAGTTTATAGTTGGTGCTCCTATTAAGAACCAATCAAAAAACATATTAAGTATTATGCCCCCCAATGACAATTGGAAAGGTAATTTTGTTTTTTCTAGTGAGTAGTAAGTCCTTACTAACAAATCCCTATAAAGATAAAAGGGAATTCCAACTGCATATGAAATTAATATATTCCTAACTTTTAAAACTGCTTCGTAATCAAAAGCACCTCTTTGAAAAAGTAATTCTACAATTTGATTATTATATGTAATAAAAAAACCAGTTAAAAAGATAGTTATTAAGAAACAGTATTCTATTGCTAATATTAATTTTTTTTCTAACTTCCTATTCTCTTGATTACTTCTTAATTTAGAAAATGTTGGAAGTATTGGTAAAATCAAAGAGTTTGATAAGATGCCAACCGGAGCTTGTATGAGAAAGTTTCCATAAGCTAATCCTGATGCTGCTCCTGGAAAGCCGGAAGCAAAAAACATATCAATAAATACATTAATTTGACCAAGCCCAGACGAAATAGATGCAGGAATAATTAGATTAAAAATTCTCTTTTCTTCATTTCTTAATGAATACCAACTTGATTTTAAGCGTAATAAACCAATTTTATATATTTCCCATATTTGAATAGAAAATTGTATAAAGGTCCCTGTTAAAGTTGCAAAAGAGAGTAATCCTATATCAGTAAGAAAATTTGAATTTTTATTTTGATAATTTAAAAACCAACTAATTAAAATAAAAATAATAGTAGTTAGGCTTGTTATTGCTGGGCTGAAACTGGATACGAAGAATTTATTTCTAGAATTAAGAGCTCCAAAACTTAAACCTATGAAGCCAGATAAAGGGATGCAAGGAGTAAGTATTTTTAATTGATAGGTCGCAATAGATTGTCCTTCCTCACTTAAATTAGGGGCTATTAAATTGATAAGAAATCCTGCATTAAAATAAATTAAAAGACCTAAAACAAATAATAATAAAGTTAGCTTTATGCTTACTTGAGTTAGAACAATCCCCCCATCTTTTGCTTTAAGAGGAGTAATAACTGCAACAATTGCATTATGCAATGGACCATTAATACCACCAATAATTATTAGTAAAAAACCTGGAATTATATATGCATAATTAAATGCATCGTATGTTATTCCAATACCAAAAGCAGCAGCTATTGTAACTTGTCTAATGCATCCTGCTAATTTGCTAATAGTGGTACCAAATGAAATTGAAAAAATATTATTTTTAAAATACGATTTCATTGGGTTTTATATAAAAATTTTTCAAGAGGATTAAGTTTCAATTATATTTGATTTTTAATTAACAACATATTTATGAATGATCGGATAATTGAATTTGATCCATTAATTGAAGGAGTTTTAATTAAAAGATATAAAAGATTTCTTGCGGATGTTCAACTAGAGACTGGGCAAATAGTAACTGTCCATTGCGCTAATACAGGTCCAATGAAAGGCCTTTTAAACCAGGGATCAAAAGTAAGAATAAGTTTGTCCTCTTCTCCTAAAAGAAAATTACCTTATACTTGGGAGCAAATAAGAGTGTTAGACAAAAATAATCAATGGGTTTGGGTCGGTATAAATACTTTATTTGCAAACAAATTAATTAAAAAGGTCATCGAAAATAACTTGCTGAGAGAAAAGATAGGTGAAATAGAAGAAATTAAATCTGAGGTCCCTTATGGCAAGGATAAAAAAAGTAGGATCGACTTCCTTTTGAGTCCAAAATCTTCAAATCCTGATAAACGTAATATTTATGTAGAGGTCAAAAATACTACTTGGATCAAAGAAAATATATCTTTATTCCCAGATACAGAAACGAAAAGAGGGCAAAAACATTTAGTAGAATTGAAAGCATTAATTCCAGAAAGTAAAAGTATTTTAATCCCTTGCATTACTAGAAAAGATGCAGATTTTTTTGCCCCTGGGGATGAAGCAGATCCCTTATATGGAAAGCTGTTTAGAGAATCGTTAAGCGTAGGAATGATTTTAATACCTTGTTGTTTTGAATTCCATATAGACCATGTTTCATGGAATGGAATTAAACCTTTGAAATTGGATTAAACTTTATAAGTATTTAAAAAATTTTTTTTAAAGTTAAAAAATTTCTTTCAATATGCAACTGCAAAAAAGGTATCAATGAATACTAGACACTGTTAAGTTTTCTGAGCAAAATTATATATGAAAGGAAACAGTAAAACTGTTTTTCTGCAGATCTAATTATTTTTTATGACCACTGCTTTGCAATCGCAGCCAAGAAAGCGTAAACGTCTTCAGGAAGTAAGTCTTCTTGAAGGACCTATGCTTCTCTTGCGCAGCATTCGTGGCTTTAGAACAAATCAATCATTGATTTGGCTAGCCACAGTACCATTAGCTTTATTTGGCTTAAGTATCTTTACTTTTGCTGCTAAGGCTGGGACTGATTTTGCTGACTTGACTGATGGTCAAGCTGCAAAATTCTTGGCTGACAACCTTTGGTTGTTTATTGCTACTATTCTCGTGATCTTCATGAACGCAGGTTTCGCTATGGTGGAAGCTGGCATGTGTAGATCTAAAAACGCTGTAAACATTCTTGCTAAAAACCTTTTTGTATTTGCTCTTGCAGTAACTGCATATTGGTTTGTTGGTTACTCCTTAATGTACGGAGATCCCGTAGCAGGAGGTTACTTATTTTTTAACCAATTTTTTGTAAATCCTGATCCTTCAAGTGCACTTGAATGTGCTGCTGCAGGAGATACTGGATGTCTAGTCCCATCAGTTGATTTCTTATTCCAAGCAGCTTTCGCTGGAACTGCAGCCACAATCGTTTCTGGTTTGGTTGCTGAAAGGGTTAAATTCGGAGAATTTGTAATTTTCGCTATTGTCCTTTCTGGAATTATCTATCCAATCTCAGGAAGCTGGCAATGGAATGGTAATGGAGATGGTGGTTGGTTGAGCCAACTAGGTTTTATTGATTTTGCTGGTTCCTCTATTGTGCATTCAGTAGGTGGATGGGCTGGATTAGTAGGTGCTATGCTTCTTGGCCCTAGAATTGGGAAATTTGCCAGTGGAAAACCACAAGCGATGCCAGGACATAATATGGCTATCGCAACCCTTGGTGCTCTTATCCTTTGGATTGGTTGGTATGGATTTAACCCTGGCTCTGAGCTAGAAATGGATCAGTATGTTGCCTTCGTAGCAGTAACTACAACACTTGCAGCAGCGGGTGGAGCTATTGCAGCAACTGTATTGTCAACTCTCACATCAGGTAAGCCAGATTTAACAATGATCATTAATGGTATTCTTGCTGGCTTGGTAAGTATCACTGCAGGTTGTGGAAATATGACTTTTGCAGGTGCTTGGTTAGCAGGTGCTGTTGGTGGGATCATTGTCGTATTTTCTGTAGCCGCTTTGGACGCAGCAGAAATAGATGATCCTGTAGGAGCATTCTCTGTTCACGGTGTTTGCGGAGTATGGGGAACAGTTGTAATTGGTTTATGGGGCGTTGATGGTATGGACCCCACCTCTGCAGGTATTGGAATATTAAATGCTGGTGCTGCTGGTATTAAAACACTAGGAGTTCAAGCACTTGGTGCTGGTGCTTATGCAATCTGGACTGTAGTTACTTGTTGGGTAGCTTGGTCAATTATTGGTGGATTGTTTGGAGGTATCCGTGTTTCAGAAGAGGAAGAGATTCAAGGTCTTGATATCGGAGAACATGGTATGGAGGCATATCCTGAATTTGCTTCTACAAAATAAATTTCTTTAGGGAAATTAATTTAAGCCTGGCAATAGCCAGGCTTTTTTTTAAAAATTTTTAAATTTGTAGTAAACTATATAATTATGGATACTCAAGCTTTTAGAAGATCACTTCATCATTCGGATAGATATAACCGTAGGGGTTTTGATTCTCCTACGAAAAGAGCACAAGCATTAGAAGAAGCTTACCAAAGTGATTTGATAAGTTCTATAAGAGATAACGGTTTCGCTTACAAAAAAGGTAGATTAAATATAAAATTAGCTCAAGCTTTTGGTTTTTGTTGGGGAGTGGAAAGAGCTGTAGCAATGGCTTATGAGACTAGACGCCATTATCCTAATGAGAATATTTGGATAACGAACGAAATAATTCATAACCCTTCAGTTAATGATCATTTAAGAAAAATGAATGTGAAATTCATTGCAACAAAAAATGGTATTAAAGATTTTTCCATAGTTTCAAACGGCGATGTAGTTATTTTGCCTGCTTTCGGGGCGACTGTTCAAGAAATGAAACTTCTTCATGAGAAAGGATGTCATATCATAGATACAACATGTCCTTGGGTTTCAAAGGTATGGCATACTGTTGAAAAGCATAAAAAACATATATTTACATCAATAATTCATGGAAAATTTAAGCATGAAGAGACTCTTGCAACGAGCTCATTTGCTGGAAAGTATCTAGTTGTACTTGATCTTGAAGAAGCAAATTATGTTTCTGACTATATTCTTGGGAAAGGTAATAGAAATGAGTTCCTTAATAAATTTGCTAAAGCTTTTTCAAATGGATTTGATCCTGATAAAGATTTAGATAGGGTCGGAGTAGCTAACCAGACAACTATGTTAAAAAGCGAGACAGAAGAAATAGGTAAATTGTTCGAAAGAACAATGTTAAAAAAGTTTGGACCAGAAAACTTAAATAGCCACTTTTTGGCTTTCAATACTATTTGTGATGCAACCGAAGAAAGGCAAGATGCAATGTTTTCTTTAGTTGATGAAGAACTTGATATTCTTGTAGTTATTGGGGGTTTCAATTCTTCAAATACTACCCACTTGCAAGAAATAGCAATCACTAAAAATATTACTTCTTTTCATATTGATGCACCGGAGAGGATTTCAGTTGAAAATAATTCAATATTACATAAACCTCTTGGCTCGGAGTTGGTTTTAAATAATAACTTTTTACCCAGTGGAAATATTAATGTTGGAATTACCTCAGGAGCTTCTACTCCAGATAAAGTGGTGGCTGATGTTATTGAGAAATTAATAGAAATATCTTCAAAAGATAGATAATTATTAATATTGCTTAGTTTTTCATTATTATTTAGAATGAAATAAAAAATAGAAGTATGGAAGACAAATCTCAATCTAATCAAAATGTTACAACAAAAATGAATAGATCCAAAGCACCCCAAAAAGTAGAGGTAGTTGTAGCAAATTCAACTTCAGGATCTGATGTCAATATTCTAGGGGAATTAGCAATTTTTATTTTACGAATTGGTTTTTGTGTTTTAATGATTCATCATGGCTTAGAAAAACTGGAGGATCCTCAGGGTTTTGCAGAATTTGTGGTTGGGAAGTACTTTCCCTTTTTGCCAGGTGATCCTGTGACCTGGACTTATGGCGCAGCTATAACTCAATTAGTTTGCCCATTAGGTTTGGCTCTGGGAATTTTACCAAGACTATCTTCCTTGGGACTTTTATCAACCATGTCATTTGCTGTATATTTTCACCTATTAGATACAGGATTAGAAGGTTTCCCACTCGCAGTTGTTGAAGGGCATAATTATGCCTTCGAGTTGTCATTTATATATGCAGCTATTTCTCTTTATTTCTTATGTGCAGGCCCTGGGAAACTTGCCTTATTTAGAAAAACCAACAAAATAACTTATTATCCAAAATCAAACTGATTTAATGTAGAAAATGCCTTTTTTGGGTGAATATCATAGATATTCCTTTTGCATTACACATATTAATACTTTCTTCGTCTCTTAAACTACCTCCTGGCTGAATAATTGAACTGATACCATACTCATTTGCAAGTTCTACTGTATCTGAAAATGGAAAAAATCCATCGCTAGCTAGCACAGCTCCAGAACATTCTTCTTTAGCTGAATTCAATGCAATTTGCGCAGCTCCTACTCTATTCATTTGTCCTGCTCCAATTCCAATAGTTTTTCGATCTTTTGCAATTACAATGGCATTTGATTTGACATGTTTACAAATTTTCCATGCAAAATCTAAATCTAAAGCTTGCTGATCAGTTGGATTGTTTTTGGTAACTGAAGTCCAGTTCTCTTTAATATCTTTATTATCATCACTATCTTGAATTAATAATCCTCCCATTATTGATTTGGATGAAGTTTGTTTCTTCTGGGCTAGCATATTTTTAGACAATCTCAAAACTCTTAAATTCTTTTTGACTTTTAAGATTTCTAAGGCTTCTTTATCGAAAGAGGGTGCGACAACACACTCTAAGAAAATATTTGTAAGGTTTAACGCTGTTTCTTTATCTACGTTTGAATTAAAAGCAACAATACCGCCAAAAGCACTAACTGAGTCACATTCCAAAGCATTTTTGAATGCATTTGATGCAGAGTTGCTGATAGAGCCACCACAAGGATTATTGTGTTTTAAAATTATAGATGCATATGAATTCTTGTTAAAATCTTCTTTTTGTTCATAGCCAAATTCCAAAACAGTTGAAAGTGCGGATTCAAGATCTAATAAGTTGTTATAACTTAACTCTTTGCCCTGCAATTGTTCAGCTGAATTCCAACCGATTTCACTGAATCCATACCAAAAGGCCTTTTGATGTGGATTCTCTCCATATCTTAAGGTTTTTATTAGTGGATAAGATTCAATATGCTTTGAGGGCAGTAAATTTTTTTCCTTACTTATCCAATTAGTTATTGCAGTATCGTAGTCAGCAGTATGTTGAAACGCCTCAAAAGCTAATTTCGCTTTATATTCTTCATTTAGCGTTCCTTCTTTATTCTTTTCCAGAAAATCTTTATATTGAATTGGATCTACTAAAACAAAAACATCTTTATGATTCTTAGCTGCAGATCTAATCATGGATGGACCACCTATGTCAATATTTTCAATTGCTTCGTCCCAGGAACATTTTGCTTCAGTTTTTTTCTTAAATGGATATAAATTAACTACGACTAAATCAATTAGTTCAAGTTTGTTCATGTCTACATCTCTTTGATGTTTTTCATCTGACCTTTTCGCTAAAATACCTCCGTGAATTTTTGGATGGAGAGTTTTTACTCTTCCTTCCAGAATTTCTGGAGAGTTTGTAAAGTCTGATACCTTTATAACTGGAATGTTTGCATCTGATAGGTATTTTGCAGTTCCGCCACTTGATAGAATTTTATAATTAAATTTCTCAACTAACTCTTTACAAAAGGAAATGATATTTGTTTTATCCGAAACACTTACTAAAGCTAATGGTGACATTGTAGAAAAACTTGATTACTTAAGAATATAAACATGAAATACGATATCAATCATGAATTTGTTTCGATTACCTCTCAAACTGCAACGCATAGAATAATTTTGATTCATGGTTGGGGAGCTGATGCGGATGATCTTATACCTCTTGGAAGAGAGATTAAGGCAAATTCAAAAATTGATTTTGAGGTTATTGCTTTAAGAGCGCCAGGATTACATCCTAGTGGCGCTGGAAGGCAGTGGTATGGATTATACCCGCACGATTGGAACGCAGCAGAGGAAGAAGTTAATAGACTATTACTATCAATAAAAAAATTTGATATTAATCTAATCCCTCTCAAAAAAACAATCTTATTAGGTTTCTCTCAGGGCGCAGCAATGGCTATTGAGACAGGTTGTAAATTAGATTTAGGATTAATCGTCTGCTGTAGTGGATATCCTCATCCAAACTGGCTTCCGGACAAAAATTGCCCACCAATGATAATCAGCCATGGTTTGATGGATGACATAGTTCCTATTGAAGCTTCAAGATCTATATATGCAAAAGTTAATAGTAAATCTTCTAACTTTTGCGAATTAATAGAATTTAATGGCTATCATCAAATAGATTTAAATTTAATTGATATTATTAATTCAAAAATTAAAGATATTTTTTAAACAAAAGCATATTCATATTCTTCAATCTCTTCCCAATCATCTGCAGATAGTTCTAAACCTTCAAAAATTCTTTCTTCTCCAATTCCTTCAACTACAACTTTTAGTGAGGGGAACAAGAAATGATTTTCTTCTGCATATTGAGCACTAAATAAACCTTTTTCTCCCCAAAAGAATCTATCTGTTGTATGTTCATTTCTTCTAACATTGAAAACTGAAGGTGCAGATAATGCATTTTCAGCTATAAATCTTCGTGCAGCTGTTACTGGCTTATGTTTGCCAGTTTCGATATGATAAATAGGTACATGAGCCATAACTCTTTGACCGGCCAGCCTTCTTCTGCTGATTCTCTTTCTTTTTTTTGACATTGATTGGTACTCCTGAAATTATAAATGAGATTAGTCTTAGTTTATTTTTACTAATCTAATATCTGTGATTTAGAATTTACTTCAAATTACACAGAGGACCCATCAACCTCTCATGTAGCATAAAATATGATCAAATGTTCATATTTTTAAGGTCGGTCAAAGTTTGACCTCTTTACTTATCTTAATACTTTTTTCAGATTTTACAAGTTTTTTTAAATTTTCGCAAAAAGAATTATTCAAAAATTGATTTACTATGAAAATTTCCCAGAAATTTGAAGATCTCATTTTAAAACAACTAGAGAGTTTCGGTTGCTCTATGGGAGTTACTCATTTAGTGATATATCTTGCTACAGCTAAGCAAGGAACTAAAGCCACTTTTGAAATCATTGGCCATTGGCCCCAATTTGATAGGCTTTTAATATCTATAGATGATGATCCTACACTGAAGGTGGCAGAACCTACTAGGAGATGGTACCCTCTACAAGAGAATGACATTTTACTGGGTGTTCTTAGAGTAGAAACTAATTTTAAAGACGGTAATTGGCCAGTAAATCTTGATTCTAGGTTAAAAGCCCTCTCTGTTTCTTTAGCTAAATGCGTTTCTATTGAAATGGAACGTCAAACTAGTAATGAAGAAATAAATTACTTAAAAAATCAGGTAAGTATTGTAATTCATCAACTAAGAAATCCATTGGCTGCTATTAGAACTTATGCCAAACTCTTAATAAAACGACTTGGATCAGATAATGACTCCATAGAAATTGTTGAAAGCATGATGGTAGAACAAAATCAAATTAACCAATATGTTGACTCTTTTGAAAAATTAAACGTACCTATCAAACTCCCTTTAGACATAGGAGAAGAGAGGTTATTACTACCGCCTAATTTGGATAATGAAAAAATGATTACTGTTCAGAATTTATTACTTCCAATATTAGAAAGAGGTAAAGCTAACGCAAAGTTAGAGAAAAGAGCTTGGACACAGCCTTCTTTTTGGCCAGCCTGGACATTAAAAGCAATTGAATCAAAATATGGAGTGATTGCTGAAATCGTAGCAAATGTATTAGAAAATGCATTTAAATATGCAAAAAAAGATGCTGAGATTGGGATTACTTTTACCTCTAAAGGCCTTTTTGTGTTTGATGACGGGGAAAAAATAAAGAAAAATGAGAATGATAAAATTTTCCAGAAAGGTTTTAGAGGGGCAGCTTCTAAGAAAAAGGATGGTACAGGGGTTGGCCTTTTTTTGGCTAAAAAATTAGCAAAACAAATTGGTGGAGACTTAAAATTATTAAATGGTAGTTCAACTC
The DNA here is from genome assembly GCA_003209795.1 of Prochlorococcus sp. AG-436-C05. GTDB lineage: Bacteria > Cyanobacteriota > Cyanobacteriia > PCC-6307 > Cyanobiaceae > Prochlorococcus_A. The sequence goes on from QCPB01000002.1 coordinate 73,439, forward strand.
ATGATTTTGATGAAATAAATACTCTTAAAAAGACAAATATTTTTTACTTAGAACTTCCTATAGCAGAATTGCATGAATGAATAACATTAATGTTTCAACAATAACAACGCTTGCTCCGCAGGAATCTCCATTAAAACCGCCAATTTTTTTACCTAGAATATTTGGAATCTTATAACTTATAAAACAGCCGATAAATAGAAGAAATAAATTTTTAATTAATTGTTGCTCTGAGTTTAATAAAACACATTGATATGTGATGAAAATTATAAGACAAATGATAGAGATCAAGGATTCTTTGGTAAATCCATTCCAACACTTTTTGTGACTTATAGATTTTTTCTTGTAACTAATATAGTTAAATTGATCTATAAAAAATAAATTGGAAAATCGTCCCCAAAATAAGCATATTGGCAAAACAAATATTATTTGGTTGTGAATTTTTAAAAGACAAGCTATTTGAATTAAGGTTATGAAGACTATAGCCTGAACACCAAAAGAACCAACTTTACTATCTTTCATCGCTTTTAATCGTTTCTTTTTGCCAGCAAAAATACCATCAAAAGTGTCCATTAATCCATCTAGATGTAGACCCCCAGTAATTACATATCCAGAAGCTAAACAAAGCAGGACAGAAGCATAAATAGACCACGAATATTTTATTAAGAAAATAAAAATATAACTTTGTATTAGTCCAATAAGGAATCCAAGAATTGGTGCAAATTGGGCAATATTCTTGAATCGGGGAGCAATGAAAGGTATCTTTGGAAAGGTCGTGTAGAAAATCCAAGCTCCTGCCAGGTTTCTAATTAAATGTTGTTTGATGGGACAAAAATGGATTTATTTATTGAATAATAAGTTAGATTAATAAAAAATAATCAAAAAATTTTATAATTTCTCGTGTTTGAATTTGAAGTTACCTCAAATTGCTGTAATACAGAAGCTCGAACAGGTATATTTCACACACCTAATGGTCGAGTTAATACTCCTAGGTTTATGCCTGTAGGTACTTTAGGGACAGTTAAAGGTCTATCATCACAACAGTTAAATTCAACAGGATCAGAAATTATTCTGTCTAATACATTCCATCTTCATCTTCAACCTGGCGAGAAACTCGTTAAAGAGGCAGGTGGAATACATGAATTCATGAATTGGGATAAGCCAATTCTTACCGATTCAGGCGGATATCAAGTTTTTAGCTTAGCTAAATTAAATAATATTTCAAATGAAGGAGTGGAATTTAAAAATCCTAGAGATGGTAGTCATGTGTTTTTATCACCTGAAAAAGTAATGCAGATACAAATGGATCTTGGTTCAGATATTGCAATGGCTTTCGACCACTGCCCACCTCATTCTGCAAATGAAAATGATATTGAAGACTCTTTGCAACGTACACATTTATGGTTGCAAAAATGCGTTAAAACTCATCAGAAATCAAATCAAGCATTATTTGGGATCGTTCAAGGTGGTAAATACCCAAAGTTCAGAGAAATGAGTGCTAAATTTACTAGCTCTTTTGAGTTACCTGGAATTGCAGTGGGAGGTGTTAGCGTTGGAGAGTCAGTTGATCAAATCCATAATGTAATTAATTTTGTACCAAAATTCTTGCCAATAGGAAAACCAAGATATTTGATGGGAATTGGTTCTTTAAATGAGATTAGATTAGCCATAGCAAAAGGATTCGATCTGTTTGATTGCGTTTTACCAACAAGATTAGGAAGACATGGCACTGCTTTGTTCAATGATGAAAGATTGAATCTGCGAAATGCTCGTTTTAAAAGTGATTTCTCTCCAATAGACAACACTTGTAAATGTGAAACCTGCCAATCTTATTCTCGAGCATATTTGCATCATTTAATTAGAAATGATGAAATATTAGGACTTACCTTGATCAGCTTGCATAATATCTCTCATTTAATACGATTTACCAATGCTATTTCTTCTGCAATTAAAGATAATTGTTTTACAATTGATTTCGCTCCTTGGAAAAATTCCTCCATTGCACGCCATACGTGGTAACGTCTTAACATAATTAATTAATTCATTAAAAAGGTGCTAATTCTATTAAATACATTCGCTGAATTGCCTGAAGCTTATAAGGCTTTTGCTCCAACTGTTGATGTTCTTCCATTAATACCTATATTTTTCTTTTTATTAGTCTTTGTTTGGCAAGCTGCTGTTGGATTTAAATAAAACTATTTTTATAGTAAATATTTAGTATTAGAAAGGAGTCTCGAGTGATATTGCATCACCTGAATTTTCTACCGCATACTCTATAAAATCAGCAATTTTTAAAGCCCTTGATGCTTGTACTCCGTCAACCTCAGGACTTTCTTTACCTTGCACACATTTTAGAAAATGCTCTAATTCTGCATAAAGAGGTTCGATAGATGTTGTACTTACTTCTTCAACATATCCGTCATTCCTATATACTAATTCGCCATGCTCTGCTGTATAAGATTCATGAGATTTTCGATGTATTTGCAAAGAGTGATTTAAAAAGTCAGTCTCTACCAATCCTTTTTGGCAGTGTGCACTTAAAGTCCTGATTTTTTTATGACTCATTTTGCTTGCAGTTAAGCTTGCTATGACATTATTTTTGAAAACTAAAGTAGCATTAACATAGTCTATTAATCCTTCACTATTTCTACCTCCAACAGCCGCTAATTTTTGTATTTTCGAGTTGACAAGTTCTAAAACAAGATCAATATCATGAATCATTAAATCCATTACTACTGATACATCATTTGCTCTATCTGCATGAGGACTATGCCTTCTTGCTTCTAAAACAACAATTTCTTCATTATTAACTATTTTATTTAATTCTCTAAAAGCAGGATTAAATCTTTCAATATGTCCAACTTGTAAAAGACAATTGCTTTCTTTAGCTGCATTGATTAAAGATTTTGCTTCTAACTCATTTGCGGCAATTGGTTTTTCAATAAGAACATTAAGTCCTCCCTGAAGGCAATCTAAACCTACCTTTTTATGAAGAAGGGTTGGAACTGCAATGCATATCGCATCAACTTTTGGAATTAAGTCCATATAGTTCTGGTACCATTCGCATTGAAATTGCTCCACAGCTAATTTACCTCTGTCTTGATTTGGATCGGCAACTCCAACGAGATTTGCATCTTTAAGTAAACTCAGTACTCGAGCGTGATGCCAGCCCATATTTCCTATACCTATGACTCCAACCTTTACGGGTTTTGAGGTTGGTTTCATATCTTAAAAGCTATACATAATAAGTTATTATCCTCTATCAGATGCCCAATTTAGTTCTTTGGAAGAATTATTTTTACACGATCAATTTTCGGACCTGACATAGAAATAATTTCAAATTTAATATTATTAAATTCTAAAACATCTCCAATCTTAGGAACCCTTTGAAATTTTTCAAGCATGAATCCTGCAAGTGTATGATAATCATCTCCTTCCGGAATTAAACACCCTAATTTTTTGTTTATTTCTAGAATTTCGGATTTACCTGTTATTGACCATTTTTTAGAAAAATTATCTAGCATTTTCATATCTGAATAAATTCTGCTATTTAGCATTTCTTCTCCAACAATTTCTCCATTGAGATCAGCTGCAGTTATAAGACCCTCGGTTCCTCCATGTTCATCTACAACTAGTAAAAATGGATTGTAGTCTCTAACTATTGGTAATATTTCTGCTAAGGAGCATGTTTCTATTACTTTAGTAACAGGTAAAAGGAAAGGTTCTAATAATGTATTAGCTGCCATTTCACTCTTAGATATTGACTTAGCTAAATAACGTAAATCCAATACTCCTAAAACATCATCAAGTGACTCACCAATTACAAAGAAACGCGCATGCCGAGTTTTATGAACTTGTTTCATAAGTTCTGAAAAGGTAATATTTCTTGGCAAAGTTACCATCTCAGATCTTGGTATCATTACTTCTTTGACCTGAGTATCTTTTAAAGCAAAAACTCCTTCAAGAATATTTTTTTCATCTGGTTTTAGACCAGTAACGTTATCTGTTTCTATTAGAGTTTCTAATTCTCCCGCCGATAAGCCTGAATTCAAAGAATCCCATTTATTGTTTAGATTTAAAAAACTCAAACAAGCACTTGCAAAAAATTCTATTATGGTTGTGATGGGCTTCATCCCTTTTCGAACTGAATCGAAAATTGTAGTCAACCTCAATGCAGCAGATTCTGGATTATTAATTACTAATGCCTTAGGAATTAGTCCAGAAGCAAGAGTCACAATAACTACTATAAAAAAAAATAATAGGAGATCATAAAATTGATTTGATAAAATATTTTCTTTCCAATAATCATTAGCGATGCTATTACATACCCAACCAATTGCTATAAGTGATATTGTTACTCCAAATTGGGAAGCTATTAAGGAAGATCTGAATCTTTTCTGAATTTTTAAAATTGATAATGCTCCTTTCTTTTTTTCTTCTATAAGTCTTAAGACTTTACTTGGTCGTATTAATAAGAATGAAAGTTCGCTAGCAGCAAAAAAAGCTGGGAATAATAAAAGAAATAATAGTAAAATTATTTTCATTCAATGACAAATTAGTGATGGGGGTGGCGAGGATCGAACTCGCCTTAGCCAAATTATGAGTTTGGTGCATTCACCAGATTGCTACACCCCCAAGTTGTTTGATTAATTTATAATCATATTGAATTTAAATATACAATATAAAAAATAATATTTCAAAAAACGCCAACTTAGTAAGTTTTTGTGAGATTTCTTTTTTTTCTTCTAATCTTTAGATATAAATTTAACTTTCATTAATGGGCAATTTTTCGGAAAATTATGATTTAAATAAAGCGAAATTGTTAAAACAGTTAATTGAAAAAGCTTATAAGAAAGGAAACTTCACTTTAGCTTCCGGAAAAAAAAGCAGTCATTACTTGAACTGTAAACCTGTCTCCTTAAATGGCGAAGGTTTGAACTTAATAAGTAATTTATTTTTAGAGTTAATGGAATCAAGGTCAAAGGCAGTGGCAGGAATGACATTAGGTGCAGATCCTCTTGTAAGTGGATTAATAGTCACAGCAGCTTCGCAGGGTTTATACCTTAATGGTTTAATAATTCGTAAAGAAATTAAAAAATACGGTACCAAAGCTGGAATAGAGGGTCCTAAATTAGAAGAAGGAACTTTGGTAACTGTCTTAGAGGATGTGGTTACAACTGCTGGTTCAGTAATAAAAGCTATAAAAAAGTTAAGAGAAAATAATTATGTTGTTGAGGAAGTTTTGTCTATAGTTGATAGACAAGAAGGGGGAAGTGAAGCCCTTAATGATGAAAATGTTAAATTAAAGAGTCTGTTTACCATAAAAGACTTTTTATAATTACCTCAAAATGCAAGATATTAATAAAAAGTTTTGGCTTGAAAAATTTGATTGTTTTTCTGTGACTGGTAAAGATGCTAGGAAATTTTTGAATGGAATAACAACTGGTAATATTCTTAATTCAGAAAATAAAGTTTTAAAAACTTGTTGGTTAACTCCAAATGGAGTTTTAAGGGCATTAATTGAAATTGTTTTTTTAGAAAGAAACTTAGAAGTAATTATCTTGGAGGGTAATACAAATGAAATTATTAATTACTTTAATCAAATTATTTTTCCTGCCGACGATGTACTTTTAAGTGAACCTTTCTTGATAACTAGAATCCAGGAAATTGATGAATCTAGTTCATGGAGAACTTACCAGCCTATTTTCTTCAAAACAGAAGATAAAGAATTTGAAATATTTAAAAATAAACTAAATTTACTTAATTCCAATGATTTAAAAATTTGGAAGGTTAATCAGGCAATACCCTCTTTAGATATGGAAATAAACGGAAAAAATAATCCTCTTGAACTGGGATTAAAAGATCTTATAGATTTTAATAAAGGTTGTTATTTAGGACAAGAAACCATGTCAAAAATAAAAAATGTTTCTTCTTTAAAACAGGAAATAAGAGTTTGGCAATCATTTGACTGCAATTTGGATTTGGAAATTGAAGATAAAAATTTATACACAAATTCTGCTAAAGAAAATTCTGTCGGAAAAATCACTAGTATTGTAAAATCAGATTCGCAAATACAAGGCTTAGCGATGATAAAAAGAAAATATTTAGAGGATGGAAGTTATTTTTATTCAGAAATTTTTGGAAAAATTATTATAAATAAATCTTTAGGATCAATTTTTCTTTAATTGATTTTTGATTAAATATTCTAAAATTTGTAGAGTTGCCAAACAATCATCTTTGTTATATTGGATAATTTTTTTTAAAAAAATTTCGTTTTCTGTAATTTGATATTGAATCCACCAATAAAGGGCTTTCGAGCCACTTGCATTTTTCTGCTCCCATTCAAATCCTAGCCAATTAGAAACGGTTTTTAACCCATAGTTTTTTAGCGGTAATATCCAAGACTTTCTTATATAAGTATGTAAGTCTAAAAATCTTGAGGTAAGTGAATCAATTTCTTCAAAACTAAAATTTAGGGTTTTAGCAATATTAATTATTGCTATTTTTTCAGTCTCTCCATAATGTAAGACAGGCCATTCCTTGTGTGAAAAAAGTATTTTAATAATTTGCCTGTAAGATTCTCCTTTATTGTTTTTGAGATTTAAGATTGGCTCATAAATAAGATCTTCTTTTTTTATAAACAAATTATTTATTTTTAAAAAACCATATAAAAAGTCATGCTTATCGTCTGGATTTGACTCAATATCAAATATATAAAATCCCGAACATGTTTTTTCTAAGAGATCGTCATTATCATTTTTATTGGAAATGAAGTATGGTTCCCCAGAAATATACGCTTGCGCTTGCTTTACAAATATGGAGGCTTTTTCATACTTTTGATCATTGAATTTAGATAATTTCTTTCCAAGTTGTTTTTCGCTATAAGAAGCTAATGTTTGGGTATTAGTTATTCCATTTATTTTCAGTAATGAGGCCGTTTTGGAGCCTATCCCATCTATATCTGTTAGATATTCATTTTCTTTTGCTTCTTTGTCACAAAATTTTTGCCATGAACAAATAGTACATTTTTTTCTATCTTGAGTTATTTCTGGCATAAATCCCTCCAAGCATTCATTCAAATTTAATAAAACATTCAAAACTTTTTTTCTTAATTTTTTATTTAAATAAATTTCTTCAACATTAACTTTTTTATCAAAACTTGAAATTACGAATCCTTTTTCAATTTTAGATTCTTCAAAAGATTCCAAAAGAATAGAACTAAAAGCCAAGTCGAATAAATGTTCTTTAGTAGTTTTGTGGCCTAATTTATAAACAGCAGGTAGATATTTATATGGACCCCATTTACTTATACCTTTAGTCCTTAAAAGTAATTGGGGATGTATCTCTGCGTTAACATTTTGGAAAAATTTTCCTTTAATTTTTAATCCAATTACCCCTTGATATCCCTTTTTACAGGCTTTTAATCCTGTATATATTTCACCATTACATAATTTAGAGAAAATTTGATATTGGTTAACTTTATCTATGGCTTTATGCGCAGACCAAACTTCATACGATTTATCACCCTTGAAATCTAGCCATGCTTTTCTCTTGCATCTTATAAAACTTTTTAAATAAAGAGTATTCAAATTATTTTATTGGCGGTTTTAAAATTTACTTATATAAATTAATATAGATAATTAAAAGAAATCAAGGAAGTCTTCAATTTGCAAGGTGACACATTAGAAAATATGAAATTTGGAACTGATGGTTGGAGAGGAATAATTGGATTTGATTTTAACCTGTCCAATCTTTCAAGAGTTGTTGTGGCTGCCTGCCAGGAGTTGCATTATCAATACTATAAGGAAGTTAATTCAAAGAAAATTTTAATTGGATATGATCGTAGATTTATGGCAAGTGAATTTGCCAAGCATGTAGCCCCTTTTGTTAGAGGATGTGGTTTTGAACCGATCTTATCTAATAGCTTTGTTACAACCCCCTCCTGTAGTTTCTATGCCAAAGAAATGGGTTGTTTAGGAGCGTTAGTAATTACAGCAAGTCATAATCCATATAATTGGCTGGGTCTCAAAATAAAGAGCTTTAATGGATGTTCTGTTGACGAATCTTTTACAAGTGAAATTGAAAAAAGATTAATGCTTGGAAATTCAATTGAAAAAATAGATGGAGCCACTCAATTTGTAGATATTAAGAATTTTCATTTGGATAGAATCAAATCCCTTTTTGATATTGACTTTATTTCCAATAGATTGAAAAAAATGAAACTAAGAATTTTTGTAGATTCTATGCACGGTTCAGCTGCAAATTGTATGGCTGATATTTTTGCCTCTAATGATTCAGAAGTTATTTCAGAAATCAGAAAAGATGCTGATCCTTTTTTTGGCGGAAAACCTCCTGAACCTCTTTTAAATTATGTAGATGATTTAAATCAAATACTAATCAAAAATTCAAAAAATGAAGTGAAAACTCTAGGAATTATATTTGATGGTGATGGTGACAGAATTGCGGCAATTGATGAAAAAGGAAGATACTCTAGTACGCAGGATTTACTGCCATATTTTATTCACTATTTAGGCGAAATTAAAAATAATTATTATCCAGTTTTAAAGACTGTTAGTGGTTCAGATATTATTAAAAATATATCAGAGAGTCAAAATAGAGATGTTTTTGAACTTCCAGTTGGCTTTAAATATATTGCTGAAAAAATGATTAAAGAGAAAATATTTATTGGAGGAGAGGAATCTGGGGGGGTTGGTTTTGGTGACTTTATGCCTGAAAGAGATGCTATATATGCAGCAATGGTTTTATTAAATGGAATTGCTGAAAAATCTCAATATTTATACGAAACCTTAGATGAAATACAAAAAGATTTTGGGCCAAGTTTCTATAAAAGAATTGATATTAAATTTCCAAATCAGTCAGAAAAAAATTCTGTAGAGGAATTTATAATACATAATATTCCTGAGAATATTAATAATCACAAGTTAAAAAGTATCTCAAAGATCGATGGAATAAAGTTGAGAATTAATAAAAATTTTTGGCTTCTTTTTAGGTTTTCTGGAACCGAACCTCTTTTAAGGTTGTATTGTGAAGCACCAAAAGAATCTTATCTAGATGAGGTATTAGAGTGGGGTCAAGAATTTATAAATTTGGCCGGAAAATAAGGATGAAAAATTTATATTTAGCGAGTAAGAATAAAGGTAAAATTGAAGAATATCAGAAATTGCTTGCTGGAGTTAATTGTAAATTATTACTTCAGCCAGAATCATTAGAAGTTGAAGAGGATGGGCTGACATTTAGAGATAATGCAATTAAAAAAGCGAGTGAAGTTTCGAGAAAAACAAATAATTTCTCAATAGCAGATGATTCTGGAATTTGTATTGAAGCATTAGATGGGAAGCCAGGCATTTACTCATCAAGATATGCAGAAAATGATCAGAAGAGAATTGAACGAGTTTTAAAAGAACTTGATGGAGTTGAAAATAGAACTGCTTTCTTTATTGCTAATATTTGTGTGTGTTCCCCAAAAGGTGAAGTGATTATAGAATCTGAAGCTAAATGTTATGGAAATATTATTTTAAACCCTAGAGGAAAAGGTGGTTTTGGGTATGACCCAATTTTTGAGGAACGTTCTACTGGATTAACTTTCGCAGAAATGAATAATGATATTAAAGAATCTTGTAGCCATAGAGGTAAAGCATTAAAAAAAATTATTCCAGATTTAATTGAAATTTTTTTTAAAGTCAATTAACCCAAGATCCATGTAGGCCATGGGGAATTGAAATGGGTAATTCATAAACAGCTAATTCTTTTAAGTCTTTTGCGTCTAATATCACTAAATCGCTTCCTCTTCGTTTTCCGTTCCATAGAAGTATAAATAAAAATCCTTCATCTTCTTTAGAAGAGTTTTCTGATGGAACCATAATTGGTTCACTTACGAATCCACTTGGACCTGCTGACCAATAACTTTCCTCCTTTGAAATTAAATTTATTTTTTTTATTGCTTGAAGTGGAGCGTTCCCTAGCTTTTGAGATGTGCTTGCCATCCAACTAAAAGTTGCTGTTAATCCTAAATTTTTAGGATTAACAACAGCAAATTCACAACATTGTTCACTTATAGTTTCAAGTTTACTAGTTTTTTTCTTTAGATCGATAGTTGATCTTTTCAGTTTTCCTTCTGGATATTTATCAAAGTCAATATCCCTAAAATTCTCGTCTGGACCAACTGATGGGAAATCATCATAAAAAATACTATCTAATACGATTTTGGAATCTTTTTCAAATGCATTTACATGATGAAAAACGAATCCTTCTGGAGCATCGATTGTTAACGATGAATGACCTCTAAATAATCCACTTTCTCTGGGTATTATAAAAAACTTTGCCTTTTTATTTGGATTAGACTTTAAACATTGTGCTGCCCCTTTTTGCCCCATTACAAATGGAATAGGGTTGAAATCGATAGCATTCTGTAAGAATATTGCCCAATTAGTTGTAATTGCGAAATCATGAAGGAATGCAAAGCCATTAAAGGTATCTTTTCTGTCGACAATGAGCTCTCCAGGATTTTCACCAGCATTATTAAATTCCATTAATCTAATGGTACTTTTTGGCCCGGTTTGCACTCCAAAAGTGACTAAAAGTTCTGAAGATGCATTTGAGTTTAGGTCTGTTTTGGGATGAGCACTGAATGCTTCGTTAGGCTTGAGTACCCCTTTTAATGTTGTTAAACCAATAGTGTCAAGACTATCAGGATGTATTGCATGTGGCCCAGCTGCTTCCCATAATGCGAGAATTTCATCTCCTAGTTTAACGACATGAGTATTAGCAATATTCTTAAATTTTAGATCTAATGCATTATTTAAAATTCCTCCATTTTTTTTGGTGCCAAAAACACCTCTATAAATAAATTTATTTATTTTTTCTTCTTCCAAATACCCTTTAGTCTTGACAAATCTATTTGTTAAGAATGGCTGACCATTTTCGAATTTTATGGAAGTGATCATACCATCACCATCAAATGGATGATGTACCCATTGTCCATCTCTCTCTAATATCCCTGGTCCATTTCTTAATAATGTTCCATTTAAATTTTTAATATTCTTACCTTTGCTAATTGTTAGAGGCTCTTTAGTTAGCTCCTTTTCTACATTTTGATACGCACTGGACCAATCTTCTTTATTAAAACTTTTAATTTTATCAATTTTTTTATCTTCTAAATTAGTCACAACAAAATGATTACTATATCTATCTTCGCCAAAAATTAACTGAATTGTGGCTGTTTCAAAAATATTCCTATTTTATTGATTTTCTAGCATTCCTTTACTGCTTGGAATTGAATCAGATCTTCTCAGATCTATTTCGGTAGCCATTCTCATTGCTCTTGAAAAAGCTTTAAAGCAAGCCTCAACTATATGATGTGAATTACTACCTTTTATTTGATTAATATGCAGAGTAATACCACTGTTATTTACAAAGGCAATAAAAAACTCTTTTACTAGTTCAGTATCATAATTTCCTATTCTTGGAGCTTTTAATTGAAGATCATAAGATAGATGTGGTCTGCCAGAACAGTCTAAAGTGACTTGAACTAATGCTTCATCTAATGGGGCAAAGAAATGTCCAAATCTGCTTATTCCTTTTCTTTCTCCCAAAGCTTTTGAAAATGCTTTGCCTAATGCTATTCCTACATCTTCATTTGTATGATGGTCATCAATATGGGTATCTCCAATTGCTTTGATTTTTAAATCGAACAAACCATGACTGGATATTTGATGAAGCATATGATCTAAGAATGGTATCCCGGTATCAATCTCAGAAATCCCAGTTCCATCTAAGTTTATAAATACAGAAATATCTGTTTCATTAGTTTTTCTTTTTATTTCAGATTGCCTTAGAGATGACATTTTTATGCAAAAAACTTAGTTTACATTCCATTAATGCAGTAACCCGCATCAACATAAATTGTTTGGCCTGAAATGCCGCTAGAGAGATCACTTAATAAAAAAGCAGCAGTATTACCTACTTCTGTTTGAGTGACTGTTCTGCGTAAAGGAGCCTTTTCTTCAACATTGTGAATCATATCTAAAATGCCACCTATAGCAGAACTCGCAAGTGTTCTTATAGGCCCAGCACTTATTGCATTAACTCTCACTTGTTTTTTGGGACCAAGTTCTGCAGAAAGATATCTTACTGAAGCTTCTAAAGCTGCTTTGGCAACTCCCATCACGTTGTAATTAGGAATCGCCCTCTCTGATCCTAAATAAGTTAATGAGACAACGCCAGCACCATCACTAAAAAGTGGTTTTGCTGCTTTACATAAAGGTGCTAATGAATAAGCACTGATATTAAGAGCCCTATCAAAACCCTCTGAAGTGGTAGCACTATAATCTCCAATCAATTCGTCGCGTCCTGCAAATGCTAAGCAGTGAACTAATCCATCAATTTGCCCCCAATTGTTTTTTATATTTTTAAAGATTTCTTCTATTTGAGATGGATTTTGAACATCGAGAGGCAAAAATAACGATGGGTTTAACGGTTCAGTTAGTTCTCTAACTTTAGATTCGAATCTTCCCTTATCATCAGGCAAATATGTGATTCCAAGTTCTGCACCAGCTTTTGAAAGTTGTTGAGCAATACCCCATGCTATTGAACGATTGTTGGCAATTCCTGTAACAAGAATTTTTTTGCCAGTGAGATTTAGAAGCATTTTGTTTTTTATTTCTATTATTCTCCTATATAAAAGTACCTATCTTTACGGATTACTGCAAAATATACAATAATTTTCAAATATCAAAGAATATTTAACTTAAACATGGTCAGAACAAATTCTATGGTTTTGGAATTAGGGTTTCAATTGCCTAATTTCGAAATGATAAATGCTAATTCTTCAAATAATCAATATTTTAATTCTCATAATCTAGATAATCGGCATTTACTTTTAATGTTTATTTGTGCCCATTGCCCATTTGTTAAATATATTGAGAATCAAATTTTCACCTTAAGTAAAGAAATTGAGGATACAGTTCAAACGGTTGCAGTTTCTAGTAATGATATTATCACTCATCCTTCAGATTCTCCTAAAAATTTGAGATTACAAGCACAATCACAGGGATGGAGTTTCCCTTATCTTTATGATGAAAATCAAAACTTTGCTAGGGAGTTAAAAGCGGCCTGCACCCCAGATTTTTATCTTTTTTCAAATGCAGGAGATGGTAATTTTTTATTGTATTATCATGGCCAATTAGACGATAGTAGACCAGGTAATAATATCCCTCTGTCTGGTGAAGATTTGCGCTCTGCTGTAAGAGATTTGAATCAAGATAATTCTTATCCTTCAAATCAGATGCCGTCTTTAGGTTGCAATATTAAATGGACTTCTGGTAAAGAACCTAGTTGGTTTAAATGAATTAAAATGTTTTTTTACCCATAGAAATATGGTTTAGGGTTAATATATTCACTATGCAGATACCTCCATTTACTTTAAATAGGCAGTTCCAAGAAATTGGCTCTGAAATTGAGAGTGAGGTTTTTAAAGTTTTAAAAGGCGGCCAGTATATTGGAGGACAAGAGATTGTCAAATTTGAGGAGAGTTTTTCTAATCTGATTGGTGTTGAAAATACTATTGGATGTAATAGTGGAACTGATGCCTTAGTGTTAGCTTTGCGCGCATTAGATATTGGAGTGGGTGACGAAGTTATTACCTCATCTTTTAGCTTTTTTGCGACTGCAGAGGCTATTAGTGCAGTTGGTGCTAATCCTGTTTTGGTAGATATAGATCCTGAAACTTATCTCATTAATACTGAACTAATAGAACAAGAAATAAATTCTAATACCAAGGCAATTATACCAGTTCATCTATTTGGGAATGCAGTGAATATGACCTTAATAAAATCATTGGCCAACAAATATGACTTAAAAGTAATCGAAGATTGTGCTCAGGCAACATGTACAATGTGGGAAAATTCTAAAGTTGGTAGTATCGGCGATATAGGTTGTTTTAGCTTTTTCCCTACTAAGAATTTAGGAGCTGCTGGAGATGGTGGAGCAGTAACAACATCAGATCAGAAGATTGCAAAAAAAATTAGAGAACTAGCTGTTCATGGTAGCCCAATAAGATATCACCATACTCAAATTGGATATAACAGCAGGCTTGATACCATTCAAGCTGCCATATTAAATATCAAAATTAAATATATTTCTAAGTGGATTAATAATCGCCAAGAAATCGCTAATAATTACCTTGATTTATTAGAAAAAAATCAATTTATTAGTTTTCCTAAAATCAGCTCTGATTCAATTTCCCATTCTTGGAATCAATTTGTAATCAAATTAAGAAACGATAAATATTTTTTAAATGAAGATTTTTCAAATTTATTTGATACTGATTACAAAAAATACTATTCCTTAAGGAATTTGGTAAAACAACAACTTTTTGAAAAAGGTATTAACTCAATTATTTATTACCCAATTCCAATACATGCACAAATAGCTTACAAAAATAAAAATTTTTCTAGAACAAAACTTATTAATACAGAGAGGATTTGTACGGAAGTTCTTAGTCTTCCAATATTTCCTGAAATTTCTTACGAAGAGCAAGTTTATGTAGCAGAAAATTTAAATAAAGTTTTAAAGAATTGTATAGAGGAAATTCAAATTTCAGCATAAAGAGATTTAAATAATCTTTGTTGTATGTTGTGATTTACAATAGGGTTTGAATAATTATTTTTTTCTAAATTAGATATCTCCTCATTTAATAGGTCTGAATTTGACACTTTAGATAATTCAGGAATCCAAGATTTTATATATTCGCAAATAGGATCAAATTTTTTTGCTTGAGTATATGGATTAAAAATTCTCAGTGGTTTTGGATCCATACCGCTACTAGCGCTCCATTGCCATCCCCCATTATTTGCAGCTAAGTCTCCATCAACTAACGTCTCCATAAATTTTTTCTCGCCCATTTGCCAACTGCATATAAGATCTTTTACTAGAAATGAAGCTACTATCATACGGCATCTATTATGCATCCAGCCAGTACTATTTAGTTGACGCATTGCAGCATCAACTATAGGTACACCAGTCTCGCCGTTGCTCCAATGCTCAAACCATTCATTATTGTTTTGCCACGGAAATTCATCCCATTTTTTTCTATATGGACCTTTCTCTAGCTCTGGGAAATGGAATAAGCAATGTTGATAAAATTCACGCCAAACAAGTTCTTTTTGCCAAGTTTCAATTGATAAGGAATCATAATGACTCCCAAAATCTGAATTTAAATTTAATGTGGCATTCCAAACTTTTCTTATGCTGATAGTCCCGAATCTGAGGGATGCACTTAAAAAAGATGTCCCATTATGGGAAGGTGAATCTCTTGCGAAATTGTAAGAATATATTTTTTTTTCGTTAATGAAGTTTTCTAATAATCTTTCAGCAGCATACTCACCAGGTCTACATGGACAAATATTTGAACCAGAAAATTTGATATTTTTAAGAAATTTCTTTAGAACCGAATCAGATGAATTTATTGTTTTATTTTCTTTAAGTTTCTTATCTATATCTTTAAACTGCAAAATAACTTTATCTTGATCATATGAACCTAATAAATTCATTTTTGATTTAAGGTTTTTATAAAAAGGTCCATAAACCGAATAAGGTTTATTATTCCCTGAAAATATTTTTAAAGGTTCTATTAATAAGTGATCCCAAGATTCAATAACTTGAATATTTTTTTCTTTTAATTTTTTTTTAATTTGTAAATCTCGATTAATCTCATAAGGTTCAATTGATCTATTCCAAAAAACAAATTTAGCATTTATTGTTTTTGCTAATTGAGGGATTATTAATACAGGATCTCCTTCTTTTATAACTAGTCTACTACCCATTTTTTTCCAATTTTTTCCTAATTCTTGAAGCGAATTTCCTAGAAACCAAGCTCTTGAATTTGCATTAAAATCGTGTGAGTAATTTTTATCTAATATATAAGTTGAAGTAATAGCATTTGATAATGAAAATGCTTTGATTAAAGCTTGATTATCAATTATTCTTAGATCTTTTCTATGCCAGAAAAGTATTCTAGGATTATTCATAGTTTATATAAAAATTGTTTAGCTCTAAACCAAGCAGTCACAGTTTTTGCGTCAAGAATTTCATTCCCACTAGAAATAAGATTATCTAGTTCGTCGGGATCCAAAATAAGTACTTCTATATCTTCATCTAAATCCCCTTTAACCTCGGACTTTAGTTTGTTTAAATCTCGCGCCAGAAATAAATAAATTTCTTCATCTGCATAACCAGGAGCTGGGACAAGAGTTCCTAATTCATCCCATTTATCTGCACTAAATCCAGTCTCTTCTTGAATTTCTCTTTTAATTGAATTAATAGGTGTTTCACCTATTTCTAATGTTCCTGCTGGGAATTCTAATAAATATCTTGAAACAGCAAATCTATATTGCCGAAGAATTATAACTTTATTGTCTTTTGTAATAGGTACAGCTAACGCGGCACCAGGATGCTTTATGTATCCATATTCACCTTCATGCCCATTAGGCAGTTGAATTCTATTGATTTCAAAACTAAATTTTTTTGACTTTAACTCAGATATTTTTTCTTTAAAAAGTGACCTTTTTATAAGATTTTTATTGCCCATAATTTTTAAATAGAAATAGCCTAACAGTTATTTCTTGGTTTTGTAAATTAGCTAATAGACCATCTTGGGTCATCAAATATTTTGATTTTTTGGCTTCTTTTTAAGATCTCAGATAGTGGGGTAATAACAAAATTACGATTCATAAATCTGGGGTGAGGTAATGTTAATTCCTCATCAATTGTATGTAAATCTTCCCACCATAGAATATCTAGATCAAGACATCTTGATAGCCATTTCTCCCCGTTTGGTGTTTTTTCTCGTCCAAAAAAACACTCTAATTTCTTTAGCTTTTTTAAGAGTAATTTTGCATTTAGTGTTGATTGCATTGGAAAATAATTACTCTTAACAAGGACTAACGTATTCAGATAATTTGGCTGTTCATTTTCAACTCCATGAGGAAATGTCTCATATATTGAAGACCATAAAAAGTGTGGATTAGATGTTCTGATTGCTTCTGTTTTATTTTGAGATTGATTTATCCAATACTTTATTATTTTCTCTACTTTTGGTTTGCATATTATCAATGACTCTAGAGGAGGCCCGAATTTACTATCAATATTTGCCCCAAGGGATATACATAGTCCATTTTTGATATTAAGATTTGATAATTCCACTACAAAAAACAAAGTTATTGGATAAATTCTATATCAGGCATTTTAAAAGTGATTTTGAAACAAGAGTTAAAAGGAAAAGAAGAAATAAAAGATTTAATGAAATCAAAGGAATCTTTTAGAGCTTTTCCTTTAGCTGCAATTACAGGTCATAGCTTATTGAAATTATCTTTACTTCTATCGGCAGTTGATCCAAGTTTAGGAGGAGTAATTATTGCTGGTGGTAGAGGTACTGGTAAATCAGTATTGGCGAGAGGGTTACATAATTTAATTCCCCCTATAGAAGTATTAGATAATGAAGCAATACTTAAAAATCTTACTCAAGCTAATACTTCATTAAGACCTATAAGTAGAAACTTAGATCCAAATAAACCAGAGGAGTGGGATTTAAATACTAAGAAATTACTTGAGGAGACAATTGGAACTAATTACCTTAATCAAATTGAAGATATCCCCAAAAAGGTTAGAGAAGCACCATTTATTCAAGTTCCTATTGGAATAACTGAAGATAGACTTGTGGGCTCTATCGATGTTGCAGCGTCATTAAATACGGGCGAACAAGTTTTTCAGCCTGGGATTTTAGCTGAGGCCCATAGAGGTGTTTTATATGTAGATGATATTAATTTATTGGATGATGGGATTGTAAATTTAATTCTTGAAGCTACTGGAAGAGAGCAAAACAATATAGAAAGAGATGGTTTGAGCTTATCGCATCCATGTAGATCTCTTTTGATTGCAACTTATAATCCTGAAGAAGGAGCCCTTAGAGATCATGTTTTAGATCGATTTGCAATTGTCCTTTCAGCAGATCAATCTATTAAAAATGCTCAAAGAGTTGAGATCACAAAATCTGTGTTATCTCATGCGGAAAATAATATTAAGTTTTCAGAAAAGTGGTCCGAAGAGTCTGAAAATTTATCTACTCAATTAATTTTGGCCAGGCAATGGTTAAAGGATGTAAAGATAACTAAAGAACAAATAACTTATCTAGTAAATGAAGCACTTAGAGGGGGAGTAGAAGGCCATCGATCCGAATTATTTGCAGTAAAAGTAGCTAAAGCGAATGCAGCACTTAGAGGTGATGAAAATGTTAATTCTGAGGATTTAAAG
The DNA here is from genome assembly GCA_003209795.1 of Prochlorococcus sp. AG-436-C05. Taxonomy (GTDB): domain Bacteria; phylum Cyanobacteriota; class Cyanobacteriia; order PCC-6307; family Cyanobiaceae; genus Prochlorococcus_A. The sequence goes on from QCPB01000002.1 coordinate 91,763, forward strand.
GTTGCTGTAAGATTGGTGATTCTCCCAAGGGCAATGCAAATACCTCCTGAAGATGAAGATGATATTCAACCCCCTCCACCAGAGGAGCAGAGCCCACCCCCTCCACCTCAATCAAATAATGATGATTCAGAACCGGAATCTAATGAAAATGAGGACAATCAAGAACAAGAGCAGGAAGAAGATAATTCTGATGGAGAAGAAGAATCTACTCCTGAAATACCAGAAGAGTTTATCTTAGATCCTGAGGCATGTATGGTTGATCCTGATTTATTGCTTTTTTCGTCCGCAAAAGCAAAAGCAGGAAATAGTGGAAGCAGGTCAGTCATATTTAGTGATAGTCGAGGAAGATATGTTAAACCTATAATTCCTAGAGGAAAAGTAAAAAGAATTGCTGTAGATGCAACTCTTCGAGCTGCGGCCCCTTATCAGAAATCTAGAAGATTAAGAAATCCCAATAAATCAATTGTGATAGAGGAAAGTGATTTTAGAGCAAAGCTACTTCAAAAAAAGGCTGGAGCTTTAGTGATTTTCCTTGTTGACGCAAGTGGTTCTATGGCACTTAATAGAATGCAAAGTGCAAAAGGTGCTGTAATCAGACTTTTGACTGAGGCATATGAAAATAGAGATGAGGTAGCTCTTATACCTTTCAGAGGTAATCAAGCAGAAGTTCTTTTACCTCCAACAAGGTCTATAACTGCAGCAAAAAGAAGGTTAGAAACTATGCCATGTGGGGGAGGATCTCCATTAGCTCATGGATTAACGCAATCAGCAAAAGTTGCAAAAAATGCACTCTCTACAGGAGATATTGGCCAAGTAATTGTTGTTGGGATTACTGATGGACGAGGTAATGTGCCCTTGGGATTGTCTCTAGGACAGGCTGAGGCTGAAGATAAAGAGAATGAAAATGTTGATTTAAAGCAAGAAGTTCTTGATATAGCTGCTAAATATCCTATGCTTGGCATTAAGCTATTAATAATTGATACAGAGAGAAAATTCATAGCAAGTGGCTTTGGGAAAGAATTAGCAGAGGCAGCGCAAGGTAAATATGTTCAATTACCTAAAGCTACTGATAAGACAATCGCAGCAATGGCGTTAAATGCTATAAATGAAATCTAAGATTTTTATGGGTAAACTTCATTAAGGAATTTTGCAAGTCCAATTGTTAAATCCCTAATAGATTTAGTTAATTTTTTATCTTTCATTAATTTCTCAAAATCATCGCTCATACTATCTAGTTTGACTGATATTGATCTTGCGGCATTAAGTGTTAATTTAACATCATTTAGTGTTTCTTTATCATCTATGGTGGACAAAATGCTATTTAGGTGGGTCGCAATTTTCTGAACGTCGTTTATAAGAGGTTTTAAATTTGTTGTTGCCTCCTTTGACATATAAATTAACTCATCAAGGTTTTCTTGTGTTCTATCAAATTGGTCTATTGAATTAACTATATTTTCAATTAAATTTTCTTGATTTGATTCTTTAAGAAGTTGATTAATTCTATTGGTTATGTTTGAAAGACTTGAAAGTTGTTTGCCAGTGATTGTATCTCCCTGACAAATAATTAATTTACTGTCGCAATTTTCAGATGTTGCTTTTGCAATATTCTGTGGAATTGTTTCGTTATTAGTTTCTAATGCGACTTGTACATCTCCTCCTAAGAAAGAATTCGTTACGACTTTCGCAAATGCTGGTTTTGCAAGAATAATATTAGGATTATCCAACACTATTTTTGCTTTTATTGATTCATTAGTAAATAAAATATCCTCTACTGAGCCTACTAAAATTCCTCTATATGTTACTGGAGATTTTTTTGCTAGCCCACTTGCATTATTGAATTCAGCGAAGAGGTGCCAATTCTTTGAAGATAATTTTACACCTCTTATCCAGAAATAAAAAAATGTGAATACTAAAATTCCTCCTAATAAGGAAAATCCCACTATTGAATCTCGTAAACTTCTACGCATAATTTTTAAATGTCTTTGGGTTGCATAGGGCCATTAAGGTTCCCATTCCTGAATTGAAATACATAGGGATCACTACTTTCTTTAAATTCATCGACAGAGCCTGACCATCTTAATTTCCCTCCATAAAGCATTACAACTTTATCAGAAGTCCTTTCTATAGTACTAAGAACATGGCTAACTACAATAGATGATCCATTAGCTTTCTCATTTGTTTTATTAATTAAATCCTCAATTCTTGAGGAAGCAATAGGATCAAGCCCTGCAGTTGGTTCGTCAAAAAGTAATAGAGGCTTATTGTTTGAGGGTTGATTTTGATCTGTGATTAAAGCTCTGGCGAAACTAACTCTTTTTTGCATACCCCCACTTAATTCATTTGGGAGTTTATTCCCAACATTAAATAATCCTACTTCTTCTAAACATTCATTCACTATTTCATGAATTAACTTTTTAGAAAGTTTTTTGTTTCTTTGAAGAAGAAAACCTACATTCTCTTCAATAGTCAAAGATCCTAGTAATGCAGGATTCTGAAAAACTAGTCTTACATCAGGAGGATTATTTTGATCCAATCTTAAATATTGTTGTTTTTCTCCAAATATCATTAATTCCCCTTCAGTTGGCAAAATCAGTCCTGCTACGATTTTTAATATAGTTGATTTCCCAGAACCTGAAGGACCAACAATAGCTAATTTCTCACCGTTAGTTAGTTTTAAATTTAATTTATTAAGAACAATAAGCTGGTCCCAACTTATTGAGAGGTTTTTAATTTCCAATGCTTGCTTATTTTGTTTCACAAACTATATAAAAGAAAGTTGATCTTTAATTACATATTGCCTATTTTAGAAAAAAATAAAGGATCTATACATTTGATTTATAATGAATTTATAAATATTTAATTTTTTAAAAAATAACTTTCGAGGACTATTGATGAAGACTAGGAAAAAAAGGATAAAAATGATAAAGAGGATAAAAAGAACATATAACTATCTTAAGAAATCTAACTTTGTATTAAAAAATAAGATCTTAAGGATTCTAAGTTGGCTTTTGCCTGGACTGGTAATTAAAAGATGGATGATTACATCTGCTATTGGATTTATAACTTCATTGTTTGGACTTGCAATTTGGACCAATTTAAGGCCACTTTATTGGCTTATAGACGTCTTTTTTTGGTTAATGACAAGTTTAACTAGTATTTTACCTGTTTCGATATTAGGTCCATTAATTTTTTTTATTGGGCTTTCATTAATTGGGGTTGGACAAAATAGAAGTATAAATTCTATTCAAAAAGCACTTGTGCCAGAAAAAAGCACATTTTTAGTAGATGCATTGCGAGTTAAAAGTAAACTAAATAGAGGACCCAATATTGTTGCAATTGGAGGTGGTACAGGCTTATCAACTTTATTAAAGGGTTTGAAAAATTACAGTAGTAATATTACAGCTATCGTCACAGTTTCTGATGATGGAGGTAGTAGTGGAATTCTTAGAAGGCAATTAGGAGTTCAACCACCAGGGGATATTAGAAATTGTTTAGCAGCCTTGTCAAATGAAGAACCCATTTTAACGAGATTATTTCAATATAGATTTTCAGGAGGTAGCGGATTAGAGGGGCATAGTTTTGGAAATCTTTTTTTATCTGCTTTAACAACAATTACAGGGAGTTTAGAAAAGGCAGTTCAGGCGGCGAGTAAGGTTTTAGCAGTACAAGGACAAGTTGTACCTGCAACAAATATAGATGTAATTTTATGGGCAGAACTAGAAGATGGCGAGAAAATCTATGGAGAAAGCAATATAAGTAAGTCTAAAAAATTGATTTCGAGGATTGGTTATCTGCCCGAAAATCCTTCTGCTCTACCAAGCGCAATCGAATCTATAAAAGAAGCTGACTTGATTGTGCTAGGCCCAGGGAGTCTTTACACTTCTTTGTTACCTAATTTGTTAGTACCAGAGCTTGTAGAAGTGCTAATGAACAGTAATGCTCCTAAAGTTTATATAAGTAATTTAATGACCCAGCCAGGAGAAACAGACGGGCTTGATGTTTATCAGCATATTAAATCAATAGAAAAACAATTATCTAATTTGGGGGTTAATAATCGAATTTTTAATGCAATCTTATCTCAGAAAGAATTTGATGATTCCCCAGTTATAGACTACTACAGAAGTAGGGGAGCAGAACCAGTTCAATGTAATAAGGAAGAATTACTATCAGAAGGGTATTATGTTTTGCAAGCACCTCTTTATGCAAAGAGAATAACCCCAACTCTGAGACATGATCCCCATAGATTAGCCAGAGCTGTAATTTTTATTTATAGAAAATTACAGAAATTAAATTAATATGCATCTTGTAATTCATAGAAATCAGGTTGAATATAATCTTTCCTTAGTGGCCAACCTCTCCAATCTTCTGGCATTAAAAGTCTTTTAGGATTTGGATGGTCAGCAAAATTTATACCATACATGTCATAAGTTTCTCTCTCTTGCCAATCACTTCCTTTAAAAATCTTATATAAACTAGGCACAGATAAATCTGAATTTCTTTTTAAAAAAACTTTTAATCTCACTTCCTTAACTTTTTCTATTTTGTTGAAATCATCTACTGAGATAAAATGATAAAAACTCACTAGATTTTTGCCTGCTCCTTCATCATATCCTCCTTGACATTGAAGATAATTAAACCCGTAATTTTTGAGAATTGATACTGCTTCATATAAATCGCTAGGTTTGACTGAGAGGATTTCAATACCTAAGTGGTCACAGTCTAAGGATTCGTTAGGAATCCCATCTTTAGAAAGTCTTTGGCTTATTAAGCCTTGCTTTTCTATTGATATTTCTGAAGATTGCGAAAGATTTTCTTTGTCCATCAATTTGTTTCAATGTTGGGTAAGTTGCTTTTTAAGGATTCTTCAGTTAATGCTTGTATTTTTTCTTTTTTGGAGGAAGACATAATATTTTCTGATTTTTTATTTAAATATTCTCCAGTATTTTCTGAAAAAACAATTTTCATTTTATGATCTACTGTTATATATCTATGGGTTTGTTCTGTTTTATTCCGCTCTAGTATTGATTCATTCCCAACTTTTTTCCTTAATTTGATAACAGCATCGAAAATTGCTTCTGGTCTCGGAGGACATCCTGGAAGATATAGATCTACTGGGATTAATTTATCAACTCCTCTCACTGCAGTTGTAGAATCTGCACTAAACATGCCACCGGTTATCGTGCAAGCTCCCATTGCTATAACATATTTTGGCTCAGGCATTTGCTCATAAAGCCTTACAAGAGCAGGAGCCATCTTCATTGTGACTGTGCCAGCGACGATTAATAAATCTGCTTGTCTTGGCGAGCTTCTTGGGACTAATCCAAACCTATCGAAATCAAATCTTGAACCTATAAGTGCTGCAAATTCTATAAAACAGCAGGCTGTTCCGTAAAGAAGAGGCCATAAACTACTTAACCTTGCCCAATTATGTAAATCATCTAGGCTTGTTAAAATTATATTTTCACTTAAATCAGTAGTGACTTGGGGAGTTCCAAGAGGATTGCAAGTTCCTTCTCTTATTTCTCTGATTGTTTTTGGGGATAATGGCTGGTTCAATTCTTTAACTCCATTCTAAAGCACCTTTTCTCCAAGCGTATGCCAAAGCAATGACTAGTATTGCTATAAAAATTAGCGCTTCAATAAAGGCTAGTAATCCTAATCGATTAAATGCAACAGCCCAAGGATAAAGGAAGACTGTCTCAACATCAAATATAACGAAAACTAATGCGAACATGTAGTACCTAATATTAAATTGGATCCAAGCCCCTCCAATAGGCTCCATGCCTGATTCATATGTAAGTTTTCTTTCGCCGGTTCTGCCTTTTGGAGCAATAACTAGATTCGTCACCAAAGCTAAAATAGGAACTGCAGCAGCAATTATAAGAAAACCTAAAAAATATTCATAACCAGATAATAGAAACATTTTAAAAAAATAATTTGGATGAAAATTCGCTTAATTGAGCAAAATCTTTTAGAGTCCTTAAAGAATCATAATAAATCGTGAGTGAAAACATTCAACCAACCTCTGAGGAAAACAAAATAGTTAAGAATTTTGAGAAAGATAATCTTTCAAAAAGTTCTTCAGAAGTGGATATTGAATCATCTCCTACTAATTTAGACCAAAATAGATTCGAATGTAGAAGTTGTGGTTACATTTATGATCCGTCTGAAGGAAATAAAAAATTGAATATCTCTCCTAATACTCCGTTTTCTGCTTTAGATGGTAATTCATTTGTTTGCCCAGTTTGCAGAGCTGGGAAAAATTTTTATAAAGATATTGGTCCCAAATCTAAACCTAGTGGTTTTGAGGAAAATTTAACTTATGGATTTGGTTTTAATAAATTACCATCAGGTCAAAAAAATATCTTAATTTTTGGAGGGTTAGCATTCGCAGCTGCATGTTTTCTTTCTTTATACTCTTTGCATTAATATATACTAATGAAAAAATTTCTTACCAGCATCCCAAATCTCCTCTTATCATTATTCCTTTGCGTTGTCTTAAGTAGTTGTTCATCTAATGGAGTAAGAATGAGTGAAAGTAGTCCTTGGGAAACAATCCAATTTGAAGATCAGTCAAATGTTCTAGATATTGATTTTATAGATAGCAAACATGGATTTTTAGTCGGTTCTAATAGACTTATTATGGAATCATATGATGGTGGTGAATCATGGGAGAAAAGAAGTTTAGATGATATTTTAAGTGAAGAAAATTTTCGTTTACTTGATATAGATTTCAAAGGTACAGAAGGGTGGTTAATAGGACAGCCCTCATTAGTAATGCATTCATTGGATGCTGGTAAATCTTGGACAAGACTTTCTCTAGGTAATAAGTTGCCAGGGCAACCATATCTTATAACAACTGTTAATGATGGTATTGCTGAACTTGCAACTACAGCTGGAGCTATTTATGAGACATCAGATAGTGGTGAATCATGGAAGGCCAAGGTTATTGACGCATCTGTATCTGGAGGAGTAAGAGATTTAAGAAGAACCTCTAAAGGAGATTATGTCAGCGTAAGTAGCCTTGGTAATTTCTTTTCTACTTTGGACAAAAATAGTGATAATTGGGTCGCACATCAAAGAGCAAGCAGTAAAAGAGTCCAGAGCATTGGGTTCAATCCAGAAGGGAATTTATGGATGTTATCTCGTGGAGCTGAAATAAGATTTAATGAGGATAGCAATGATCTAGAAAGTTGGACGAAGCCAATAATACCAATTTTAAATGGCTATAACTATTTGGACATGGGATGGGATCCAAATGGTGACATTTGGGCAGGCGGCGGTAATGGAACTCTAATAGTTAGTAGAGATCAAGGTAAAACCTGGAATTTAGATCCAGTAGCCTCTGTATTGCCAACTAACTATATAAAAATTATTTTTCTAGATAAAGATGAATTAGATACTAAAAAAGGTTTCATCCTTGGAGAACGTGGATATATTCTTAAATGGAATAGTTGAAACTGAAATAAATATGCTTAAAAAATAAAAAAAACCTTAATTTTGCCCTAATTTAGCAACTGTCTGTAACCAAGCTGTTAATTTCTTCGCAAACATAGGATTTTACCTTGTAAGATCATAGGGTAAATAATTGTGATTATGGCCGCAGGTTCAACGGGTGAACGCCCATTCTTTGAAATAATTACCAGTGTTAGATACTGGATTATTCATGCAGTAACACTTCCAGCTATTTTTATAGCAGGCTTCTTATTTGTATATACAGGCCTTGCTTATGATGCTTTTGGAACTCCCCGTCCGGATAGTTATTTCCAAGCATCTGAATCAAAAGCGCCTGTCGTAACGCAAAGATATGAAGCTAAATCTCAATTAGATTTAAGAACAAAATAAACATGACTAATTCACAAGCTCCAATGCAGGCTGCTGAAGTCCGCGTTTATCCCATTTTTACTGTTCGTTGGCTTGCAGTTCATGCACTTGCTATACCATCAGTATTTTTCTTAGGTGCTATTGCAGCTATGCAATTTATTAGACGTTAACTTTATTAATCATGCAAGTAAACGAAAATCCGAATAAAGTTCCAGTAGAACTTAATCGTACAAGCCTTTATTTAGGCTTATTATCAGTATTTGTTATGGGAATTTTATTTTCCAGTTACTTTTTCAACTAAATTAAAATCATGAGTAAATTAAAAGGACCTGACGGTAGAATCCCTGACAGGCTACCTGATGGTAGACCTGCCGTAGCCTGGCAAAGAAGATGGACAGAAGGAACTCTTCCACTATGGCTTGTAGCTACAGCAGGTGGCATGGCAGTTATTTTCGTATTAGGAATATTTTTCTACGGATCTTATACTGGGGTTGGTTCAGCTTAATTAATTTTTAGCTTTTAATTTAATTAAATATAATTTAATTCCAATACGAATCTGTAAATATCCTTAGCTTCTCTTTTGTGGAGCTAGGGATATTTTCTTTTTGAGTTATTAATCCATCCTTTAATGAATAATGGGACTTACTTTCTGGTCTTTCTTTTTCGATAACTTTAGCTAACTCAAAGATTATTTTATTGGCGACCTCTGTATTTGCTCTAAGATTATCCAAAATCATTTCTACAGATACTTCCTGTTGAGTTTGATGCCAGCAATCATAATCAGTAACCATAGATAATGAGGAGTAAGCTATCTCAGCCTCCTTCGCTAATCTTGCTTCTGTGTGATTTGTCATTCCTATTATTGAACACCCCCAATTTCTATATAAATTAGATTCTGCTCTAGTTGAGAATGCTGGTCCCTCCATGGCCAGATATGTGCCTCTTCTATGCAGTTGTCTGCCGCCAGGAATATTAATTTCTCCGACTTCGCTCAATATTCGGGATAAATTTGTACAGAAAGGATCGCCCATAGTGACATGCGCTACAGCTCCTTCATTAAAAAATGTTGCGGGTCTGCTGTGTGTCCTATCTATAAATTGATCAGGTACCACTACATCAAGAGGTCTTATTTGTTCTTGAAGAGAGCCAACTGCTGATGGGGCAATAATCCATCTTACGCCTATTGACCTTAGAGCCCAAATATTAGCTTTATAAGGAATTTCTGTAGGATTTAATCTATGAGTCCTCCCATGTCTAGGAATGAATGCTATTTCTAAATTTCCAAGTTTAAAGACCTTTATTGGATCAGAAGGTTTACCATAAGGAGTATTGATATCAATTTCTCTTAAATATTCTATTTTATCTAGCGAGTAGAACCCACTCCCGCCAATTACTCCTAATTTTGAATTTTTAATTGGTAATAAATGCTCTTTATTCATTTTGATGTAAATGACTTGTAATCATCTAGTACTAATTGGAGGAGGACACACCAATGTTCTTTTAATGAGGCAATGGTTGATGAATCCTAAATTAATGCCAGAAATTCCTGTTTCAATTATATCTAGAGATTGTCATTTGGTTTATTCGGCAATGTTTCCATCGGTGATTGCAAAATCAATTTCTTTAGAGGAAAGTTTAATCGATATCCAATGTTTAGCTAAAGCTGCAAAAATATCCTTTTTGAAGGAAGAAGTAAGGGATATTGATTTCACTTTAAGGAAAATTGTCTTAAATAATAGGCCATCAGTTAAGTTTTCCAACTTAGTACTTAATTATGGAAGTCAAACAAAAATTACAAAAGAATTTGAGAATCTTGTCAGGTCTCAAATTGCTTTTCCGATAAAACCTTTTCTCAAAGCTTATGAATTAATCAAAAAAGAGGATATCTATGATTCAGATAAGGAACCTCCCTTTATAATTGTTGGAAGTGGCCTCGCTGCAATTGAAGTTTCTTATGCTTTAAGAAAAAGATGGCGAGATAGAAATTTAAAACTTTTGTGTAATGCAAATAAAATAAATTATAAGATTTTAAAAAGTTTACGAAATGCAAATATTGAATTAATAGATAATTTAGATTTTTATTATGGCAAGATTCTTTTATGTACAGGTAATACATCGCCAGCATGGGTAAAAAGGAAATTCTTAGAATTGGATTCAAACGGGCGAATTATTACAAATAATAATTTGAAGTTAAGAAATACCTCGGGAATATTTGCCATAGGTGATTGCGCGGTTATCGATTCTAATAAAAGACCTCCTTCAGGAATATTTGCAGTAAAAGTTTTAAATACATTAGTTAAAAATCTAAAAAAAGATATAGATGGAGAACCATTAAAAAAATGGTCTCCTCAAAGGTTTGGATTGCAAATAGTTAATATATTTCCAGGAAAGAATCCAATGGCTTTTGGTATTTATCGCAATTTTGTTTTTGGCCCTTCTTTTTTAATTTGGTGTTTGAAAAATAAGTTGGATAGAAATTTCATAAAAAAGCTACGCCCAATAAAGAAAATAATGAACAATAAAGTCCAAGATAATTCAATGAATGATTGTAGAGGATGTGCTGCAAAAATTCCTCAGAGTGTTTTAAACAATTCACTAATAAATGCTGATTTAGTTAGTTTGGCTAATTCTCCCGAAGATTCCGTTGAAATTTACAAAAATAGTAAAGATATTATTTTACAAAGTATCGATGGATTTCCTGCATTAATAAGTGATCCTTGGCTTAACGCAAAAATTACGACATTGCATGCCTGCTCTGATTTATGGGCCTGTGGTGCAAAACTTTCATCTGCGCAAGCTTTAATATCATTGCCTAAAGTAGAAAAAAATTGTCAAAATTACCTTTTTTCTCAAGCTCTAAAAGGAATTAAGTCAACAGTTGAAGATCAAGGTGGCAAATTAATTGGAGGTCATACTTTTGAGTCACGAAGTTTAGTTAATAAACCCTATTCATTAGGAATGGAAATTTCATTAAGTGTGCAAGGGATTTTGAATAATGGATCAAAACCATGGCCGAAATCTGGTATGCAGATTGGAGATATTTTATTAATGTCAAGGCCTCTAGGAGTTGGAATTTATTTTGCTGCTCAAATGCAAAATGAATATTTAGGAGGGAGCTCTGATGCAATTATGAAAAATTTAGTAACAAGTCAGCAATATTTGATTGATCAAATTTATATATTTCAAGAAAAGTTTGGAGAATCACTTGTCAATGCATCCACTGATATTACGGGTTATGGATTTATGGGACATCTTAAAGAAATGGTTGAATCATCTAATTTATTTAGAAAAAAGAATCAACTTGCCGACATAAAAGTATTATTAGATTCATCTTCTTTTAAGGCTTATCCGGGTGTATTGGACTTAGTACGAAAGAATATCCAAAGTACTCTTTCTCAATCTAATAAAGAAATTATTGAGCCAATTTTTAAAGAACATTGGAGTGATAGGATTATTTCCTTCACCAAAGAAAATTTAATAGATAATGAGACTTTAAGCGAGATAATGTCTTTACTGTTAGATCCTCAAACATGTGGTCCGCTATTAATAAGTTGCGATCCTAAATATGAAAGTGTCCTAAAAGACAATTGGTATAAGGTTGGAGAGGTTATGAAGAGGTAACTAAATTCTGCTTATTTTATCAATTTCCAAATATCGCAACCTTTTGATCTCCTTACCCATTTCTTTTCCTGGTTTCCATCCTTCTTTTTTTAGGAGTTCGCCATCTTTTTTAGATTTTATGAATTTGTAAATGAATAGCCATTTGAAAAATGGGCGCCAAAATAACCCTCCATCACAAATTATTAATTTTACTGTCTCTTCATCGAGATTTCTATCTTCAATCAATTCTGTCCACCTTGAAGGAGAGAAATATAAGTATTTATCTTTTTTACTTTCTAATATTTTTTTCATATCTAAATAATCTTCCATTATTTTTTTTTCCTTGTTATTTATAAAAAATCTTTGACAGACTTTATCTAAATCTTCTGCATTCTTTAACAAGAAAAGAATATAATTTCCATTCAATTTCTTCATCCAATTCAAACCCCTTATAAATTTATTATTAACTTGAATATTTTTATTTAAAATAGAAATAATTTCCCATTTTTCTAATAAAGTAATAACCTCCTTAAGGTTGTCATATTTATATATTTCTGACAATTCCATCCTTATTCTTATGCTAATGGCAGGTGGAAAAATTATTTTATCTTGGTTGTTAGAAGTCTTCCATGGCCAGTTGGAGACTGTTGCTTGAGATTGTTTAAGAGATTCCCTTGAAATATTGAAACCTAACCTAGTAGCATATTTTGCACATCTGATTATTCTACTAGGATCATCTGCGATACTATTTTCATGAAGCAAGTGTAATTCTTTGCCCTTAATATCAGGAATACCCTGATAAAGGTCGTAAACTTTTTTTGTTGAAACCTCGAAGGCTATTGCATTTATAGTGAAATCTCTCCTTTGTAGATCCTCTTCAATTGTGGCGTTAATTACTTGAGGATTTAATCCTGGAGCACTATAAATTTCTTTTCTTGCTGAGGCAATATCAATTTTTAAGTCATTAATATTTAGTTCTACAGTATTGTATAAATTAAATTCTTTGATGAGACATATTTCAACATTTGATATATTTTGTTTTATGAATTTTGCTAAAGAAACAGAAGAACCTTCAATAACTATGTCTATATCTAATGGCTTAGTGAAAACTTGTTTATGAACTTTAGTAATCAATAAATCTCTTATATAACCCCCAACAAAAGCGACTTTAGTATCATTATTAGATTCAATATATTTAGAAATTAGATCATATATATTAAATGGAATTTGTCTTAATTCCCTGTAGAGATAATCAGAAATATCATTCATACTCTTAATTAATGGAACGAATTGGAGCTAACCTGGGGTCTAGTATTTTGCTTCCTTTGTCACCAAATTTTACTGCTAATGATATTTTTTCCCCGCTACCAAAAATATGTATAATTTCACCTTTTCCGAATTTTGAGTGAATTAGCTTATCTCCCACTATCCAGCTTTTACCTTTACTGGGACCAGAATATAGCTTCCTTACTGCATTTATTGGTTTATTAATAAATTCATTTGAATTGTTTCGATCTACTCTTGTTAAACGATCTAAATGCCAATCTCTTCTAATTGAGGCACCTCCAGTTTGCGGCAATTCGCCGTCGATTAGATCCTCTGGGATCTCTGAGAGAAATATTGAAGGTATTGTTGCCTCTCTCATTCCTCCCCATAATCTTCTTTCTCTTGCATGACTTAGGAAAACTCTTTCTTTTGCTCTAGTTATACCGACGTAGCATAATCTTCTTTCTTCTTCAAGAAGTGAGGGAGTATCGACTGATCTATGGCTTGGGAAAAGGCCTTGTTCCAGTCCCGTTATAAAGACATTCTGAAATTCTAAACCTTTACTATTATGAAGAGTCATTAGGGTGACAGAGTTGGGATTATTTTTCTTAGTATCATTATCTGTTGTTAAAGCTGCTGTAGAAAGAAAGCCCTCTGCATCGCCATTTTCTGTTTCTTCTTCATATTGAGTCGCTGCATTTATTAATTCCTGCAAATTGTTCCTTCTGTCTTCAGACTCTTCTGTTCCACTATTTAATAAATCACTTAAATAACCACTTTTTTCTAGGATTAATTGTAAAAGTTTTGCAGGCCCTGAGTTCTCTAGGTAGCAAAGTAGATCATTCATAAGATCAGTAAATTTACTAATGCCTTTTGATGATCTACCTATTGTTTCTTCAATACTTTGCTTATCATTTATAACCTCCCATAATGGAATATTTAACTTATTAGATAAATCAACTAGCTTTTGAATAGTTGTCTTACCTATCCCTCTCCTAGGAACATTTATTATTCGTAAAAGACTTACATTATCTGCAGAATTAACCAAAACTTTTAAATATGCTATGGCATCTTTAATTTCTCTTCTGTCATAAAAACGTAACCCTCCAAAAATTGTATAAGGTATTTGCCACCTTACGAGAGATTCCTCTAATACCCTTGATTGAGCTCTCGTTCGATATAAGACCGCAAAATTTTTCCATATTGGTTTTTGATTAGACTTATTCAGTGACTTTAATTTACTTGTTATAGCTTCTGCCTCAGAAATTTCATCATCACAGCTAAGTAACTTTAAAAGTTCTCCTTTCTCTTTCGTAGCTCGTAGAACTTTGTCAATTCTTTCAGTATTGTTTTCAATTAAAGAGTTTGCTGCATTGAGGATATTAGAAGATGATCTATAATTTTCTTCTAATTTAATTAGAGATGCTTTTCCCTCGTTATTGCATCCATTTTTAAAGTCTTCTTGAAAACCAATTAATATTCTGAAGTCAGCTGCTCTGAAGCTATAAATACTTTGATCAGCATCTCCTACTACAAAAATTGATCTATCTTCCCAATTCTGGAATTTTTGGGGTTCCGTATTCCCAGCGGTAATTAGTTTTATCAGTTCATATTGGGTTCTATTAGTATCTTGATATTCATCAACTAGGATGTGCTGAAATCTTTTGTGCCAATAGTCCCTTACAAAATCATTTTGCCGTAATAAGAAAACAGGTAATAGCAGAAGATCATCAAAATCTAAAGCATTATTTTTTGAGAGTGAGATCCTATATCTTTTGTAAGCCTCTGCAACTATTTTTTCAAAATGATCACCTGCTTTTTCTTCAAGTTCATTAGAAGTAAAACATTGATTTTTAGCATTACTAATTGCCCTTTTAATTTTTTTGGGATCAAATCTTTTTGGATCAAGATTCATATCCTGACTCACAATTTCTTTTACTAAGGTTTGAGAATCTGTTTCATCGTAAATAGAAAATTGTCTTGTCCATTTTAATCCCTCAGGATCATTATATTTTTCAATGTCGTATCTTAAAAGCCTTGAAAATAATGAATGAAAAGTTCCTATCCAAAGGTCTTTAAGCCTATCTTGATAAACGTTAGTTCTTAATTGATTTTGATCAATCTCTTTTAGAGTTGACCAGGGTTGACCAAATTGATTAAGAGCCAATTCTTGTGCAAGAAGAACTTCTAGTCTTGCTTTCATTTCTTTAGCTGCTTTGTTGGTAAAAGTAACTGCCAAAATGTTATAGGGATCTATAGCGTTATTCTCAATAAGATTCGCAATTCTATGAGTAAGAGCTTTAGTTTTCCCGCTACCTGCACCTGCGACTACTAAAAGAGGCCCAAAAACATGTTTTACTGCCTGAAGTTGTTCATTGTTTAAAGATTTAAAAAGAAAATTTTTAGTTTGATGCACTTTTAGAGGGTCTTATATCAAAAGAATTAGACTTTACTTTGAGATTTAGATTCTGCTTCTAATTGTTTTAATGCTTTCTTTAAACTAATTAGTTCATTATTATTGTTAATTATTTCTTCAAATTTTTTCTGAGGCATTTTTAATTTCAAGCTTCTTTCAAAGATTTCTTTTTCTAATCTTTTTTTATAAGACGAAATAAGTTTTTTTGATAATTTTAAATCTTTTTTATCCACAACTTTAAAGAAATATATTTGTATATTAGCGAAAAATTGTTTTATTTTTAAAGTATTTCACATATCACTTTGAAATGAAGTTTTTGATTAAGAAGAGTTTCGTAAATTCTTTAATTTAGCTGTTTTTTCATGGACTGTACTATAGTTATAAACTATAGTTTTAAAATTTTAATTTAAATTTAGGAATGTCAGTTTCAAAGAATAATCAACTCTTATCAACTGATAGAGAATTAGAGGATATAAGCAATAGAAATATTGAAGATATAAAAGAATTTGTAGATACTGCAAATTCAAGATTAGATGCAATAAAATCAATAACAAGAAATTCTCACGCAATTGCAGCGGATGCTGTAACTGCAATGATTTGCGAGAATCAGGATTCAGTAAATTCAAAAATATCTTTAGATACAACTAATAAGATGTCTGTTTGTTTAAGAGATGGAGAAATAATTTTAAGGATTGTTTCTTACCTCCTAATTACTGAGGATGAATCTGTTTTAGCAAAAAGCTGTTTAAAGGATCTCAAAAATACTTATTTAGCTCTTGGTGTCCCTTTGAAGAATGCAATTAGAGTGGTTGAACTAATTAGAGACGCAACGATTTCTGATTTGAAATCTACTGTAAATTCGATCACTGGAGATAAAGGCTTTCTTCCTGAGTTAATTTCTAATACAGATTCTCAATTTGAAAGGATAATCAATCTTTTAAAATAGAAATATTTCTGATCTCTGATGAATGCGATGTTTGTATTACTGCATTATTCTCTTGATTTCTAATTACCGAGTATCTCGATCTTATATGAGTTGATAAAAAACAAATTCTCTCTTCGGAAACTGTTGAATTATAAATAGTTTTTAGATTTAAGTTTTCATTATCATCAATCAAATATTCTGAAGATGAAATTACGGATTCAGTATACCCCTTATTACGTAACACAATCCCTGTATTTTTATCTCTTGGTAAAAATAACAAAATAGTTTGATCTTCCTGGGATTTTTGCTCTTCCTCCCAATCGCTAATAGCTTGCCAGCTTATTGATATGGCAATAACAGAGGGGGTGTGCTTTAACTCATATTTCTTTAAAAGTTCAACTACTTTTGTATTGTTTATTTCTATATCTTTTATTTTTATTGTACTAGTTGAATTTTCAACTTCCTGAAAAGCTAAAGAATGAGTGCTTCGTATTGATTTCCACTCTCCTAAACTTTTTTTAATAAATTGGTTAATTGTTATTAGATTCTTCGTCAAGTTTATCTTCTACTGAATGATTAGTAGCTTTTTGAATCATCCTTACCATTGAATCTACCATTAATCTTTTTGCAGAAGTCACTTTTAATCCAGAAGGTGTAGTTGATATTTGTTCTCCAGGGCGATCATATGATGTTGGTCTAAATGGAGTCATTTAAAATTCTAAAAAATCAACAGCTTATATTCTTACATGAATTCTTATTTTTTATATTGTTGTTTGCAAAAATGTTATATCTTGTTTTGATCGTTGCTTTTAATAATTTTGGGATTTACCTTTGGTTAGGGAGTACAAGAAGCGAGATATATAATTCTTGATATAATTAAGCAAATTAATGAACCATTTAGGGGATTTGCCTTTGGTTAGGGAGTACAAGAAGCGAGATATATAATTCTTGATATAGTCAATTAAATTCAGATACCACTTAGGAGGATTTTTTGATAAACCTGTGATGGTAGCGAGAAAAAACATACCTAAAAGAGCAATCCCTAGAAACCAACCTGCTCCTTGGCTGACCCCAGCTGCAACTGCTACAAGAATGGCATCAGTTATTAAAAGACTTATTAATAAGGCCGGTGTGAATATTTTCCATCTAGTCCCCCCAATGCCAATTGCATAGCTTAAAAAATCAAATAGTCCAGTCATAAGAAGACCTGTCATGAGAAAGAAATTTTCTTCTAATTGGTTTTGATTAAAACTTTCAATTTTTTTCATTGCTTTTGATCCTACTAAACGACGCACAGGGCTACGGCCAAAATACCTTGCTATGAAGAAGGCTATTTGGCAAAAAACAATATCAGAAAAAATGATGGTTATGTACCCTTTCTGAAATCCTAATAAGGAACCTGCAAGTAATGAATAAGCTGAACTTGGAAGAGCGGGTAAAATTATGCTTATTCCTCTAAGAATGAATATTCCAAAAGGTGCCCAAATTCCCATGCTTTCTACTTTTGTTCTAAGAGGTTCGATGCCATAGTTTTGTATTAAATAAATTAAAAAAACTAATATTGCTATAAAGAAAACTACTGAGAGTAATTTCTGGATTTTATTCATTATCTATTCTGAAAATCTCTTTAGAGGTAACTTTGGAAATCAATATTTGATTGTATCTATAATAGAAATACTAATCAACAAAATTTTTTACAAAAATTTAATCTTGTATTTTTTCAATACATGATTTTATAAGATTCGATAATGTTAATGATTAATAGAAACAATAAATTTTCAATAATCTTTGCAAGGAATATATTATCTTTCTTTCTTTCTATAATCTTCTTTTTTTGCTATTCATTAAAAAAGATATATGCTTTACCTCATGACTGGGTTGGTGTTCCAAAGAGTGAATATGGAGAGCAATTGTGGGATAGAAAAAGTATAAAAAGGAATGAAGATGGTTCTGTAAGAGTACTGAGTAAATTTATTCCAAAAACCAAAAGTGAAATTAGTCAGGATATTATTTATACAATGGACATAAATTGTTTTGAAAAAGCCTTTAGAGATGTTTCTGTTACTACAGTTGATTTAAATACTCGTTTAAATAATTTTGCTGAGTGGAGAGATCCAAATGGAGACCAATTAATTTTGGGTGTAATTGGCCAAGTTTGTAGAATTGACGAGTATTAAAAAATAAAACACCTGTGATAGTATTGCTTCTAATTTATTTCTGTGAGAATGAATAACAAAAATTATTCTTTCTTGCTTTCATATCTTTTCTTATTGTTGGGTGTAATTCAATAGGTGGAGTAAATTTAACTGATACTAGAGGCAACAAATATAAATTTAAAAATGAAAGTGTAACTTGTGAAAAAAATTCTTTTGGGAGTATTTATTGTGAAGGGTCAGCAATTAAAACGGATATTGTAGGAAAGAGATATGTGGTTGATTTTGTAAGAACATATTGTCAAAACCCATCGAAAACTTATATGCCCAATTATTTCATATGTTCTGCGGCAAAAGAACTGGGTAAATTGTAATTTGAAGAAAATTCAATTTTGGTTATAAACTATCTCATTACTTCCATACCACTTAAAAAATAAAAAACCCTGTCTACGACAGAGTTTGAAGGTGCCAGGACCCAGATTTGAACTGGGGACACGGCGATTTTCAGTCGCCTGCTCTACCAACTGAGCTATCCCGGCTCCAACTTATATACTTTAAATTAATATGTGTAGTTTGTGAAACCCCTTTCATTAAAATTTTATATCTTTTTCAAAGATTTAAATAAGGCAAATCTATTGTGTTGCATTGATTGCTAATAATGCAGTTCCAAAGGAAGTTGTTTTTTTGCATGAAACTATGGGTATATTAATGATTTGTTCTCTTATTGCTCTCCATTGCGGATTTTTTGAACCACCACCAATAGTAACAATCCTTTTTGGAAGTGAACCTGTTAGCTCATATAGTTTTTCCCACCCTTTTAATTCAATCCTAGCTAGCCCCTCAAACAATGCATGTAAATAAAGCGAGTCGCTTACAGGCCTAGGGCTAAGAATTGGCTCCAAAAAAGGATTATTAACTGGAAATCTTTCACCCCTACTATTGAGTGGGATAAGATTTATATAAGTTTTTGTGGATGTATTTATTTGTCTGCTAAGTTCTTTTATTTCTAAATCAGAAAAAAATTTAGATAAAATTCCACATCCAGCGTTTGATGCTCCTCCACATATCCAATCCTCGCACACCCGATGGGTTGTAATCCCTTTTTCTTTTATTGGTTGATTAATAATCTTTTTAACTACGATAGTGGTCCCTAAAACTGTTAGACCTTCTTCTTTATCTAATCCAGCAGCTAAAAAAGCTGCATTTGAATCAGTTGTCCCTGATATTAATAGTATTTTCTTATTCAATTTCAACCTCTCTGCTAAGCCAGAATGGATTTGACCCATAATTTTGCCACTTTTAATTATTAGAGGTAAGCTCTTTACCCATGAAGTATTAAAATAACTTTTTGGCCATGATTCTTTTATTAGATCCCAGCCAAGTTTGAGATTATTACCTTCTTCTCCATAGGTCCAATCTTTCAAAAACCATCCAGTTATCCAGTCAGATTGATGTCTTAAAAGGATATTTTTTCCATATTTATCTATTAGTTTTAATGCTTTAGCCAGACTACTATATGGGGTTTGTAAATGATCTTCTTCAATAGTTAAAGATTCAATAAGGTTTTTATTATCATTACATGCTTGATCATAAGGGATCGCTTCTCCTATAGGATCCCCTCTTAAATTGCATGCTATTAAAGTTCCAGATGTACCAGAGATTGCTAATTTAACAATATTACTTTTTATATGAAGAGGTAAACTATCTAGAAGCTTTTCACAAGAATTACTCCAAGAATTGGGATCTTTAAAGCCGTATTCGTATGGAATTGAATTCGAATATTTTAATTCCCTCTTTAAATTAATTATTGATATTCTTGCACCACTAGTCCCAAAATCTAATCCTCCAAAAAATTTATCCCGCATAAATAATTTTAAAAAAAGACTTTAGCCGCCTCTATTAGTTGTTTTGCTTTTTCTTCTACATTTTCCCAAGGAAGCTTTAGATCGTTTCTCCCAAAATGTCCGTAAGAAGCAGTCTTCCTGAAGAATTCTCCACCCATTTTTTGTGGTAGATTTTTTAAATCAAATTCTTTTATTATTGCTGCAGGTCTTAAATCAAAATTGTTTTTAATAAGTTCTGTCAAATCCTCTTGAGAAATAGCACCAGTACCAAAAGTTTCAATAAGAATTGAAATTGGTTTAGCAACTCCAATTGCATAACTTAATTGTACTTCAGCCTTTTTGGCTAATTTTGCTTTAACAATACTTTTAGCTACATATCGTGCTGCATAAGCAGCTGATCTGTCAACTTTAGTTGGATCCTTACCTGAGAATGCACCACCTCCATGCCTTGCATATCCACCATAAGTATCGACAATTATTTTTCTGCCAGTAAGTCCTGCATCTCCTTGAGGTCCTCCGACTACAAATTTACCTGTAGGGTTTACCAAGAATCTTGTATTTTGTCTGTTTGGTTTGATTTCTAAATCTTCAGTAGCAGGTAAGACAACATTGAGCCATAAATCTTCCGTTATCCTTCTACGAATTTCTGCTTCATTAGTTATTCCATTAATTTCAGCAGTATGCTGAGTTGAAATTAAAATGGTATTTATTGAAACTGGAATTCCGTCTTTATAATCAATACTTACTTGAGTTTTCCCATCAGGTAGTAGATAATTGAGAACTTTTTCATGTCTTACTTTGGCAAGCTGTATTGCTAATCTATGAGCCAAGCTAATCGGTAATGGCATCATTTCAGGTGTCTCATTGCAGGCATAGCCAAACATTATTCCTTGGTCCCCAGCCCCAGTATTGTTTTCTAAATCATCTTTCATATCATCTGCTTCATTTACCCCTTGAGAGATATCAGGTGACTGCTCGTCAAGTGCTACTAAAACTGCGCAGCTATTAGCATCAAACCCGCCAGCCTTTGATCCTTCATATCCAATTTTTTTAATCACATCTCTTACAAGTTTGATATAGTCAAGCTTTGCTTTTGAAGTTATTTCTCCAGTAAGTAAACAAAGACCAGTATTGACAACAGTTTCACATGCAACTCTGCTTTCTGGGTCTTCTGTCAATAAAGCATCTAAAACCGCATCACTTATTTGATCACATATCTTGTCTGGATGCCCTTCAGTTACAGATTCTGAAGTGAAAATAAAATCACTCATATTATATTGAAAAGTACTATGTTTAATCCTAATTTAAATTGATGATTCTAAGCAATAATTCTTGATTGTAAATTAAGAATTATTAGCACATGAATTTGTAAAATTACCTAGAGATATATCTATTTTACTAATATAAGTAGTTTTAAACTGTTTCTGCAGATGCAGATGCAGATGCAGATGCTGATGCTGATGCTGATTCTGCTTCTGATGATGATGATTGTATCTCTTCATTCTCATCAGTTTGCTCAAATAGCATTTGCTTATATTTGGCAGCCATTTCTTCAGCTTTATTAAACACTTTTTGTGGGTCGCTTAACATGTCACCTGGTTCTGGTTCAAGTGCTTTAGTAGATAAAGATATCCTTCCTCTTTCGGAATCTAAATCTATAATCATTACTTTCATCTGGTCACTTACGTTTAAAACGTTATGAGGTGTCTCAATATGTTCATGGCTAATTTCAGAAATATGTAAAAGACCACTGACTCCTCCAATATCAATAAAGGCTCCGTAAGGCTTTATTCCTTTAACAGAACCTACAACAACTTCTCCCACTTCTAACCTATTCATTTTTTTCTCAACAAGAGCTCTTCTATGACTTAAGACTAATCTGTTTCTTTCTTCATCAACTTCAAGAAATTTTAATGGTAGATATTCACCTTCTAGGTCATCTTTTATTTTGCGGGCACTAATATGGGATCCGGGTATAAAGCCTCTTAAACCTTCTACTCTTACTAGAGCACCACCCCTATTTGTTGCAAATACTTCCGAATAAATAGTGGCATCCTCTTTTTGTAATTGTCTAACTCTTTCCCATGCCCTTTGATACTCTATTCTTCTAATTGATAGGGCTAACTGACCATCTTCATTCTCCTCACTCATTATGAAGAATTCTCTATTTTCTGAAGGCTGTAAAACATCACTTAAACCCTCAACCTTATTGATTGAAACCTCTTGTACAGGCATAAAAGCAGCAGTTTTTGCTCCTATATCTATCATCGCTCCTTTTGGTTCTAGAGCAAAAACTGTCCCTTTTACAAGGTCACCAGGTTTAAAATTATAATCATACTTTCCGAGGAGTGATGCAAATTCTTCTTGAGTAAATCCTGCATTGTCAAAATCATTATTTCTACTTGAGGAAGAATCCGCTGAAGGTATCTCCTCTTTTTTGTATAATAAATCTTCTTTTTTTGAAGACTCTGAATTCTTATCTAATTCAGATGAATTTTCAATTTCTTTGTCTTCAGCAAGTTCTTTTACAGTTTGAGAAGGATTTTCGCTCATTTGTTCAATCGCAGACTACCTTAGGTAGTTAGAAAGGAGTGCTATTAGCCTGCAAACTAATAGCAAAGAATAATTTGTGTTTTATATTCTACACTTTAATATGCTTAATTTTTTATAAAATTGAAGCTAATTCATTCTTTGAAGTCCCTTTTAAAGATTCAAGAGTGGAAATAAAATCTTTTACCCCATTAAATTTTCTATAAACTGAGGCATATCTTATATAAGCAACTTCGTTTTCTTTCCTCAAGCCTTTAAGTATTAATTCACCAATTCTAGAAGATTTAATATCTTTATTAGATTCTTGTATGATTTGAGATTCAATCCCATCAACAAAATTAATAATAGCTTCACTTGTAAAGGTTGTCTTTTCGCATGCTCTTGATATGCCAGTGACTAATTTATCTTTCTTAAATAATTCTCTACTTCCATCTTTTTTAATTACAGAAATTGGCATTGTTTCAACCCTTTCATAAGTGGTAAACCTAAAGTTGCAATTTAAACACTCCCTCCTTCTTCTAACACTTTTGCCAGTATCAGCAGATCTAGACTCCAAAACTCTACTATCTGTATTTTGACAGGTTGGACACTGCATATAGTGAAATAAGACAATCTTTAACCCTAATACTAGATTAATATCATACTTATGAAAAGTAGGGAAAAAAAAACCCTCTTTGAAAGAGGGTTTTAAAATTTTATTTTTTATCAAATTTAGGGGGGTCTCTAAAAGCGACAGCAAAAAATAAAGTAACAACTGCAAGAGTTAAAATAAGAACGTAAGCAAAAGCTTCCATGAGAATAAATAATAAAGTTTAGTTTAAGCCTTTCCTGGGATTCTTCTAGTGGTTTCGTCACCAAGCTTCTTGAATAGACCAAATTCAACTTGATCGCCTATGTCAGAATCAATACCAGCAAAGTTGTTTTTGTATAGGGTTCTTGAAGCATGCCACCAGTGACCGAATAAGAACAACAATCCGAAACATAAATGGGCATAGGTAAACCATGCTCTTGGAGAGCTTCGGAATACACCATCAGATTTATAAGTTTCTCTGTCAAACTTAAATGCTTCTCCAAGCTGTGCTTTTCTGGCTAATCTTTTAACTACCGCTGGATCAGTAAATGTTTGACCATTGAGATCTCCACCATAAATAGTTGCTGTGATACCAGTTTGTTCAAATGAATACTTGGCTTCAGCTCTTCTAAATGGAATATCGGCTCTTACATTACCTTCTTTATCTTCAAGTATGACCGGGAAGTTTTCAAAGAAATTAGGTATTCTTCTTACTTCTAAATCATTACCTTCTTTATCTTGGAAAGTAATATGACCTTGCCAACCAGTTGGTAAGCCATCTCCATTCACAAGAGCTCCGACCCTAAATAATCCGCCTTTAGCAGGACTATTACCTACGTAATCATAAAATGCTAATTTTTCTGGAATTGAAGCGTATGCTTCCTCTCTAGTAGCACCATTATCCATAGCTGTTTGGACTCTTCTATTAATCTCAGTTTTGAAATAACCAGAATCCCATTGATATCTTGTTGGACCAAACAACTCAACTGGAGTTGTTGCTGATCCATACCACATTGTTCCTGCAACAACAAAAGATACGAAAAGTACAGCAGCTAAAGCACTAGCTAATACTCCTTCTAAACTTCCAAGCTTAAGTGCTCTATAAAGTCTTTCTCCAGGTCGGTTTGTGATATGAAAAATACCCCCAATAATACCCAATAGACCGGCTGCAATATGGTTTGCAACGATTCCTCCTGGATTGAATGGATTAAAGCCATCTGCATCCCAGGACGGGGAAACTGGTTCAATATGACCACTTAAACCATAAGGGTCTGAAACCCAAATACCTACATTGGCACAATGAAAAGCTCCAAATCCAAAGCATGTAAGGCCAGCTAATAGAAGGTGAATACCAAAAATTCTTGGTAGATCAAGAGCAGGTTCTCCTGTTCTTGAGTCCTCCCATAGTTCAAGATCCCAATATGTCCAATGCCATATTGAAGCTAACATCAAAAGTCCACTAAATACTATGTGTGCTGCTGCAACTCCTTCAAAACTCCAGAATCCGGGATCAACCCCAGTAGCACCGGTTATATCCCATCCGTTCCAACTACCTGTGATCCCTAATCTTGCCATGAATGGCATAACGTACATCCCCTGTCTCCACATTGGATTGAGAACAGCATCTGAAGGATCAAAAATGGCTAATTCATAAAGAGCCATAGAACCGGCCCAGCCGGCTAATAATGCAGTATGCATGAGATGCACAGCCAGTAGTCGACCTGGGTCGTTAATAACTACTGTGTGCACCCGATACCAAGGCAATCCCATCGGTTAATTTCTAGATAACTATGCTGAATAAACAGCTAAACATCACGATAGTAAGGGTTTTTTAGTCTTTGAGGGATTTTTGTAAATAAATTTATTTTCTTGCAAAAATTGGCCAAATCAATTGGTATTAATTTGGTTTCGAGGAATTTTAGCCTAAAAATTGTTAATATTTTGGTCACAATTCTCAAAGTAAAACGCCAAAATAAGGAAAAATAACTACAAAAATGGCAACTATTAGATTCATCCGAGAAGGAGTTGATATTCAGTGTAAAACTGGAGAAAATTTAAGGGATTTCGTAATTAGAGAGAAATTGCAACTTTATGGACTTAAAGGAATTTTGGGAAATTGTGGAGGAGCAGGACAATGCAGTACTTGTTTTATTTCTGTAGAAGGAGGAAGCAAAAATTCTTTGAGTCCACTTACTAGTGTGGAAGAAGAGAAACTTAAAAATAGACCTAAAAATTGGAGACTTGCCTGTCAAACTCTAATTAATTCATCTGCAGTAATACTTACAAAACCTCAATCTCCTCCTTCTAATTTAGAGGAACTGAAAGAAAGGATTGATAATAAAAAATTACCTCGTTAAATTGTTTAAGACTGTTAATCAGTTGGCATTATTTATTGATTTTTTAACTTTATTTCAAGTTAAATGTCTATAGTCTAATTAATTATGAAATCGTCACTCTAAATGGAAACAACAAATTTTGGGTTCTTAGCAAGTCTTCTTTTCGTGGGAGTACCAACTATTTTTCTAATAGGTTTATATATCTCCACTCAAGATGGTGAAAAATCAAGCTTCTTCTCAGATTCTGGTAAAGGTAAACTTGGACCAAAACGCTGAATTAATTAATTAATGTTTTATATTTCTGCAAAAGAATTTTTATTGTGGGAAAAAAAACAATTATTTAAAGGGGGAGATAAAGAATCTCTTTATCTTTTATTAGAATCAATAGCCGGATTATCTCATGATGAGCTTAATTTACTTAGATTGAACTCTGAGGGTGATTTTTATTTAAAAAAAAACTTAGGTTTAATTGAATCTTATTGGGATAATCATCTTACTAATAATGTACCTATTCAATATTTATCTGGGTTTACTTTCTGGAGAGATTTGAAATTAAGTGTTTCTGAGAATGTACTAATTCCAAGGCCAGAAACAGAACTAATAATTGACATTATCCTTAAGATTTTTGAAAATAATTCCAAAAATTTATTTTTTGCTGAGTTAGGAACTGGTTCAGGTGCTATAAGCATTGCTTTAGCATTGGCCCATCCTTTATGGGAGGGCATTGCAACTGATATTGATAAAGATGCAATAGATATTGCATCCAGAAATTTTATGAATTATTCAAATCAGCAGAATTTGAGATTTTGTTCTGGACATTGGTGGAATCCTCTTGAAACTTTTAAGGGTGAATTAGATTTTGTTGTTTCAAATCCGCCATATATTCCTGAAGAAATTTATCAAAAATTGCCGGTTGAAGTAAAGAATTTTGAACCTAAGATTGCTTTATTAGGAGGCGAGGATGGTTTGGAACATATCAAAGAAATAATATATAACGCGCCATTATACTTGAAAAAAAAAGGATGGTTAATACTTGAGAATCATTTTGACCAAGGATCAATAGTAAGACAATTGTTTCTTGACAATAGATTTACATGTGTAGAAGTCTTAAAAGATTTTTCTGGTATTGGAAGATTTACAATTGGAAGATATAAATAAATTATTATTAGTTAATAATTTAAATGAAAGTAATCAATAAAGAATCAGCTCTGGTGAAACTTAAAAGTGGTTTACCTATCATTTTTCAGACAGATACTTTACCTGCAATTGGATGTTTGCCAGAGTTTTCACAAATAATTTATGAAATAAAAAAAAGAGATATGAAAAAGCCTTTAATTCTTATGGGAGCAGAAAATGAACAATTATTAGATTATGTTCATGAATCTGCGAAAGAAGATTATGAATATTTAGCTGCCAAATATTGGCCAGGGGCTTTAACTATGATTATTCCTGTTGCAGAAAATAAGAAATCAACCTTAACAAGTAAAAATTGTACTCTAGGTTTAAGAATTCCAAATTCACATATTGCTAAATCTTTAATAAAAGAAACAGGACCATTGTTAACTTCAAGTGCAAATATTTCAGGAATCCCAGGATCAATCACAGCTGAAGGTATTTCTCTTGACTTGCCTAGTGTAGATATCCTAGGGCCTTTACCATGGGACAAATGTAGCGGTCATGCAAGTACAATAATATATTGGGTTAAGTATGGAGAATGGAGCTTAATTAGAAAAGGACAAGTCGCAATAAATGGATTTTATTAATGTTAGTTTTGTTTTTTTTAGTTGGTTTAATTCAATTCTTTACGTATTGGTTGTGTGAACCTTTCATTTCGTTTTTAACTCATGTTATTGAAATAAGATTATTTCCTGGGATTGCTTTGTTAATTGTTATTTATATTGTTTCGTTAAAAGATAACAACTACGCATAAATTGTTAAAAATGCCGGCTAACAGATTTGAACTGATGACCTTCGCTTTACAAAAGCGCTGCTCTACCGCTGAGCTAAGCCGGCATGAAATATATTTTACAATTAAGAAGGTTCAATTTGTTATTTTTTTAGGTTTTTTATATTTATTACTTTTTTGTATCTTTCTCAGTTTTTTTTAATTGTATTTCTCCAGAAATAGTTCTTTTGATTGGCAAATTAGCAACTAATGCTGTCATTCTATCTTCCGTTTCTAAACTTACCGCTACCTCCTCAAAGTCAATCTCTACATATTTAGCAACAACATCGAGTATTTCTTTCCTCATTTTATCTAAAAGGTCAGTGGTTAAAGAGCTCATATCAACTCTGTCATGGGCCAATACAAGTTGTAATCGTTCTCTAGCCGTATTTGCACTAGCCGTTTCTCGGCCTAATAACTTGTTTATAAGGTCTCTGAGAGTCATCATTTTAAAAAATCTTTGTTTGCATTAATCTCATAAATTTATCTCGCAATCTTTTACCTTCATTCTTCGGATCAATAATGGGAACGTCTTTACCTGAAAGTCTTTCAGATACATTTACATAGCATTTTTTAGCTGGAGATTTACTATCTGTAAGCGTTAATGGCTCACCTTTATTTGTACTTATTATTACTTGTTCATCTTCTAAAACAATTCCTAATAATGGTAATGAAAGGATACTCCTGACATCTTCTATCGATAGCATTTCTTGACTAGCCATCATATTAGGGCGCACTCTATTTATTACTAATTGAATTGGTTCAATATCAGATGCATTTAAAATTCCTATTACTCTATCGGCATCACGAACTGCTGATAATTCAGGATTAGTTACAACTATAGCTTCTTTACAAGCTGCAAGGGCATTTTTGAATCCATCTTCTACTCCTGCTGGACAATCTACTAAAACATAATCAAATTTTTCACTTAGTAACTCACTAATTTTTTTCATGTCTTCAGGTTTCATCCAGTCAAGCATCCTAGGATCCCCAGCAGGTAAAAGGGCTAAATTAGGTTCTTTTTTATGTCTGACTAATGCTTGATCTAGACGACAATTCTTGTCTAGAACATCCTGTGCTGTATAAATAATTCGATTTTCTAAACCCAAAAGAAGATCTAAATTTCTTAAACCAAAATCAGCATCCAGAACAGCTGTAGATGCACCACTACTTGCGAGTGCTATACCAAGATTGGCTGTTAAGGTAGTTTTGCCAACTCCTCCTTTACCAGAGCAAATTAATATGGTGCGACTATTTCCCACACGAAATTTAGAATAATATTTTAAATAAATAATAAGACTACTTTCTAAAAGTTAAATATTTTAAAAGTTAAGTAATTCTTAAATTTATAAATTTACTTTAATTTATTTCAAATAATTGATTTATTTTCAGTATCGATTAAATAAGGCTTAATTACAATTGTCTTTTTTTCTATTATCGCCATCTCGGGATAATAATTTTTGGGCTTATCTTTTGGTCCTATTGCAACAAGCTCAGAAATTCTTAATTGTAAGGGGTGCAGATAAAGAGCGGCGATATAGCTATTTGCGTTGCCATCTTGACCTGCCTTGGCAATTCCAAGTAATTTACCCCAGACATAAACGTTTTTTTTCGCAGAAACTATGGCCCCTGGGTTAACGTCTCCAAAAATAAAAAGATTGCCATTTGAAGATATTCTTTCCCCTGATCTAATAGTGCCTTTATGTAAAATATCTGTTGGCTTTTTGGAGTAATTTAAAAATAATTTTTTTAGTACATTTTCACTCTCAAATGTTGTATCTATTTTTAAAGATTTCCCAGTTAAGATTGTATCTCTGCTGTTTGAATAAATATGTATTGAACTTATGTTCAGTTTTTTAATATTAAGTTTAAATTTTGCTAATTGATTTGCATTAATTATTTCATTGATTGCAAAAATAATAGTTTCAAGTGGTTCTTTTACTGAAATCAATTTTAAAAAATTCTTATCTAAAGGGTTTAGTTCTTTTAAAGAGATTGTTTTGATATATTCGCTATTGATATTTCGGACAATTATTTTCATTTCATTTAGTTATGCTTTATTTCTTATAGTTGAAATTTGCCTTTTAATTTCATTACTAATTAGACTAGGATAGATAATGAATGAACTTTCTTCAGGTTTCATTAAAGCTTTTATCAATTCTGAACTATTTTCTAATGCACTTTGGTAGATACCGTCCCATATCTTTAGTGAGTTGTTAGATCTAAACCCTTTAAAAGATTTTTCTTTAATTCCACAAAAAATTTCTGAGTCATAATTATTAGCTTGACATAGCTTGCGTGCAAAAGCGAGGATTTCTAATCTTTCGATTTTACTTAAGAAACTAATGTTAGATGCTTTTAATAAATCTCTATCAATAAACATTCTGCATAGAGTATTAAGCGGTTCAAAAGATTCATCTTTCCATCTAATTAGGTGATAGTAAAATGTTATGTCATCATTTCTTATGAAGTCATCAATATCAATTTCCTCAGGTGAAAAGATCAATTTTTGAAGTGATTTATCTATCCATACTTTTACATCATAATTTTTTTTAATAGTATAAATAATTTTTTCTAGTATCCATGTTGAAATTTCGTTAATTTTGTGGTTATAAATCGTTCTATACATAATGTTTCTTAGAACTAAGAAATGTTCTATTGCAATAACTCCTTTTGGCTTGATAGCAATATTTCCATCTGGAGATATAGTAAGAGCTGAAATGATTCTCCCTAAATCTACTAATCCATAATTTGTACCTGTGTTGTAACTATCTCGTAATAAATAATCAAGTCGATCGCAATCTATTTCACTACTAATCAATGTTTTCAATGGTTTTGAAAATAGACTTTTTGATTTAAACAATTCCCCTATTTGATTAGGTAATTCACTACCATAATTTTTAAGAATTGAGTTTATTGGAGGGTAATTTTTTATTAGCTTCTCAGACCAGTATTCATGGTTATGATTGAATATTGTTTCGCTTGTGTGACTTAAAGGACCATGTCCTAAATCATGTAATAAAGCGGCTCCATAAAGAACAAATTTATTAGTACTAAATTTATTTTCACTTTTAACTAAGCTTTCATAAATTTTTCTTGCTATGCAGAATACACCTATTGAGTGGGTAAATCTGCTTGATTCTGCACCATGGAATAATAGTGAAGCCGCACCTAATTGTTTAATCCTTCTTAATCTTTGAAAAGCAATCGTGTCAATTAATTCCATAATCATTAATTCTTCTGGCTTCGCAGAATCAAATATTATTTCTTTGTGTATTGGATCATGAAAGATCCTTTTTATGCTCATAATCTTTGAGAAATGTTCTTTTTATAAAACTCTTTTTGCATTTAAGATTCCAAGTTTTCTTGAAATAAATTATTATCAGTGTTTGAAATGTCATTTTTTTCTAAAAGCGACTCCAGAAAAATTTCTGCATTTCTTACCCATTTATCTTCAGCATTACCGTACTCGATAGCATCAGGAATATCTAAAAGCTTTTCAGGTGTTATACCTTTCCCCTGTATATTATTTCCTTTAGGAGTTAAATAACTAGCAACTGTTATAGCTAGACCACTTTCCTCTCCTAAACTTTTGAGAGATTGAATTAAACCTTTTCCATAGGTTTGTTCTCCCATTAAAATTGATCTGCCATTATCTTGTAGCGAACCTGCAAGAATTTCACTCGCACTTGCAGTTGCGTTATTCACTAAAGTTACCATTGGGCCATCAAAAGAGGTTTCTTTTTGTGAAATGATTGCATCCTTAATGCCATTCCTATCTCTTGTTTCAACGATAGGTTTTTCACTGAGGAATGAGTCTGCCACTGCTATTCCAGAACTTACTAATCCTCCTGAATTATTTCTAAGATCGAGTATTATTCCTTCTACTTCTTTGTCTTTTAAATCTTGCAAAGCCTCTTCAATTTTTTTTGGAACACTTTCGCTGAATTGAGTAATTCTTAAATAACCAATTGTGTGTGAGTCATCCCGCAATCTTTTTGTCCTGACAGGTCTAAGATCAACGGATCTTCGTTCTAAATCAATCTCTTTGATTTCTCCTGAGGAAGAAGTGACTTCAACAAGCACTTTAGTGCCGGTTTCTCCTCTTAATTTTGAAGCGGTATTGGCAAGACCTAATTCTTCAGAAGAAATTCCATCAACCTTATTAACAAAGTCGCCACTAAGAATTCCAGCGTCCTCTGCTGGAGATCCCGCAAGGGTAGAAATAACTTTTATTTTATTGTTTTCATCTTCACCTAATTGAAGTCCAACCCCATTAATTTCGCTACCAAAATTACTTGCTTTTAGAAGTTCATAATCTTTTGGACGCAAAAATCTAGTATAGGGGTCGTCAAGAGGTCTTAACATGTCTTCAATTGCAGAATAAGCATCTTCACTTGTTTCAATTTGTTTCTGTAATGTTTGCTGTCTAATTCTCTTCCATTGGACCTCATCGAACTTGCCTGGGTCATAAAAGCCCTCATTAACCAATGTCCAGGCATTAAGCACAAATTCCTTGGCATCACTGAGCGCATACACTCTTTGAATACATAAGAAATTGGATGACAAAACAAAGATCATCAGTACGATAATCCATTTTTTGAATGTTAAAAGTTTGTTAAAAGATGAATCCATTGGGTTAAGTGTTAACGCCAAGTATAAGAATTTTAAGTAAGCTCTTTATATCAAAGCTAATTTTTTTTTGGATGGCTGATTCTTCATCAGTTTATGATTGGTTCCAAGAAAGACTTGAAATCCAAGACATAACAGACGACGTAACTTCCAAGTACGTACCCCCTCACGTAAATATATTTTATTGTTTGGGAGGTATAACTTTAGTATGCTTCCTAATTCAATTTGCAACAGGTTTTGCAATGACTTTTTACTATAAGCCAACAGTTACTCAAGCTTATAGTTCAGTAAGTTATTTAATGACAGATGTCAGTTTCGGATGGCTTATACGATCCGTACATAGATGGAGTGCTTCTATGATGGTTCTTATGCTAATACTTCATGTATTTAGGGTATATCTAACTGGCGGTTTCAAAAGGCCCCGAGAATTAACTTGGGTAACAGGTGTTGTCATGGCTGTGATAACAGTTGCTTTTGGTGTTACAGGTTATTCCTTACCATGGGATCAGGTAGGGTATTGGGCTGTAAAGATTGTTTCAGGGGTCCCTGCAGCGATACCTGTAATAGGTGACTTTATGGTTGAACTTTTAAGAGGAGGAGAGAGTGTTGGTCAGTCTACTCTTACAAGATTTTATAGTCTTCATACTTTCGTGTTACCTTGGTCGTTAGCTGTATTTATGCTGATGCATTTTCTTATGATTCGTAAACAGGGTATTTCAGGCCCCTTGTAAAACTCTATAATTTAATCATTACTCAAAAGTTTCATATGTCTACGTTAAAAAAACCAGATTTATCTGATCCAAAATTAAGAGCTAAATTAGCAAAGGGTATGGGTCATAACTATTATGGTGAACCCGCTTGGCCAAATGACTTATTATATATTTTCCCAGTAGTGATTTTAGGTACTATTGCTTGTGTTGTAGGTCTGGCAGTGTTGGATCCTGCGATGTTAGGGGATAAAGCAAATCCATTCGCAACTCCGTTAGAAATTTTACCTGAGTGGTATCTGTATCCTGTTTTTCAAATACTTAGAGTAGTACCTAACAAGCTGCTTGGTATTGCTCTTCAAACATTAATTCCTCTTGGTTTAATGATATTACCTTTTATAGAAAATGTGAATAAATTTTCTAATCCATTTAGAAGACCTATAGCAATGGCTTTTTTTCTGTTTGGAACTTTTTTGACAATATATTTGGGAATCGGTGCTTGCTTACCAATAGATAAATCACTAACACTAGGTTTATTCTAAATTTATAAGCTAAACATATCTAAATCATTATTTCCTTCCCTTAGAAAGTAATTCATTAAAAGAAACCCAACAATTGTCCATGTTTGATATGTTCTTGATTGTTGACCTACCCAGGTACCTGTAGGCCCATCAAAATATTCTGCCCATTCTTGCTTGGGTAATTGATTTAATTGACACCAATAAGATTCCTCTACTAAAGATCTCATCTCTTCCATTAGAATTACATCATCAGTGGGAAATCTATTTTGATGCAAAAGGACAGCTGCTCCAAAAAACCAAAGTAAGCTAGGCCAATGACCACCATTATGATAACTCCATGGCCAATTCTTAGGATCTGAGCCTGTTTTGTTTTGCCATTCTTCTACATCCATATGAGGGTGACATATCCTCATTGGCATTTGTGCCATCAAATGCTGTCTGTTATGTAAAACTAATCTAAATAAGGCTCTTTGTTCTGCAGCAGGAAGCACTCCAAACATGCATGCTAAAGAGTTTCCTAAACTATAGAATCTAAAATCAGGTCTACCAGTTCTAATATTTCCTATTAAATAACCTCCTCTATTCTCCAACCAATCTTGAAGCCAAGAGGGAACTACTTGTGGTTGAACATTGAATTCATTGAAGTGTTGATCATCTCCATATTGCTCAGTTGGCCTTCTTCTTAAAATTTGCATTGTTTGGCTTGTAACCCAATAATGCTTTAAAAGAAAGTCTCCTAAATCTTTTACCCATTGATTAGTAAGAATAAGTCTTTGATCTAATAGTCTGCTGACATGATCTGCTCGACTTAATTCCATTAGATTGATACAGCTTTTTAAGCATCCATGAAGTAAAACCTCCACTTCTAATGGTGCTCCCCATACATCCATGGGTCGATCAATCATAAATGCACAATCAGGAACAAAAAGGACAGGTGTTCCTTCAAATGTTGGATGCAAAACTAGATCTAGTAAAAGTTGAATTCCTCTTTGAACACTTTGACTTTTCCCAAAAGCATAATCACCACTCTTATTAACATAAAACCAGCATAAGATTGGCCACCATAGACTTGCATCAGCAGAAGTAATCCTTCCAATTGATCTTTGCCCATAGTCACCAATTAATTTCCCTTTTTCTTCAACAAAACTAGTTGGGAATACACCACGCGTTTGATAATTAGTGCTTTGTAGTTCAAGACAAACACTGAGAAACTTTTTAACAATTTCGTACCTCTTTTGCGTAATGAGATAAATCATTACTGGAACATTGTCTCTTAAAAAGATTTCTCCATAATTTAACTTCTTATTTTTTGTCGGGTGTTCTAGGGCGGCTACGCTGCCTACTAACTCTCCTGAAATCTCAACTAAAGTCTTTTCAAAGTGTTCTTTTGCATTTGTTACAATTTTTTCTTCCTCTGAACTTGGGCGAACCCTTAAATTTTTTTGACTAAACCTTTCTGCCATTCTATTTAGAATCCTTCTATTTACAGATTAGTTCGTTAAGTGAATATTGAACAAAAAAAATTAATAAAAAATTTTTGTATTAATGGTTGCATAATTACGGTCAAATGGTTTAGTATTTTCTTCTGGGCAAAAATATTTTTTTTGCATTATTCAAGCAATTATCTTAAATAAAATTTTTGGTAAATGAATGAATATTTTGGAGATTTGATTTCGATCAGTATTTTCAGCCAGTAGAAGGGGTTTCCCTTCGAAATGGGTTATTCACTTGTGGTTTAACTCTGAACCTAGAAAATTTAAAACTTAGGAACTGATGCTTTTATTGCGTCAAGACTTTATCAGATTTAGGTTTGATAATTTTGAGATGTATTTGCAATAAAGGTGTGAGGTCCCGTCAAGAATATATAAATTGTTTTCAATTGCTAACTTTTTAGTTTTTTGAAAACCAACGGATCTGAGATCTTGGAAAGTCACTTTGAAATATTTTTAAAGTGCACTCAAAGTAATCCTTAATTATCTAAGGAGGCTGAACCTAAATAACTTAAGTCAATCTTATTTTTATTTGGAGAACGCAATTCATATTGAGTAGATTTTGTCTACAAAAGGATTTGAACACAA
Organism: Prochlorococcus sp. AG-436-C05; assembly: GCA_003209795.1. GTDB lineage: Bacteria > Cyanobacteriota > Cyanobacteriia > PCC-6307 > Cyanobiaceae > Prochlorococcus_A. Next base: position 127,131 of record QCPB01000002.1, read on the forward strand.
CGGAGAGTTTGATCCTGGCTCAGGATGAACGCTGGCGGCGTGCTTAACACATGCAAGTCGAACGAACCTTCGGGTTAGTGGCGGACGGGTGAGTAACGCGTGAGAATCTGCCCTCAGGAGGGGGATAACGGTTGGAAACGACCGCTAATACCCCATATGCCGATAGGTGAAATGAATTTCGCCTGAGGATGAGCTCGCGTCTGATTAGCTTGTTGGTGAGGTAATGGCTCACCAAGGCTTCGATCAGTAGCTGGTCTGAGAGGATGATCAGCCACACTGGGACTGAGACACGGCCCAGACTCCTACGGGAGGCAGCAGTGGGGAATTTTCCGCAATGGGCGAAAGCCTGACGGAGCAACGCCGCGTGAGGGACGAAGGCCTCTGGGCTGTAAACCTCTTTTCTCAAGGAAGAAGATATGACGGTACTTGAGGAATAAGCCACGGCTAATTCCGTGCCAGCAGCCGCGGTAATACGGGAGTGGCAAGCGTTATCCGGAATTATTGGGCGTAAAGCGTCCGCAGGCGGCCTTTCAAGTCTGCTGTTAAAGCGTGGAGCTTAACTCCATTATGGCAGTGGAAACTGATAGGCTTGAGTATGGTAGGGGCAGAGGGAATTCCCGGTGTAGCGGTGAAATGCGTAGATATCGGGAAGAACACCAGTGGCGAAGGCGCTCTGCTGGGCCATTACTGACGCTCATGGACGAAAGCCAGGGGAGCGAAAGGGATTAGATACCCCTGTAGTCCTGGCCGTAAACGATGAACACTAGGTGTCGGGGGAATCGACCCCTTCGGTGTCGTAGCTAACGCGTTAAGTGTTCCGCCTGGGGAGTACGCACGCAAGTGTGAAACTCAAAGGAATTGACGGGGGCCCGCACAAGCGGTGGAGTATGTGGTTTAATTCGATGCAACGCGAAGAACCTTACCAGGGTTTGACATCCTGAGAACCTCTTAGAAATTTGAGGGTGCCTTCGGGAATTCAGTGACAGGTGGTGCATGGCTGTCGTCAGCTCGTGTCGTGAGATGTTGGGTTAAGTCCCGCAACGAGCGCAACCCACGTTTTTAGTTGCCAGCATTTAGTTGGGCACTCTAGAAAGACCGCCGGTGATAAACCGGAGGAAGGTGTGGATGACGTCAAGTCATCATGCCCCTTACACCCTGGGCTACACACGTACTACAATGCTACGGACAAAGGGCAGCAAACTCGCGAGAGCTAGCAAATCCCATAAACCGTGGCTCAGTTCAGATCGTAGGCTGCAACTCGCCTACGTGAAGTAGGAATCGCTAGTAATCGCAGGTCAGCATACTGCGGTGAATACGTTCCCGGGCCTTGTACACACCGCCCGTCACACCATGGAAGTTGGCCATGCCCGAAGTCGTTACTCCAACCCTTGTGGAGGAGGACGCCGAAGGTGGGGCTAATGACTGGGGTGAAGTCGTAACAAGGTAGCCGTACCGGAAGGTGCGGCTGGATCACCTCCTAACAGGGAGACAACAAAATGTTAAATATTAATTTTGTCACCTTAGGTCGATCGGTATCTCATGTTCTTAATTATTTTAAGAATTTCATTTCCTAAGTTTTTTCTAGGTCACACCCATTACTTTCCCTGGGCCATTAGCTCAGGTGGTTAGAGCGCACCCCTGATAAGGGTGAGGTCCCTGGTTCAAGTCCAGGATGGCCCATATCTCTATGTTGGGGGTATAGCTCAGTTGGTAGAGCGCCTGCTTTGCAAGCAGGATGTCAGCGGTTCGAGTCCGCTTACCTCCACTGATTACCACCTCTTACATAAATTTAAAGAAGGGAATTGTTAATAGTAGGTGATTTAGTTCTGAACGAATCTAGCTTCCTAATAAATACATTAAGATGCTGGACTCATTGAATTTTATTCATTGTTTTCAGAGAACCTTGACAACTGCATAGATTATTTTAAAAGACAATAAGCATCTTTAATGATGCAGATTTATTATTTGTGCTAATGCATTAATAACAATTCTATTGAGCTGATGCTTCAAATTTTTGAAGTTATTGGTCAAGCTACAAAGGGCTCACGGAGGATACCTAGGCACACAGAGGCGATGAAGGACGTGGTTACCTGCGATAAGTCTCGGGGAGTTGGAAGCACACTTTGATCCGGGAATTTCCGAATGGGGCAACCCCTTGTACGACCAACTGAATATATAGGTTGGTGCGAGCTAACCCAGCGAACTGAAACATCTTAGTAGCTGGAGGAAGAGAAAGTAAATAACGACTCCCTCAGTAGCGGCGAGCGAACGGGGAATAGCCCAAACCGATAGTCTTGACTATCGGGGTTGTGGGACAGCAATATGGATCAACAAGTCTAGAAGAAACGTTTGAATGGCGTGCCACAGAGGGTGAAAGCCCCGTAATTGAAAGATGAGTTGACCTAGCTGTATCCCGAGTAGCACGGAGCACGTGGAATTCCGTGTGAATCTGCGAGGACCACCTCGTAAGGCTAAGTACTACTGTGTGACCGATAGTGAAACAGTACCGCGAGGGAAAGGTGAAAAGAACCCCGGGAGGGGAGTGAAATAGAACATGAAACCGTGAGCTTACAAGCAATGGGAGCCCGACTAATCGGGTGACCGTGTGCCTGTTGAAGAATGAGCCGGCGACTTATAGGCACTGGCGGGTTAAACCGGAAATGGTGGAGCCACAGCGAAAGCGAGTCTTAATAGGGCGTTTGTCAGTGTTTATAGACCCGAACCCTGGTGATCTAACCATGGCCAGGATGAAGCTTGGGTGATACCAAGTGGAGGTCCGAACCGACTGAAGTTGAAAATTCAGCGGATGAGCTGTGGTTAGGGGTGAAATGCCAATCGAACCAGGAGCTAGCTGGTTCTCCCCGAAATACGTTGAGGCGTAGCGTCTAGTGCTCCAGCAGGGGGGTAAAGCAACCATTTCGGTGCGGGCTGCGAAAGCGGTACCAAATCGATATGAACTCTGAATACCCTGTGTGTAACTAGGCAGTCAGACTGTGGGGGATAAGCTCCATAGTCAAGAGGGAAACAGCCCAGACCGCCAGCTAAGGTCCCAAAATTAACGCTAAGTGATAAAGGAGGTGGGATTGCCCAGACAACCAGGAGGTTTGCCTAGAAGCAGCCATCCTCAAAGGAGTGCGTAATAGCTCACTGGTCGAGCGATCCTGCGCCGAAAATGAACGGGGCTAAGCGTTATACCGAAGCTGCGGATAAATTTATTTATGGTAGGGGAGCGTTCTATGTAGGGTGAAGCGTTAGCGTAAGCGGACGTGGACAGCATAGAAGTGAGAATGTCGGCTTGAGTAGCGAAAACATGGGTGAGAATCCCATGCCCCGAAACCCTAAGGGTTCCTCCGGCAGGCTCGTCCGCGGAGGGTTAGTCTGGACCTAAGGCGAGGCCGAAAGGCGTAGTCGATGGATAACAGGTCAATATTCCTGTACCAGATGTGTTTTGGGAAGGGGGACGGAGAAGGCTAGCCAGGCCAGATGTTGGTTACTGGTTCAAGCGTTCGAGGCTTTGAGAGATGGAGAAAACATCTTGAGCTAAGGCGTGAGTACGAGCTGCTACGGCAGCGAAGTTGGTGATGTCATGCTTCCAAGAAAAGCCCTATACCCGTTAAGGCACAAATGCCAGTACCCGAAACCGACACAGGTGGGGTGGTAGAGAATACCGAGGGGCGCGAGATAACTCTCTCTAAGGAACTCGGCAAAATGGCCCCGTAACTTCGGGAGAAGGGGTGCCAGCGAGAGCTGGTCGCAGTGAAGAGGCGCAAGCGACTGTTTACCAAAAACACAGGTCTCCGCTAAGTCGCAAGACGATGTATGGGGGCTGACACCTGCCCAGTGCCGGAAGGTTAAGGAAGCTGGTTAGCTTTTAGTGAAGCTGGCGACTGAAGCCCCGGTGAACGGCGGCCGTAACTATAACGGTCCTAAGGTAGCGAAATTCCTTGTCGGGTAAGTTCCGACCCGCACGAAAGGTGTAACGATTTGCGCGCTGTCTCGGAGAGAGGCTCGGCGAAATAGAATTGTCTGTGAAGATGCGGACTACATACACCCGGACAGAAAGACCCTATGAAGCTTTACTGTAGTTTGATATTGTGCTCGGGCTCTGAATGCGCAGAATAGGTGGGAGACGTTGAAATAGTGCTTGTGGGTACTATTGAGTCATCGGTGAGATACCACTCTTTTAGAGCTAGGGTTCTAACGCTTACCCGTTATCCGGGAAGCGGACAGTATCTGATGGGCAGTTTGACTGGGGCGGTCGCCTCCTAAAAGGTAACGGAGGCGCACAAAGGTTCCCTCAGGCTGGTTGGAAATCAGTCGTTGAGTGCAAAAGCAGAAGGGAGCTTGACTGTGAGACCTACAAGTCGAACAGGGACGAAAGTCGGTTTTAGTGATCCGACGGTTCTGCGTGGAAGGGCCGTCGCTCAACGGATAAAAGTTACTCTAGGGATAACAGGCTGATCTCCCCCAAGAGTTCACATCGACGGGGAGGTTTGGCACCTCGATGTCGGCTCATCGCAACCTGGGGCTGAAGTCGGTCCCAAGGGTTGGGCTGTTCGCCCATTAAAGCGGTACGCGAGCTGGGTTCAGAACGTCGTGAGACAGTTCGGTCCATATCCGGTGTATGCGCAGGAATATTGAGAGGATTTCTCCCTAGTACGAGAGGACCGGGAGGAACGCACCTCTGGTGTGCCAGTTATCGTGCCAACGGTAAACGCTGGGTAGCCATGTGCGGAGTGGATAACCGCTGAAAGCATCTAAGTGGGAAGCCCACCTCAAGATGAGTATTGCCATGGCTTAAGCCAGTAAGGTCACGGGAAGAACACCCGTTGATAGGCTCTACGTGGAAGCTTGGTAACAAGTGCAGCGGAGGAGTACTAATAGACCGAGGGCTTGACCAAATAAACTTAATTTATTGTTTTTGATATATAATTTTCTATGCAGTTCTCAAGGTTCATACTATCCTGGTGTTCATGGCGATGTGGAACCACTCCGATCCATCTCGAACTCGGTTGTGAAACGCATCAGCGGCGAAAATATTTAGGGGGTAGCCCCTTGAGAAAATAGCTCAATGCCAGGTAAAAATATTTTAAAGGGCTTACTTTGTAAAGTTAGCCCTTTTTTATTTCTGGCATGTCCTACACCAATGTGTACTTCTTCCAGCAATTTTTTTTCTTTCAATTAAATTTTTACATTTACGACATTCTTTGCCAGTTCTCCTATATACATTAGTTTGCAAACCAAAACTTCCATTTTCCCCCTCTAAGTCTCTAAAGTCACTAAATGTAGTTCCCCCTGAACCAATACTTTTTTTTAATACATCAATAATTGATGCTTTAAGCTTTATTAATTCATTCTTTTTTATTGTATTAGCTTCTCTGAAAGGTGAAATCCCAGCTGCAAATAAACTCTCATCAGCATATATATTGCCTATCCCAGCGATAATTTTTTGATCTAATAAGATAGATTTAATAGATTTTTTTCTTTTGGAAATAATTGTGTTTAGATAATTTAAATCAAATTTTTCAGAGAAAGGTTCGGGGCCTAAAGAACCTAATCCTTTGATTACATTATTTGGAGATAATCCCTCTTGAACCCACCACATTTGGCCAAAACTTCTTAAGTCAATGTATCTAAGTTCTTTATTCTTATTATTAAATATTCTTATTCTGGTATGTTTACAAGGCTTAGAATAATTATTTGTAAGCGTAAAA
>QCPB01000003.1 GCA_003209795.1 Prochlorococcus sp. AG-436-C05
CACCGTTTGCTAAAGCAGCATGAAGTTGGGCTAACTTCAGTGGAGAGATTGAAAACCCTTTACCAAAAGATGCGACTGCTGGCTCAATAGAATGATTAACAAATACATCTTTTCTTTTAAGATGTCCCGCTGTAGATTCAAATAAATCAGTAGTTAAATTTGTATTAATTCCTAATTTATTCAACCAATCCCAATAAGTTGAAGGCTGCATTTTTTGCATTATCCTCACCATCGCAACATTACTTGAAACTTGTAAGACTTCTGGATAATCAATGTATCCATTCCCTTTTTTATTCCAATTCGAAAGTGGCCATCCTCCAACATTGATCTTTCCAGGATCCTCTACAAAGCCTTTTTCTTGAATTATTTTTTCTTCTAATGCCAAAGCCAAATTTATAGGTTTAAAAGTCGAACCAGGTTCAAATAAATCTTGCGAATACCAACCCTTGAACACTTCAGGATTGTACTGCCAGAATTTATTTGGATCATATGAAGGGACCGATGCTAAAGATAGAATCTCGCCATTTGTTACATCCATAACTATTGCAAGGCCCTTCTTTGCTTTCCACTTCATTACCTGCTTTGATAAAGCTTCAAATGAAGCTTTCTGTAATTTTGAATCTATCGTTAAACCTAAACTCTTGTAATCAGAAATAAAATCTCTTGGTCCAGAATTATCGGGGAGAGGTGTTCCATCTCCACCTCTTTTTAAAACAGTGCTTTTATTTAATACTTGAATTTGATGATCCAAATGCATTTCTAAGCCTGCTGAACCTTTGTTCTCATCATTAACAAAACCAACAACATTAGAATAAAGTTTGCCTTGAGGATAATATCTTTGAGAATATTTAAATAAATCCAGGCCACTTATTTGTAGCTTTCTGATCTTATTTGCTTTGTCTTCTGTAATTTGATTTGCAAGCTCGATACCCAAATTATTATTATTAAATTTTGCCAAGAGGAGTTCATCCTTGATACCCAGAATAGGTGATAATTTCTTAACGACTTCTTCAACTCCTCTAACTGTATTAATTGAATCGCCTGGAAAATTAAAATATTTGGGATGAGCCCATAATTTATATAGTAATTTATCATACGCAATTAACCGATTATTCCTATCAACTATTGATCTTCTTGTTTTTAAAGAAATAGTTCTAGAAGATTGTATTGACCTGGCTTTTTTTTTCAAATCAGCAGCACTGAAAACTTGCAAATTAACTATCCGGCCAAACAAAGTAAATATTATTAACAAACAGAAAAAATATGTTAATTTAAATCTCTTATCTTCAAGAGGTAAAAGATGAACAATTTTCTTACGTTTTTTCATTAATATCCAATTTGATATCTACTATCTTTTAAGCCATCAATGATGTTTTTTATTTCTTTTTTAAAATAATTTTTTTTCTTTTCTTCAATTCTATCTATATAAATTAAATCTTTAGGGGTTGTTTTTTTAGTATTATTAAGAGAATCAAGTTCACTAATATAGAATTCCTCTGCTTTGGAAATATATTCGATCAGATTATTATTATTTGCTTTAATTTTAGATAAAATTTTATAAGTGGTCGACCATTTCCTTTGACTATTAAAAGATAGAAAAAATAAGACTAAGATTGATACTAATAAAGAGATATTTATTGTATCGATTATATTATGAATTAATTTTAATGATGATATTTTTTTTGAACTTAATTTACTTTTGTATGAACTTTTTTTTTTAAAGAATATTCATTCCCAAAAGTTTTCATTTGTTATTTATATGAAAATTATAAAAAGTATTATTAATCAAATAAACACCTTTTAGTTTGATGTGCAAGTAAAAAACTTAAATTCTTTATGTTCTTAATAAGAACAAATTCAAAAAAGTCAAGCCATTCCATAAAGAATGCATAATCACTGAAGAGAGCAAGCTTCCCGAAACGATTCTCGTAATACCTAATCCTATTCCTAAAACTAATAATGGAGGCATTTCACTAATACTTAAATGTGCCAAAGCAAAAATAAATGCTGAAATTGAAATGCCTAAAATTATTCCAAAGTCTCTTGATAAAATTGGCAGTAAAATTCCTCGAAAGATAATCTCTTCAAACAAAGGTGCTAAGAATGTAGTCGTTAAGAATAAAAGTATGAATGATAAGTAATTATTATTGTTAAGAACAATTTCTAGTAATGGATTACTTCCATTTTGATTATCAATTAAACTATTCATAATCAATGAGACTAATAAAACAAAAGGTATGATCATTAACCAGCCTTTAAAACCAATCATTATGGCATCTTTAATTGGCAAGCCCTTGAACTGAAAATAATCATTTTTAAAAAGGAATTCACCATTCAAAGATTTAATTTGATAGTAAACAATTAATAATGGTGGGATAGCCATAAATAGATATCCAAAAAATATTTTCAATGCTTGTGACAACTCAATTGAGAGATCTTTAGAAAAAAATTCAACCAAACCAATTGAAAATAAAGGAGAAACAACTTCTCCTAAAACAACAAATCCTCCTGCTATTAATAAAACCATATCTATCAAATGCAAATCTAAGGGTTTAAACTCTTTCCAAGCAATTTTCCTAGAAGAAATAAAAGTCCACAATGCTTTTAAAATGAGAATTGAGCCAATCAACAAAGTAAATAATGGTATTAACCTAATAGCTAATATTTTCACAAGCATTCTTTGAGAAAGTGATTTTGTTATCAATGAGCTTGCATCAAAGTCAAAATTTTTGCCTAATAAGTGATATAAAAATCTATCGCCTTTAAATAATTCAAATAGATCATAATTAGGTTTATATGAATCATCATTAGATTTCCTTTCTAAGTCATCAAATAATAATTTATAGTTTTTATTCTTAAATTCATAAGAAAAATTGTTATCGATTCCAAAATCAGGCAGATCTGAAGAAATCATCCAAATTAATTTATTTCTTTCTGTTAATTCATCAAAAGATACACTAGAAAGAGAATCATTAATTTCTTCAACCGGATCATTTGTACTAACGTATTTTTTAAAATTTGCAGGCAATGATTGGAGGGCTAATTCTGCAATTTCCTTTTCTTTTTGACTGATATCAAAAGATACAGAAGGTCTGTTCAAACTATCTTTTAAACCTTGTTGCCATACAAAAAAAGTAAAAAGTAAAGAAATAAAAGCTAAAAAAAGTTTTTTCCTTGAAATATTTTTAATCATAATTTATTGAGTAAAACTTATAAAACTAAAAAAAACTATCATTGAAATTACTAATTATCATATATCTATTTTTATCACGCCATGAGATGATTAAAATACCATCATTTTCAAATATATATAATGGGCATAAGATTAGTTTTAGTTAGGCATGGGCTAAGCAGCTTCAATGCAAAAGGATTAATTCAAGGAAGAATAGATGATTCGGTTTTGACAGATATAGGTTACGAACAAGCTTGTAAAGCAGGCAATGCATTATCAAAAATAGAGTTCGATAGAATCTATTCATCTCCGCTGGTAAGAGCATCAGAGACTGCGAATACAATTAAAAAAAGCTTTAATAAAGAACATAATGTTATATATGACGAAAATTTATTGGAAGTAGATCTTAGTTCATGGTCTGGCCTTACTATTAATGAAGTTAAAAACAAATATCCTGAAAATTATACTGTCTGGAAAAATGATCCAGAGAACTTAACTTTAGAAAGAATTGATAAAAAAAATTATCAACCAATTCAAGAGTTGTATGAGCAAGCAAATAATTTTTTAAAAGATATTTTAAAAAATTATATTGGAAAAAGTGATGTAAACATTTTAATCGTAGGACATAATGCCATTCTGAGGTGTTTAATACTCGCATTAATTGGTAAACCTAAGAAAGGTTTTAGAAAAATAAGATTAGAAAATGCCTCGTTCTCGATTCTCAATATTTCTAAGGACAATAATAATTCTTACAAAACACAAATTGAATGTTTAAATCAAACTTCTCATTTAAATCAAAATATTCCTATTAAAATTGGAGATTCGAGAATATTTCTAATAAGACATGGTGAAACAAACTGGAACAAAGAGGGAAGGTTCCAAGGTCAAATTGATATTCCTTTAAATAACAATGGTAAAGATCAAGCTAGGAAGGCTTGCGAATATTTAAAGGACATTAATTTCAATAAAGCTTTTTCAAGTTCAATGAATAGACCTTATGAAACAGCACAAATTATTCTTCAAAAAAATAAAGAGTTAAAAATAATAAAGATAGATTCACTTGCAGAAATAAGCCATGGATTATGGGAAGGGAAATTAGAAGAAGAAATTAATCAAGATTGGCCAAACTTACTAAAGAATTGGCATGATAAACCTGAAGAGGTGATAATGCCCGAAGGCGAGTCAATTATGGACGTCTCTAATAGATCAGTAAAAGCTTTTCAAAAGATTTGTTTATCTCAAAAAGATAATGATTTAACCCTTCTAGTTGCTCACGATGCAGTAAATAAAACTCTAGTTTGTAATATGTTAGGCATTGATTGTTCAAACATCTGGATGATAAAACAAGGTAATGGGGGTATAACTGTTATTGACATATTTAATGACCCTAATAAAGAAAACGTAATAAGTGCTCTAAACATTACCACTCATCTTGGAGGAATATTAGATTCAACAGCTTCCGGGGCACTATAAAATTAAAACCTTTTTATGAATCTATAGATATTTTGATGGGGTCAAAATATAAAATAATTCAAGTTTTTTTAAATTTTTAATGAAGATAAAAGAATTAGGAAATAGTTTCTAAAAGAACCCAATTCTTCCAAAAGGCCAGAATCTAAAATAAGCCCTCCCAATAATCTCTTCTTTAGGTAGAAAATTTCCAGGCCAAGACCTGCCATCTGCACTGTTAGGCCTATTATCCCCCAAGACTAAAAAATGTTTATCAGGAACTCTTTGACTTTTAATCTCAGCACAAGGATCAAAGAACCCGCATTTTGTTGAAATATAAGGTTCATTTATTTTTTTATTATTTATAAATACTTCTCCTTTTTTATTGACGCTCACCATATCTCCAGGAAGTGCAACTACTCTTTTGATATAAGCATCGCAAGCGCCATCTCTTAATCCAGGAATAAATGACATTGGAGGTAAACCCATAAAAAAGCAATACCTCTTAGTTGGTAATGGGATATTATTTCTTAGAGCTATGTATCCTTTATCAAAAGAATATGGAGAGTTGAAAACAACAATTTCTCCTCTTTTTGGATCCCTTTTTTTTAATGAAATTTTTTCAATAATTAATCTATCTTTTATCTTCAAACCAGGGAGCATTGATCCAGATGGGATATAGCGAGGTTCCGCCACAAAAGATTTACAAGAAGAAATTAAAAAAGCAAGAAAGATTAATTGAACCCAATCATTCAAAAAAAATTTCTTTATTGTGGGATTCATAAAGTCTCCTTAAGATTATAAAATTAGATCGAATAAAAGGTATTGTTATATTCAGTTTCATTAAATCCAAGTATTATATTTTTTTCTTTATAGACTAAAAAGGGTCTTTTTATTAATTTGCCATCACTTGAGAGAAGTCGAATAATTTCTTCTTTTGATGAATCTTGAATATCAAAATCAATTGACTTAAAACTCTTACCCCTTGTATTAAAAATCTTCCTTTTCTCTGTGGAATACTCTTTTAAAGCAAGATTTAAATATTTAGCTGATGGAGTTTCTTTAATTATATCTATTAATTGATATTCAAACCCTTTTTGATCAAGCCACTTCAATGCTTTCCTACAAGTTGAACATTTTGGATAACTATAAATAATTATATTTTTCAAATTATTTTACTATTTTTGATTTCTTAAGCACTTTAAACATTTTCTTTTTTGAAGGTGTGCATTTTTTTAAAATATCTTCAACTACATCATAATCTCTCCAACCATCAATTTTAACTGTCCTACCATCAAGACCTTTACTTGTTCTAAAAAATTCTGCAACATCTTCTAACTGATTCGGGGCAATTTGATTAATACTTATTATATTAACCTGCCTAGGATTAGCGACAGGTACACATAAAAGTTTTCCATCGTATTCGCCACAGTCATGCATATCTAAAACACCAATAGGTCTTGCTTTTATTAAACAACCAGCGAATGTTGGCTCATCCATTATCACCATCGCATCTAGAGGAGCACCATCATCAGCAAGAGTATTAGGTATAAACCCATAATCAAAAGGGTACCTTACTGAAGAATGAAGTACTCTATCTAGTGCCATTATTCCTGCTTCAGAACAATATTCATATTTATTCCTGCTACCTGCAGGTATTTCAACCACTAAATTAACTATGCCCTTCATTGGAGATGGAGGTAACAAACTAAGATCCATCTTTTTTAATTGTATGATTTAAAATTGCCTCATTTACTGGAGACAAAGGTCTTCCAAGTAAAACACTTATTGAAGGTACTAAAATTGTGAGAAAAGCAAAAATAATACCTAATAATGTGATTGATAAACCACTTATGCTTAAAGGGTCATCATCATCTCTTTCGAAATCACTTGAAACATCATTAAGAGAATAAACATCACTTAATTTACTTTTTACAAAGTGCTTTGATGTTGTGTTTCTCAAGAGCTCTTACTTGTTAAAAGTTAATTAGATAACTAATTACTATTATTTTACAATCTATATGTCCATAAATCAAAACATTTTTTTTGGATTATTTTTTTTCTAATAGAGATCTGATAGTTTTTAATTCTTCGAGAATTTGTATAAGGATATTTTGAGCAGCAGAAGATGGAGAATTAAAGACTTCTACAGTAACTTCTTTAATTCTTAAGATATCTTTTGCAAATCTTGCTATTTCGTTAGGATGAAATCGTAATGGATCTTTTTGATCAGTTCTATATTCAGGATTTAGTTTTCTTGGATTAAAACTAGGATTTAGATTTCTTAAATCAGTATTTGTGTATCTATAAACAGAAGCTCTTGATCTGTTAAGGAATTTTTGAACTTCATCAATACCCACTAATTCATCTGAGCTAGAAATATTAGAATCTATATTTTCCATAACTTTAAGAAAATGCTTTTGAAAAAATGAATTTAACTAAAAGTTAAAACTTTGTTACTGCAGAAGCTAGCAGAAAGAATATTTCTAGACTAGCTGCGTTGAGGGACTCAAGACAGTTTAATTTATTTTTACTTCTTAATTGATAATATTAAATATCTATCAAATTTTTTTTGTATGCGCGTCACCACCTCATTTCCTCTGGGGACACTTCGTGACACACCTTCTGAAGCAGAAATTATTTCACATCAATTACTTTTAAAAGGTGGTTACATTCGCAGAGTTAACAGTGGGATTTATGCTTACATGCCATTAATGTTTAGAGTTATTGAAAAGATATCCGTAATAATTGATCAAGAACTTAATTCTATTGGTTGTACTAAACTTCTTTTACCTCAGCTTCATCCTGCAGATTTATGGAAAAGAAGTGAAAGGTGGGAGGGTTATACAGCGGGAGAAGGAATAATGTTTAATCTCAAAGATAGACAAGGAAAAGAATTCGGTTTAGGTCCAACTCATGAAGAAGTTATCACAACCATCGCTTCGGAAATTATCAATTCATACAAACAATTACCTCAATGTTTTTATCAAATTCAAACAAAATTTAGGGATGAAATAAGACCAAGGTTTGGATTAATGAGGAGTAGGGAATTTATTATGAAAGATGGATATTCTTTCCATTCTTCAAAAAAGGATTTGGCATCGTTTTATGAAAAAATCGGGCAAGCTTATGCAAATATCTTTCAAAATTGCGGACTTCAGACAGTAGGTGTTGAAGCAGATAGTGGGGCAATTGGAGGAGCATCCTCTAAAGAATTTATGGTTACGGCAAATGCCGGAGAAGATACTATTTTATTTACTGAAAGTGGCTCTTATGCTGCAAATATAGAAAAAGCTTGTTCTATACCTTCTCAAGCGATTCCATTAAACAATTACTCTTCAGAATTGTTAGATACCCCTAACCAAAAAACAATCGAGGATATATGTAAAAAAAATAATTTAGATCCAAGCCAAATTGTTAAAGTCGTTATATTTATTGGAAAATTTGAAGACAAAACTGAAGTGCCAATTATTGCATGTATTAGAGGTGATCAGCATATAAATGAAGTCAAACTCTTTAACTTACTTAACAAAAAATATGCTTCAAATCTAATCCAGATAAAGATGGTTGAAGATAATACAATTATTAAAAAAAATCTGGTTAATTTTCCATTAGGTTTTATTGGACCCGACATAGATAATAAAACCATCAAAATTGATTCTAATTGGAATAAAACGTGGTTCAAAATCGCAGATCAATCTGCTAGTAATCTTTCAACTTTCATAAGTGGGGGTAATCAAGTCAATACTCATAAATTATTTCGTGATTTTTCATTTAATGAAAAAGATTACCTAATTGCAGATATACGAAATGCTAAGAAAGGAGACAAAATTAATATCAATAGCGATGAAAAACTAAAAGAGGCAAAAGGAATTGAGATTGGGCATATTTTCCAATTAGGTCAAAAATATAGTGAAAAATTAAATGCAAATTTTTCTGATAAAGATGGAAAGTTACAAAACCTGTGGATGGGTTGTTATGGAATTGGAGTAACTAGAATTGCACAGGCTGCTATTGAACAAAATCATGATGAGAATGGTATTTGTTGGCCAATTCAGATTGCTCCTTTTCAAATTATAATTATTCCAACAAATTTGAAAGATACCATTCAGAAAGAACTTACTGAGGAAATTTATGAAGAGTTAAAGAATAACAAAATAGATGTACTGCTGGATGATAGGGATGATAGAGCTGGAGTAAAATTTAAAGATGCCGACTTAATTGGGATACCTTTTCAAATAATTATTGGTCGAGATTCAATTAATAAAGAAGTAGAATTTTCGTCCCGAGTAACAAAAACTAAAATTAAAATTACAACCAATAAATTATTAGAAACATTTATTTCCGAATCAAAAGTAATGTACAATAAAAACTCTTAAAGCTAATTTTTTTTGGGGCTAACGCTATGCTACTTAAAAAGACATCTGAATTCTTTTTTAAGAATCTAACTAAAGCTATATCTTTTGCTCTTTCATTAATTGTTGTTTTTACATTATTTAATGCACCTTCATATGCTGCGACAACTTCAATGACTGGAAATTACACAGAAGATACACTCTCAGTAGTTAAAACATTACAAATAGCAGTTGACACTCCTAAAGATTCTCCCAATAAAGATGAAGTAAAAGATGAAGCTCTTATATTAATAACTGACTATATTTCAAGATATAGAAATCGAGGAATGGTAAACAAAACTCAGTCATTTACGACAATGCAGACCGCATTAAATGCTATGGCTGGTCATTACAAAACCTTTGCAAGTAGACCCTTACCGGATAAACTTAAGGAGCGTTTAACTAAAGAATTTTCTCTTGCCGAAAAAATGGTTCTTAGAGAAAGTTGATACAAATCATTTACTTTTTTATAGTTAACCAAGTTTTTTGAATATATTAAATATTCGACCAAAAATAATGCTCTTCTAAAATTGGCTAATGTTGTTGTAATCGGAGCCCAATGGGGTGACGAAGGAAAAGGTAAAATAACCGATTTACTTAGTCGTTCGGCTGATGTTGTAGTTCGCTACCAAGGTGGTGTAAATGCTGGTCATACTATCGTTGTCGATAATAAGGTCTTAAAATTGCATCTTATTCCTTCTGGAATACTTTATAAAAACACTACCTGTTTAATTGGATCGGGAACAGTCGTAGATCCCAAAATTTTGCTCAAAGAAATAGATATGCTAATTGAAAATGGGATTGATATTTCAGGTTTAAAAATCTCATCAACATCACATGTAACTATGCCTTACCATCGAATACTAGATGAGGCAATGGAATCTGAAAGAGGTTCAAACAAAATTGGAACAACAGGAAGAGGTATTGGCCCAACTTATGCCGATAAGTCTCAAAGGAATGGAATCAGAGTCAGAGACCTACTTAATATTGATAGATTAAAGGATGTAATTGAAATACCATTAAAAGAAAAAAATGGTCTTTTAGAAAAAATCTATGGTATTAAACCTCTTGAACAAGAAGACATAATTGAGGAATATATTGACTACGGAAAAAGATTATCGAAACATGTAGTTGACTGCACAAGAACCATTCACGTAGCTTCTAGAAATAAGAAAAACATTCTATTTGAAGGAGCTCAAGGGACCTTATTAGACTTAGATCATGGAACATATCCTTTTGTGACCTCATCAAATCCTATATCTGGAGGAGCTTGTATTGGTGCTGGAGTTGGGCCAACATTAATAGATAGAGTTATTGGTGTCGCAAAGGCATACACTACGAGAGTGGGAGAAGGGCCATTCCCAACTGAATTACAAGGAAGTATTAATGATCAACTTTGTGATAGAGGGAGTGAATTTGGAACCACTACTGGGAGGAGGAGGAGATGTGGATGGTTTGATGGGATAATAGGCAAATATGCCGTTTCCGTTAATGGTCTTGATTGTTTAGCAGTAACAAAATTGGATGTACTTGATGAATTAGATGAAATTAATGTTTGCATTGCATATGACTTAGAGGGAGAAGAGATAGACTACTTTCCAACAAATTCAGATGACTTAAAAAAATGTAAGCCAATTTACAAAAAATTAAAAGGTTGGCAATGCTCTACGGCAAATTGTAGGAAGCTATCTGATCTTCCTAAGAATGCTATGAATTATCTCAGATTTCTTGCTGAATTAATGGAAGTACCAATTGCAATCGTCTCATTGGGCGCTAATAGAGATCAAACTATAGTAATTGAAGACCCAATACATGGTCCTAAAAGAGCCCTTCTAAGATAATTAGTTAACTAAATAATGAGAGAATCATTTAGACATTTTGATAAAAATAAGAATATCGACCTCATTGGCTTAGGAAACGCAATAGTTGATATTATCGTAAATATTGAAGATCAGTTTCTAGAGAGAAATAACCTCAAGAAAGGATCTATGAATCTTATAAGTTCAGAAAAATCTCAATTATTATTAGAAACCTGCAAAGTGATTAAACAAGTATCAGGGGGTTCCTCAGCTAACACTGTTGTATCTTTAGCTCAATTAGGTAATTATGTTCAGTTTATTGGAAGAGTAAAAAATGATCAATTTGGAAACTTCTTTTCTTCTGACATAAAAAAGAGTAAAACTATTTTCAATACCCCGCCTACCAATGAAGGTCCATCTACAGCTCATTCCATTATTTTAATTACACCGGATGCCCAAAGAACCATGTGCACCTACTTAGGGGCTTCCATAGAATTTGAACCTAAAGACATTGACTTTAACATAATCAAACATAGTAAATACCTATATTTAGAGGGTTATTTATGGGACAGCAAGTTAGCCAAGAATGCCTTTCTTGAAGCAGCCAAAATTGCAAAAATATCGAATACAAAAATAATACTTTCATTATCTGATTCTTTCTGTGTAGAAAGGCATAGAGAAAGTTTTTTGGAATTAATTGATAATTATATCGATATAGTTTTTTGCAATGAATCTGAGTTATTAAGCCTTTTAAAAAAAGACAATTTAGAAAGCTGCCCAGAAAACCTCTCTTCCTTGTGTAAATTAGTTGTAGTTACTTTGGGGAGTGAAGGTTCTTTGATATTTGACAAAAGCGAAACCAAAGTAATCAAGCCAAATCTAACAGGGAAAATTATAGATACTACAGGAGCAGGAGATATTTATGCTGGCGGATTTATTCATGGTTTAATTAATAATTATTCTCTAAAACAATGCGGTCAAATAGCTTCAAAATGTGCAGGACAAATCATTACCCAACTAGGTTCTAGATCTAATATTGATCTTCAGGACGTAATAAGAAATGACTTTGATTAAATTATTTTATTTAACCAATCAAAATATTTTTCATCAGCTTGAAATTTTTTATAAACAATTTGTGGAACATCATAAGATATAATTTTTTGTAAGAAGGAAATTAAATCATCCTTTAATTCAGGTTTACTTTTGATTGTTATTTCAATCTCTTTAGTTTCTTCAATAACATCTTCCCATTTATAAATTGAATCAATATATTTTAATGAAACACAAGCAGCAAGTTTATTTTCTATTAGCAACTTAGCAATATTTTTGGCTTTTTTTTCATTCGATTCTGTTGTTGTCAGAATTAGCACTTCGCTCATAAATCAAATCTTAATTATTTCTAGTTATATGATCTACCAAAGTATCATACTGATAGAAAATAGAAGCTTTATTATATTTTAATTCTGGCCTTTTAACTAAAAATAATTTCATATTGCTTCCAAAAATAATCCTCTCCCAATTTTTCTGAGAATAACTTCCTGACTCTCTACAAAGTACATAATCTATCCTCCAAAAATCACAAAGTGTCTTTTCCAAAAGACTTTCCTTTGTTTTACTTGGTTCAAGTATCGCTATATTTGAATTTTTTATACATGATCCAAAAGCCTTAGATATGCTTTCATGAGTTGGAAGAACCCTTGTAAATAAATTAGCGCCACAACTTATATAGTAGCTTGCAGTTTCATTAAGTAATCTAGAGCCTATTGCTAAAAGAATATTCTTATTTTCTAAATCAATATTTTTTATACCTTTCAGACTGGAAATATAATTAAAATTATTTTCTTTTTTAATTGAAGGTTTTCTTTCAAAAACTAGAAGAGGTTTTTTAATTAATTTGCAAGCTTTATTAAGGTTTTGAGAAATAATTAGAGCAAATGGATGAGTAGCGTCTATAACAAATTTTATCTTATTTTTTTTAATAAAATTAATTATTGCTTCCTCATCACTTAATTTCCCTGTAATGATATGTAACTTTGGGTTCTTTAAATAAGAATTGACTGCTTTATGGGTTACAACACTTGCGAATACAGTATAGTTCAAGTCGAGAAGCTTATTTGCCAAGGCAGGGCCATCCGAAGTTCCTGATAGGATCCAAACATTTTCGTAGCAATTTTTTGGATTCTGCATCAATATATCTTTAATTAATTAAGAAAGTAATGAATCATTGTTTAATTCAGGCGTTAGTTAATAGCGCACCTCAAATGAGATATACAAAAGAGAATCAAACTCCAATTGCTGAAATGACTGTTAATTTTAAAGGGTTACGCAGTGAAGATCCAATTAGGGAACTTAAGGTTTTAGGCTGGGGGTCAATTGCCCAAGAAATGATTGAGGAGCTAAATGAAGGGCAAAACATTGTTGTTGAAGGACGTCTCAGAATGAATACAGTAACAAGGAAAGATGGGACTAAAGAAAAGCAACCTGAATTAACTGCATCAAGAATTCATCATATAACTCCGGATGAACAAATGAAACCTAATAAAAAAGAAACTAATCCTTCTTTAGACAAAAAAGAAACTCCAAATAATTCTAGTTGGGATAGTTCTCCTTTAGTACCAGAGGTTGACGAAATTCCTTTTTAATTCAAAAATCAACATTATTTTCTTGAACACTTATAATTAATTTACTTATTTTCCTTTCAAGCTCAGCAAGTTCCCTCCTAAGCTCAGGCCATTTGCCTTTATCAAGGTTTTCCAACAACCATGATCTATCTTTATCAAGTTTAAAAATTAAATCTTCTTGATTGGAAGTATTAGGATCTTGCATAATATTCATTAACTTATTGATTAACTATTAACTATTCTACTAAAACAAGATGAACAAATACTTGTCGCCTGCAAACTTAATAGTAGCAACAGGAGGTATATTGGCTTTTGTTGGAATGACCGCTTATTTTACGGATTCAGTAAACCTAAGTGTTCCCACTTTTTTTTATGGGGTACCTATTTTCCTCATTGGATTGGGGTTGAAGACTTCTGAAATCCCTCCTGTAGAGTTATTTGATAACACAAATTTTAAAAATAACAGATTTAATAGGCCAAAAGAATTAACTAAACTAGTGAGCGATGTAACTAGGTGGAGATATGGGATAAAAGCTCATCTTGAATCTTCACTAGAGGCTCTAAATTTATGGGATGAAGATAATCCTCCTCAACTCAAAGTAATAGAAGAAATCACAAAAGAAGATAAAAATGGTCTAAGGATGCATTTTGAAATAAATGCTGTGCCTGTAGAAAAATGGATTGAAAAACAAGAAAGATTAAATAGGTTTTTCGTAAAAGGTATTGAATCCGAATTTATTATCGACGATAATAAAAAAGAATTTGATTTAATTCTCTTTTATTAAATATTTAAATTAATATTTGTAAAAATTGAATTTCACAATTCAATCATTTTTAAATAATTTTCTTTTTTCAAAATGGATGATTCTCAAAGAGTATCAATATTAAGTGAAGCACTACCATATATACAAAGTTTTAAAGGAAGAAAAATTGTTATAAAATATGGAGGTTCGATAATGGAAGATCAGAAATTAAAGAAGGCTTTTTTCAGAGACATTGCTCTTTTATCAAGTGTAGGAGTTTGCCCAGTAGTAATTCATGGTGGAGGGCCTGAAATTAATACTTGGCTAAATAAATTAGAAATATCTCCAAAATTTGAAAATGGATTAAGAGTTACTGATCGTAAAACAATGGATATTGTTGAAATGGTCCTAATGGGAAGAGTAAATAAACAAATCGTAAGAGGGATTAACTATACAGGATCATTAGCTGTAGGCATATCTGGACTTGATGGTAACTTAATACAGTCCAGAGAGTTAGGAGATGGTAGTCATGGATTAGTTGGAGAGGTTACTAAAATCAATCCTGAATTATTAGATCCTCTTATTGAAAAGGGGTATATCCCTGTTATTTCTAGTATTGGTTCAACTTTAAAGGGTGATTCTCATAATATAAACGCTGATTTTGTAGCTGGAGAAATAGCTGCATCAATAAATGCAGAAAAGCTTATACTTCTTACTGACACTCCAGGTATATTAAAAAAAAGAGATAATAAAAACACTCTTGTAAAACAAATTAATCTTAAAGAGGCAAGAGCACTTATTAAAAAAGAAATTGTTACTGAGGGCATGCTACCAAAGACTGAATGTTGTATTAGAGCCTTAGCCCAAGGAGTAAAAGCTGCTCACATAATCGACGGAAGAATTGAGCATTCTTTACTTCTTGAAGTTTTTACAAATTCAGGAATTGGAACCATGATTATTGCCTAAATTATGCAAACTTATGAGCAAGTCTTAGAAGCAGTTGAGATTGCTCTTACAAAAGGTGAATATCATTTCTGTATTGAATTTCTATCCCAAATAATAGATTCATATCCTTTATCAACTAAAGAGGGAGATAATTTAAGAACAATTTTCATTACTGCTCTTTGCGGCATTAATAAAAAAGAAGAGGCAAAAAAATTTTGCAAAGAACTTTTAAAATCCTATGATTCTAAAACTAGAGAGAATGCAAAATATTTGATGGAAATTATAGACTCTCCTGAAATTAAAAAACCTGAAAATTGGAATATAAATTTTGAAAGCAATCCTTCCCTAAAGAATAAATCTATTAATTCGCTAAAACCAAAAAATTATAAAGAACAGAAAAAATATATCAATATATCTGATAAACCTACAGGCGAAACAAAACCATTCAAAAAAGAATTTACACTTATAATTTTTTTTATATTATTTTTGTTAATTCCACTTTTAAGTGGCTGTGTAAAAATTGAAAATACACTTGACCTTCGTAAACTTGACTCAATAAATAATTATCTCACAGTTGAAAGTAAATATATTAATAAATTCCCTTGGCAAATAAATTTTGAAAATAAAATAAAAGATATTTTTCCTAATGCAGATATTTCAATAGAAGACTATAATTTTTCTCTAAATAATAAAAATCTTAACATAGAAAATGCTAAAAAAACTCTAACAACAATCCAACAAACTGCAGGGGGATTAGCCGCTTTATCAACAGATCTAAATTTTAAAAATACTGAAAATAATTTTATTTTTTTAAAAAAACATTCCTTCAAGTTAGATATAGATTTACAAACTCTCTCAGGTATAGAGGATTTAGAAATTAATTTCAAAATTATTAACCCAAATAAAGCTAATCTAATTAGTGTAAAGAATCCTCAATTAGCAATTTCAAAGAATATTATTATTTGGAATTTAATTCCTGGGAAAATAAATAAAATGGAGTTCTCATTCTGGATCTGGAATAAATTATTAATTGGAATAACAATTATTTCATTACTAATAATAATGGCTTATGGATTGAGATTTTATAGATTTAAGATAGGAACAGATCTACCTCAACTCCCCTCTGATTAATTATAACTCTACTGGATTAACATCAATTAATAGAAATACTTTTCTGGGAATTAATTTCCACAAAATCGCTCTTTCCGGGAAAGGGAGCTTAGAATCTTCAGGGCCATGTATTAAAATTTGCCACCTAAATTTTTTTCCAACTTTAGAAATTAAACTTGGAGCTGGACCAATTAACTTCCAATTTTCTTCTTGACAAAACCTCAGCAGGTATTTCGCTAATTTAGTTGCAGTAGACTCTGTTAATTCATAATCTTCACCAGACAACTTTAAAAGACAAACTTTACAGAATGGGAATAACTCTGCATCTTTTCTCACTTTAGAACTTTCAAGAAGAAATCTCTCATAATCTCTATTTTTAAGATATGAAATTACAGGATGACTTGGTTTATAGGTTTGAAAAATAACCTTTCCTGACTTTTGAGCTCTACCGGCTCTACCCGCTAACTGTAAAAACAACTGTAATGATTTTTCTTCGGCAGAAATATCTGGACGATGAAGCAATCCATCTGCTGCAATAACTACTGAAAGAGTAACATTCGGGACATCAATACCTTTTGCCAACATTTGAGTCCCGACGAGAATATCTGCATTACCTTTAGAGAATCTCGAAAGAATATCTCTATGACCATCCTTCCCAGAAGTCGTATCCCTATCAAAACGAAGTACTCTCAAGTTGGGGAACTCTAAATTTAAAAACTCTATAACTCTTTGTGTCCCTATCCCAAAAGGCTTAAAAGCATTTGAATTACAATCTGGGCAATTATTAATCAGTTTTGATTTATGATCACACCAATGACAACTAAGCCATTGTTTTCCCCGTGAACCTATATGAACAGATAAAGGGATATCACAATTAGGACAATTAATTATAAATCCGCAATTTCTACAACTTAGAAACCCACTGTGCCCTCTTCTAGGGATCAAGATGATTGCCTGTTCCTGCTTTAATCGTAGTTGAGAAATTAATTCTAATAATTCAGTACAAAAAATTTTCGTATTACCTTTATTAAATTCATTACGCATATCAACAATCTTTATTTCTGGAATATCAGTAGTTGATATTCTTTTAGTCATTCTTACCAATTTTAACTTCTTTTCAAAAACACTCTTTTTCCAAGTAGACATTGATGGAGTGGCACTTCCTAATATTAACTTTGTGGGATTCCTTTTTACTCTTTGAATAGCGACATCTCTTGCGTCATAACAGGGCATAGGACTATCTTGTTTATATGAGACATCATGTTCCTCATCAATTATTATTAAGCCTAAATTTTTGATGGGAAGGAATACTGCTGATCTTGTTCCAATTACTATGATAGGTTCATTATCATCAAGAATCATCTTCCAAAGCAAAGTTCTGTGCCTAGAAGAACAATTACTATGATATTCGTAAACAAGATTTTTAAATCTCCGACTAAATCTATCAATAAGTTGGGGAATTAAACCAATTTCTGGAGCAAGTATTAAACAGCTCTTTTTATTTAATAATTGATCTTCAGCAATTCTCATATAAACCTCAGTCTTGCCAGAACCTGTTTCACCCCAAAGTAATAAAACATCACCTGTTTTCATTTTTTGCATTTCTTCATATGCCCTTTTTTGCTCATTTGTAAGATCTGGTTTTTTTATTTCATTTAGATCATTTTTAAAAGAATTTAATTTTGTATTGATTATTTTTTTTCTTTTAGTTTTAATTAACAAATTCTTACTCACCATGGAATTAATCAAAGTGTAATTAAACCCAAATCTTATTAATTCACTTTGCCAATTACCTTTATTCCTCAAAGCATTTATCAATGCAAATTCTCTATTAGTAAAATTATCTTTACGAAAATACAAGTCTCTATGAATTTCAATCCATATTTGATCTGTTAAACCTTGAGATATTTTTTTATGTTTACCAATCCAACCAGGAGGAAATGCTGTTTTAAACATTTTTAAATTACTTACTTGATAAAACAAAGCTAAAGACTCTAGCCAATCTCTCCACCAGTCTTGAATTATCTTTTTTTGCACAATACTCTCAATAGATAAATATTTTAAATTCTCAGCTTTAGTAATTTGATTTTGGCTTTTTTCAATCTTTGAGTAGGTATTTTTAGCAATTACCAACCCATTTAATAACCTCCCTTTAAGTCTAACAGCGACAATATCTCCTATCTCTACACCTAGATTATTTGCATCAATATAGGAAAAACTATTACTATAACTACCTAGATCAAGTAGTACCTCTAATTTGAAAGAAATATTTGATAACTGATTACTTGCCGGCTTCAAAACTTTTTCTTAATATTGGATTGTTGAACATTCCACACAGTGTTTTTGAACATGGTAAGTACTCTGATCTGAAGGGAGACATGAAGCTTTGATCATTGAGTGAAAACTCAAGAATTGATCTGCCTGTCTGAGAAATCCCAAGACTTTTTACTTTAGGTAATCTATAGCACTATTTAAATTTTTCAACAATTTTAAAAAAACTTTATTCATACACTTTTTGTATTAGTTCTTTTAATCACAAAGGCATAATTTTACTACTAAATGTACAAATTAGCCCTAATTAAAATTTTATCTAGTTAAATTCACCGTAGAAAGGAGTCTATTATGTCCCCAGTAGCAGCCGAATCAAAGAATTCCAAGCCTAGTTCTAAAAAAAAGATTAACAAAAAAATCAATACTAGTTTAGATACAGTTGTTGCAGCAGAAAATAATATTAAATCACCAAATACAAAAGAGTCTTCCGATTTAAATGTAAATATTGTAGAAAATAATGATGAATTGAATCAATCTGATGAAGAAGGTAAAGGGCTGGCAAATATAAAACTTGGACCAAAGGGAATTTACACAGAAGATTCAATAAGAGTTTATCTTCAAGAAATCGGAAGGATTAGACTATTAAGACCCGATGAAGAAATTGAACTTGCTAGAAAAATAGCTGATTTACTCCAACTCGAAGAGTTGGCGACTCAATACGAGTCAGAAAAAGGATATTTCCCGTCTGTTAGAGAATGGGCTGAATTGATAGATATGCCTCTTCCTAAATTCAGAAGAAGACTTCTTCTAGGAAGAAGAGCGAAAGAAAAAATGGTCCAATCGAATTTGAGATTAGTAGTTTCTATTGCTAAAAAATATATGAACAGAGGATTATCTTTCCAGGATTTAATACAAGAGGGAAGTTTGGGTCTAATAAGAGCAGCTGAAAAATTTGATCATGAAAAAGGTTACAAATTTTCTACTTATGCAACTTGGTGGATTCGTCAAGCCATAACAAGAGCAATAGCCGATCAAAGTAGAACAATTAGACTCCCAGTTCATTTGTATGAGACAATTTCCCGTATTAAAAAAACAACAAAAGTTCTTAGCCAAGAATTTGGAAGAAAACCCAGTGAAGAAGAAATAGCTGAGAGCATGGAAATGACAATTGAAAAATTAAGATTTATAGCTAAAAGTGCTCAGCTACCCATCTCTTTAGAAACCCCTATAGGAAAAGAAGAGGACTCAAGACTTGGAGACTTTATAGAGGCTGACATAGAAAATCCGGAGCAAGATGTTTCTAAAACTTTATTAAGAGAAGATTTAGAAGGGGTTTTAGCTACTTTAAGTCCAAGAGAAAGGGATGTTCTTAGATTAAGATATGGCATTGATGACGGAAGGATGAAAACTCTTGAAGAAATTGGACAGATTTTTGATGTAACAAGAGAAAGGATTAGACAAATAGAAGCAAAAGCACTTAGAAAACTAAGACATCCAAACAGAAATGGGGTTTTAAAAGAATATATAAAATAAAAAAAGTTAAATATAATTTTCAGCTTTGAAAAGTTGCAAAATAATATCTTAAAATAAATCCTACTTATATTTAATCCAAATCAAAACAATATTTAATGACTAACTTTAAATTAAAAATAGCTAGCAGAAGAAGTAAATTAGCCATGGTTCAAACTTTATGGGTTAAAGAACAATTAGAAAAAAACATTCCCGATTTAGAAGTATCCATAGAAGCCATGGCAACTCAAGGTGACAAAATACTAGATGTGGCTTTAGCAAAAATCGGAGATAAAGGTCTATTTACTAAAGAGCTTGAAGCACAAATGCTTGTAGGACATGCAGATATAGCGGTACATTCTTTAAAAGATTTACCCACTAATTTACCTAATGGACTTACATTAGGATGTATTACAAAAAGGGAGGACCCTGCAGACGCTTTAGTAGTAAACAAAAAAAACGATTGTTATAAATTAGAAACCTTACCAAGTGGTTCTATTGTAGGAACAAGCTCACTTAGGAGACTCGCACAGTTGAGGAATAGATTTCCTCATCTTGATTTTAAAGATATTAGAGGAAATGTTATTACAAGAATAGAAAAATTAGATTCTGGAGAATTCGATTGTATAATTCTTGCAGCAGCAGGTTTAAAGAGATTAGGATTTGAATCAAGAATCCACCAGATTATTCCCAATGAAATCTCTCTTCATGCCGTAGGACAAGGTGCACTAGGAATAGAATGTAAATCTGATGATAAAAAAGTTTTAGAAATTATTAATGTTCTAGAAGATAAACCTACAAGTCAAAGATGTTTGGCTGAGAGATCATTTTTAAGAGAACTTGAAGGAGGATGTCAAGTTCCAATAGGAGTCAATACTATTATTCAAAACGAGAAATTATATCTTACTGGAATGGTAGCCTCTATAGACGGGGAAAGACTTATTAAAGATCAGTCGATTGGTAATATTAATGATCCAGAAGAAATTGGCAAAAACTTAGCTGAAAAACTAAAACTTCAAGGTGCCGACGAAATCCTTAGTGAAATCTTTGAAGAGTTCAGGGACAAATAAAACATTTTTTAATCAATTAATTTAGGATCAATTTCTTTCATATACCTATCTTCACATTCTCTAATTACTTTTACAGCTTCGTCAATTCCATAAAAACCATTAACAGTACAAGTTCCTGGTTTCTTTAGATCTTTGTAATGCTCCCAATAATACTTTGTTTCTTTTAGCCAATGTTCTCCTAAGTCCTCAAAAGTAGTGATATGATCCATCCTTTTATCATCTGAGAGAACAGCAATTACTTTATCATCAACCTCGCCGCCATCATCAAATTTCATAACACCAATAATCCTTGCTTCTACTATTGATCCAGGTACTAATGGTTCAGTTACACCAACTATTTCTATATCAAGAGGATCTCCATCTTCATCCCAGGTCCTTGGGATACATCCGTAAGCAAAAGGATATGCAAGAGATGAATAACCCACTCTATCAAGTTTCAAATGACCAGTTTCAGTAATTAATTCGTATTTATTTATAGTATTTGAATTCAATTCAACAATTGTATTAACTATTGATTTTGTACTATCTGTGAAAGCATCAAGTATATGCAATAAATTTGGGGTAACCCTGCTTGGAGGTTGATTAAGATTTGCCATCAAAAAATTATTTTTATTTATCTTACATCCTCACACCCAAGGAAATTCTTTAAAGGTAATTCTTAACAAAAATCATTTATCTTAGTTTTTAAATGATTAATAAAATAATCTGATGATAATTCTTCACCAGTGATCTTTCTTACTAGCTCCATAGAATTTACAGATCTACCATGTTTATGAATATTATTTTTTAACCAGAAAATTATTTTTTCATATTCACCATTTTCAATTAAATTATCAATCAAACCAATATCTCTTTCCATTTGAGAAGATATTTGTGCACTTATAAGATGACCTAATAAATATGAAGGGAAATACCCAAAGGCCCCCTCACTCCAATGGACATCTTGCAAACAACCCTCTGAATCATTAGAAGGCCTAATTCCTAAAAGTTCCTCATATCTTTTATTCCATTCATATGGAATATCTTTAGCTTCTAAGTCGCCTTCAATTAAATCTATTTCAAGTTCGGTTCTAATTAAAATATGTAAACCATATGTCAATTCATCTGCCTCAACTCTGTTTAAACCCGCTTGCAAATGATTAATAGATTTCCAGAGTTCTAAATGACTTTTAAGGGAACAACCTTCTAAAACAAAATTTTTGAAAAATCTTTTAGCAAAAGATTTAGATTTTACTATCCTATTTTCCCAAAATAAAGATTGGCTTTCATGCACAGCCATGGAAGTTGCTTGACCTAATGGCCAGGAGAACCATTGATGGCTTTGAGAAGGCAGACCCTGTTCATAAATCGAATGTCCCCATTCATGAGCAGTTGCCAAGAAACTTGAGAATGGCGCCCCTTCAACAATTCTAGTTGTAATCCTATAATCATTTGGTCCTAATGTAATAGAAAAAGGGTGAGGAGATTCAGCAACAACAACAAGGTCTTTATTTCTGCCAAATTCATCGAGTAATTTTGAACATAAATTTTGTTGAGATTTTGGACTTAAATCCCAACTATGTTTTTTTGATTTCTTAATTTCAGGGATAAGAGTCGGAATAGTTTCTCTTAGAGGTTGAAACGTATTATTCAACCACTTTAAAGTCAAATCAGGCTCAAAAGGTTGCGCGAGGGTCTCCCATGGAGAATATATTTCAGATATTTGCTTTGCTTCTTCAATTCGTAATTTGATTAAATCTTTAAAGAAAGGGAGGAATATATCAAAATCTGATTTTCTCTTAGCTTCTTGCCAGCTTTCATAACCTTTAGATTTTGCTTTAGCTAATGACTCAACTAATTTAGGATCTAAATTTCTTTGTCTATTATATTCTTTTTCTAATAATTCAATATTTCTTTTTTTTTCCTGAAAAATTTGTGAATTATTATAATTCCTTTCAGAATCTAATAGTTCTATGCTTGCAGATTTAATGAAATTTGCAAACTCTTCTGAAGAATGTCTTTGATGCAAGATTTTTGCAATATATGTAAGTTGCTCGGATCTCCACGAAGCTCCTTTCTTTGGCATCCCTGTATTTTGATCCCAATAAAGTGTATTTTGAATTGAACCTAATATTTGAGTTTCTTTAAGATAAGCACCAAGCTTATTCCATTCAATTTCAGCCAAGAATCCATATTTTAATTGTTCTTTATCTTAAGATAAAAATTTTCAAGTCAGTAAAAAATTATCCAACTATTTGGATAATAGAATATTAATTATTATGGTTCTTATTTTTATGGAACAAATATTTGCACAATTAAAATTCATAACCGAAGGTGAAGGTTTTATTGATATTACAGATGACCTGAATCTCTTTATTAAAGAGAATAATTTACATTCAGGAATTCTTAATTTAACCTTACTTCACACAAGTTGTAGTTTAACTATTAATGAAAATGCAGATCCCAATGTTCTTAAGGACTTGAAAAAGTACATGCAATCCATAGTCCCTTATGATTGCTATTCATCTTTATCACAAAATAGTGAAAAAATTTATTATGAACACTATCAAGAAGGTGCTGACGATATGCCCGCTCATATCAAAACTTCTTTAACAAATACCACGTTATCTTTAAGTTTTCAAAAAAGTAGAATTATACTTGGTACCTGGCAGGCAATTTATTTATGGGAGCATAGATTTAATAGAAAAGAAAGAAGTATAAGTGTTCATATAATTGGTGAAAAAAACTAAAAATTTTATAATTAAATATAGCTGCATGTGAATTTTTAATGAAACCTTATCTACTACAAAATGGAGAATTGAAAGAATTATTTGCAAAAATACCTAGATGGGAAATTAAGTCTAATTTTATAGAGAGAGAATTTAATTTCTCGAATTTTATAGAAGCATTTTCTTTTATGACTCAGATAGCCTTAATTTGCGAAAAATACAACCATCATCCCAACTGGGATAATGTCTATTCAAAAGTAATAATTAAATTAACTACCCATGATTTAGGAGGTATATCAAATCTAGATCAAACTATTGCCTCAGAAATTAATAGTATTTATGATAAATAAGTTGAAAATAATAATGATTAAATAAAAAATTATTACTATGTCCCACAAATTATTGCCTATTACAATTATTAGCGGCTTTTTAGGTTCTGGCAAAACTACACTTCTTAATCATATTTTAAAAAATCAAGTCGGCATAAAGACAGCTGTTTTAGTTAATGAATTTGGGGAGATTGGAATTGACAATGAATTAATAATAGAAAGTTCGGAAGATATGATCGAATTAAATAATGGATGTATATGTTGCACTATTAATGGTGAATTATTAAATACAGTATCTAAAGTTTTAGAAAGACCTGAAAAAATAGATTACTTAATTGTTGAGACTACTGGTCTTGCAGATCCATTGCCAGTAGCAATGACTTTTGCGGCAGGGGATCTTAGAGAAAAAGTAAGATTAGATTCAATAATTACTCTTGTTGATGCAGAAAATTTTAATTTTGATATAAAAAAATCTAATGTCGCATACTCTCAAATTTTATATGGAGATATATTACTGCTTAATAAATGTGATTTAGTCAATGAAGGTTACTTAAAGAAAATAGAAAATCGTATAAATGAGATAAAAAAAGAACCAAGAATATTAAGATCAATAAATAGTGAAGTTGGATTACAAACAATCATGAGCGTAGGCCTATTCGAAACAGACACTTTTCAATTTGAAGACAATAAAAAGAATATTAGTGATAAACCTCATGAGCACTCTTCTCATTCTCATGAGCACTCTTCTCATTCTCATGAGCACTCTTCTCATTCTCATGATTTAAGCAATAATATTGAGGGTTTTACATCAGTTTCTTTTAAAACATCTGAGCCTTTTTCTTTAAGAAAATTTCAGTATTTCTTGGATAATCAAATATCAAAAAATGTTTTTAGAGCTAAAGGTATCTTATGGTTTAAAGAAAGCGAAAGAAAACATATTTTTCATCTATCTGGGAAACGTTTTTCTCTTGATGATGACGAATGGACAAAGGCGAAATCAAATAAAATTGTTTTAATAGGAAAAGATCTAGATCATCAAACTATTAAGAATCAACTTGATTCTTGTAGATTTAATTCAGTAGAGAACACATAATAGAAATTATTAAGTTTCTTGCAAATTCTAATTACAGAGATTAAAAAAAAAATAACTAATTTAAAGCCACTAGATATTGCTTCGTTTATAGTTGCACTAATTTTAATAATACCAATTTCTAATTTCCTGATTGAAGGTTTTAGTTTTATCTTGGGTGGAAATTTTTCATTAGGTATTGCAGGGAGCAAAGAGATTTTAGGCACAATAAAACTTTTATTACTGACAAGCTTATTTGGAGGTGGATTGGGTACATTAAATGGGTGGTTGCTATCAAACTGCAAATTCAGGTTTAGAAAGAGCCTAAGAGTTTGTCAACTTATTCCATTAGCAATACCTGCATATCTAATAACAATAGTTTTGCAAGATATAGGGAGTATTTATGGCTTTCAAATTACTGGTTTATGGTGGGGTGTCCTTATACTTTCTATTTCTACTTATCCTTATGTATTCATTTTAGCTAACGAAAGTTTTAATAAATTTGGAGTAAATCAAATCAATGCAAGTAGAGTATTAGGAGTTGGTCCTTGGGTTAGTTTTTTCAGGATCGCAATACCAATGGCACTTCCTGCTCTAATAACGGGTATAAGTTTAATGTGCATGGAAGTCATGAATGACTTGGGTACAGTGATGCGGTTAAATATTTCTTGTATTTCCACAGGTATATACGAAAATTGGGAATATGAGGGGAATCTAAAAAGCGCTACCGGATTATCCTTAATTGCATTGCTAATAGTTTTTGCTCTAATTCTATTTGAGAAATTTTCGCGCAGAAAAACAAAACGTTGGAGTGATAATCCAGCATTAACAGATTCTCAAGGATGGGAATTAGAAAAACATCGAGCTTTCCTTGCGATAATTGTTACTTTATTTCCACCTACTTTTTCTATTGGCATTCCATGTTTCTGGGTTCTATTAAATATCGATCAGCTTCAGAAAGGATTAACAATGGAACTGCTCAATATCTCATTGAAGACTATTTGTTTAGGCCTTATTACTGCACTTATAGCAATAGTATTTTCTCTAATTATTTCATTAGCCAATCGTCAAAATAAAAATTTATTTTTAAAATTTATAACCTATCCAGCAGGGATAGGATACGCAATCCCAGGATCAGTATTAGCTATAACTTTAATAACTATTTCTACTTCACAATTTACATTTATTGCTGTTTGCCTACTCATTTGGGGTTATTTGGTTAGATTCCTTACCATTTCAAAAGGTTCGATTGACTCTGCTCTAGAGAGAATTTCTCCTAGTCTTGATGAAGCTGCAAATGGATTAGGTTCAAATTGGTTTAATATTATAAAAAGGGTTCATCTACCATTGCTCAAGGGGCCAATATTTGTAGGTTCACTTTTAGTATTTGTAGACACAATTAAGGAATTACCAATTTCATTTATTTATAGACCATTTAATTTCGATACCTTATCTGTCAGAATATATCAATATGCAGGAGATGAACGCATTGCAGAGGCCATACTGCCAGTAATGATAATTATTGTTTTAGGACTTATAGCATCAAGTACACTTATTCCATCTTTAGAGAAAAAGAACTAAATTTTCTTCAAAATTTTTCTCAATAAATAAGGAAAGCTTAATAACAGATCTACTGAAGTAGAAATTATTCTATACAAAACTAAACTATCAAGCATAGGGTCTAAAGGGATATTTCTGCCAGGAAATAAAAGGAAGCACGCTTCAAAAACACCAAATCCTCCAGGAGCTAATGGAATAATTAACCCAACAGACCAGGATAAAGAAAAAATGACTAATAGAAAAAACATCTCATTATGGTTAACTGAATGAAATTTACTAACACAAACTAAAAATCCCATGAATTTTGACAAAATAAATCCGAGTTCAAACAAGAATGCCTTCGTAGGGAAAAAAGAAATTATTTTTATTGTTTTTTTAAATTGATACTGTGAATTCGGAAGTTTCAGAACCCCAACAGCTTTAACTTTTAGTGATTCTAAGCTTCTTAATATAAAGTAAATCAATTTACTATTTAAAAAAATTAAAGGCACAACTAAAAAGAAATAAATTGGAGAAAAAATTACACCTATAGAGGCAAATAAAAAAGACGCACACAACATAAAGTAGGGTTCTATGAGTGTTGAATAAAAAGCAAGCTGAGGACTACTTATATTTTTAACGAAATTAAATCTTTCAAAAAAATGCCAAATTCCTCCAGGGACATATTTAAGCGCGTTGGTTAGAACATAAAAAGAAACTAAATTTCTTTTGATATCTCCCCCACCAAACCATCTAACTATATTTTCCCATGCAAAAGCATTTAAGTAGACACTTAATATGCAAAATAAGAACGACAAAAATATAACATTCCTATCTTTTTCAAAAGATATATTGAATAAAAAGTGATCATGTCTAGAAAAAAAATAAATACAAAAATATGACAACCCTATTAGAAAAAAAATTTTCTTTAAAAAGCCAAAATTAATTTTTCTTAGAAATTCAGAAAATCTACTATCAATTTTTAATTTCATTTCCAGTTTTCAAAAGCTTTAAAATTGCTAATTGAATCTTGCACAATTTTTCTTATTTCCTCGGATGTTTTATTATTCTCAGACATTAATCTCAAGATCTCATCATTTTCAGGTTTCATACTTATAGAACCATTAGGTTTCAATTTCTGTTTAACCTTAACCTTTCCAAAAGATGTTAAACACTCTCCTCTTCGTCTAAGTAATATCCACCTAGACTGAATTCTTTCTCGTATACCAATCGTATTTGAATAATTTAACCATAATTCCCTAAAATACTCTTTCTTGTCTAAGGGTACTATTGCCTCGACAGAATATCCAATTCTGTTTTTTTTCATGTTAATGGCATGAGAAGAAACATCATATGCACCCTCATTCCTTAGTTTATTTATAAAGTTGGCAATATCTTCTGGTGTTTGATCATCAATCCAGGCTTCTTGAACAGCAATCTTTTCAAATCTTGGATTATCTTTTTTATCTTCAGAATTTTTGTCGAAAGATTTGATTTCCAGAATTCTCACTAAATTAGGAAATGGGCATTGCATATTACCCATACCAACTCCATAGGATTTAATAGAGTACTTATTTGGGTATTCATAAGAATCTACTAAATTACTAATTAATGCAATACCAGTTGGGGTAGATAATTCACCCTCAAATGAATCAAAGCTTGATGCAACCCTAATATTTTTTTTACTTAATAACTCGATTACAGCAGGAGAAGGAATTGATAGTTTTCCATGCTCTGTTTCCACAAAACCTTTTCCAAGATTTGGTTCATTACAATAAATCTTTTTAGGATTTAGGTAATTTATAGCTGCGCAAACACCTATAATATCTATCAACGAATCAATAGCGCCGATTTCGTGAAAATGAACCTCATCAGGATTTATTCCGTGTACTTTTCCCTCTGCAATTGCTAACGATTCAAAAACTTTGTAGATTATTTTCTGTAACTTTTTGTTCAAACTATTTTTGGAAATAAGTTCTTTAATGCTTTTCCAAGTTCGTTTTTTAATTTGATCAATTTTTTCTATCTCAACCTTAATAGCTCTAATTGAACAACTATTCGATTCTTTAAATTTTAAACAATATAATTTTTCTAATCCAAGATCAAAAAGTGGTTTTTCGATGACATTTTTAGGGACCCCAATATCAAAAAAAGCTCCCAACATCATATCTCCAGAAACTCCAGGGGAACATTCAATTAAAATTTCATCCATAAATCCTAAGGTTCTAGAGCTAAATAAAATTTGCAGTAAAGATAAACAATCAATGTTAAAATTATTCCTTTTTAGATAAAAATTCTTCAACAACTTCGTATTTAATCATTCGTAAAGTATTCCCCTCTCTTATCACATCCAAACTCAAAAAGTTTCTCAAAATATCAAGAGAAAGTTCCCCTTCTATAACAAGCTTGAAATTTTTGTTTTTTAATTTATTTGATTTATGCGAGGAGCAAATTTTAATGATAAATTCTTTATTCTGAGTATTTATATATACTAACTCTCCCCTTATAGAGAAATAATTATCGCTTAAATTGAACTCATCCAAGACTTCTAAAGTATTTTTTTTCGAATTTTCATTTCCAATTTCGTTTAATTCTTGAGGATCCCAAATACCAGAAATTTGTAAGTGTAAGTTTTGAGTATTTTTATTTTTTGGATAAACAATCCAAAAATAACTTTTTTTTAAGTTAATGTATTTTTTTATCAACGATAGAGCCTTACCAAGTACTACAGTTTCTATTTTTTGCCCTTGTTTATCAATTAAAGTCCCTCGATTCAATTGATCTTTTTCATGAGGAGTGTAAACACCATTAACTATGCCTATTGCTCTATACTGCAATTTATTAGTAACTTTTTGGATAGGATTTTTAATCATATTTAAATTAGAAATTTGTAAAAGAAAGATCTATTACATTAAAGTTTTTCTTTTTCGTCAATCATAGAAAAAGACTGTAACGCATCATCAATAGCATCCGATGGCAAAGTTGCATCATTCAAACTATTAGCTCTTCTAATCATCTCAACAATTTCAAATGGATTATTTGGCATCGAGGAGCTTGTTTCGTCAAATTTTGTTGAGCTATCAATTTTCATTTCTTCTAGATATGACTCTTCTGCATTTAATAATTCTGTACTAAAGCTAACTAATGCAATAAACAAAATGAAAATAGATTTTGGATTTCTAAAATATTTAAAAAAAGAACTTTTCATTTTGTTTAATTTCAAAATAATTATTATAAAGAATTATCTGTTAACTTGATTCTACATAATTTGATCAAAATTGTTAATAGCAACTTGGAATGTAAATTCTGTCAGGACAAGACTTTCACAAATAATAAATTGGATTAATCAAGTTAATCCAGATGTTCTTTGTCTTCAGGAAACAAAAGTTATAGATAATGATTTCCCAATTAAGCCTTTTAAGGAATTAGGGTACGAAGTAATAGCTTTTGGACAAAAATCCTACAATGGAGTTGCAATAATAAGTAAAATCGAACCTGAAAATGTAAATAAAGGATTTAGCGGCTATTTAGAGAATCAAAATGATATAAACAAATTTGAAGATCAGAAAAGATTAATTACTGCTGATATAAACGGAATAAAAATCATAAATGTTTATGTACCAAATGGATCTGCTTTAAATTCTGAAAAGTTTGACTATAAAATTAATTGGTTAAATTGTTTATCTTCATTTTTAGATAATCAAGAAAAAAATGGGGAATTAATTTGCCTTCTTGGTGATTTCAATATTGCTCCATCTAATAAGGATATTCATGACCCGCAAAGATATGCGGGTGG
Organism: Prochlorococcus sp. AG-436-C05; assembly: GCA_003209795.1. Classification (GTDB taxonomy): domain Bacteria; phylum Cyanobacteriota; class Cyanobacteriia; order PCC-6307; family Cyanobiaceae; genus Prochlorococcus_A. Next base: position 30,525 of record QCPB01000003.1, read on the forward strand.
AATAATGGCTTCTGAGATCGAACGAAATGCCCTAAACAATGTTCTTAAAGAAAGACTAATAGATTCTTTTCGGGTTTATGAAAAGAATACTGGCCACTGGAGTTGGTGGGATTACCGTAATAATGGATATGAATTAAATAAAGGTTGGAGAATAGATCATATCTACATAAGTAAAACACTTACGTCGAAACTTAAGAGCTGTGTAATAGACTGTAATCCAAGAGGAAATGTACAGCCCAGTGATCATGCTCCTGTAATGATTAATCTGGATTTAGATAATCCAAATGAAGATTACTTTGATGAAGAAGAGGACTTTTTCGAAATATAATTTATTTAAATATCAACCTTCTCGAACCATGAAAATCGTTATCCCAAAAGAGTTTTCACGAATTAATGATGCCTTATATCAATTTTTCCTCACAATTAATTATTTACAATCCGAACTATCGCATTAAAAATATCATAATGTAGAATCTCATCGTGAATTGAATAAATTTTTACTTATTTCTAATTTAGAACATGATGAAATTTCCTCAAAGCTCCAATCATTTAAACTGTGACTGAAATATTAAATAACACCCAATCACAAGAAGTATTCTCCGCTGCTCAAGAGTTAATGCCAGGTGGAGTAAGCTCACCGGTAAGAGCTTTTAAGTCTGTAGGTGGAAAACCAATAGTTTTTGACAGAGTTAAAGGTCCTTTCGCATGGGATATTGATGGTAACAGATATATTGACTACATAGGTAGTTGGGGGCCAGCTATATGTGGTCACGCGCATCCCGAAGTGACTACAGCCTTGCAAGAAGCAATTGAAAAAGGCACTAGTTTCGGAGCCCCATGTGTACTAGAAAATAAGCTCGCTGAAATGGTTATAGACGCTGTCCCTTCGGTAGAAATGGTGAGATTTGTTAATAGCGGCACAGAAGCATGTATGGCGGTTCTCAGGCTAATGAGAGCATTTACGGGGAGAGATAAAGTGATTAAATTTGACGGTTGTTATCACGGTCATGCGGACATGTTTTTGGTAAAAGCTGGTTCAGGTGTAGCTACTTTAGGCCTTCCAGATTCCCCTGGAGTACCAAGAACAACTACGGCTAACACTCTTACTGCACCTTACAATGACCTAGAGGCTGTAAAAAAATTATTTTCTGAGAATCCTGATGCTATATCGGGAGTTATTCTTGAACCTATTGTTGGCAATGCTGGATTTATCACTCCTGAGCCAGGATTCTTAGAAGGATTAAGAGAATTAACAACTGAGAATGGATCTTTGTTAGTTTTTGATGAAGTTATGACTGGCTTCAGAATTAGCTATGGAGGAGCTCAAGAAAAATTTGGAGTTACTCCTGATTTAACTACTTTAGGTAAAGTAATTGGGGGAGGATTACCTGTTGGAGCCTATGGAGGTAAAAAAGAAATTATGTCTATGGTTGCCCCATCAGGACCCGTTTATCAAGCAGGTACCCTAAGTGGAAATCCTCTTGCAATGACAGCAGGTATTAAAACTCTTGAATTGCTTAAACAAGAAGGTATTTACGAGAAGCTAGATTCAATAACCTCCAGACTAATTGAAGGAATTATTCAATCTGCAGAAAATAATGGTATTGCCATTAATGGTGGCAGTGTGAGTGCTATGTTTGGATTTTTCCTATGTGATGGTCCAGTAAGAAATTTTGAAGACGCAAAAAGTAATGATGCGGAACTATTTGGAAAATTACACAGAGAAATGCTTAAAAGAGGTGTTTACTTAGCTCCAAGCCCGTTCGAAGCAGGTTTTACATCATTAGCCCACAGTGAAGAAGAAATTGATAAAACAATAGAGGTCTTTGACCAATCATTCAACGCTATTAAAAATTAATAGTAATTATTTTATTTAACAAAATTGTTAGTAAAAAAAGAACTCTTTAAAATAATTAAAGAGTTCAAAATTAATTATTAACTTGTAATCAAATTAACAATTTTTTTTTTAAAAGTTATATTGTTTTTATCTCCTTCCGCCACCTACTATTACAGGAGGAGTGCCTCCGGCAGAACCTGGCAAGGATGGGACAACTTGTGTACTGCCATCCCATTTGTCCAGAAATAATTTAAACAGAACCTGATCATCCAAACTTTTATTTAAAGTCTCATATCTAAGAGCTTCTTGTTCTGCAATTTCTACTTCTGTTTTAGCTCTCAATAATTGCTGCCCTGCTATTTGCTTTTGTTCAATAGCAGCTCTATATTCCTCAGCGATTTCTAATCCTGTGAGATCTAGACTTTTAACATCAACATAGTCAAATGAGTTTAATTCTTTAGCAACTGTATCACCAACTTTTTCTGAAATAACAGCAAATTCAGTCGCTATAGTCTCTAATTCATATTGGGAGAAAACTGATTTAAGAGCTTTAAGTAAAGATGGTTGCACAATTTTTTGATAAACATCACTATTTCTACTTGCAATAGTTCTAAAAATTCTGCCTGCTTCATTAGGCTTGACTGAATATTTAACTGTAGCTGTTGCTCTTATAACTTGAAGATCCTTTGTGAGGGTTTCAAATTTCTCAGGTTGTACCTGAGTTTTTATATCAAAAGGATATACCGACTGGATAAAGGGTATTTTCAAATTCAAACCAGCCCTTCTTGAAGGACCACTAACTTTCCCTAAGGTAGTAACTACTGCAACTTGTCCAGATGGAACTACAAAGAGAGATTGAGTCAGCAAAAGAAAGCCTGTAAAGGACAATACTATTAGTAGTGTTGCCGTCCCCCCAGGGCCAGCAGGGGTAACATTCTTGAAAGATGTTGACATTTAATTTTCGCTTTAAGACTAATCATATTTAATAAATTAATTAATGCATTAATAAGAGATTTAATTAAAATATTTTTTTAATAATTCTTTTATGAATTATTAAACTTAAATTCCCCCAAAAGTTTTAAATAAAGATTCTCATCTATCTCTCTAATATCATACTCAGAAGGTAAGACCCCATGCTTATGCTCATGTGCTGCCATCCAACAAAATTTTTCTATTTCACCGATCGAAAACCGAGGATATTCTTTTATCTTCACACATAATTCTTTAACAAGAAACTCTGGGTAATCTGTCATCTATAGTAATAAGGTTTTTAAAATTTTATCTATAATTAGTAGCCCTGAGAGGGATGTTGTAAGTCTCTTCCATTTCATCAAGAAGTTTAATTGCTAATTGCAGATCATTTTTACTTTTACTTACTATTCTAAGAGTTTCACCATTTATGCTAACGTTAATTTTTTTAATTTGATCTCTTATATTTTTGCTGAGTTTTTTTGCAATTTCTTGGTTAAGGCCTTGTTTGAGAACAATATTTTGTTTTACTTTATTGCCACTTACTATCTCTATTGAACCGTAATCGAAAATTTTCAAAGATAATTTTCTTTTAATTGCCTTCTGTCTAATTATATCATTTACAGAATTTAATGTTAATTCACTATTCGCCCTAATAACAATATTTTCTTTCTCCAATTCCACTTCAGTATCTGTTCCTTTAAGATCATAACGTTGAGAAATCTCCCTCTTGACTTGATCCAAAGCATTAACTAATTCTTGTCTGTCAAAATCTGAAACCACATCAAATGAAAAATTGTCTGCCATTATAAAGTTTTAATGCAGTTTTATTATTACCGTAAATAAACCTTAAATAGTAAAAAAGAATTTAATTTAATCAAAAAATAACAAACTAACCACTTTCCCCATCTCTTCAGCACATCTACAACTATTTAATAATGTTTCACTATCATGAAAAGCAAAACATATTAACTGATCACACCTAGTAATAATTTCTTGGTTACATAGGCTGCTTGCCAGAGGTAAAGGTAGTTCATCATTCTCACTTTTTTCAACCAAGTGCATTACTCTTTCTAAGAGATCCATAATTTCAGGTAATTGTCTATCAAGGCTTTGTGGTAATAAGACAGTTAATAATGATGGGTCAATGTCTAGAACAGCTCTAATCACAGCGGCATTAACCCCTTGAGATCCTGAAGTTATAATATTGTGACCTTCTTCTGCCAAAGACCTGGCAATTAATTCAATTAAATGGATATCAACGACAGGAACATGTCTACTTCCCAAGAAAGCAATCCTTCTTTTTCCATTATCCTGCAGTTTTGCGAGTTCCTGAGCTAAGGTGTCAATACCTTCAGTTGCGGGTAGGTCTAAAGAGCGACTCAAAATAAAATGGTTTCTATATTTGAAATTAGCATTTATCTGAAAAATTGCAGGGAAAATCTATCTTTTCAAAAATTCTTTGTAGATTTACGTGTTCTTGGACCAATTGAACAGCATAAGAAGCTTTAATTGATTCATGTATTCTGACATGACCAAAAGCTTGTTCAATAATTTCCACAGCCGCAAGAGTATCTAATTCAACTTTTAAAATTGGCACCTCCAATTCCTCTGCTCTATGTATCAATTGTGATAAAGGTTCCCCCAACCCTGTCAAAATAATGCATTGAGTTGAGGCTTCCAAAGCTGCAAGTTGGATATCTGTTCTAGCAACTCCAGTCACTACTGCCATATTTCTTCTTCTCCTGAAGAATTCCATTGCAGAATTAACACCCATCGCGCCAATACTTAATGTCTCCACAAGTAATTGATCTTTCTCTGGGCAACAAATAACTTGGGCATCCAATCTTCTTATAAGCTCACCGACAGTAACACTTCTAAGTAATGGAGATTTAGGCATTACTCCAAAAACTTCAATATCCATCTCTTTAAGAGAAGGAATTATTGCGTTTTTAATTTTTTCCACTTCTTTTGGCAAAACGGCATTTAGAACCACTCCAGCTAGATGATCACCAAGTTGTTTTTGTGCATCAAGTAATGCGTCTACACTTTTGCAATCCTCCCATATATTCACGATTAGCACTTTCGCATTTAATGTCTTTGCAAGTTGTGGAAGACTTAGACCATAAATCATGCCTTCATGAAGACTTCCAGCTGCTTCAAGAATATTTAACCCATCAAAATCGTCATTTACCAACCTCTCAATTTGATCAAAGGTTTTACCTGGAAGTAAATCTTTATTAGCAATTCTTTTTTCAGCGGATATATCATCCAACAAACCTACTGAAGAAATTAAATTTTCTTCTTCAATATTTAAAGTCGATCCAATAAACTTAACGTCATCATCTATCAACCCTTCATAAGACATTGAAGAGAGATTTGTAAGTTCAATACAAGTTGCCAGTGGCTTACCAATACGTACTTTTTTATTATGTGCTAAAAGTCTTTTTGCTATTCCCAGTACCAAAGCAGACTTACCGCTAAATGATTCACAGGAACCAATTAATAATATATCGCTCATAATTCAATAATTAATCAATAAATTCAAGATAATATTTTTTTAAGAAGTAAACAAACATTTATTTATGAGTTTTAATCAAATAAATCTAAAAATATAATCTCAAAAAAAAATTTTTTTAATTTTTTGGTCTATCATCAAAATCAAACAAAGCTGGTAAATAACATGAATATCTCAAAAACTATTGGTATCACAGGTGCTTCAGGTGCTCTAGGGAAAGAACTAACAAAATTATTTCGTAAAAAAGGATTTAAAGTAATTGGATTTACACATAGTAAAACCAACAATGAAATAAATGATGAATCTCCGAATGAATGGATTGAATGGGAATGTGGAAAAGAATTAACATTAAGAAAAAATCTTAAAGAAATAGATATTTTGATTCTGAACCACGGTATATATAATTTAAGTAGTAAAAATGTCAATTATGAAAACTCAATAGAAATAAATGCATTAAGTACATTTAAATTATTAAACTTATTTGAAGAGATTGCACTATCAAAAGATTCTGAGAAATTAAAAGAGATTTGGATAAACACCTCTGAAGCAGAAATGTTACCAGCCTTAAACCCTTCCTACGAAATTAGTAAATCATTGATTGGTAAATTAGTTTCTTTTAAGAAAAATCTTCTAGATAAAAATAGTAAGAAGAAATTTAAAATAAAGAAAATAATCTTAGGCCCTTTTAAGTCAGACTTAAATCCAATTGGTATTTTGAGTCCAGTATTCGTCTCAGAAAAAATTTATACTTTAGCTAATTCAAAAAACTATTTAATAATTATCAGCCCAAACCCTATTACTTACATTCTTTTCCCTATAAAAGAATTATATAATTTTCTCTATTGTCAGTTATTGAAAAAAACAAATTTTTATAGCTAGAAATCCCTATCTGTCAATATTTCAATACCATCTTTTAATACAACTATTGTATGCTCCCATTGAGCAGATAATTTACCGTCTTTGGTAATTACGGTCCATCTATCATTTAGGGTTTTGCAAAATTTACTGCCTTGGTTGACGATAGGTTCAACAGCTAATGTCATACCTTCGCGGAGGACCACATTGGGTAATTCTTTAGTCCTAAAATTGAAGACGGAAGGCTCTTCATGAAGATTTCTTCCTACTCCATGCCCTGTATAATCTTCCACAACACTAAATCCATTTTTTACTACAACATCTTCAATTGCACCTGCCACATCGAGTAATGTGTTACCTGATTTAATTTTTGACAATCCAGCATATAAAGCCTCAAATGCTACATTACTAAGCTTTTTAGCCTGTGAACTAACCTCCCCTACACAGATAGATATACAACTATCCCCATGAAAGCCATCAAGATATGCTCCTGTATCAATTTTTACAAGATCGCCATTTTTAATAATTTTATTTTTATTTGGAATTCCGTGAACGACCTCATTGTTAATACTTGAGCAAATACTAGAAGGAAATCCATGATAACCCTTAAAACTTGGCACAGCTCCAAAATCTCTTATTCTTTTTTCTGCGTAATCATCTAAATCCTTTGTACTCATACCTGGTTTTATTAAATCATTTATTTCTCTTAAAACCGTAGCAACTATTCTGCTAGATTTTTTCATCAGATTTATTTCACGCGAAGACTTTATTTCTATTCCTCTTCTTTTTTGAATGAATGGCACTTGATCATTAGTGTCAGAATTATTCTTATTTAATAATAGATCTGCAAAATGTTTCATTGGAATAAATAATAGAATTAGTTAAATATCATCAAAATAGCCATTATCAAACTTGGCTATCTTAAATCTATCAATAAAAAAGAGGAAAACAGACAATGAAATTTTATTCTAATTCTAGGCAATTTCATAAAGCATTGGCGCCATGGGTTTTCCTTCCATTGTTTGTATCTGCTGTTACTGGTTTATTTTACAGAGTTTCGAAAGATTTATTAGGTTACTCAAGAGATGAGGTTCATTGGTTAATGTCAATACATGAGGGAGAATGGCTTGGAGAGAATGGAGAATTAATTTATGTATGTCTTAACTCTCTGGGGATTTTATGGATGATTTTTACAGGGGTCCAAATGTTTTCAAAAAAGATTTCATTTACTAAAAAGGTTACTAAAGGCGAGTCAAAAGGTTAAGATATTAAACTTGTAGGACAAAAAGGGGCTAAATGGCTAAAGAGAAACAAGAAAATGAGTTAGAAATCACTAATGAATCTGACAATCCTATTGACATAAAAGTTGAGAAGGTAGATGAGAACTTGGTTGCTGAGAAAACAACCAGATTAAGTTCTTCTAATATAATAAACGCTTTTGAGAATGAACAATTAAAAAAAGAATTACCAGAAATATATGTTGGAGACACAGTAAAGGTTGGAGTAAAAATTACAGAAGGTAACAAAGAAAGAGTTCAACCTTATGAAGGAGTTGTAATTGCAAAAAGACATGGAGGTATTAACCAGACAATAACTGTGAGGAGAATTTTTCAAGGCATAGGGGTAGAAAGAGTATTTATGCTACATAGTCCACAAGTTGCCTCTCTAAAAGTTGAACGTAGAGGTAAAGTAAGAAGAGCTAAGTTATTCTATCTAAGAGATAGAGTAGGAAAAGCTACTCGCGTAAAACAACGCTTTGATCGATAAAGTTGTAAAGTAGTTTCAACCTATTGGTCACTAGGCGCTTATAATTATTAAAATGCGTCGTTAGTTCAGTTGGTAGAACGCAGGTCTCCAAAACCTGATGTCGGGGGTTCAAGTCCTCCACGACGCGTTTGACCAACATTCTGTAAATTATTTTTTCATTAGATGGAGTTAGATCTTCAACCAGGGGATGTAGTTAAAGTCCTCGAATCAGCAGCTTTAGGATGGGTTCGTGCAAGGGTTATCAGAGTTAAATCTGGTGGAAGAGTTGTAGTGCAAAGCGACCAGGGCAGAGAATTCACAGCTAGGGGTAATCAAGTAAGGTTGATAGAACCAGCTGGTTTTAGGCCTTAAAATAAACAGTTTTTTAATCTTTTAAAATTTCTAAAGCTAATTATTTCTTTGAATCCTCAAATTTATGAATTTTTTTTATTACAACAACATTAAATCAGTATTATGATCTGATAATTTTAAATAATATTGCTCTAATCAAATTTAGAGTAAATTTAAGGGACCGTAGTTCAACTGGTTAGAGCACCGCCCTGTCACGGCGGAAGTTGCGGGTTCGAATCCCGTCGGTCCCGTTTTTTTTTTTTAAATTGGAAAAACGTTTAAGGTTAGCTCCTAGTCCCACTGGTTTATTTCACATAGGTACGGCAAGAACAGCATTATTTAACTGGCTTTATGCAAAAAAAACAAATGGTAAATTTCTTATTAGAATAGAAGATACAGACTTTCTTCGGTCTAAATCTGAATATACAAAAAATATTTTAGACGGTTTAAAATGGCTTGGACTTGAATGGGATGAAGAACCTGTACTACAAAGTAACCGAATTTCTCTTCACAAAGATTACATCAAAAAGCTATTAGAAAGCGGAGCCGCTTATAGATGCTTCACTTCAGAAGCGGATATTATTAAACTGAGAGAAGGGCAAAAGAAAAAGGGATTACCTCCAAAGCATGATAATAGGCATAGAAATCTTTCTGAGAGAGAAATTGAAGAATTTATCTCCCAAGGGAGAAATTCGGTAATAAGGTTTAAAATTGACGAAAAAATAGAAATAACATGGTCAGACCAAATTAGAGGAGAAATAAAATGGCAAGGTAAGGATTTAGGGGGTGATTTAGTTTTATCAAGAAGAGCCTCAGGATATGAAATCGGCGATCCTTTATATAACCTTGCGGTTGTAGTTGATGACAATTATATGAATATTACCCATGTAGTTCGAGGAGAAGATCATATTTCAAATACTGCAAAACAGATATTGATTTATAAAGCCCTAGAATTTAAATTGCCAATATTTTCTCATACTCCACTCATATTAAATAGCGAAGGGAAAAAACTATCTAAACGTGATTGCGTTACTTCAATTGACGAATTTAGGGAAATGGGTTACTTACCTGAAGCATTAGCCAATTACATGTCATTCTTAGGGTGGTCACCTAAAACTTCTAAGAATGAAATTCTTTCCCTAAATGAGATATCTAAGATTTTTGACTTATCTGAAATAAATAAAGCAGGAGCTAAATTTAATTGGGAAAAGCTTAACTGGATAAATGCTCAATACATCAAGAAAATGGAGTCAAGTAAATTAAGTGAAATTATTAAAAAATACTGGGATAATTTAGGTTGGAAATCTCCATCTTCAGATTGGGATTTAAAATTAACAACACTATTAAAAGACTCAATGATTATCTTAAAAGATGCCATTGATCAGTCAAAACCATTTTTTTCTTTACCAAAAATTCAAGAAGAGGGGCTGGAATTCCTTAAAAATAAGGAAAGCAAAGAATCTTTAAAACACATATTATCTTACTTACGTCAAGAAAATATTGATAAACTTGATCAAGACAAAGCGAAAGAAATAATAAACAACATTTGCAAAACCCACTCTATTAAAAAAGGCATTGTAATGAAAGCGTTAAGAGTAGCTTTTTTTGGTTGTCTTAGTGGTCCCGATTTAATTCAAAGTTGGGAACTTTTATCAGAGAACAAAAGCGACTTATTAAGAATTGAACGATGCTTTATTTCTCCCTAAACTTTCTTTTCTGTTAAGCCCAAAACATTTGCTAGTGGCCTAGCTGTAAGTCCTTGAATTCCTACTGTCATTAATATAGTAAGGAATACAAGTCCTTGAAGACGTCCAGCACCTAGTACTCCTGCTTGCTCTAATCTTATAGAGAAAAGTGAGGCCACGGCAGCTGTTACAATTCCCCTTGGTGCCAACCAAGCTAAAAATATTTTTTCATTTAATTCTAAATCCTTCCCTATTGTTGCTATTGAAATAGATATTGGTCTTACTATTACCATCATCATAAATACGCAAACAAGTCCTCCCCATCCGAGAGGACTCAATTCTCCCCAAGACACATCAGATGCCAGTAAAGGGAAAAGAACTGTTATAGCTAATTGAGCCAATTCACCTATCAAATTATCTAACTTTTCTTTATCAATAATTTCTCTTTTACCTACAATAAATCCAGAAGCAACAGAAGCAGGAAGGCCTGACTCAGGTAAGAAATATTCACAAATTCCATATACAAGAAAAATAAACCCTAATGTAACTTGCAGCTCTGTTCCAAATGAATCTGCATTTTTTATTTTCTTTAAAATTTCAGATAATATCCATCCTGAACATAAACCTATTAGAATTCCACCCCCTAATCTTTGCATTAATGCAATAAAAACTTCTTGTATGCCATGCAAATCACCCAGTATAAATTCTAATAATAATAAAGCGAGCACTGCACCAATTGGTTCAAGAACCAAGCCCTCAGCTTTTAGTACTTCAGATAGTGGAGAGGATAATTGTATTTGCTCCACTAATGGAGAAACAACTGTTGGTCCTGTAGCAAGAACTATTGCACTATAAACTCCTGCCACTTGCCATGAAAGGCCTGCTAGCCAGTGAGCAATAATAATACCAGCTGATAATGAAATCAATAGTCGGATTAATGAAATTTTTAACACAGTATTTCTTATATTCCCTTCAGGAAGTTTTAAATTTAGTCCACCTTCAAATAAAACCAAACAAACTAAAAGTCCAACTATAGTTTCAAGTCCCTGTCCAAGATCGAGAGGCTCAACTAGTCCTAAACCTGATCTTCCAATAAATAATCCAGAAAGTAATAAAATTACAACACTTGGGAATCCAGAGATGGAAGAAATCAGTCGAGCAAAAGCTCCCGAGAAAACAGTTATACCCCATAGTAATCCAAGCCTTTCAGGCGTCATATAAGTTTCTAATTAAAAATTATTACTAATTTGATTAAATCAATTATCATATCTCAAGTCCATATAAAAACAATATTCTTTAATTTAACCCCTATGGCAAAATAAAGCATAAATCAATCCTAGTTGTTTAAAGGGTAAATCCATTTAAAAACATAATCAAGAAGGAAATTGACTAATTAAAGCAATAACTATCAATATTATTCCTATTCCTACTGTTGCCATCCTTCCATTCCATATTTCAGCCTGAGGGGTAAAGCCTCTTTTCCATAAGTTGAGCTCACTTTTATCAACCAAATTCTTCTTTTCTTTAATTTCCACTTCAGATCGTTTATTCATTTAATTTTAAAAAGGAGGGGTTTCCTCATAAAGGGAAGTTGATTGATCAATAGAAAGTCTTCCTGAGACACCTAATTTAAGAGAACTCTGATGTTCCTTAAATTTGAGTCTAAATAAAGCAGCAGCTCCAATCATTGCAGCATTATCAGTACAAAGATTAATAGGTGCCAAATTAACTGTAATAGAATTTTTGCTTGCTTCGCTAATCATCATTTTTCTTAACGTATCGTTTGCTGCAACTCCACCAACAACCACAATATTATCCAAATTATGATCTCTTGCACATTTTATTGTCCTATCTACCAAAACTTCTGCGACAACCCTTTCAAAACTTGCAGCAATATCGGGAACTGGAAGATTGCAAGTATCAAGATTTATTTTCTCCACTAATCTTAGTACAGCAGTTTTTAAACCACTAAAAGAAAAATCATATTTCAGAAAACCACCTTCTTTATTAGAAATTCTACATTTGGGTAAATCAAACTTATAAGGGTCTCCCTTTTTAGCGATCTTTTCAATTGCTGGGCCTCCAGGATATCCAAGACCTAATAATCTTCCTACCTTATCAAAAGCTTCTCCAGCTGCATCATCAAAACTTTTTCCAAGCCTATACATTTCCCTTTTCTCTCCAACTTTAATTAATTCAGTATGCCCACCGCTTACAAGCAAGGTAAGAAAAGTTTTCTTTGGATAATTCTCTGAAAATAGTATCGAGGATAGATGTCCTTCTAAATGATGAATCCCTAAGAAAGGTTTTGAATATAAATAACAAAGTGACCTTGCCGTAACTGAACCAACTCTTAGACAGCCTACTAATCCTGGAGCTACTGTTGATGCTATAGCATCAACATCTTCAATTTTTATTTTAGATTCATTTAATGCTTTTTCTAACACAAACGGTAATAACTCCAAGTGCTTCCTTGCAGCAAGTTCTGGAACAACCCCTCCCCATTTAGCATGATCGTCAATTTGAGATGCAATAATGTTCGAATGAATTTTATAATTATCGCCTCTATTTGAAACTAAAGATACAGACGTCTCATCACAACTTGTTTCAATAGCTAAAACTTTATGCATATTTTAATCAATATTGTTCTATTTTAATATTAATTTCTTATCTAACATTAAAAGGAATTAAAGATTGCAACTTATGAAATTCTTTTTTTCAATCATAACCTCAGTTTTTCTGTTTCTTGGCCTTACTCCAATTGCTTTAGCTGCTAATGGACCAGCGTTAAATGCTGACAGAGACAGTACAGAATTTACTGCATCAGCTCTCACAAAATGTTCTGAGAACCCAAAATTTATTGAGAGAGCTAGTTCTGCTACTACCCAAAAAGATATAGCAAGATTTGAAAGGTATGGCAAAGCATCTTGCGGAGATGATGGTCTACCTCATTTAATTTTAGGTGCGCCACTAGAACCATGGGGAGCACTTTTTAACAGAGGACATGAAGGAGATCTTCTAATTCCAGGAACAATATTTATTTATATTGCCGGTATAATTGGTTGGTCAGGTAGGGAGTATTTAATTGAATCTAAAAAGACTAAGAATCCTGCTGACAACGAAATCTTTATAGATTTCGAACTTGCCCAACAATGTCTTATTAAAGGTGCTCAATGGCCATTACTTGCAAATACGCAAGGAAGAAGTGGTGAACTTAGAGAATCCGATAAGAATATCACTCTAAATGGTCCTCGCTAAAACTTATCCTTAAATATTTATTTAAAAAAATGTTCAAAATTTTCGGCACTAAATACATGAGATCGGCTCCTGTAGTTGCAGCAGCTTGGTTGACTGTCACAGCAGGGATAATCATTGAATTTAATAGGTTTTTCCCTGATTTATTATTCCATCCAATGAGCGTGAGCTGAGATTTCTAAGAGAATAATCAAGACCTAATTATCTTAATTATTCTTTCAGCTGTTTCATTAACATCTCTATTTGTTACTTTAAAATCAAATTCATCAGAGGATGCTATTTCATAGGTAGACCTACCAAGTCTTCTATTTATAGCCTCCTCTTTTTCAGTACCTCTATTTCTTATTCTTCTCTCTAATTCCTCTTTGCTAGGAGGCAATATAAATATAGATAATGACTCTGGGTACTTATCTTTAATTTGTTTAGCACCCTCTACTTCAATTTCAAGTAATACAATAAATCCGTCTTCTATTTTGTCTTTTACAAAAGATAAAGGTGTGCCATAATAGTTTCCTGCAAATTTTGCCCATTCAAGAAAAAGGTTTTTATTAATCATTTCTTTAAATTTTTCTTCACTTAAAAAATAATAGTTTTCACCTTCTTTCTCACCCTTCCTAGGACTTCTTGTGGTTGCTGATACTGAAAGGCAAATATTATTATCTTTATCTAATATTTCTTTAACGACAGTTCCTTTCCCAACACCACTAGGTCCAGTTAGGATAATTAGTTTTTTTAAGTTTTTCATATTAAAATTTTTACAGTAAAATAGACTTCTTTAAAGGAAAAGAGAAATAATGCAGAAAGGTGTGCCCCAGATAATGGATATTACATCTATTAAATCTTTATTGCATGATTTATCAAAAAATATTTTACCTTCAAGGTTTGAAACTGCCCAACAACCAGAGTCTAATACAATTCAATTATGTTTTAGGGGAGTTGATTTTCAGACTTGGCTAGAGGTTTCTTGGCATGGTGAGGCTCCCAGAATACTAAAAATCAATCAACCAGAAAAAATTGGCCGAGAAAGTACCCTATCTAAACAAATAAGATATGGATTAAAATATATGGCTTTAATTTCTATAGAACAAGATAATTTTGAAAGAGTAATAAAATTTGGATTTGCAAAAAAGCCTGGAGATGAAATAATCAAATATTTAATTTTTGAATTAATGGGTAAGCACAGCAATATCTTTTACTTAGATAAAAATCACAAAATAATTTCCCTTGGGAAACAAATAAACTCTAGTCAATCAAGTTTTAGGACAATTTCAACAGGCTCAATTTATTCGGAACCACCAATTAACCTTAAAAAAATACCTACAGAAAATGAGTCTTATCAATCATGGAAAGAGTCTATCTCGACCATCTCTGGATCACTTCAATACTGTTTAATTAATACTTATCAGGGAGTAAGCCCTATTTTAACAAAGCAATTAGAGTTCTTTAGTAATTTAAGTAGTCTAGAAATTATGAATAAAAATATTGATTTAATAAGTGATTCGAATTTAAAAAAGATATTTAAAAGTTGGATAATATGGATTAATAGATTTACAAATAACAAGTTTCAATTCTCAATATTTAATGATTTTTTTTATTGTGTTTGGTTTGTAAATAATGAAGTTAAGAGTGATAGAAATATTGATTTAGAAACTGGTCTAGAAACTTATTATAGTTTTCATTTAAAACAAAAGAAAATTGAAGCATTATTCCAAAACATTAATGGAATAATGTTTAAACAAAAAAATGTTGAGAAAAAGAATTTGAATATGCAATCTAATCTTCTTTCAAATTCAGAAAACCACTTAGCATATAAAGAAAAAGCAGATCAAATATTCATGAATTATCAAATTAAAAAAAAAGATATTATTGAAGGTCAGAAACTTTATAAGAAGTCTAAAAAACTGAAAAGATCTCAAGAATTAATTAAAGATAGAATTGATATTTATAAAAACAACCTAAATAGGCTAGAGGAATTTAGCGCACTTTTGGAAAACTTAAATTCTTTAAATGATGAAAAACTTATTGTGAAAATTAAACTCCTTGAAGAAATAAGAGAAGAAATATGCAAAGAGTTTAATATAAAAATCAAGAAAAAAAGAGAAGAGAAAAAATATACCTCTGAAGTAGGCTCTTCTCCAATTCAAATAACCACTCCAAGAGGCTTAAAACTACAGATAGGAAGAAATATGAGGCAAAATGATTTAATAAGTTTTAAGTTTTCTAGTAAAGGCGATCTATGGTTTCATGCACAAGAATCACCAGGCAGTCATGTTGTATTAAAGTCATCAGCCCAAATAGCATCAGAGGAAGATCTTCAAATAGCTGCAGATTTAGCCGCTTTATTTAGTAAGGCCAGACGAAATATTAAAGTACCTATTAACTTGGTAAAAATTAAAGATCTGCAAAAAATAACGAAAGGAGGGCCAGGATGCGTTTCTTTCAAAAAAGGAGAAATTATATGGGGGAATCCTACAAGAGGAGAAGATTACATGAAAAACAGTCTTAAAGCTTTAATTTAGTTTATAATAAAAAAAATTTTTAAGATTAAATGTTTGATTTTCTTTTGGGCACACATGAATTTTTAGGCAATCATACTTTCCCGGAATTTATTATTGGTTATTTATTTGGAGCTGCTTTAATTATTGGGGCGCCAACAGTTTTTTTATTACTTGCTTTCGTAAGTGCTTTAATGAAAACGAATGGAAAAATGGGTGGTTACAGAGAATATGAAACTTATGGTGAATCATCTTTAAATGATGCTCCTCCATTTTTATTGCCAGATCCAACTAATCCAAAGTTAAGCAAGTAATCTATAGAAAGGCCTAAACAAATAAGTAAACTTTTTCAGAAATAAATTATTAAATATTATCTTCCAAAATCTAAAAAAGTTAAATATGAATAGTCTTGATGGGAGTGAAAATGAATTTTCTAAGGAGATGAGTTTTAGCGACCATTTGGAGGAGCTTAGACAAAGAATACTTAACTCAGTTTATTCAATATTAATTTCTATATTTTTCAGTTTTCTGATTATTAAACCCTTAATTTCTTTTCTAGAAATCCCTGCTAATGATATACACTTGCTACAACTTGCTCCTGGAGAGTTTCTATTTGTTGCTATCAAAGTTGCTGGATATAGCGGATTAATAGTTTCTATCCCATTTATTATTTATCAAATAATATTATTTATTTCCCCTGGATTAACAAAACAAGAAAAAAGTCTTATCTTACCTGCTGTATTTGGATCAGGTTTATTATTTTTTATAGGCTTACTTTTTTCCTGGTGGATATTGGTACCTGCTGCAATCAATTTCTTTATAAATTTTGGAGCAGATATAGTTGAACCCACATGGTCAATAGAAAGGTATTTTGATTTCGTACTCTTATTAATGTCTAGTACTGCAATTGCATTTCAATTGCCAGTTTTACAATTTATTCTTGGTTCTCTTGGAATTATTACTACGCAAAAAATGTTATCAAATTGGAAAATAGTTGTAATTTCTTCTGCTATCTTATCTGCAGTGATTACGCCTTCCACAGACCCTTTAACAATGTCACTGCTATCAATATCGATAGTATTTTTATTTTTTTTAGGGACTGGATTAACTTACATTTCTGAGAATCTTAAATCAAAAACTCTTTCGTCTTTTCATTAATACTTAATTTCAAGCTAACAGCTCTTCCTAACCTTGGCCTTGAATTTACTTTTTTTAGCCATTCCCTTACGGCATCTGAGTAACCACATCTATTGAGTATTTCAATCTTATCTGCTATTGATTTTTTATATTCAACTTCATTTAAAGGGAATGATTCTTGCCCAAGAAAACCCCACATCATTTGAAAATATAAATATTCCCCTCTTTTAAAAAGCCTAAAATCGTATTTTTTACCCCATCTATGAATTAAGTAATGTATAACCTCATCTACTACCAATGGTTTCATATTAATTAATAAACAAAACTTTTACTTTAAATTATTAAAAGTCCTATCTATTTGCAACAGAAATAGTGCAATCTGATCCATAATAAGTAACAAATGACTGTTTCAAGTATCGAATGACTCAATTAAGTTCCAATGACGTACCCTCTATGGGGCGAAGGCAATTTATGAATCTTCTTACATTCGGTACTGCAACTGGTGTTGCCTTAGGAGCTCTATATCCTGTAGCGAACTATTTCATGCCCTTGAGAGCTGGTGGTGGGGGTGGTGGAACTTCTGCTAAAGATGAATTAGGTAATCCAATTACTAAGACAGGCTGGTTATCAACACATCAAGCAGGAGATAGAAGCTTAGTCCAGGGTCTTAAAGGAGATCCAACTTATTTAATAGTTAATGATGATGGTGCAATTGGAGAATTTGGTCTAAATGCTATTTGTACTCATTTAGGTTGTGTAGTTCCCTGGGATAGTGGTGCAAATAAATTTATATGTCCTTGCCACGGTAGTCAATATGACACAAATGGGAAGGTAGTAAGAGGACCTGCACCTTTATCTTTGGCCTTAGCTCATGTAGATATTGAAGATGACGCTGTACTCGTTAAACAGTGGTCAGAAACTGACTTTAGAACTAATGAAAATCCTTGGTGGGCATAGAAAAATGAAAAATCTTAAAAATCAAATCATGAAACAAACAACATTCTTGCTCTGCACTTTGTTCTTAATTTCAAGTATTTTACTTTATCCAAAGACAACTTTGGCCTATCCATTTTGGGCACAGCAAAATTATGAATCCCCTAGAGAAGCTACAGGTAAGATAGTTTGTGCAAATTGTCATCTAGCTCAGATGCCAACCATTGCAGAGGTTCCTCAATCGGTTGGGGCTGACAGTGTTTTTAAAGCCGTTGTAAAAATCCCTTACAGTAATGACTTAAAAGAAATAGGAGCTGATGGTTCTGAGGTACCTTTACAAGTTGGTGCCGTAGTAATGTTACCTGATGGTTTTAAATTAGCTCCTCAAGAAAGATGGACTGAAGAAATAAAAGAAGAAACAGAGGGTGTTTATTTTACTAATTACAGCGAAGATAAAGATAATATTATTATTGTTGGGCCCTTATCAGGAGATACTAATAAAGAAATTGTTTTCCCAGTCCTTTCCCCCGACCCTGCAACAAATAAAGAATATCACTATGGGAAGTACCAATTACATATCGGAGGTAATAGAGGCAGAGGTCAAGTTTACCCAACTGGAGATAAAAGCAATAATGTACTATTCACAGCCACATCCACAGGCACAATTAATTCAATAGAGCAAATTGAAGATGGCAGCTATAAAATTAATATTGAAAACGAGAATGGAGAAATAATTACTGAGACTGTTCCTGTTGGACCAAAACTAATCGTAAAAGAGCAAGATAAAATAAATGCAGGAGATTCTCTTACAAATGATCCTAACGTTGGAGGATTTGGACAACTAGATGCTGAGGTTGTACTGCAAAGTCCTTATAGAATTATTGGCTTAATTGCATTTTTCATTGGTGTTGGGCTAACTCAAATACTCTTAGTATTGAAGAAAAAACAAGTAGAAAAAGTACAGGCTGCTGAAGGAATTTAATTATCCTTTAAATGCTTATATATCAAGCCTTTATTCAATCACCTGGAGAAACATTTTTAAATTTAGGCTTTCTAAGTATTAGATGGTATGGATTTCTAATATCTATATCAGTCTTAATAGGCCTATTTATTTCTAAAAAGCTTGCAAAAGAAAGAAATATTGACCCCTTATATATAAGTGAATTTTTACCACTATTAATAACATCTTCAATTATTGGAGCAAGAGCTTACTATGTAATTTTCGAATGGAGACAATATAGTGGTAATAACTTTTTCAGTTCCCTAGAACTATTCAACAATTCAATTCCAATCCCCTCATTTCTTGCGATTTGGGAAGGAGGAATAGCAATCCATGGAGGTTTAATTGGAGGATTATTATCTACAATCTTTTTTTGCAAATCTAAAAAAATTCATCTAAAAACGTTTATAGATATTTTAATTCCATCTATTATTCTTGGGCAATCAATTGGAAGGTGGGGGAATTTTTTCAATAGTGAAGCTTTTGGATTACCAACAAATCTCCCTTGGAAATTATTTATTCCTATACAAAATAGACCAATAGAATTTATTAATTACGAATTCTTTCATCCAACATTTCTTTATGAGTCATTGTGGAATTTTTTAATATTCATAATCTTGATTATTATTTTCAAAAAACAGAGCAAAGCAAATTTTGTTAGGCCTGGCTTTATTAGTTGCATTTATTTAATTGGTTATAGTTTTGGAAGATTCTGGATTGAAGCTTTAAGAACTGATCCTTTATGTTTTGGGGGTCTTCCTCCTTTTTGTAATAACGGAATAAGAATCGCCCAATTTATAAGTATTTTTCTATTTTCTTCTGGATTAATTGGAATATTTTTTTTAAGATTAAGAACATACAATGTAAATAAAAGAAAGAATGGATAGAAAAATATCCTTTATTGGAGTTGGTCCAGGCGATCCAGATTTATTAACAATAAAAGCATTGAAAAAGATAGAATCTGCAGACGTCATAATTTGGACTGATTCTTTAATTCCAGAAAAGATTATAAATTTTGCTCAAGAGGGGGCTGAAACGATCAAAACAGGTTCGCTTACATTAGAGAAAATTACCTCAATAATGATCGAAAAATTTAATGAAGGTAAAACTGTTATAAGGTTGCAGGATGGAGATCCATGCCTTTTTGGAGCATTAAGAGAACAAATAGAAATTTTAACCCAAAACAAAATTGGAATAGAAGTCATCCCTGGTGTTAGTGCTTTCCAGATTGCAGCAGCATATAATGAGGCTGAACTAACAATTCCTAATATAACTCAAACCATTATATTAACGAGGGCAGGCGGCAGAACAGGTATGCCTGAGAAAGAATCTCTTAAAGATCTTGCAAAACACAATTCCTCTTTATGTCTTTACTTAAGTGCTAGGCATATAAAAAGTTCCCAAGAAACTTTATTAGAATTTTACCCCCCAGAGACCAAAGTTATAGTTGGATATAGAGTATCTTGGGATGATGGATGGACATCTTTAATTGAACTAAAAGATATGGCAAAATTTACGCTTGATAAAAAACTAATTAGAACAACTATTTATATTATTAGTCCAGCTATTTGTAATTCTACAAATAGGTCTAATCTATATAATCCATCATATAAACATCTGTTTAGAAATAATTAATTGTAAAAGTTGTTAGATAAATATATATCACTATAATTGGGGAAAATTAAATTCCTTTGAAAGAAATAAAATCTTATACTAAAGACGATAATTCAGAAGAAAATTCCTCTTTGATAAGAATTGGAAATTTTATTAAAGAAGCTAGATTAAGTAGAGATCAAACAATTGAAGAATTAGCTGCTAATCTAAAAATTGGAGCACACCAACTTAAGGCGATTGAAGATGGTAATAAGGACGAATTACCTGAGGAAGTTTTTGTCAAAGCAATGGTTCGTAGAATTTCAGATAAACTTAAACTTGATACAGAATTTATAATGGGTGAATTTAATTCCAATAGGAAAGAAGAAATTGTTGAAGAAGTTTCAAATACATCTAAGAAGAAAAAACGAGTAAAAAATCACAATCCATTAGGTGTTGGAATATTTGTTTTAATTTCTGGTATTTTTGGACTATTTGCTTCATCTTTAATTTTCAATTTCGTTTCAGAATCTTTTTATAATCAAAATCCAAAACAAGAACTAATCAACAAAAACTAAAAAACTTTTAGCTCCAAATCTTTTAATTCTTTAACCACATTGCGACATAACTCTAAGTTCCATTTTTCAAGAAGAAGATCATGGTTTTTATGCAAAGGTTCAAGTTCAATTGCAATAATATTGTTTTTTAATTTAATTTTTACTGATGATATTAAGTTTTCTGGTCTTTGATCAAGAGATGCAGCCAATCTTAAAATCAAGGACATATCAAGTACTAAAGTTTTATCTTCTTTGGAAATTATATTTTGCCAAGAATCATGTCTTTTCTTTGGCAAAGTCTTTCTATGATATCTAGCAATGGAAGCAATAATATTGGTTTCAGCTTGTGAATATCCTAATAAATCACAATTTTTGATTAGGTACCAAGAGTGTTTATGGTACGAACTTATATTTACATATTTTCCACAATTATAGAGATTACAAGCTGCCCAAAGAAGTTCTTTGGCTTTGGTATCCGTATAGTTGTGAAAAATATCTTTAGTTTGATCATAAATTTGAAAAGCAATATTGATCACTTTATTAACTCTTTCCTTATCAACTCCAAACTTGTTTGCCTGATGAACTATGGTAGTTTTCCTAATATTACTTTGAATATTAAATTCGTTTTTTATTATCCCTTTTCGAAGCATCCAATCAACTACTAAGCCCTCCCTTAATGCCCTCTCACTAATAGTCAATTCATTAAAATTTAACATCTCCATTGACGTATTTAATATTAATGCTCCTGGAATAATTATTTCTGCTCTTCTTTCGCTCAATGATGGTATTTTGCCTATTTCAGAAATTGGCATTTTAATTAATTTTTCCAATAAAATAGTCAAACTTTCTTTTTTAAATTTATAACCATGCATCTTTTGTTTTGGTTGTCCTAGATAATTTACAATCAAATTACCTAATGACGTTGCTGTACCACTTGTTGCAATCAGAGAAACAGGCTTATCATCTTTTAATCTCCTTTTAATTTTTCTAACCGCTGGTTCTAGAGAACCTTGAATAAAAGTCCTTAAAAAATTAGCTCTATCTATGTTTATTGTTTCACTATTTAGAAAATCATTCTTAAGTTTAACCGCCCCAACTCTTGAACTTGTGAGAGCTATTGCATCATTGTTATCTGCAAGTATTAACTCTGTAGATCCTCCTCCAATATCAATAATTACATAAGACTCATTTTGAAAAGCCATTCCAGACAATACTCCAAGGTAAATCAATCTGGCTTCTTCAGAACCACTTATCAATTCTATTTTTATACCAGTTTCATTTAGTACTCTTTTTAGAAAATCTTGGCCGTTGGGAGCTTCTCTAACAGCACTTGTTGCTGCAGTTACTATTTGATCTACACCATTACTTTCGCAATACTCCTTAAATCGCCTCAGAGTAACTAAAACCCTATAAATTGATTCCTCGGTAAGATTTCCTTCTTCGTCTCTTTCTCCAAGGCGAGTTGTAGATTTATCAGTAAATTTTATTGAAAATGATTTTAAATGTAAATTAATTTCTGCAATCAAAAGGTGTGTAGAGTTAGTTCCAATATCAATTGCAGCAACTAATATATCTTTTTCTTGAGAATTAATTGATTTGTTTTTCTCTATCATTTGTTCTCTAAGAAATATAGATTATAAATCCATTAATTAATATACTTAAGATTGATTATTAAATTATAGAATTCTCTAAATCCTAGTAAAATTATTTACAGTTATGAAATATAGATCCTGTGCTGATAAAAATCTTGCAAATAAAATTAAATAGTTTTTTTGAATTATTAAGATGGGATAAGCCTACAGGTAGGCTGATTTTACTTATTCCCGCGGGATGGAGTTTATATCTAACTCCTGGATCCAATCCAAATATTGAGATATTGTCAAAAATAATCATCGGCGGATTATTAGTTAGTGGTTTAGGCTGCGTGGCTAATGACATTTGGGATAAAAAAATAGATCAAAAAGTCATAAGAACTCAAAACAGACCTCTAGCTGCAAATAAACTTGGGCTAAAAACAGCTTATTTAATTCTTTTATTTTTAATTCTATGTAGCTTCTTTTTAACCTTATCACTTCCAGAAAAAGGGAGAATCCTTTCTATTGCCCTTGCTTTTTTAGCATTGCCAATAATATTAATCTATCCTTCCTCCAAACGATGGTTTAAATATCCTCAATTAATCTTGTCAATTTGCTGGGGTTTTGCAGTTTTAATTCCTTGGGCTGCTAATCAAGGCAACATAAATAGCCTTGTTTTATTGTGTTGCTGGTTCGCCACAATTTTCTGGACATTTGGTTTTGATACGGTCTATGCTCTTGCTGATAAAAAATATGATCTTGAAATTGGTTTAAATAGTTCTGCTATTAATCTAAAAAACAATACGAAAATAACTATACAAATTTGTTATTTCTTAACTTCTGCTTTTCTTGCAATATGTGGTTTTCTTACTCAAGTAAATTTTATTTTTTGGCCAATTCTACTAATGACAGCATTCTTAATGCAAAAAGATATTCTAAAAGTATTTCCTGAAAATAAGCAATCCATTAAAAACATTGGGAATCATTTCAGAAACCAATCAATTTATGGAGGGGTAATTTTATTAGGAATTATCATCGCATCATAAATTCTTAATCATGTTAGTTAAATTAAAGAAAGGAGATCGAATAGATGTTTTAGCTCCCAGCTCATTTATTGATAACAAAGATGATTTTAAAAAAGGCTTAGAAATTTTAAAAAAATGGGGTTTAGAGATTAATCAACATAATTCTTTATCAAGAAGATTTGGCTATTTTGCGGGAGATGATCGGACAAGGTTTGAAGCACTTGAGAAAGCTCAAAATAGCAAACTTATCATTTTTGCAAAAGGAGGTTGGGGGTCAGCGAGACTTCTAGAAAAAGATCCATCTTGGAAAAATGGGTTAATGCTTGGATTCTCTGATACATGTTCTTTATTACTTTCCAAATATTCTCAAGGATTTTTTGGTTCTATTCATGGTCCTATGGTTACAAGTCTTTCCAAAGAACCAGAATGGAGTCTTAAAAGGTTAAGAAATTTACTTTTTGAAGGGTATATTGAGGAAATAGAGGGGATCCCTTTAAAAGAAGGAAAAGCGCGAGGAGAAATAATTGTCTGTAATCTAACTATTGCAACTTTTTTAATTGGTACTGATCACTTCCCAGATGTGAGAGGGAAAATAATAATATTTGAGGATATCAATGAAGATATTTATAAAATTGATCGAATGTTGACTTATTTAAGAATGACCAAAATATTTTCTGAAATTGGAGGAATTGGATTCGGGAGTTTTTCTTCTGATATTGGCACTAACGAATGGAAAGATTTATTAAAAACCCTTGTAATGGAAAGACTGAAAGAATTTGATTTTCCTATCCTTTTTGACCTCCCTATTGGACATATATCTGGGAATGCATGCATTCCTCTAGGATATCAAGCAACCCTAAATGGTGATGATGACATTCTTAGTATTCATATTCCTTATGTATAAGAATCTTTTAAGAACAATTTTGCAATTTTTAGATCTATTGGGGAGGTAACCTTTATATTTGAATAATTTCCTTCAATAATTTTCACTTTCCAATTCAGCATCTCAAATAATGATGCATCATCTGTCACGATAAAATTCTTGTCAATTGCAATTTTATGCGCTTTTTTAAGACTATCAACTAAAAAACCCTGAGGAGTTTGTGCTGCCCACAAATATTGCCTATTAGGTGTGTCTTTAATAAAACCTTCACTATCAACAATCTTTATCGTATCTGTAACTTTAGTAGCTACAATAACAGCTTCATTTTCTTCTAATTCTGCGGCACATTTGTTAATTAATTCTGGATTAATTAAACATCTAGCACCATCATGAATTAAAACTTTTTCAGCATCTTTTGGAAGTGAATTTAAACCATTAAAAACCGATTCTTGCCTAGTCTCTCCACCATTGATCCATTTAACTTTATTTGAAAAATCCTTTAGTGAATTTAATAACAATTCTTTATCTTTTGGTTGACCTATTATTCCTACCCAGGTTATTGAACTTGCAGAGAATATAGATTTAAGAGTCCAATAAATTAGAGACTCTCCTTCCAATTCTATTAATAATTTATTTTTCCCAGCTTTCATTCTGCTACCACTACCTGCAGCGGGTATTAACAAGTGCACAACAATTTGACTTAATAATTTCTAGATAATTATAAATAAAAGCAATATCTTTGCACAAATAGTACTACGATTTTAAATTATAAAAATTTAAAAATGTCGAATACAGAATCTTTATCAGGGAAAGTTGCTTTAATTACAGGAGCTAGCAGAGGAATTGGCAAGGAAATTGCTATGGAACTTAGTAAATTAGGCGCAGAAGTTTTTATAAATTATTCCTCCTCTGATGAAAAAGCTGAAGAGGTTGTGAATTCAATAAAAAATAATGGAGGTAAAGCGCATAAATTAAAATTTGATGTTTCAAAAGAGGATTCAGTTAGCTCAGCTTTTGACACAATTATAAAAATCAATGGATCAATTGATATTCTTGTTAATAATGCTGGGATAACGAGAGATGGTCTTTTGATGAGAATGAAATCAGAACAATGGGACGAAGTACTTAATACAAATTTAAAGGGAGTTTTTCTTTGTACAAAATATGCTTCTAAATTCATGATGAAAAAAAGAAGCGGTAATATTGTAAATATTTCATCTGTTGTTGGAATAATTGGAAATCCTGGACAAGCAAATTATTCTGCAGCGAAAGCTGGTGTTATTGGGTTTACAAAAACTTGCGCTAAAGAATTTGCTTCTAGAGGTATTAACGTTAATGCAATAGCTCCTGGTTTCATAGAAACAGAAATGACTGAAAAACTTAATACTGAAGAGATTGTAAAAGCCATACCATTAAAAAGACTAGGAAGTTGTTCTCAAATTGCTAACTTAGTATCATTCTTAGTATCAAGTAATTCTGGAAGTTATATAACAGGGCAAACAATCAGTATTGATGGTGGAATGAGTATTTAATTATGCACGTTCGTAAGGCTGACCCAACTCATCTCTTAATCTTCTAATCTTTTGTAATAGTTTTAGTCTTCGGCCTCTAGCTGTTAATGTTAAAAAAAGTCTTAACGGGAAGTATATAAGTGTCATTGCAACTGCAAGAATTGCGGTAAGGGTAAAAATAAGATTACTTGTCTCGTCCATAACTTAAATATACTGTCATTTTGTTAAATTTGTATGTCTCTTTAAAAAGAAATTCGGCTTTCCCCACTTAATTAAGTATCCTTTAAAAATAATTCTATGGGAGATTAGAATAACAGTAAAAGTTTCGGTAAAAATGGCAAAACAATTAAGCTTTTCGAATGAATCAAGAGAAGCGCTTGAAAAAGGTGTAAACACCGTAGCGAATGCAGTAAAGGTTACTATTGGCCCTAAGGCAAAAAACGTTGTAATAGAAAGAAAATTCGGTTCACCAGATATAGTTAGAGATGGATCTACAGTTGCGAAAGAAATTGAGATTGAGAACCCTATTTCAAATTTGGGAGCAAAATTAATTGAACAAGTAGCTTCTAAGACAAAAGAAAGTGCAGGAGATGGAACAACAACAGCAACTATTTTGACCCAAAAGATGGTTCAGGAAGGATTAAAAAATATCGCCTCTGGAGCCAGTCCTATAGAGTTAAAAAAAGGAATGGAAGCAGGATTACAAATTGTTTTAGAAAAACTAAGCTCAAAGAGTATTTCAATTAGTGGTGCTGATATACAAAAAGTTGCGACAGTAAGTGCTGGAGGAGATGAAGAGATAGGATCTATAATTGCAAAGGGAATGGATATCGTAACTTCTGATGGGGTTATAACTGTTGAAGAATCTCAATCACTAGATACAGAATTAGACATAACTGAAGGGATGTCTTTTGATAGAGGTTATAGCTCTCCTTATTTTGTAACAGACCAAGAGAGACAAATTTGTGAACTTGAAAATCCTAAAATATTAATAACTGACCAGAAAATTTCAACATTAGCTAATTTAGTTCCTATTCTCGAAGAAATTCAGAAATCAAACTCACCATTTCTAATCCTTGCTGAAGATATTGAAGGAGAAGCTTTAACAGCACTTGTATTGAATAAAAACAGTGGGGTCTTAAATGTGGCTTCCGTTAGAGCCCCATTATTTGGTGAAAGAAGAAAAGCTGCGCTTGAAGATATTGCTATCCTTACTGGAGCTAAATTAATTAGTGAAGATAAATCGATGGCCTTAGACAAGGTATCTATTAATGATCTAGGGAAAGCAAAAAAGATAACCATCACGAAAGACAAAACTACTATTGTTGCTTTTGAGGACACTAAAAAATTAGTTAAAGCGCGAGTAGAGAAATTAAAGAGGGAAGTAGAAATAACAGAATCAGAATATGATAAGGATAAAATTAATGAAAGGATAGCCAAACTTGCTGGAGGAGTAGCTCTTATCAAAGTAGGAGCTGCCACTGAAACAGAGCTGAAATATAAAAAATTAAGAATAGAAGATTCGCTTAATGCTACAAAGGCTGCTATTGAAGAAGGAGTTGTATCGGGCGGAGGACAAACTTTAATTGAAATTTCAGATAATATTTCTAATTCAAGTAAAGCCGTATCCGATGATTTTCAAACAGGCATAAATATAATTAAAACTGCACTTTTGGAACCTACTAAACAAATTGCAAAAAATGCTGGTTTTAACGGAGATGTAGTTGTAGCTGATATCAAGAGACTTAATAAAGGCTTTAATGCTAATACTGGGGAATATGAGAATTTAAAAAAGTCAGGAATAATAGACCCCACCAAAGTCATAAGGTTAGCTCTTCAAGATTCAGTATCTATTGCGGCTATGCTTCTTACAACAGAAGTTGCTATTGCAGACATTCCAGAACCTGAAGCAGAAGCTCCTGGAGGGCCAGGCGGAGACCCAATGGGAGGAATGGGTGGTATGGGTATGCCAGGAATGGGTGGTATGGGTATGCCAGGAATGGGTGGCATGGGTATGCCAGGAATGGGTGGCATGGGTATGCCAGGAATGATGTAAAAAGCTAACTAGCTTGTTTATTGTTATTAATCCATTTACTAAATAATTAATAAAAGATAGGGGGAATTTCTAAAAAAGAATAATTCTTAAAGTTTCACTATTAATACAAGTTATCTATAAATTTGATTTGTAGAAATTTTCTTCTTATGCAAATAGAATATTGGATTAGAAACCTTTAAAGAATCACAGCTAAACCTATCAAGTAACTTAATAAAAATATTCTCTTTAAAAAAATATTTTTTCTAAAGAAGCCTTATTATAAATTTCTTCTAGATCATCTTTTCAAGGCATGATTTTGTTAATTTAATTTTCTATTTAACAAAGGTCTTATAATTATCAAGGAAAGCACTGTTAAATAAAATAAAATTGATATACAACTCTTACAAGTCAATTCCCCGTATGGAGCATATAAAGCAACTAATTCTAAATCAATAGTTTGAGTATAAGCAGTCCTGATAGGTTCAATCGCAAAAGTTAATGGATTGAGAGAAGCTAGCCATCCCAGCCAATTTGGCATAAAGGAAATTGGAGCTAAAGCGGTACTAGCAAAAAGAAGAGGTAAATTTATAACAAAGATAAGAGCTATTAATTCAATATGACCTGGCAAAATGAATGCTAAACATAGACTTATTGATGTCACAAAAAGTACTAATAATATTAATGTTGTAAATACAATTCCTAAACCATATAAGTTTGGCCATCCATAACCCAAAACATATGAAACAATCATTATGACTATACTCTGAACAAAACTTAGGATTGTTATATAAAAGAAAGCCGACAAAACAATAGATAATCTACTAGTTAAAGGAGCCACAAGTAACCTATTTAGAAATCCGAACTCTCTATCAAACATTAGAGGGAGACCTGAATTTAATGCTCCACTAAAAGCAGTAAAAACAATGAGTCCTGCACCTAAAAAATTTCCATAAGAATCGACTCCAGGTAAAAACCCTTCTGGAGCTTTAGAAAATAAAGCTCCAAATAAAAATAGCCAAATTATAGGTTGTAATATTCCCGCTAAAAGAGTTGATGGTCTTCTTTTTAATTGGATAAATAATCTCTTTGTTAAAGCATAAGTTTCTTGATATAAAAAAAACAAATTATATTTTTTTAATTCCATAGTTATCGATAATTAGTAATCATTATAATTAGATCTCAAGAATTTTTATTATTTTTATCTCATTGATTGCTTAGATTCTTTTTTAAGGTCTCTTTTACCTGCCATAGAAATTTCAGCATCTAATAATGTTTTACCAGTGGCCTGAAGATATACATCATCTAAACTTGGCTGACTTTGAGTAAGAGAAAATATTTCAAACTTTGAAAAGGCTAATTCAACTTTGAGTTTTGATAGTAAATCCTTTTCTTTATCTGCTACAAAATTTATTGAATAACCTTGTGCTTTATTAATAATAATCTGACTTATTCCATCTATTGAAGATAATATTTCACATATTTTTTCTGATTCTGCCTGATTACTAAATTCTCTAACTTTCAAAGTTATCCTATCTCCTCCTAACTTATTTTTAAGTTGAGCAGGAGTTCCTTGTGCTATAACTCTTCCGTGATCAATAATTATTAACCTATCTGCTAATTTATCTATCTCATCAAGATAGTGACTACTTAAAAGAACAGTCATTCCATCATTTCTCAAATCTTTCAAGAGTTGCCATATTATATTTCTGCTTTCAATATCTAAACCAACAGTAGGTTCATCCAATATTAAGACTTTAGGTAAATGTAAAAGCCCAGACGCTAGATCGATTCTTCTTTTCATTCCACCTGAATATGTTCCACATTTCCTATCAATCCAATCATTCATGTCTAACTGATTGATTAATGTTTCTATTCTTTCAATTTTGTTGTTTTTTTTAATGTGATATAAATCTGATTGAAAATCTAAAAGCTCTCGTCCTGTAAGTATTTTATCGAGTGCGACATCCTGAGCTACATAACCAATTAATTCTCTGATTTGCCTTGAATTCGTTATCAAATTTATATTATTTATAGAAATCTCACCACTATCAGGTTCAATTAAAGTAGCTAGTATTTTTATTAGTGTTGATTTACCTGCGCCATTTGGACCTAGAATTCCAAATAATGTTCCAGCAGGAATTTCCATTGATAAACCTTTCAAGGCCTGGATATTAGAATATGATTTTGAAAGTTCTTTAACTTTTATATAACTCATCAAACTACCTTTTTTATTTTAAGAACATTTTACATCCAATTTAATTACTAAGGTTGGATAATAGAGAAAAATATATTTGGAGAGATTGTTGTTCAAATTCCACAGATAGTTGAGTTCTTGAAATTAATAATAAAAGACAAATACCAAACATATAAAGTATTGACCATCTAAATAAGCCCTTTGCTTCTTTTATATCATCAGGTGATTTTTTCAATCTATTTATTAATTGTAGAAGTCTTCCATTAAAAGGTAATAACATAATCCCATATAAAAAACCTCCTTCAGGTAAAGCAAAAACTCCCAAAATACTCATAAGTACGGTTGCCCATCCATAACGCGAAATTGCTTTAACCGTAAAAACAGATCCTTTAACTGATGGAAGCATAGGAATACCCACAGATGCATAATCATCTTTCAACAAAATTGCAAGAGCCCAAAAATGAGCTGGGGTCCATAACATTACTAAACCAAACAACCACCAACCACTAAGTCCAACGTGTCCAGTAGCAGCAGATGCACCAACTAAAGGGGGGATGGCTCCTGCCACTCCACCGAAAACAATATTTTGAGTTGTCCGAGGTTTCAGAATAATGGTATATAAAATTACGTAGCTACATAAGCCAAGAAGTGTCAATCCTGCAGCTAAATAATTCACACCACTTATTAAAAGCATCGAAGCTGCCAAAGTACATGAAACGGCTGCTAAAAAGACAGTCTTTGATGACAATTTACCTGCTGGCAAAGCTCTTTTACTTGTTCTTGTCATCCTTTTATCTAAATCCATTTCCCATAAACAATTCAGAGCTCCAGCCGCTGCTGCTGCTAAAGCACCTCCGCCTAAAGTACATATAAGTTTCGGGGAAGATAAAGGCCATTCGTCTGTTAAAGCCATACCACCCAAAGTTGTTGCTAGCAAAAGAGGGATTAATCTTGGTTTTGCTACTTCTAGCCAAGGTGGTAATGTTAATCTCTTTCTAGAAGGTACTACTTCATCTCTAGTTGAAGATTGATAGTTCAAGTTTTCTAAGTTACTGTTCATGGATTAATACCAACCATCTGAGAATTTAGGGAAGGGTTTAGCTCTTTTTTAAAAAAAGGATTTCTAAAAATTAATGTTGTTAAAATTGCAACTAATAATGACGCATTAAGTTGATGACCAATAATAAAGATTGGTTCATTCAAATTTGTTTTAAGACTTAATACGCCAAGAACAATTTGGGAAAGCAAAAGAAAAACAAGTGAGGATAAATATTTCCAGTTTTCTAAAAATAAAGTTTGCTTATATATTGAGATGGCAATAATCGATAAAATTGAAAAAGTTATTGGGAAAGCAAATAATTTATGAGTATCAAGTATTAGACATTGTTTATTAAAAGATAAGCAAAGATGCGCAGACCAAGTTGATGCAACCCTTACGCCAATAACAGATTGAATTAAGGTAAGAATTAAAGGTGTACACAATAATAACTTCCATCCAATTATTGGTTGTTTAATTTCTTTATTCTCTAGATTCTGATTTATTGAAATAGTTAAAATAAGAAGAAGAAATGCTATGAAAAGATGTCCAGAAACAGTATATGAATTAAGTAGGTTAATTACTGTTAAGGCTCCTAGAGAGCCTTGAACTAAAACTAAAAATACTAATAAGGAATAAGTTTTTGGTAACCAATTTGGAATTTCTTTACTCCAAATTAGTGAAAGTATAAATTTAGAGAGAATTAATATTCCTAAAATAAAAGCATCTAGACGATGAAACCATTCTAGAAAAACTCTTATATTCATATGTTTAAGGGGTAAAAAAGATCCGTAACACAAAGGCCAATCAGGGCAGGCTAGTCCCGCCTCCATAACTCGAGTAGCTCCTCCTATAACAATTAAGGCGATTAATGCTAATACAGTATGATTTCCCAATCCTTGCAAAATTGGAAGATATCTTGAATTATATATTTGGCGTTTAATCAATTTAATCCAATCTAATATTTTGCATAATAATTTATATTTAAAAAGCAAACATTAATTAAAAATTAATATGTTTAATTTCAAAAATAATTTGTTCTTTTAATCTTTTTTCCCTGACATTTAACTTTAAAAAGTTATTAATATTACGCCTTTTTTCTAAAAAATCTTAAGAAGTTATAAATTTAAATCATTTTCCTTTAAAAAATGATGCAGAATCAAAAAAAATGAATATGTTGATAATATAAATACTATATTTTAGTCAAACATTGTTATATAAAAACATTTATTTAATACTTATAATTTCTTGTGTTTTTGGTATATCTTTTTGGATTGGTTTTAACGTAAATTTACTCCCTGCAGAGGCCAGTATAAATGCACCAATTTATGATGAACTTTTTAAAATTCTTTTCATTATTGGTTTAATAATTTTTATAGGTATGTCAATAGCAGTTATTTATAGCTTATTTAAATTTAAGAGAAAAAAGGATGAAATAGGAGATGGAATAGCTTTAGAAGGGAACTTGAGCTTAGAGATCATATGGACATTAATTCCATCTATAATTGTTTTAATAATAGGAATATATAGCTATAACATTTACGATCGAATGGGAGGGATGAAGGAATTAAATCATAGTCATGAAATGATTAGTTCGAATACTGAAAAAATATGGGCAGGCATCAGTCAAGCTTCTAATAAAGATATTGCAAACATCAATTTGTCTGTTGAAGTTTCAGCTATGCAATTTGCTTTTCTCTTTAATTACCCCAAAGGTGAATTTGTTTCAGGAGAGCTTCACGTTCCTGTTGATCAAAAAGTATCAATGAGAATGGAATCTAAAGATGTTATACATGCTTTCTGGGTCCCAGAGTTCCGAATTAAGCAAGATATTATTCCTGGCCAACCAACTATCTTGAATTTCACTCCTACAAAAGTTGGTAAATATCCAATTATTTGTGCTGAACTATGTGGTCCATATCATGGAGGAATGAGAGCCTCAATTATTGTTGAAGAGGAATCTGATTACAAAGATTGGTTCAATAAAAATAAAAAAACAGAGGTTAATTTATGACAATATCAATTGATCGACAAAACGAAAATAATAAGAGCCTTCAACCTAATGGATGGCTTAGATACTTTAGTTTTAGCCTTGATCATAAAGTAATTGGAATCCAATACTTGGTTTGTGGTTTTCTTTTTTATTTAATTGGTGGGACTTTAGCAAGTGCAATAAGAATAGAACTAGCAAGCCCAATGTCTGACTTTCTGCCAAGAGATGTGTATAACCAATTTTTAACCTTACATGGGACGATAATGATATTTCTTTGGATAGTGCCCGTAGTGAATGGGGCTTTCGGAAATTATTTAATCCCATTTTATGTAGGTGCAAGAGATATGGCATTCCCAA
This sequence comes from Prochlorococcus sp. AG-436-C05, assembly GCA_003209795.1. GTDB lineage: Bacteria > Cyanobacteriota > Cyanobacteriia > PCC-6307 > Cyanobiaceae > Prochlorococcus_A. The sequence continues at coordinate 64,064 of QCPB01000003.1, forward strand.
GATTAAATGCTGTAGCTTTTTGGCTAATCCCACCTTCAGGGTTGATGCTAATAGCAAGTTATTTTGTTGAAGGAGCTGCGCAATCTGGATGGACTGCTTACCCACCTTTGAGTATAACCACTCCTCAATCAGGACAAATAATTTGGATAATTAGTGTTTTGTTGCTTGGTGGGAGCTCTATCTTTGGAGGAATAAACTTTATTGCGACAATTATCAAATTAAGAAGGCCTGGATTAAAACTTATGCAATTACCAATGTATTGCTGGGCAATGCTTGGTACGAGTTTATTAGTAGTCTTATCAACTCCAGTATTAGCAGGTACTTTGATTTTACTTAGCTTTGACATTGTTGCCCACACAGGTTTTTTTAATCCCGTTTTAGGTGGGAACGTGGTAGTTTATCAGCATTTATTTTGGTTTTATTCTCATCCAGCTGTTTACATTATGGTTCTTCCTGCTTTTGGTTTGGTAAGTGAAATACTGCCAGTGCATTCTAGAAAGCCACTTTTTGGATACACAACAATGGTTTTTTCTATAATGGGAATAGTTGTGCTTGGTTTAGTTGTTTGGGCTCACCACATGTTTACTAGTGGAACACCCCCTTGGATGAGATTATTCTTTACTATTGCCACATCATTTATAGCAGTCCCAACTGGAATAAAGTTTTTCAATTGGGTGGCAACCTTATGGGGAGGCAAAATATCTGTAAATAGTGCGATGTTATTCTCATGTGGATTTATTATAAATTTTGTTTTTGGAGGCATTACAGGAGTTGCCCTAGCTCAAGTTCCTTTTGATATCCATGTACATGACACCTATTTTGTTGTAGCCCACTTTCATTACATAGTTTATGGAGGAACTGTTTTTATTATTTTCTCATCCATTTATCATTGGTTCCCAAAAGTAACGGGTAAAATGCTAGGTGAAAAATTGGGGATTTTACATTTTGCTATTACCTTTATTGGATTTAACTTATGCTTTGCTCCTCAACATTGGCTTGGCTTAAATGGCATGCCAAGAAGAGTTGCAGAATATGATCCTCAATTCGAATTCGTAAATCAAATTAGCAGTATAGGGGCACTATTAATGGCTATAAGTACTATTCCTTTCTTAGTTAACATATTTCTAAGTGTAAGAAATGGTAAAGATTCAGGAGATAATCCTTGGAATGCTTTAACTCCTGAATGGTTAACATCATCTCCTCCGCCTGTCGAGAATTGGGAGGGAGACGCACCATTAGTAGAAGAACCTTACGGTTATGGAGATCCTTTTTTCGATGAAAATAAAAAGATATGACAACTTTAGATAGCTCAAAAGAAATTCAAAAAAATAAATCTGAGGTTGGTGAGCATCATGAAGACTTCAGAATGTTTGGACTAGTTACTTTCCTAATTGCAGACGGAATGACTTTTGCTGGTTTTTTTGCTGCTTATCTTACTTATAAAGCAGTAAATCCTCTACCTGAAGGTGCAATATATGAATTAGAACTGCCTATACCAACATTAAATACAATATTATTGCTTGTTAGTAGTGCAACTTTCCACAAGGCAGGAAAGGCCCTTCTAAAAGATAAAAACTCAGACTCCCAAAGATGGCTAATCTTAACTGCATTCCTTGGAATAATTTTTTTAATATGCCAATTGTTTGAATATTTCCACTTACCCTTTGGTCTTACAGATAATTTATTTGCGAGTACATTTTATGCCCTAACAGGTTTTCATGGATTACATGTAACTTTAGGAACTTTAATGATCTTAATTATTTCCTGGCAGACAAGATTAAATAAAGGAAGAATTACAAGTAAAAATATGTTCCCTTTAGAAGCAGTTGAATTATACTGGCATTTCGTAGATGGAATTTGGGTAATATTGTTTATTATTTTGTATCTTTTATAAGAAAAAATTTTGATCTAAAAAAATATATTTTTTATTAATTTATATTGCCACAATTCTCATTTTTAGTAAGAATATATAATTAGAAAACGCACATATAATGCTTACTGGAAAAGAACTTCTTGAAAAATCAAAATTACTAAATAAGCAATCTGAAGATGAGATCGCAAGAGCTTGTGGCTATATAGGACCGAGTGGGAGAGTGTTGAGAAAAAGTTTTTACAGGGCAATTATTAAAGCTAAGGGTTATAAATTAGGAAATAATGGGCCAGGTAGGCCTGGGAATAGAGCTTCAAGAGGTAGACAAGCAGAATTTAAAACGAAAGTTCATGGAAATGGTAACTTATTAATAGGACATGCCTACACCAAAAAATTAGGCCTTAAGCCTGGTCAAGGATTTAAAATTGACCTCAGAAAAGAATCAAAAACAATTTATCTTACTCCATTAAAATAAAAAATATTTTTACCAACCGTTTTCTTTAAGCCACTCAGATGAGATTTCATTCTTAGAAAGAACTTCTGCTTTATTCTTATTAAATAAAAGTAATTTCTCTACGTATTTAATTAGTGCATCAGCCTCAAGGTTAACACTATCGCCAACATTTAAATACTTCAAATTTGTGTTATGCCAAGTATGGGGAATTATAGCAATAGTAAATATTTCCCCCTCATTCAAATATTTTGCAATTGTCAGGCTAATCCCATTTACACAAATACTACCCTTATTCACTACATATTTTGAAAAATTATCATTTTGCCACTTTATTGATAAGAGCAATGATTTCTCTAATTTTTCTATATTCTCAACAGTTCCTAGACCATCAATATGCCCGCTCACTATATGGCCGCCAAGACGATCAGAGACTCGAAGGGCTGGTTCTAAATTAACAATTTGATTCATATTAGTTTTCAATCCTAAAGTGGTTTTTTTCAATGTTTCCTCGCTAACATCAACGGTAAATTTTTTTGGAAAAATTTCTTTAACTGTTAAACAAATACCATCAACAGCTATGCTGTCACCAATTTTCATATCAAAAAAATTATCAATAATTTCAATTGCCAGTATATTTTCTGCCTGTTTTAATTTTCCTATTGACTGTACTATTCCTGTAAACATTGATTTAAATATTTTTACAAAATTTCTATTAAGGTTATTTTACTTTAAATCATTTTAAACTATAAATAAATTAAATAGTTACCAAAAATAAATTAATCATATTTAGATGATTATTAATTCACAAAAAAGATTTTTTGGCAAAAAATCCAAAGTAAGTTTATTCACATTAGGAACAATGCGATCAACTGAAAGTCTTGATCAAATGTATAGCATTATAAAAAAAGCACACCGGGTAGGTATTAATCATATTGAGACGGCAGCCTCTTATGGTGATGCAGAAATTCTTATTGGAAATTCATTAAAAAAATTAGAAATAGAAGATAAAATATCAAAAAAGGATTGGATAATTACTACTAAAGTTTTACCTAAAGGTGATCTTAATTATCTAAAAAATAATTTCGAAAATTCTCTTAAAAATTTAAAGCTTAGGAAAATTAATAATCTTGCAATTCATGGACTAAACTTAAATGATCATTTAGATTGGGTACTCTTTGGCGAAGGACATAAGTTCATAAAATGGATTTTTGAAAAGAGGTTAGTTGATCAAGTTGGTTTTAGTTCGCACGGAAGTTACTCACTTATCCAAAAAGCAATTAACTGTGAAGTTTTTAGTTTTTGTAATCTTCACTTACATTATTTAGATCAATCTAAAATTAATCTTGCAGAGCTAGCTTTAAAAAAAGGTATGGGAGTACTAGCAATATCACCTGCTGACAAAGGAGGAAGATTATATTCTCCAAGTGATATTTTGTTAGAAGCTTCTAAACCATTTCATCCATTAGAACTGGCATATAGATTTTTGTTGGCAAAAGGTATTACAACTTTATCCCTAGGTGCAACAAAAATTGAAGATTTTGAGTTAGCAAAAAAACTTAGAAACTCTTATCAGAAACTAACAAAACTTGAAATTAATGCTCTCAAAAATATTGAAAAGATAGCAGATGAAAGATTAACTTCTACAAAATGTGAACAATGCAGACTTTGCCTACCATGCCCAAATGAAATTCCTATTCCGGAGATACTACGATTAAGAAATATATCTATTGGTTATGGCCAATTAGAATTTGCTAAAGAAAGATATAATTTAATTGGAAGAGCTGGGCACTGGTGGGAAGAAAAAAATTCTTCATTTTGTCTAAATTGCAATGAATGTGTTCCTAAATGCCCAACTAAATTGGATATACCAGATTTATTAAAGCAAACACATAATTTATTGATTGAAAGACCAAGAAAAAGATTATGGGATTAAAGATTCATTCCACAACTTTTCATAATTTATTTTTCTTTGACTATCAAGAGGATTTAAAGACCAACTATTCTTCCAACATTCTTTAGAGGGTCCTAAAATAGAAATTTTTGATTTAATAGGTTGATTAAATTTATTTTGAGAATAATCATTTTTAAAGGGTAGGTACCAACCTTGGTTTGATAATTTATCTATAGTTCTATTTTTTTCTAAAGAATTAATCCACTCAATTAAAATGTCCTTATTATTTTTTGATTTCGTCAGCATCAAATTCCACATTAAAGGTACACCTTGTTTAGGAAAAACTATCGATATTCTTGAATCAATTTTCGGTAATTTATAACAAAGACTATATGGAACAATAGCCAATGAATCTTCAGAATTAATTAACCAATTTAGAGAATTTTTATCTTCATACATCATTGCTTGACTTTTAAGTTTTCCAAGAGAATTTTCTCCATCAATAGCCCTTGCTATAGACATTATTATTCTTGGACTTTGAGGAAATATAATTTTCCCCGTTAATTTATCAGATAAAAGAAAGTCCCATGATTCATTAGCAGAATTAATTAGATCTTTATTATTTTTTATCAAAACTGCATATGGTACCACTCCAATGGGGAATAATTTTTTTCTTTTATCTTCATCAAAAGTATTCAGGAAATTTTCTGATCTTTGATCTAATTTATCTAATAATGATAAATAATTTATATTTTGGTAATTTTCAAAATTAATAATATCAATCCATCCGTCGTTTATAATAGTAAAATCAGAATCTAGAATTTTATTATTATATTTTTTAGATTTAAATTCAGCAAAATTAATTTTCTGCTTTTTCCATTTTTTAGGCAGAGTTTTTTTAAAAGAAATTGGTAAAAAAGAACTTTGAAAAGAAATTTTTACTGTTTTCGAAAGGTTACTAAAGAATTTAAAAAGGAAAACAAACGATAAACTCCCTCCACCAAATTGTAAAAACTGCCTTCTAGTGAAATATTTTTCAGACATTTTTTAATCGTTATTTAAAGAAATTTGACCTAAATTCTTCATCTTTTCCAGATTCAGTTGACACAATGAAACTATTTCTTTATTTGTAAACCCTTTGAGAAAAGCAAGTATTGATATTCCACCTGCTCCAACCCCCTCTTTAACATGTCCTAATTCATAATCTATCAATTCTTTATATTTTGATGATTTAAAATTTAAAGGGCTTGATAAACCTACAAGATTAACATTATGTTTTTCATTAATTAAATCTAATAAATCACTGAGGGAATTATCATTTACCAACCAACCAGTTGAAGCTATAAAAACCTTCTTAATAAAGTCTTTTTTATTTCTATAATCTAAAAATTCTAAAGCTAGTAATATCACAGCTAACATTTGACTCCCTCCAGACAAAACTACAGGTTGGTTAGCTAACCTAGTTCCAATTAATAGACCCATAGAGAAGGCTTGAAAAGGATCACCAACTGATGAAATAACATCAAAAGAATCAAACTTACTTTTGAGATTTGCATTCAATAGTCCAGTTTGAATTACTTTTCTTTTCAATTCTCTGGGAGCTATGAACAAACTACTACCTACTAAATTAGAGACATTCAATCCAAAAGCTTCCATTACAGCCTGCGCAGTAGTAGTCCCTCCTGGCACAGATTCGGCAAGTAGAATAGGTTGTTTTGAAGATTTACCGATTTGAATACCTTTTTTATAGAGATTCAAAACTCTCTCTCTAGTCATTGACTTACCAGTAGTAAGACAACTTGATGGTCCTAAATTTTGATCTTCTACAACCAAATGACGAAAGAAAGGTTTTTGATTAATTCCTATAGGAACTACTATTGGACTTGCACTAATAAGCTTTGAACACACATAGCTTATTAATGCAGGTGTTACTCCTGCATTAAGAAATGGTAATTTATATTTGTGATCTGCTGATGCCCCAAATAACAAAAATTCAGCATCTGCAAGAGCAGTTTTTCTTCTAGAAGTAGCATTGATCCCTGCTGCTGAAATCCCTTTAATTTGTGATGTATCTGTGCCCGCAATTATAAGGTAGATTTTAAAGTCATCAATATTGTGTCGCAGGATTTTTAGGATTTCATTAAAAGACTTTTTATATCTCTTACTCCCAAATAAATTTATTCCAAAATTAATCTTATTCATTCTTTATATTTTTTATATCAAAAGTTAAGATCAACTAATCCATCTAATATTTTTGGCGGATCAGGGATTTTTGACTTTAATCTGGGGAATAGGGAGTATGCAACTATGTGTATTGTTAAAACATAAACCATTTCTTGAAAAATTATTAATAATATTGCGACTAATTGGATAATCCTAATTGAAGGCGAAAAAGGTAAATTAAAGAATCCAATAACCTTATCTATTAGCCCGTAACTTGATCTAGTAATTATAACCCAAAGATTATCCCCAACTAATGTAGATAATGCAATTACTCGAATCAAAAAACCAAGGGTTCCAATAAAAACTCCTACACTAAAACTAAGCTCCCATTTCTTTTCTTTAAACCAACACCAGCCTAGCCAAAAAGCCAATATTCCATAAGGGAATAAAAATAACGTTCCTCTAACCGGGCCCATAATTATAAATAGAAGAAGAAATTGTATTATTAGTCCTTCAAATGCGGTTTTAGTTCCTCTTCTTAAATGCAACAATATAATTGGGAGAGGTAATATTAACCTCAACAAAGCTCCTCCAATTGGTAAATAATATAAAGCGACCCATAACAAAGAAGAAAGAGAAGCCAAATAAGAAGTCTCTACTATATTTAAAGCTTGAGTTTTAGTTGTTATTTTCATTTCTCAATTTGCATATTATGAATTGATTTATTTTCATGATTTTATTTTTTTAAATCATGAAATCGTTCTATCTTTTCTATTTCAAAATTTACCTCAGAATTTCTTAATATGGTACTCAATTCTTCAATAGGATCTTTAGGATCAACGTCTTTTAAAATAAATATAATTTTGTATGATTGCAGATCATTTTTTGTTTTCTTAAAGTAACGATTAACTTTTTTCTCTTTATTTGTTTTATTTGTTTTATTTGTTTTATCTGTTTTTTTTAACTTTAAAACTTGTTTATTCTCTAAAACATCTTTTCGGTCTTCTTTTTTGGTTTCTTTAATATCCTTTTTTTTTCTTTCCTTAGTTTCTTTTTTCAAAAGTTTTTTATTTTCTAAAACATTTTTCCGGTCTTCTTTTTTGATTACTTTAATATTATTATTTTTTCTTTCCTTCATTTCTTGATTCAAATTTCTCTTATTTTCTAAATCATCAAAACTGGTTTCAAGAAAATTTCCAATTCTGCTCCCAGAACATGCTTGTAATAAAATTAAAAAAATTAATAGAAAAAATTTTTTTATTTTAAAAATCATATCTTTTTCTAACTTTTCTTTCTCGAAACAGGCTTCTTTCTACTTTTTTTAGTTTTCTTAATAATGGAACCTTTCTTATCTTTTAGTTTTTCTTCCAAAAGAACTTTTGCATCTTCAATTGAGAATTTTTCCAAATCAGTATCTTTAGCAAGAGAAACATTAGTTTTACCGCACTTTACATACATTCCATATCTTCCATTTAATATTTGAATTTTATCTTCAAATTCTTTAGGTTTTCCAAAATCTTTTAGTACTTCTTGACCTCCTCTAGCCATCTTTGGCATCGCTAGTATTTCTAATGCTCGATTTAGGTCAACTTTAAAAACATCATCTTCTTTTTTTAAAGACCTGTTTTCAGACTCCTTTTCATTTTTTATCCACTTAATATATGGACCAAATCTACCTCTATCCGCTTCAACAATACCTCCTTTAGGATGAACTCCTAACAATCTAGGCAAACTTAAAAGGACTAGAGCCTCATCTAGAGTTAGATTATCAGTTTTCAACTCTTTGGGTAATGAAGCTCTTCTTGGTTTAGCTTTATCTTCATCATTATTGCCCAATTGTACGTAAGGTCCATAAGGGCCAAATCTTAAAAAGACTTTTTCCCCAGTTTTTGGATCGGTTCCAAGATCTGATGGGCCACTTAAAATTTGATCAACTTGCTTTATGTCTAAATCTCCAGGAGTAATATCCATTGGAAGATTACCTTTAGCCTGGATTTCATTACCAGATTCATCAATTTTTGTACCCTCTAGCCAAGGTCCGTTAGAGCCTATTCTGACTACGCAAGGAAGGTCTTCAAAATCAACTTGTCTATAAGCTTTACCATCAATATCACCCTCGGTTTTCTGAACTTTCACCTCCAGCCCATTTTTACCCTTATAAAATGTCTCAAGGTATGGAAGCCACTCAAGATTACCTGATGATATTTCATCCAAAGAAGATTCCATTTTTGCAGTAAAAGTAGTATCAACTAGATCAGGAAAATGTTCTTCTAATAGAGCAGTAACAGCAAAAGCAGTAAAGGTTGGAGCCAAAGTATTGGAAGATATATTCGCATAACCTCTATCCACAATTGTTCCAATAATGCTTGCATAGGTAGAAGGCCTCCCAATCCCCTCTTTTTCGAGGACTTTAACTAATGCAGCTTCTGTATATCTTGCAGGTGGTTTAGTTTCATGAAAAGTAGATTCCTTATTAACAACCTCAAGGCATGTTCCAGTTGTTAAGTTTGGAAGAATAATTTCTTGTTGTTCAAGGGATGAACTTGGGTCATCGCTTCCCTCGACATAAGCTCTGAAGAATCCTGCAAAATCAATACTTTTCCCGCTTGATTTAAATAAAGCATCCCCTACACTAATTTCAGCATTGATCATTGTTAACTTAGCTTCCGCCATTTGACTAGCTACAGTTCTTTTCCAAATTAAATCGTAAAGAGATAAGTCTCTACCAGTTAGGTTGGTTTCCTTTGGTGTTTTAAAGAACTCACCTGCAGGCCTAATAGCTTCGTGTGCTTCTTGAGCATTTCTTGCAGATGAACTAAATTGTCTTGGTGAGTTAGATAAATATTCTTTCCCATACTTTGAGCTGACGCATTCCCTAGCAGCTTTTATGGCTTGTTGGGATAGATGAACTGAATCAGTTCTCATATATGTTATAAAACCTCTCTCATATAGTCCTTGAGCACATCTCATAGTTTCTCTTGCAGATAAACGAAGCTTCCTGTTTGCTTCTTGTTGCAATGTACTAGTTGTAAATGGAGGTACTGGTTTACGAGTAGATGGTTTTTTTTCGATTTTTGAGACTAACCAATCCTCCGAAGACAAAGCCATCAATAAATCATTTACTTTTTCTTCTCCAATTATTAAAGATTTATTTCCTTGTTTTAATTTACCTGTCTGTTCATCAAAATCGGAACCATTAGAAATTCTTTGACCGTTTAAGCTAAATAATTTAGTTTCGAAAGTAATATTATCTTTTACTAAAGAAGCTTTAATTCCCCAGTAACTGGCTTTTTTAAAGGATCTTCTTTCTCTCTCTCTTCTGACAAGCAATCTTACAGAGACTGATTGAACACGACCAGCAGATAATCGGGGGGCTACTTTCTTCCAAAGTAGAGGAGATAATTCATATCCAAAAAGCCTGTCCAAGATTCTTCTAGTTTCTTGAGCTTGAACAAGTTCCATATCAATTTCTCTAGTTTGATCTAAAGCTTTATTAATTGCCTTTTTCGTAATTTCGTGAAAAACCATTCTCTTAGTTGGAATTTTAGGCTTAAGTATTTGCATAAGATGCCAGCTAATACTTTCTCCCTCTCTATCTTCATCAGTTGCAAGTAATAATTGGTTCGCTCCTTTTAATGCATCCTTCAACTCTTTAACAACCTTTTTCTTATCTTTTGGAACTATATAAAGTGGTTCAAAATCTTCTGTTGTATTAACTCCTATCCTTGACCATTTTTCCTTTTTAACCGCAGCAGGTATTTCAGCAGCTCCTTTTGGAAGATCTCTAACGTGCCCCATTGAAGCAAGAACTTCATAATTAGAAGGCAAAAACTTTCTTATAGTTTTCGCTTTGGTGGGACTTTCAACAATAACAAGTGTGTGATCCAAGGTTTATTTCAAAAATTGGTGTTTTTGTTCAACTAGGGCATATTATGATTATTTGAGGCTTTTTCAAGTAATTTTTTTTGAAAATTTCAAAAATCATACCCACAAATTATAATCAAGTTAAGATTAACTCTTAGACCCTTACAATCAAACATCTAATTTAATCCAATTTAATAAAGTGCCCAACGAAATCTTTACAATTAATTTAAATGCTCAAGCCATTATTCCAGAGGCTTTTATTTTACTAGGTATTGTTGGGACTCTCCTTGTAGATTTAGCGGGAGAAAAAACTGCATCAAAGTGGGCACCAATAATTTGCTATTTATCAATTGGCAGCTCTCTTTTTAGTTTAGGCTTGCAATGGAGTAATCCATTAGAAAGTGCATTTCTTGGATCCTTTAATTCAGATAATTTGGCAATCGCATTTAGAGTAATAATATCTTTATCAACTTTAATTTCTTTACTTATTAGTTGGCGATATACAGAACAAAGTGGCAGCCCTATTGGCGAGTTCGCAGCGATAGTTCTTTCGGCAACTCTTGGAGCTATGCTTTTGTGTGGATCTACTGACCTTATTAGTGTATTTATATCTCTTGAGACTTTATCAGTAGCAAGCTATTTACTATCTGGTTATCTCAAGAGAGATCCCAGAAGTTCAGAGGCAGCTTTAAAATACCTACTTGTTGGGTCAGCTGCTGCTGCGATCTATTTATATGGCTCCTCCTTTCTTTATGGATTAAGTGGCTCAACAAATTTAGCAACAATTGGATTAGATATTATCAACAAGCCATCATTCATCACTTCTCTAGCTCTTGTATTTGTCTTATCAACTGTTGCATTTAAAATTGCTGCCGTACCCTTTCATCAATGGACTCCTGATGTATATGAGGGATCACCTACACCTGTAGTAGCTTTTTTATCTGTTGGTTCTAAGACAGCTGGGTTTGCATTCGCAATAAGAATATTGAGTACTACGTTCTCTTCTTTCGATGAAGAATGGAAACTTTTATTTACTATTTTAGCCATATTGAGCATGGCTCTAGGAAATGTTGTTGCCCTTGCTCAAACCTCAATGAAAAGGATGTTAGCTTACAGTTCTATCGGACAAGCTGGATTTGTAATGATTGGAATAGTATCTGGAACTCAAGATGGTTTATCAGCGGCTGTTTTATATTTAGCTGCATATTTGTTTATGAATTTAGGTGCTTTTTCGTGTGTAATACTTTTCTCTCTAAGAACTGGTTCTGACAAAATTCTTGATTACTCAGGACTTTACCAAAAAGATCCTCTCATCACATTAGGTTTAAGCCTCTGTCTTCTTTCTCTTGGAGGTTTACCTCCAATGTTGGGATTTTTTGGAAAGATATATTTATTCTTTGCTGGTTGGGCTAATCATCAATATCTATTAGTAATAGTTGGCCTAGTAACTTCAGTTGTCTCTATTTATTACTACATTTCAGTGATAAAAATGATGGTGGTTAAAGAACCTCAGGAAGCTTCTGATATCGTTAAATCATATCCTGAAGTAAGCTGGGGAGTTGTAGGATTGCCTCCCTTAAGAATTGCACTTTATACTTGCGTGGCAATAACAGCTCTTGGAGGAATACTTTCTAATCCTCTTTTTAAATTAGCTAACACAGCTATTTCAGAGACTCCTTTTTTACAAGATATTATTGCTATAACAAACAATATTTCCTAGAAAAATTTTTCAATAAATGTCCAAGAAAGTCGCAACTTTAGAAAGAATATCTAAAACATACGGGAAAGATGATCTAACTGTTAAGGCCTTAGACAGCATAAACTTAGAAATTTATAAAGGTGATTATTTAGCTGTAATGGGAGCAAGTGGCTCAGGTAAAAGTACAGCAATGAATATTATTGGATGTCTAGATAGACCATCTGAAGGTGTTTATAAATTAAATGGTATACCTGTTGAGAAATTATCTGATGATGAGCTAGCGGAGATACGTAACCAAAAATTAGGCTTTGTTTTTCAACAATTTCATCTTCTCTCAGACGCAACAGCACTTGAGAACGTAATTTTACCGATGATTTATGCTGGTATTGAGCCTAAGCAAAGATTAGAGCGAGGTAAGAATGCCTTAAAAAAAGTTGGCCTTTCTGAAAGAATGAATAATCGCCCTAACCAATTATCAGGAGGTCAACAACAACGAGTGGCTATTGCTAGGGCAATCATCAATAACCCTGCGATATTATTGGCAGACGAACCCACTGGTGCACTAGATTCGAAAACAACTGAAGATGTCCTAGATCTTTTTGACAAACTTCATAAATCTGGAATAACAATCGTTTTAGTTACTCACGAAGATGAAGTAGCAAGTCGTGCAAAAAAAATAGCAAAATTTAAAGACGGAAGAATAGTTGAACTAAAAGACAATTAGATTTAGAACCTTGTTAGTACTTTTTCTTTGGTTAGATTGTATATTCTTAAATTTCCATTAGAGTCAACATCTTTAATTTTCCATTCGTTAGGACTAAAACCTTTAGGTAAAATGCTTTTAGTAAGAAACTTATTTGCTTCTTGGATAACATATTCTTTTCTATCATTACAATCAATGGAATCATGAAAAGCCTTAAGGATTTTTGCAGTCCAATAATATTCACTAATGTTTTTGGTTCTTAGTACTTTTGCTAAAGAGATCCCTTCTAAAGGCGTTTTATTTAAAAAGTTCATACCAAGACCTATCCTTACATATATAATTTCCTTCCCTCTAGTGAGAACCCTAGGTAAAAAACCTATCAACTTTTTTGAATCAAAAAAAATATCATTTGGCCATTTCAAATTAACTTTTATATTTTCCTTCCTCAACATTTGGCATAATTTAATAGCTAAAGACAAGCTAAAAATTTCGCTTGAGAATTTTTGAGAAAAGATTGGATAAGCAGCACTTAACCAAATTCCACCTTTAGGTGAAAACCAGGACCTTGAATTCTGACCAAAACCTGAAATTTGTTCTCTAGCAATTATGGCTATTGGCTGATTCCTTTTCATTTCTGAACATCCAAGCCAGTTTGAAAGTTCATTTTCAGTACTTCTACATTTTATTTTGTATTGCAGTCTCCAATGTGGATAGATAATCTGCATTTTTTTTAAGTAATAAGCAGTTTTCGCCGCAGATCCTATAACTTTCACAAATCTTTTATTAAAATAAAAATGCAACTTTTTTAAGATTATATTAAATTTAATCTTATTAAGATAATTATACAAAGTGAACAAAAAATATTTACCAATACTAAAAAAAAGAAATCCAGAATCATTAAGAAATTGTCTTGATGATTTCAAAAAATCTTGGGAAGACTTACATAAACTCTCAGAAATTATTGAAAATTGGAGAAAATTAATCGGTTTAGAATTGTTTAATGAATGTAAACCATTAAAATTTGAAAATAAAATACTAACTATTACAGTTAATCATCCCCAGTGGCGCCAAGCTTTAATTTACAACAAACATAGCTTAAAAGAGAGAATAGAGAAGATTGGAATCGATTTAAATGAAATCAAGATAATACAAAATTATGAGCCAAAAGCTGTTAATATTAATAATCCTAATTCAAAATTACTTTGGGAAAAGCATCCAAGTAGAGTAAATAGAAATAATATGAGCATATGCAAAATATGTAATTGCCCAACTCCTAAGGGCGAGATCTCGAGATGGGGGAAATGTACTTTTTGTTGGAGACAGAAAATATAAGGGAATTGAACTATTTCCCTAGAATCAATATACCCATTTGACCGCAAAGAATAGTTCTATATTCAATTCTTTCAAATCCAACTTTTTTTGCTATTAAGATAAGCTCATTGCCCTTTGGAAAATTACTAATACTTTCTTCAATATAAGCATATTCTCGACTTAAATTAAAAAGTCTTGAGATAGGAACTACTAATAGCCTTAAATATATTTTTTGAAAAATATTTGATAAAGAATTATGTCTTGAATGATGAAAATCCAGGAACCCAGCTCTTCCTTTATCATTTAAAAGACTAAAAACTTTTTTTATTCCTTGTTCAACGCTTTCTAAGTTTCTTAGACCATATGACATACAAATTCCATCAAAATTTCTAGAATGTTCATCTATTTGTAAAACATCATTAATTTCCCAAGTAATAAGTTTATTTTTAACAAGTTCTGACTTTCTCTTTGCAATATTTAGAATTTCCTTTGCACTATCAATACCAGTTATTGAACCATTAGGACCAACTCTCTTACAAATCAGGAATGCCAAATCTCCTGTTCCACAACATAAATCAGCCCAATCTTCACCTTCTTGTGGTTTTAATAAGTCAACTAATTTCTTTTTCCATAATTTGTGCAGTCCAAAACTTAATAAACTATTTAAAAAGTCATATCTATAAGATATTTTATTAAAAATAGTTTTGACTTCGATATTTTTTTTTAATTTCATTTTTAAACTTGAAGATAAACTCCTTATATAAGATTAATATTCATTTTTATTCATTTGGTCTAATTAGGAGTTGCTTATCTAGTAAGAAAGTTTTTATTTCATTTATAGTAAGTTTTTTATCATGAAGTAATGATGCCAAGAGTGCTGCAGATGCCTTACCTGTTTGAAAAACATCATAAATATCATTTAGACAGCCTGCTCCACCAGATGCAATTACAGGAATATTAACAGCATTCGCAACTGATTCAGTCAAAAGCAAATCATATCCATTCTGTGTACCATCACCATCCATTGAAGTTAATAAAATTTCTCCTGCGCCCAATTGCTCAACTTTTTTTGCCCAATTTAATACATCTAATCTTGTATTTTCTCTCCCTCCTTTTACATATACATCCCATTCATTAACTTTATTAAGTTTTCTTCTGGCATCAATCGCAATCACAATGCATTGAGCGCCAAATTGTTCAGAACTTTTAGAAATCAAATCTGGATTTTTGACAGCAGAGGAATTCAAACTAACTTTGTCTGCGCCTGCTCTTAAGAGATCATTAATAGAAGGAATGGAATCTATACCACCACCAACAGTAAATGGAATTTTTACTGACTTTGCAGTCCTAGAAACAAGATCAATTAAAGTTCTTCTATTTTCCACACTTGCCCTAATATCTAAAAAGACTAATTCATCAGCCCCCTCATCTGAGTACTTACAAGCCAATTCAACAGGATCACCTGAGTCTCTAAGGTTAACAAAATTAACCCCTTTTACGACCCTACCATTGGCCACATCTAAACAAGGAATTAAACGAAGAGCTACCATTTTAAAAAAAATTGTCCAAATACTGTTAATCTTGCATAATACGTTCATTTTACCCCTTATGGCTGAAACAAAAGTATTACCGAAGATTGGTAGTAAAGTTAAAATTAACATTAACAAGGTTAAAGATAGACTACCTGCAAACTTAATTGATCAAATATCCTCTACTCCAAGAGCGATAATATCTGGTTATAAAATGACTGACGGCAACAGTATTGGAATTACTGCAAAATTACAAAATGGTGAGGAAACCTGGTTTTTCCCTGAAGAAATTGAAAAAGGTTAAAGAATAACAGTGAATGATCCAAAACAACTATTAGGCATTAAAGGTGCTTCTGAGACTTCAAGTATCTGGAAACTCCGTATACAATTAATGAAGCCTATTACATGGATCCCCTTGATCTGGGGAGTTATTTGTGGGGCAGCTGCGAGTGGAAATTTTAAGTGGACATTTAGCAATGTTTTAGCATCATTAGCTTGCATGCTTATGAGTGGACCACTGCTAACGGGTTATACCCAAACCATAAATGACTTCTTTGATAAAGAAATTGATGCAATTAATGAGCCTAATAGACCAATCCCCTCTGGAAAAATTTCAATTAAAGAAGTAAAAATACAAATCTGGGTATTACTTATTTCTGGGTTAATAGTAGCTTTTCTATTAGATTTGTATGCAAAACATACTTTTCCATCTGTCTTACTTTTAGCTTTAGGCGGTTCTTTTGTTAGTTATATATATTCTGCTCCACCTCTAAAATTAAAACAAAATGGGTGGTTAGGAAATTATGCATTAGGAGCATCTTATATAGCTCTACCTTGGTGGGCAGGACAAGCTTTATTTGGGAAATTAACTCTTCTTACGGCATTACTAACACTTGCTTATAGTATCTCTGGACTTGGTATAGCGGTTATAAATGATTTCAAAAGTGTTGAAGGCGATTCCAAACTGGGCTTAACTTCCTTACCAGTAGTATTTGGAATTAAAAATGCCAGTCGTATAAGTGCAGGACTTATTGACATTTTTCAATTAGCAATGGTAGTTGTATTAATTATTATTGGACAACATCTAGCATCTGTAATTTTGGTTTTACTTATAATTCCTCAAATTACTTTTCAAGATATGTGGTTGCTAAGAGACCCTTTAAAATTTGATGTCAAATATCAGGCAAGTGCTCAACCGTTTTTGATCTCTGGCATGTTAGTTACAGCTATAGCTATAGGCCATAGTTATTTAGTAGCTTAAAGTGCGAAAAATAAAATATTTATATTTTATTTTTATTATTCCAATATTAATCTTTTCTGGAATATTTTTTCCCATAATTAATATATTTATAACTACTTTAAAATTTGATCCTTCTAAAAATCATCTTTCAAAAGATCCAAAATATTCCTATGTAATTTTGTCTTCTGACAACAAGATATTGAGTAAATTAAGCCGCAAATTTGAAATAAATAATAACAAAAACAAAATTCCATTTTTACTAAAATATTCTTTTATATCTGCTGAGGATAAAAGATTTTTAAAACATAATGGAATAGATCTAATTGGTCTCTCAAGAGCTTTGATGAGCAATATCAACAGCGGTTATCTTAAAGAGGGCGGAAGTACGATTACTCAACAAGTTGCAAGATTAATTTTTTTAAATAATGATATAAGTTTTCAAAGAAAGCTTAAAGAAATATTGATATCTTTGATACTAGAATTTAGATATAGTAAAGATCAAATTTTAAAACTATATCTAAATAACATTTATTTAGGCTCAGGAGCCTATGGTATAAATGAGGCTTCACAAGTTTATTTTGGAAAGCTTCTAAACGAATTAACACTATCAGAAATTGCATTAATTACAGGACTGGCTCCAGCACCTTCAATCTATTCGCCTTATGAAAATATAAAATTAGCTATTAAAAATAGAAATCAAATTCTTGAATCCATGTATCTAGATGGATACATATCTATTGATGCTAGAAATAAAGCTCTTAATGAGAAAATTACCTTAAATCATCAAACAACTAATAATCTGTTAAATGATAAGTTATTAATAAATTTTATTATTGAGGAAACTAATAACAAAATTAAAGATTTTAACAAATATAAGTTTTTAAGAATTAAATCTAGTATCAATAAAAAATGGCAGGAAAATGGACAAAATATTTCAGCTTCTGTAAAACCTAATAATATTGAATTGGCTTTGTTATCAATAGACTCTAATACAGGTTTAATAAGGACAATGATAACAAGCAAGAATCCATCATTAAACGAATTTAATAGAGTTAATTCATCTATAAGACCTTTAGGTTCTACTTTCAAAATTATTCCTTATGCTGCTGCATTAACAAATGGTATTAAATTAAATGATAAGTTTGAAGATTTACCCACTTGTTGGGAAGATTATTGCCCAAAAAATTTTTCCGAAATATATAGAGGTAAAATATCTTTAATTGAATCATTTAAAAGTTCATCTAACATAATTCCTATAAAAATAACTAAAAAAGTAGGAATTAAAAAAGTTATTAATCTAGCGAATGCATTTGGCCTGGGATATAAACAAGAGTTTGAAGAATTTCCATCATTAGCAATTGGCGCTTATGGAGATAATCTCTTAAACATTACAAATGCTTATGCCGTAATAAATAGTAATGGGAAAATCTATATGCCAAGCACTATAGAAAAAATTGAAACATTGAATGGTAAATCAATTTGGGAAAACAAATTTATTTCCAAACAAATATTAGATATAAAAGTAAATAACAATCTAAAAAAACTACTAGAAAAATCAGTTAATGATGGTACCTCAATAGCAGCTTCCATAAAGGGTGAGAAAATATTTGGGAAAACAGGAACTTCTGATGGGAACAGAGACCTTTGGTTTATTGGTTCAATAAAAAACCTTACGACAGGAGTATGGCTAGGCTTTGATGAAAACAAAGAATCAGAATTATCAAGTGGAAATGCTGCATATTTATGGAAAAGATTTATTGCTAAAATTTATAATTTAGATATTAAAAATTAAATTTTATTATTTTCATTTATAAGAAATGACGGCAGCATAAAATCCATCTCCATGATGATCAAGCTTGGGCAAAATTTGCTTTTGGCTATCTAATTGTATTTCATCATTTTTTTCAATAAATCTGTTAATTAATAAGTTATTTTCTTCAGGACATATTGTGCAAGTTGAATAAACTAAAAGGCCACCCCTTTTTAAAAGCGGTAAAAGACTCATTAATAGCCTTTCCTGTAAAATAATTAATTGTTTTATTTTGTCTTTATTTAAGGACCATCTAGCATCTGGGTTTCTTGAAAGAGTTCCAATCCCAGAACAGGGGGCATCAATCAAGATCTTATCAAAATGCGATATGAAATTAGGATTGAAATCAAGCAAACATGTCGCATCAGCTTTAAGAGTCTTTACAGAAGTTAAATTTAACCTATCTAAATTTGATTGTATTATCTTTAATCTTCTTTCTGATCTATCTACAGCAAGTATGTCAGCATTATCATTTGTTAATTCTGCTAAATGGGTAGATTTACTTCCTGGGGCGGCACAAGCATCTAATATCTTTTCACCTTGTTTGGGATTTAAAAGAGGGGCCACCCACTGAGAAGATCTATCTTGAATTGTCCACAGGCCATCATTATAACCAGGCAAGTTCTTAATAGATCTTGGATTAGAATTTAAGGTAATTCCATTTTTTAAGCTCTTGATTGGTTCAGCATTAATGTTATTTTCAATAAGCACTTTCAGGAATTTATCTAAATCAGTTTTTATTGGATTAATCCTTAAATCAATAGAAGGTTTTTTATTAAATGCCTTTGCAAGATCTTCAGCATCTTTAATTCCAAACCAATTAACAAGTTCATTAACAAGCCATAATGGGAATGATTCAAGATATGAAATTTTCTCAATAACATCAGAAGATATTTTAGGGGTATTTCCTTGTTCTATTTTTCTAACTGCATTTCGTAAAATTGCATTTACAGTACCTGTCAAACCCTTCAAATCAGTTTTTTTTGCTACCTCTACAGTTGTAGAGATAGCCGCAGAAAATGGAATTTTATCCATTTTTAATAATTGATATAAACCTATATGTAAAAGCCATCTTAATTTGGGAGGTTGCTTTTGATGAGGAATTTTTGATAGATGATCAATCCAACGATCAAGAAACTTCCTATATCTTATGCATCCGAATGATAATTCAGTAATAAATGCTATATCTAAAGCATTAAATTGGTAGCTTTTTAAAACCTTTTCAAGAGCTTGATCTGAAAAGGTTCCAGAACTTACCTTTAATAGAATTTCCCAAGATGCTTTTCTTTGAAGATATCCAATTGCCAAAATATAATTTATTTTTTGAAGCTTTATTAAATATACTAATTAAGTAACCCTTTAAACTAGATTAGCCATTGAAGATTTGAACCAAAACAAACCCAGTATTGATATTAGAGATAAATTAAATCCTAAAAATATAAAGATATTCAAATAATGAATTCTTTCTCGAAAGAATATTTTTTTTCTTGATTTTTCATTATCAAATGTAATCCTAAATTACGCTTTTAAACGGCAACCAATGTTTATAGAACCTGAGTCAATCATTCTTCCTAATTTAATTGCAATTGATTCTTCCAATCTTGTAAAATCTGACTGATTTTTAGTTACCCAATCCAATTCGTAGAAAGTGATTATTCCTGTTAAATTAATTTTCAGAAAAAGAGCTCCAATGTTCATCTTTTAAAAATCACCAAAGATAATTTAACATTGCCTCGTAATATTTCGTAATAATATAATATTCTTTTAATTTTTCAAAATTTATATTTTTTTTATGAGTAGATTAAAATCCAGTTTAATACTTAAACGCCATATGCTTAGTATTCCTTAATGAAACTCTTTGTCTCCAGACTCTAAATGATTTAGACTTTAGGTTCCTTCGCATAATTTTTATAGCATCTTACTCTTGTAACAAACTTGATACCTAATAGCCTCAAAAGGAGTTCTATCTCCCCATCGCATCTAGATAATTCTTTCTACTTCTATATTTTCCATATCTATTGTTGACATTTATTATTGCAAAGTTTCGCTATACCTGATCTACCTGTAATACTGAGTCTATATTTTGCCCAATATCTATAACCCAACCTTAGAACAGGTGATAAAATTTGGATTTGTAAAGGATAATAAACCCAGCCTAAACCAATTAATGCATATGAAAATGCGAGAACATCCAACCCTCTAATTATTTCACCATTGTCCAATATCCCATGAAGGTTGGACATGGCTTCTGAATATGAAATTTCATTGAATAAAGTTGGATCATAATTTTCATTGTTAATATCTACAAATCTAATTTTGTTTGAAATATCTTTCCTTTTTAAAAAAGTAATCTCTCTTAAACAAAGTGGGCAGCCTCCGTCGAATAAAAAAGTTAATTTATTTTTCATATTTTTTATTTAAATATAAAATTTAAATAACTTATTTGTGGTCAATCAAGAAAAATTTAAAATAATATTTTGTTAATAAAAATTCTCCAAATAAGCTTTATAAAGCCTTAATAATTAGTGGTTCTAAATTAGTAAAATTACTTTATCTTATATATTAATAAACCATTGATTAAGGGATACATCAATGGTTTACTCTTTTTTGAAGAGTTATTCATCTAACAAATGAACCCCTTCTCCTACATCCGGAGTAAATTGACAATATTTTTCAAAAACAATTCCAACCCCTCTCATCTTTTCTCCTAATTCATCGTTAAATCTATTCCATTCTTCCGAATTCCTCTCAGGCAAATTCCAGCCTTGATTTTCCACCATACTTGTTATTACTGTGTAATCCCATTCTATGTAAGCCATTAAATAAATTTTAATTACTTTCTTAGTATAAACTAGAATATTGAATAAATAATCGAAGACTTCTTACTTATAGTTCTTAAATAGAAATTAAGACTGTTAATTTTATTATTGAAAAATATTTTTTGAATTGAATATACTTTAAGAAGTATGAAAACATTTTAAATGTCTATTTTGCCCAGAAGATTTGAGCGAATAAAAAATGTTTTAAATTGCCGAATGAAAAACTTAACTGTTTTAGTGGAAGATGTAAATAAACCACATAATTTATCTGCAATATTGAGGACATGCGATGCAGCAGGAGTTTTTGAAGCAAATTTTATTACCAAAAAAAATATATTTAAAACTTTTAATAGCACAGCCCAAGGCAGTCAAAAATGGGTCAAATTAAATACTCATGAAAGTAGCATCAGTGCTATATCTGAATTAAAGAAAAAGGGTTTTAAATTATATGGAACTACTCTTAATAGTGAATCTATTGATTATAGAAATTTTGATTATGCTGAAAATACATGTTTTGTTTTAGGAGCAGAAAAATGGGGATTAAGTGATGAGCTCATATCAATGGTTGATCAATCAATTTTTATACCAATGAGAGGTATGGTTCAATCTTTAAATGTTTCAGTAGCCGCATCTATATTATTATTTGAAGCTATTCGCCAGAGAAAAAGTAAGGGGAAACTTCCTAAAAATGGAGAAGGTTTAAATGAAAATGAATATCAAAAAACTTTATTTGAATGGAGTTATCCAGAATTAGCTTCTATATACAAAAAATCTGGCAAAAGCTATCCAAAGTTGAATGAAGAAGGCGAGTTTAAATCAATTAAAAGTAATTAAATCATTAAATTATTTTACTTTTCAAAGATACTTTCTAGTTCCTCCCCAATAAAAGAAAGCCCTAATACTAAAAAGAACATTGCTAGTCCTGGGAATAAAGCCGTCCACCATATACCTGTAGGTAGAGCTGCAAGAGCAAGATTTAAATCACTACCCCATTCTGGAACATCTGCTGGGACACCAAGGCCTAAAAAGCCTAAACTACCTAAAACTAAAACAGCATCAGCTGCATTTAAAGTCATTACTATAGGCAAAGGAGTTATTACATTAGGGAGAATATATTTAAAAATAATAGTTGTAAGATTAGCACCTGAAATTCTTGCTGCCTCTATATACGTTTCAGATTTAACCAATATTGTCTGATTCCTAATTAATCTAAAATATTGAGGAGAATAAACTATACATAAAGCTAAGGCTGCATTGATAATGCCCTTACCTAATACAAAAGCAACAACTACTGAAAGTAAAATTACAGGTATTGAAAAAATAGTATCCATAATTAGTGATAAGCATTTATCAAATACCCCGCCCAAATATCCACTTAATAATCCCAATGGCAATCCCAAACTTAATGCAAAAGAAATAGCAAAGAATACAACCTCAATGGCTAAGGATGAACCTTGCAAAGTCCTAAAACAAACGTCTCTTCCTAATCTGTCTGTTCCGCATAGATGTTTTAATGACGGTGGAGCAAAAATATCACTACTCAAAGTTGAGAATGAATAACCAAAAAAATTATTGACTTCCAAAAATTTCATAATAATCACCACAAAAAGATAAAAAAATACAATTAAAAATCCTGTTTTTCTAATATTTTTACCTACGCGATTGGATGAGTTTATATCCACAATATTTCTAATAAACGAATCAACTGAAATATACCTAATTATTAAAAGAATAAAAATAGCAATTAATTTTAATTAAAAAAATTACTGATTTAATTTCAAAACTGCCATAAAAGCTTCTTGAGGCACTTCAACCTTACCCATTGCCTTCATCCTTTTTTTTCCTTTAGCTTGTTTCTTTAATAGTTTCTTTTTCCTTGAAATATCTCCCCCGTAACACTTAGATAAAACATCTTTTCTTAAAGCGCTTATACTTTCACTAGCAATAATACGACTACCAATAGATGCCTGAATAGGTATTTTAAATTGTTGTTTTGGAATAAGTTCTTTTAATTTCTCGACTAAACTTCTACCAATTCCATACGCCTTATCTTTATGAACAATAGATGTTAATGGATCTGCTCTTTCAGAGTTTATCAGGACATCTAATCTAACAAGGTCATTTTTTCTATAGCCAATTAAATGATATTCCATTGAGGCATAACCTTGAGTTCGACTTTTCATTTGATCAAAAAAGTCAGTAACTACCTCCGCTAAAGGAATCTCATAAATCAGAGTTACCCTATCAGTAGTTATGTATTTCATATCAATAAAAACTCCTCTTCTTTCTTGGCACAAACCCATTAAAGTACCATTAAATTCATTAGGAGCATAAATTTCCATTTTTACATAAGGTTCTTCTATTGATTCTCTTAATTGAGGGTCAGGAATAGTAGAAGGATTATCAATAAAAAGATGTTCTTTTTGATTTAAATTAACCTTATAGATAACTGACGGAGCTGTTACGATTAGATCCAAATCATATTCTCTCTCCAAACGTTCTTGAACAATCTCCATATGAAGAAGCCCTAAAAATCCACATCTAAATCCAAATCCCATTGCGCTACTAGTTTCAGGCTCATATTTAAGAGCAGCATCAGATAATTGTAATTTCTCAAGTGAGACTCTTAAATCCGGGAACTGATCTGCATCCGTTGGGAACAATCCACAAAAAACCATTGGATTTGCAGTTTTATAACCAGGCAAGGGATCTTTGGCAGGTGCATTAAAAAGAGTAATTGTATCTCCCACTCTCGCATCAGCAACTGATTTAATTGATGCAGCTAAATATCCCACTTCTCCTGAATGTAATTCATTAACTTGCTGCTGATCAGGAGCCATTATTCCAATTTCATCAAGTTCATAGTTCTTTTTACTAGCCATTAGTAATATTCTGTCTCTTTTATTAATTGCACCAGATATTACTCTGAAATAAACAATAACTCCCCTATATGGATCATAATAAGAATCAAAAATCAGTGCCTTAGTAGCCAACTTTATTTCATCTTGAGGTGGTGGGACTCTTTTAACAATTGCTTCTAAAATATCTTTTATTCCTACTCCAGTTTTTGCTGAACAATTTATTGCATTAGAGGTATCTAATCCTATAATCTCTTCAATTTCTTGTTTTATTTTTTCAGCATCAGCCCCTGGCAAATCAACTTTATTTAAAACAGGGATTATTTCAAGATTATTTTCAAGAGCAAGATATACATTAGCTAGGGTTTGAGCTTCCACTCCCTGACTTGCATCAACGACTAATAAAGCACCTTCACAAGCCTGCAGTGATCTACTTACCTCATAAGAAAAATCGACATGTCCTGGTGTATCTATTAAGTTCAAAACATATTCTTGCAAATCGTCTGCCTTATATTTCATCCTCGCGGCTTGTAATTTGATAGTTATTCCCCGCTCTCTTTCAAGATCCATACTATCCAAGAATTGTTCTTGCATATCCCTTTGCTGGACAGTGCCAGTATCTTGAAGCAACCTATCTGCGAGAGTAGATTTACCATGATCGATATGAGCTATTATGCAAAAGTTCCTTATTTTTGAAACGGATATATCAGTCATTAAATAAAATAACTACTCCTCTTA
>QCPB01000004.1 GCA_003209795.1 Prochlorococcus sp. AG-436-C05
ATAATCAGGAAGCAATTAAAGATAAATCTCAATGCGAGGCATTAAAACGCGGTATTGCATCTCATCATGCTGGATTATTGCCTGCATGGAAAGAATTGGTTGAGGAATTATTTCAGCAAGGTTTAATAAAAGTTGTTTTTGCAACTGAAACTCTTGCTGCAGGAATAAATATGCCCGCAAGAACAACTGTTATTTCTTCTTTATCAAAAAGGACAGAAGATGGGCATAGATTATTATTTAGCAGTGAATTTTTGCAAATGTCAGGAAGAGCTGGAAGAAGAGGAAAAGATACCCAGGGATATGTTCTTACATTACAAACAAGATTCGAAGGTGCTAAAGAAGCAAGTGCACTGGCCATTAGCAAACCAAATTCTTTAGAGAGTCAATTCACTCCTAGCTATGGAATGGTACTTAATCTTTTACAAAGTTATACTTTAGAGAAGTCTAAAGAATTAATTAAAAGAAGTTTTGGTAGTTTTTTATATTTAGGTGAATCCTCAGGTGAGAATATAATTATTGAAAATTTAGATAAGGATTTAATTGAATTAAAAAAAATTACATCTAACGTTTCATGGAAAGATTTTGATGCCTACGAAAAGTTAAAAAATCGTCTTAAAGAAGAGAGAAGACTCTTGAAAATTTTAGAAAAACAAGCAGCAGAAAAATTATCAGAAGAGATAACTAATGCGCTCCCATATATTAAAGATGGAAGCTTAATTTCAATCAAAGCTCCTCAAATTAAAAGAAAAATTGTTCCAGGATTAATTTGTAAGAAAATATATGAATCCCAAAAAATTAAGAGTTTATTGTGTTTGACAATTGATAATTTATTTATTCTTATAAAACCCTCATACATAGTAAGTATTTTTAATGATTTGGATGAAATTGATCTCTTAGGACTTGAAGTACCAAAGATGTATTTTTCTGGAGAGGTATTTAGAGGAGATGATATATCGCAGTGTTATGCGGATCGAATTTTAGAGTTTTCTAAAAAAAATGATTTACAAACTCCACAATATGATTTGACAACCGAAGTTTTTGCACAACAGCAACAAATTCATAATTTAGAAGAAACAGTTACTGATCATCCCGTACATAGATTTGGAGACTCCAAGAAATTAAAGAAATATAGAAAAAGAATTATTGATGTTGAACAAGAAATATATATGAGAAAAAAACTTCTTGAGGATAAAGAAAATCATAACTGGAGAACTTTTAGCGATTTGATTAAAATTTTGCATCATTTTGGTTGTTTAAATGATTTGGAATTGACAGAAGTTGGACTAACAGTTGGTGCAATAAGAAGTGAAAATGAATTATGGATTGGTCTTGTTTTAGTTAGTGGTTATTTAGACGATTTAGATCCTCCTGAGTTAGCTGCAATTATTCAAGCTATATGTGTTGATGTAAGGAGGCCTAATCTTTGGTGTAATTTCAAGCCTTCTTTAAAGGTAATAGATGTTTTTAATGAATTAGATGGTTTAAGAAAATTAGTCTCTTTTCAACAAAATAAGTTTCATATTGAAATTCCTATCTATTTAGAAACAGAGTTGACTGGAATTATTTCTGAATGGGCAAGAGGAAAAAAATGGAAAGATTTGGTTTTTAATACTTCATTAGACGAAGGTGATATAGTGAGGATTATTAGAAGAACAATTGATGTCCTTTCTCAAGTGCAATACTGTATTGGTGTTAGTAATAAATTAAAAAGCAAAGCAAAGCTAGCATTAAAAGCTATTAATCGTTTTCCTGTTTCTGAATCTAATGATCTTATAAAAGTCTCTGAAGATATTAATCCTGCAACAAAAAGAATTGACAATAATTCTTAAATTTTTTAATCAAATCATTGAATTGATATTCATTGCTTCATCAAATTCATCTTCGTTTAAATAACCTAATTTAAGTGTTGCCTCTTTTAAATTTAATGATTCTTTGAAGGCAAGGTTTGCAATTTCAGCTGCTTTTTCATAACCAACTTTTGGCACTATGGCTGTAACCAACATTAGTGAATTTTCTAAATTTAACTTCATTTTCTTTTGATTAGGTTCCATCCCATCAACTAATTTTATTCTGAAGTTTTCTATTGCATTTTTAAGTAATTTTAAACTTGTAAGAATATTAAATCCAATCAGAGGCTTATATTCATTCATCTGTAAAGTGCCGCTAGAATTTGCCATTGAAACTGCATATTCAAGACCCATTATCTGAGTGCAAACCATTGATAAGGCTTCGCATTGAGTCGGATTCACTTTGCCCGGCATGATAGAACTTCCGGGTTCATTTTGAGGGATAATTAATTCATATATTCCTGACCTTGGTCCTGAAGATAGAATTTTTATATCATTTGAAATTTTAAATAATGAACCTGCTAATATTTTAATCTGACTCATTACTTGAGCTAGACGATCATGCGAGGCCATGATAGAGAAATTATTTTTTGATTTATAGAACATTAGATTAGTATCATCGGAAATTGATTTTATAGACTCTTCACAAAATCCTTTTGGACAATTAATCCCTGTTCCAACTGCCGTTCCTCCCAGAGGTAAGAAATACAATTCATTCAGACTTATAATAATTGCATTCTCAGCATCTTTAAGTTGCTCTGACCATCCGGATATTTCTTGCCCAAAAGTAAGGGGCACTGCATCTTGAAAATGGGTTCTTCCTATCTTTATAAGGTCTTTCCATTCTTCACTTTTTTTATCAAGGATCTTCGTAAGTTCTCTTATTGTTGGAACTAAATTTTTGATTATTTCACTAACAACAGATATTTGAATAGCAGCAGGAAAAGTATCATTAGTTGACTGAGATTTATTTACATCATCATTCGGATGAATTGGTTGATGACTACCAAGCTCTGAATTTGTTTTTAATGCTGCAATATTTGAAATTACCTCATTAACATTCATATTAGTTTGCGTGCCACTACCTGTTTGCCAAACCTTTAGGGGAAACTGTGAATCATGAAGCCCATCAAGTATTTCTTTACAAGCTTCTACAATCAAATCTTTTTTTCTTTTATCTATTAACCCTAAATTGAAATTCGCAATTGAAGCAGCTTTTTTTATGAGGGTGAGTGAATAAATTAACTCAATTGGAATTAATTCTTCTCCAATAGAAAAATTTATTATCGATCTTTGTGTTTGAGCACCCCACAAAGCTTTGATGGGAACCTCTATTGTTCCCATACTATCTTTTTCAATCCTAAAGTTTTTTGTCATTATTCCTCTGAAAACACTGGTTTAACTTAGATAAGGTTTTCAGTAATCCTAGATACCTAACTTCTCCCATATTACACTTAAATTATTGAGATGAATTGAAGGATTAAAACATTCTTCTAAGTCACTTTGATCAATAAAATCCATTATTTCATTATCTCTCTCTATATTTTGTTTGAAATTCCCATTTTCAGTATTCCACGCCTGATGAGCATTTTTTTGTACTAAGCTATAAGCTTTTTCTCTAGACAACCCTTTCTCTACAAGCAAAAGTAAAACTTTCTGACTAAAGATTACACCACCATATATATTTAAATTTTTGAGCATATTTTTTGGATAAACTTCCAAATTGCTTACTATATCTTTCATTTCCCTGAGCATAAAATGCAAACAGATTGATACGTCAGGTAACATGATACGTTCATTTGAACTATGGCTTATATCTCTTTCGTGCCAAAGTGGAACATTTTCCAGTGCTGTTAAGACGTAACTCCTCAAAATTCTTGCTAAACCGCTTACTCTTTCACTTCGAATAGGATTTCTTTTATGAGGCATGGCAGAACTTCCTTTTTGCCCTTTTGTAAAGCCCTCCTCAACTTCTAAAACATCAGTTCTTTGTAAATTTCTTATTTCAGTTGCGAATCTATCTAGAGAAGCGCCAACTAGTGCAATAGTTTGGACATATTCTGCATGCCTGTCTCTCGATATGACCTGCGTACTTGCTGTATCTGGTTTTAAGCCGAGTAAATCACAAGTTATTTGTTCTACTTTGGGATTCGTATTAGCGTATGTTCCCATTGCACCACTTATTTGTCCAATAGCTACAGATTCTTTCAGTGTTAACAATCTTTTTTTGTTCCTTATAATTTCTGCTAACCATCCAGCAAGTTTAAAACCGAAGGAAATTGGCTCCCCATGAATTGCATGAGATCTGCCAATCATTAATGTATTTTTGTGTTGACTAGCTAATAATCTGACTTCATTTTCTAGATTCTCAATTTCTTCTAATAACAATTCGCAAGAATCTTTTAACTGAAGAGATAAGCCAGTATCAAGTACATCACTACTGGTCATACCAACATGTATATATCTTCCAGAATCTCCTACAAATTCATTAACGCTTGTAAGAAATGCTATTACATCATGTTTAACTTCTTTCTCAATTTCTGTAATTCTAGATTCATTAAACTTTGCATTTGAACGTATCTCTTTCATGGCATTCTCAGGAATGTTTCCCAGGGAAAAATTTGCTTCACATGCAGCAATCTCAACTTTAAGCCAACTCTGGAATTTTGCATTTTCAGTCCAGATTTTACCCATTTCGGGTAATGTGTAACGTTCAATCACAATTTTTATATATCTTCAATTTAAACTTTATAACTAAAATCCTATAATTGCTTTATGCTTTTACGATCTAATTGCCATTGAACATATTTGACTCAGATTATTGTTTTATGTAACAACTTTTCTGCATATAAAAACTCTTACAACTAACCAAATATGGCATTGAGTTATCTTTTTGAATGATGTTTCTCTTCTCTGTAGTTAAAATATAAAATTAGAATATGTTTATAAGTGGCGATCTAAATTAATTACTAGCTTTTTTATTAAACAATTTATTTGATGTATAGATGATTAACAAAAGTAGATTAGATCTTTATCTTCTGAGCAAAGGTTTATGTGAAACTCGTCAGAAGGCTCAAGGGATTATTCTCGCAGGGAAAGTGAAAGATATAAATGGCAAGATTTTCGATAAGCCTGGACAGCAAGTGCTAATTGGATCTGAATTTTTTGTTGAGTCTGAACCTCAATTTGTATCAAGGGGAGGAGAAAAATTATTAGAGGCCTTTAATAAGCTGGAAATTAATGTAAAAGAAAAAGTTTGTATAGATGCTGGTATCTCAACGGGTGGTTTTACGGATTGCTTATTACAACAAGGGGCAAAGTTGGTTTATGGGATAGATGTGGGTTATGGACAAACGGCATGGAAGATTAGAAATGATCCAAAAGTAATACTTCTGGAAAGAACAAATATTCGTAATTTGAAGCCTGATGATTTTTTGTCTAAAGATAATTTATTACCCAATTTCGTTGTAGCTGATTTGTCTTTTATTTCATTAAAGTTAATTTTTCAATCAATTAATAATTTATTATCTGGAGATTCTATAGAGGGAATATTTCTTATCAAGCCGCAATTTGAGATAGGAAAAGGTCGAGTAAGCAAAGGCGGCGTTGTTAGAAAACCTGCTTATCACATAGAGGCAATTCATTCAGTTATTAATGCTGCTAAAGAATTTAAATGGAATATAAAGGGTTTGATAGCTTCTCCATTAGTAGGCCCTGCAGGAAATCATGAATATCTAGCTTGGATGTGCAAAAGAGAAATCTCAAATTCAATTATAAATAAAAAATTTATTGAAAATTTAGTAAAAGATACTATTTAGTTAAAGTGCTTCACCATCTCTCTCTCCAGTTCTAATCCTTACAACAGACTCAATTGATGAAATGAATATTTTCCCATCTCCTATCTCTCCAGTTTTTGCGGCTTCGGCTATTGCATCTATTACTGAGTTCACTTTTTCGTTCTCTACAACAACCTCCACTTTAAGTTTCTGCAGAAATTCAACTGTGAATTCGGATCCTCTATATCTTTCAACCTGTCCTTTTTGTCTTCCAAAACCTCTAACTTCGTTAACAGTCATGCCAACAATTCCTGCGTTTACTAATGCAATTTTTACATCCTCCAATTTAAATGGACGAATAATTGCCTCAATTTTCTTCATGATTTGATCTTCAACATCTTTATATTAATTGTTTTTTTGAAAAACATCCACCATTGAAATCCCTGCAAATGATTTAATATTTAGCCCAGCATTAGTTGCATCCTCAATTAATAATTTAGAGTTTTCGTCAGAAATTACTACTGAATTGTTTGATAATGCTTCCCACTTATCACTTTCAAAGTGTGTTTGAAGCCATAACATCCCAATTAAACTTGTAGGTTGAATAGATTTATTTGAGTTGTTATCGATATTTATCAAACAAATGTCCATTAATTTTGTTTTAACTAAATACATATAAACCTTTTAAATCACACTATTAATGTTACTAATGATACAGAATTAAAAAATTCTTTCCTTTATTTGGTTATTTGTAATAACTATTAACGGTTTAATTTTTGCGGATTATTATCTTTTTATATAGGTTTAGTAAATATGTTTTTGCACAAATGAGTTCAACTAATTTAAAGGTTTCAACTGAAAGACCTTTGTATGGAGAAAGATTAATTGAGGAATCAAAAATAATTTGTTTTGAGAATCCCAATAAGAAAAGAATTTATGAAGTTTCTATTGAGTTACCTGAATTTACATGTAAATGCCCATTTTCTGGTTATCCAGATTTTGCAAAACTAAATATTTGTTATCAACCTAAGATGAAAGTTTATGAGTTGAAATCCTTAAAACTTTATATTAATAATTTTAGAGATATGAAAATATCACATGAAGAAGTTGTAAATATAATCATGGACGACCTAGTGAATGCCGGTTCACCTCACTGGATACATTTAAATGCAAAATTTAATCCTAGAGGGAATGTTTCTATGAATTTAGATCTTGTTAGTGGACAGAAAAAAAACTAAAATTTCTGAATTTCCTCTGATAATTTAAAAAATTCTTTTTTAAAACCAAGTAGATTTCTATTGCTCAGTCCACCGATTAATAAATTTTTAGATTCTTTATTAAATAAAATCCATAATTGATTAGTTGGTATAAGACTTAATATCGTTCCAAAGATTATTAAAACAAAAGAAAAGTAAATAAATGGAATTGAAGGATCATTTTTAATTATCAAACCACTGCTCGAGACTATCTTCTTTAAAGATAATAAAGAAGAATTAATTTCTAGGGAATCACCATTTAGGTAGATTTTTTTTTCAGCAAAATCTTCAAGATTAGAGATTTTTATAGGACCATTTTCATTATCTATTGTTAAGAGATAATTTTTTTTTGTTTCTTCGCCTAATTCAAGCAATATGCCCCAAATTTGATTACCTATCTCAGGTATTGGTTTGAGTTGGAGCTGGTAAAGAATATTATCTATTTCAATAACTACATTTGAAACGGCCCAATCAGCTTGATAAATAGTTAATCCTTTAAATCTGATTGGGTGATTAACTTTGGTTGTTTTGATTTCATTTAATTTGGGATCTTCGGAAAAAAAATCTAGCCTTGAAATAAATTGCTTTGGTATGCCATCACTTTCGCGTTCTATTACGAAATTGTCTAGTTTTATTGTTGCTTTGGAATTTGTACTTTCATTTATCAAGTCTAAGCTTTCTCCGGGAATTAAATATTGTTCTTTTGATTGGCTAGTGAAACTTCCGTAAGCTGAACCTATCAGTAAAACTATTAGTCCTATATGTACAATAATAGGCCCTAGTTTTCCAATTAACCCTTTTCTAGCAGAAAGGCGATTCTCAAATTTGGATGTGCTCCAACCATTTTTTTTAAGAAATAAATTAGCCTTTGATATATAGTCTCCATCATAATGTATTTGGTGATTTGATATTAATTGTAATCTTTCAAATCTTTTTTCATTTTTGTAGTCAGTCCATTGTAAAGAAGCTTTTAACGAAGGAATTTGCCTTCTAAAACTACAAGCTGCGAGAGAAATGCAAAGAAGTATTAAAGCTAATAAAAACCAAAAACTTGTATATACATGATCCAACTGAAGTTTTAGAACTTTTTCACCATTTATAAATCCAAAAATTGGAGATTCATTAAATAAATCAATATAATCTTGTTTATTATTTCCTTGAGGAATAAAAGTGCCAATACTACTTGAAATGGCAATAAAAATTATTAATGAAATTGCGAATCTTAAACTTGATATCTTTAAAATAAAATTCTGGAAAATAATCATTTAAATCCAATTTGCAAGTAAATTTAAACCTCCTAGGGAAACTAAAAATATTCCACTTAATTTAGGAATAATTTGACTATATTTTCTAAGTTCTAGAAATTGTTTTAAATTTTCTGTTGTAGCCCCTGCAATTATTATTGGTATCACTTGTCCTAGACCAAAGAAAAATAAAAAGATAATTGAGATAGTGGGGTTTTTAGCTTGTGATACCCAAGCTAACAGACTAGCTAATACTGGTGTAATACAAGGTGAGGAGGCAAGTCCAAAAGTAGTTCCGATTGCAAAAGGTTTTAGTAAGGAAGGTATTTTATCTTCAACAAATTTCAAATCAGGTCCATTTGGTAACTGGAATTTTAAGAATCCTAATAAATTAAAACCCATGATTATTGCTATTACGGCAACAATAGAGGTGTAATAGGGAGGAATTTGTCCGTATATTTTTCCTAAAAATCCACTTAAGGCTCCCAATATAACAAGAGCAAAAACAACTCCTCCTGAAAAACCAAGAAGTTTAAATTGATTTTTCTCTGTGCCTCCTATATAAGCAATAGTTACTGGTAGTAAGGATAATGAACATGGACCTAGGCTTGTTAAAAGGCCTGCACTGAAAACTAAAAATACTGTAAAAGGCCCAGGATGATTAAGTCCTTGCTGCATAAGTAAGTTGCCCTTTTGAGCTAATTCAGAAATAACTAAATTAATTGATACGATAACAAGACTCAAATCTCTTTAATTCTAACTAATTAAGAGTCTTTCTTGCACTAATAATTCCAATAAAGCCTGTTGATTCTAATGAACATCTTAATAACATTCCAGCTATAAAAAATGATGCAATTAATGAATTCCCTCCATAACTTATAAAGGGTAATGGTAAGCCTGTAGTAGGCATTGTCCCAGTAGCTACTGCTATATGCATTATTGATTGACATATTAATAAAGTTCCAGATCCTATAGCAACTAATTTTGTGTAGTTATTCCTGCATTTTAAGGCAATTCGTAAACTGATATAGGAGAATACCACCAAAAATGCTAAGAATAAAGTAGATCCCAATAAGCCAAATTCTTCTGCAAAGATTGCAAAAATAAAATCCGTGTACATAAAAGGTAAATATTGTAACTTCTGCATAGAGAGACCAAATCCCTGTCCCAAAAGACCACCTGAACCTATTGCTAATAAACTCTGAACTAATTGAAAGCCTGTATCTTGTTGATCTTTCCAAGGATCAAGAAATGATATAACTCTTAGCTTTTGATATTCATTTTTAAGGATACTTATGTATCCGGTAAAGAATCCTAATGAGGCAAAATATCCAAGAGAACTAAGTTTTACTCCTCCGCATAAACCCATAATCCAAAAAAGAATTCCGGTTAATCCTGCAGTACTTAAATTGGGTTGTTTAAGTATTAAAAAAATTAATAAGCCAAAGGTGATTATTGCAATTAATTTTTTATCATTTTTTACTAAATTCCAATGAGCAAAGAGGTTAGATGCTTCTAAAATTAAGAAAGGTTTAATTAATTCAGAAGGTTGAAGACGTAAATTTCCAAGTACTAACCATCTTGAAGATCCATTAACTGCAATTCCATTAATATTTGTGAGGAATATTAAAAATAATAAGAAATAGAAAATAAGTTTTGAGAATTTTAAAAGACTTCTGATATTTGTATTAAGGACCAAATAAAACACACACCAACCTGGGATAGACCAAATAATTTGTTTTTTTAAATAGTACGCCCAATACCCCATTTCCTTACTAGCTACCCACCAACTTGATGATCCGAGTATAAACAAACCTAAGATTGACCAAATTGAAATAAATATTATGAGGATTTTTGCTTCATAAGGCCAAATTTTCCAAGGCAAAGGGAATATATATTCACTTAAATCGTTGGAATTATTTTTAGTACTAGAATTTACAGATTTTGTTCTTTTGAAAATTCTTCTATATTTTATTTTTTCTGGACTTATCTCCAATTTTCGAGTTGTAGATATACTATTGAGACGTTAAATTAATCATTTGCCAAGTCTTTAAGCAATGTTTTTAAGTGTTTTTATATCAAATAAATAAACATTTATGAAATTTAATTCGTTTGATATAAACCAAAAAGTGGGTAATACAATCATCACAAATCTTAAGAATTCGCCATTTATAAAAAAAAACCTAGCTAAAAGGTACCTCTCCATGATAGATTCCGTGGGTTTATATACTTACTTAAAATCATCTTAAGGGGGCTTTCTAAGTTATGTTCACATCAGTGGACTCAAATAGAAGAACAGGTGAACGTCTTTCTAACGAGAATGTTCCAAACCCTCAATTACTCGATAATTCATTCATCAATGAAAGTAAATCAAGTTTTGCAAGTCAATTCGATAAATTACTTTCTAAAAATGATGAGTATACAAAATTGCAATTAACAATTTTTGGTATAACTTTTATCGTTTCTATACTCATAGCAACTTTAACAGGAATTATTCTTGGATTTACTTTTGGATTAAGTGTTTTTATAGGCTCCCTTGCTGGTATTTTTTACTTACGTTTGCTCGCTAAAAGTGTAGGAAAGATAGGTAGAGAATCTATGGGTTTATCAAAATTGCAACTTTTGATTCCAGTTTGTCTCTTTATTTTTGCAAGCAAGCTAGGATCTATTGAAATTTTCCCAGCAATGATTGGCTTTTTCCTCTATAAGCCTTCTCTCATATTTTATTTTTCACGTTCCTAAGTAAATTTTGTTTAATCAAAATTTAATAATCTTTTTTTAAAATCAATGTTCTTTAATTCCTTGCTAACAAATTTTGCAGCATTAGAAGTTGGTCAACATCTTTATTGGCAAATTGGAAATATAAGAATTCATGGACAAGTCTTTTTAACATCTTGGATTCTATTGGGCGCATTATTAGTTTTTATTTCCTTGGGAACTAAAAAAATGGAAAATGATCCGAAAGGATTACAAAACTTACTTGAGTTTCTATGGGATTACATAAGAGATCTTGCTAGGACACAAATCGGAGAGAAAGTTTATAGAGATTGGATGCCTTTTATAGGGACTTTATTCTTATTTGTATTCGTAAGTAATTGGGGAGGTGCTTTAATTCCTTGGAGATTGATAAAGTTGCCAAGTGGAGAATTAGGTGCCCCAACAGCAGATATTAATACAACTATTGCACTAGCACTTTTGGTCTCATTATCTTATTTTTATGCTGGTTTAAGTAACAAGGGTTGGAGATATTTTGAATATTATGTGCATCCAACACCCATTATGCTTCCATTTAAAATTCTAGAAGATTTTACTAAACCCTTATCACTATCTTTCAGGTTATTTGGAAATATTTTGGCTGATGAACTTGTTGTAGGTGTTTTAGTGTTTCTAGTCCCTCTAATTTTACCAATACCTGTGATGTTCCTCGGTTTGTTTACAAGTGCAATTCAGGCGTTGATTTTTGCTACTCTCGCTGCCTATTACATTGGAGAAGCTGTTGAGGAACATCATTAGCTTTCTCTAATCGATTCAGCTCCTTTTACAAAGGGTCTGTAATCTGGCAAAATATCTAATCGCGTAGGTCTGACAATATCAGGCCCGTTCTTAAATCAAAGAATGTCCAAGCGTGTATGACAAAAAAGATTTATTACAAGTATTAAGCTCTTTATTTCAAAATTATGGATTCGATTACTTCCGCTGCATCTGTTGTGGCTGCCGGTTTAGCAGTAGGTCTAGGTGCTATTGGCCCAGGTCTTGGACAAGGTAACGCAGCTCAAGGTGCTGTTGAGGGTATAGCCCGTCAACCAGAAGCCGAAGGTAAAATCAGAGGAACTCTTCTTTTATCATTCGCTTTCATGGAGTCATTAACAATCTATGGATTGGTTGTGGCTTTAGTATTACTTTTTGCTAATCCTTTTTCCTAAAAGTTAATATTGCTTCTATTTCTTATTAGCAATATATAAATTTAAATTTTTTAATTTTAACTGAATCATATGTTGGCCTTTGATTTTTTTGGTGCTACTGAAGGTGGATTATTTGATATAAATGCCACTTTGCCATTAATGGCAATACAAGTAGTTGCCCTTACTTACATTTTAAATACTCTCTTTTTTAAGCCAGTAGGCAATGTCGTGGAAAAAAGGGAAAAATTTGTAAGTAATAATATTATTGAGGCCAAAAATAAACTTTCAGAAGTTGAAAAGTTGGAGGCTGATCTACTAAGTCAGCTTCAAAGTGCTCGTTCTGAAGCTCAACGAATTGTGAGTGAAGCTGAGAATGAATCTGACAAGCTTTTTAAAGAAGCACTAGAACTTGCAAATAATGAAGCAAATGCTTCAAAAGAAAAAGCAAGGCTAGAAATTGAAAGTCAGACATCCGCGGCTCGTGAACAACTTTCTAAGCAAGCTGGAGATTTGAGCGAACTTATTGTTAATAGATTGATTCTAGAAAAATGAATTTACCTCTTTTAGCTACAGAAGGTTTTGGATTAAATCTGAATTTATTCGAAACTAATATTCTTAATTGGGCTGTAGTGATTTTTGGCCTTTATAAGTTTTTGCCTGGTTTCCTAGGTAAAATGCTTCAAAAAAGAAGAGAGGGAATCCTTCTTGAATTAAAAGATGCAGAAGATCGACTGCTTAAGGCTACAAAAGCTTTGGACAAAGCAAAGACTGACTTATCTCTGGCAGAAGAGAAGGCTAGTCAAATAAAGTCAGATTCTCTTAAAAGATCTGAATCAATCAGGATGGAAAGCGAGAAAAAAGCTATTGAAGAGATGGCACGAATTAAACAAAGTGCAATTTCTGATGAAAGCTCAGAAGCTTCTAGGGCAATATCTCAACTTCGAAAAGAAGCTGTGGAACTTGCAATTAAAAAAGCTTTAGATTCTCTGCCAAATAGACTTGATCAAAAAACTCAGGAAAATTTGGTTACTCAATCCATTAATAATATTGAGGTTAACTAATGCCACTTTTGAATTCAGTTACCACGCCATATGCAGAAGCATTACTTCAGGTTGTAAATGAGAATGACCAAACTGAAGAGATGGTCTCAGAAGTTAAAGAACTTTTGGCATTAATAAACGATGCACCTGAATTGGGAAAGGCATTCTCCTCCCCAGTTTTAGAGACAGAGGCTAAGAAAAAAATCATTATTGAACTTTTTTCAGATAAGATTAACCCCTCCTTATTTAATTTCTTGAAATTATTGGCCGATAGGCAAAGAATTGGAATTCTTACTTCGATTCTCAATAGATTTTTAGAGATTTACAGAGAAAATAGTAATATTGCTTTGGCAACTGTTACATCTGCTGTCAAGCTTACTGCTAAACAGAAAGGTTTAATTACCAAAAAGATCATCAATCTTGCTGGAACCGAAAAATTAGAACTTGTAACTAAAACCGATCCATCTCTTATTGGTGGTTTCGTCGCGAGTGTAGGATCTAAAGTAATTGATGCTAGTCTTGCTTCACAAATCAGAAAACTTGGTTTATCACTTTCCAAGTAAATTTTAAATCAACCTTAAATTCTTAAATCCATGGTATCTATACGCCCTGATGAAATCAGTTCAATCTTAAAAAAACAAATAACTGATTATGACCAATCCGTAAGTGTTAGCAATGTAGGAACTGTTCTGCAAATAGGTGATGGCATTGCAAGAATATATGGCTTAGATCAGGTCATGGCTGGTGAATTATTAGAATTTGAGGATGGTACCGAAGGTATAGCTCTAAATCTTGAAGATGATAATGTTGGAGCCGTTCTAATGGGCGAAGCTCTAGGAGTTCAAGAAGGAAGTAACGTAAAATCTACAGGCAAAATCGCTTCTGTTCCTGTTGGTGAGGCAATGCAGGGAAGAGTTGTTAATCCTTTAGGTCAACCAATAGATGGGAAAGGAGAAATCGCAACAAGTGATACTAGACTGATCGAAGAAATGGCGCCTGGAATAATCAAGAGAAGATCAGTACATGAACCAATGCAAACAGGTATTACATCTATAGATGCAATGATTCCTGTAGGAAGAGGTCAAAGAGAATTGATTATTGGTGATAGACAAACTGGAAAAACTGCTATTGCAATAGACACGATTATCAATCAAAAAGGCCAAGACGTAGTTTGTGTTTATGTCGCAGTTGGTCAAAAATCAGCATCTGTAGCAAATGTGGTTGAGGTTTTAAGAGAAAAAGGAGCTCTGGATTATACTATTGTTGTTAGTGCAGGAGCATCTGAAGCTGCAGCTTTACAATACTTGGCTCCATATACGGGCGCAGCGATAGCTGAGCATTTTATGTACCAAGGAAAAGCAACACTAGTTATTTATGATGATTTAACTAAACAAGCACAAGCTTATAGGCAAATGTCTCTTCTTTTGAGAAGACCACCAGGAAGAGAAGCTTATCCTGGGGATGTTTTTTATTGTCATAGCAGATTACTTGAAAGGGCAGCAAAATTATCTGATGATATGGGCGGTGGTTCAATGACAGCATTACCAATTATTGAAACTCAGGCTGGTGATGTTTCTGCGTATATTCCAACAAATGTTATTTCAATTACTGATGGACAGATTTTCTTAAGTGCAGATTTGTTTAATTCAGGTTTACGTCCTGCGATCAATGTAGGTATTTCAGTTAGTAGAGTTGGAGGAGCTGCTCAAACAAAGGCAATTAAGAAAATTGCTGGAACACTTAAATTAGAATTAGCTCAATTTGATGAATTAGCAGCATTTTCTCAATTTGCTTCTGATCTCGATGAGGCTACACAACAACAACTTGAAAGAGGAAAAAGATTAAGAGAGTTGTTAAAACAAGCACAATTCTCACCATTAAATCTTGCTGAACAAGTTGCAGTTGTATATGCAGGTGTTAAGGGTCTTATTGATGAAGTTCCAGTCGAAGATGTAACCAAATTTGCTGCTGAACTTAGAGAATATCTTAAGTTAAATAAAGCAGAATTTATTAAGGAAATTCTTAAAGAGAAGAAATTAAATGATGGCTTAGAAGAAACACTCAAAGAGGTTATAAAAGAAGTTAAATCTTCAATGCTTGCCACAGTTTAAATTTATTTAAGGAAATATCATGGCAAATCTTAAAGAAATTAGGGATCGTATTGTTTCTGTTAAAAATACTCGAAAAATAACAGAAGCTATGAGATTAGTGGCAGCTGCAAAAGTTAGGAGGGCACAAGATCAAGTTCTAAAAAGTAGACCTTTTGCTGATAAACTTGCTCGTGTTTTGGAGAATATTCAATCGAGAGTTCAGTTTGAAGCTGTAGATTCTCCTCTTTT
This sequence comes from Prochlorococcus sp. AG-436-C05, assembly GCA_003209795.1. Classification (GTDB taxonomy): domain Bacteria; phylum Cyanobacteriota; class Cyanobacteriia; order PCC-6307; family Cyanobiaceae; genus Prochlorococcus_A. Next base: position 15,405 of record QCPB01000004.1, read on the forward strand.
GTCCAAAAGAGATGTAAAAACAATTTCTTTGGTATGTATAACTGCTGATAGAGGATTATGTGGAGGATACAATACCAACATAATTAAGAAGGTAGAAATTAGGTATGCAGAGTTGATTAAACAAGGTTATGAGCCAAATTTGATTTTAGTTGGTAAAAAAGCTATAGGTTACTTCCAAAATAGGAAAGATAGATACACAATAAAAAGTACATTCAAAGAGCTAGAGCAAGTTCCAACAGCAAAAGATTCTGAAGGTATAACAAGTGAAGTCTTAGCTGAATTCTTATCAGAAAGTGCTGATAGGGTAGAGATTATTTATACTAAATTCATCACCCTTGTAAGCTGTGCTCCAGTAGTTCAAACATTGTTGCCACTAGATCCTCAAGGTATTGCAGATGAAAATGATGAGATTTTTAGGTTAACAACTAAAGATAGTAAGTTACTTGTTGAAAAATCAAATATTGAAAAAAGTGATTCAGAGAAGTTACCATCTGATATTGTTTTTGAGCAAAGTCCAGATCAATTGTTAGATTCTTTATTGCCATTGTATTTACAAAATCAAGTCCTCAGAGCTCTTCAAGAGTCAGCAGCCTCAGAACTTGCTTGTAGGATGACTGCTATGAATAATGCAAGTGATAATGCTAAAGAATTGGCCAGTACTTTAAATCTTACTTATAACAAAGCTAGACAGGCTGCAATCACTCAGGAGATATTAGAAGTTGTTGGAGGTTCAGCAGTTTAGTTAAATTTTAAAAATGTCTGAATTTAATATCAAAGTTCAATTTGGTGAGAAAACATACAATTTCTCATGTCCAGAAGATCAAGATATTATTTCAGCTGCTAAAGCTAATGGAATTGAGTTGCCAAGTAGTTGTTGTTCAGGCGTTTGTACAAGTTGTGCCTCAATGGTGGTTGATGGATCCATTGATCAGGAAGATGCTATGGGATTAAACGAAGACTTAAGGGAAAAAGGTTTCGCCCTTTTATGTGTGGCTTATCCAAAGTCAGATTTACATATTCTTATCGGTGATGAAGTTGAAGATAATCTATATAATGATCAGTTTGGTAAGTATCAAAAATGAAATTAATTAGGGTTGATTTTTATTTAGATTGGCCAGTTTCAATAGACGTTATAAATTTAAGGAAGTATGTTATGAAAAATTTGATTATAAGAGGCGAAGTAATTAGATGGTCAATTATCGATATTCAACATTCAAAGGATTCTTACGATACAAAAAAACTAAGGATTCATGCTGTTTTAGCCAATTAAAAATCTATATAAAGATGAAATAGTTTTATTAATGAAAAAATCGCCCACAATTTTCATTGTTCCAACTGGGATTGGCTGCGATATAGGAGGATTCGCAGGCGATGCGCTCCCAACTGCCAAATTATTAGCATCTGCAAGTGGATGTTTAATTACGCATCCAAATGTGATGAATGGTGCTGCTCTCTCTGAAAAAGATAGCAATATATTTTATGTAGAGGGTTACAGTTTAGATCGATTTGCTCGAGGAGAGATTGGCCTTAAAAGAGTAAAACAACAGAAAATTGGAATAATTTTTGATTCAAGTATTGAACATGAAATATTAATAAGACATCTACAAGTTGCTGATGCTTGTGTTGCTACTTTAGGTATTAATGTTCATTCCTATGTACTTACTAAAAAACCTTTAAGTATAGTTATTGATTCTGATACTTCAAAAATAAGTGGAGGTTTAATTGAGAATCCTGATGCTTTAATTGAAGCTGGCGAAACTTTAATAGAAAATGGTGTCACGGCAATAGCCATAGTGGCTAAATTTCCCGATGATTCAGGTTCGGAAGACACAAATTCCTACAGAGAGGGAAAAGGCGTTGACCCTATTTCTGGAGTTGAGGCTGTAATTAGTCACTTGATCAGCAAATCTCTAAAAGTTCCCTGTGCGCATGCACCAGCCTTGACTCCACTTGAGTTGAATGAAAAATTAGATCCTCGCGCTGCTTCAGAAGAGATAGGATATACATTTCTGCCATCAGTATTGATTGGCTTAAGCAATTCCCCAGATCTTATTGAATTACCAAATAAAAATGAATTGATTACTATACACCCTAATCAACTTGAATCAATAGTTGTTCCAAATGGGGCGCTTGGTGGTGAATCAGTACTAGCGTGTGTTGAAAGAGGATTGAATATTATTTCTGTAAAAAATCAAAATACACTAAAAGTTACTAATCAATTTTTAAATTTTCCTAATTTTATTGAAGTAAATAATTATCTAGAAGCTGCTGGTATAATTCTCTCCATAAAGCAAGGTATTAATCTCAACTCCATTCAAAGGCCTTTAAAAAAAATACAAGAAATATCCTTCACTGATTAATATGATATTGCAATTGGTACTCTCCAATCACTACCTAATGATTGACTGCTTAATTTGAGAATAGGAGGAGCTTGCTTTCTTTTGAATTCAGCTTTTTTAATAAGTGAGATTATTTGCAAAATCAGTTCTTTTTTATGACCATCTTCTAGAAGTAGCTTTAAATCTTTTTTCTCTTCAATAATGCTTTTTAGTATATTGTCCAATATAGAATAAGGAGGAAGGGAATCAGTATCTAATTGATTAGGACCTAATTCGGCGCTTGGAGGCTTTAAACGAATATTATCACCAATTATCTTAACATTTGTATTTAACTTATGCAGTTTTCTATGATTTTTAGATTCATCACTATCAAGCCAATTACATAATTTAAAAACATTAGTTTTATATAAATCCCCAATTACTGATAAGCCTCCGTTCATATCGCCATATAGTGTGCAATATCCAACTGCTAGTTCTGATTTATTACCAGTGGAGAGTAATAAATGCTTTTCTTGATTCGCTAAAGCCATCAGAAGCGTCCCTCTGATCCTTGATTGAACATTTTGATTCGTTATCCCTTCTGCCTTGAAATTTAAGCTTTTTATAAAAGATTCTTCAAAAGAGGTCATAATATTCTCAATTGAGATGGTATTAAAATTGATCTTTAGTCTTCTTGCTAGATCTTTTGCATCACTTTTGGAATGTTCTGAATTCCATTTTGATGGCATTGAGACGCAATATATATTTTTACTTCCAAGAGCAGCTGTTGCGATTACTGAGACAAGCGCCGAATCAATTCCACCACTTAATCCAATTAAAGCTGTTTTAAATCCACATTTTTTAGCATAATCCCTTACTCCCAGAACTAACGCATCAAAAATAGATGATATTTCATCGTATTTAACTTTATTTATTTTGTTCTTTGGTTGGCCAATTTCCCAACTAGAAACATCTTCTGAAAAAGATTTTAATTGTTTTATTTTCGATCCATTCTTATCAAGAATAAAACTATTACCATCAAAGATTAAATTATCATTTGCACCAACTTGGTTAATATAAATTAAAGGAACTTTAAGGTATTTAGCAGCAAAACTTGAAACTTTAGATCTAAGCTCTAACTTTTTGAATGTATATGGTGAAGCAGATAAATTCAATAAAATATTAATATTTTTGCTCTTTAACTCAGAAATAGGATTTTTTTTGTGAATTCCTCTCCCTTCTATATCGTTATTAACCCACAAATCTTCGCATATTGTAATCCCAAGTCTCCACGTTTTATTTCTAATTTTTTTTGTTAATACAGATACTTGCTGCTCTGATCTAAAATATCTCTTCTCATCAAATACTTCATAAGTGGGGAGAATAATTTTACGTGCAATTACTTTCCATTTCCCACCCTCAATTAAAGCAATAGAATTATAAAGATTTGGAAAAAAAGAATCTTTTATAATTTCTGCTATCCCAATTACGATACTCAAGTCGTCATATTTTTTCTTAATATCAAAGGCCAATTGGTTAAGTATTTCATATTGATTTTCAATTAAGTTTCTTTTGAGGAGTAAATCTTTAGGTGGATATCCCCATAACGATAATTCTGGTGTAAGAATTAAATCAGCAGAATTTGAGTAAGCCCGAGCTGCAACAGTAAGTATTGTTTTTGCATTGCCCTCTAAATCTCCAACAATTGGATTGATTTGAGCAAGAAAAAATTTCATTCAACTAGTTTTGTGGATACATATAAATTATTCGTCTTAATAATATCTATTAAAGATTTTGGTAAATTAGAATAATTGGTATTTAATCTAACCATAGAACTTGAAATATTTGGAATATTTAATGAAGAAATTTCAAAGTTAACTTTATAATTTTCCAACATTTTCAGAGTATTTGATTCAATAGGATATCCTTCTCTTTTAATTATAAAAAAAGTTACTTCCCTAATAATTTTATCAAAGTTTTTCCAAGAGAAAATTTCTCCAATTAAATCACTTCCTATTACAAAATCTAAGTTATTTGATTCATAAATATTTTTACATTTCTTGATGGATTGGATTGCCCATTGACTACTAATTTTTTGATTAAATATAATTTTTGGATTATTTAAATCTTCAATTAAAGTTTTTAATAAAAGACTTCGCATTGAAATATCTTCTTCATGTTTTTTTTGTGGATTGTTACTTGCATAAGTAATGGTAAAAGAATAAATTTTGGATAATTCTATGAGAATTTTTTTATGGCCAATAGTTGGTGGATCTGCACTAGTGCCAAAAATGGCAATGCGTTGCTTTTTATTAAATTTCAAGGTAGAAAAAGGGCAAAATTATTATTTAAATTCCTATTAGATAAATAGATTTTTATGTGATTAAAAATCTCTGGTTCTTTAAGAATTATCTTTTGGATTATAGAAGAAGGATCTAAACTAGATACTTTGCTTCTTATGAATATTTCTTTAGCTGCTAACTTGCCAACAATTTTTGTTGATTGCACTGCTATTACTGCTTGAATAATAGAAATTGGTCCGTATGGTAATAATGAAAACCCGTTTGTGAAAGGAGCTGTTAATAATATTATTTTACGAATTAGATTAAAAGATGTATTGATACCAATTTGAGTAGCTCCTAAACAGAAATTATTAATAGAAATATTTTTGATTATTTTTCTTGCTGATTCACCCTTTAGACTTAATCCATAAACCTTACTTAGCTCGCTAATTAATGCAGTATCTAATGCAAAACTGCCTGCTATGTCAAATAAAATCAAAGGATTAAGTGCAACGGTGGATGCCTTTAATGTTGCGAATTTACCAATAATTGATTGAGCTTCCTTTTGTCTTTTTTTTAATCTTTGCTCTTTTATTTTTAGAAATAATTTATCAGCTAATTGAAAAGAATTTAATGTTAATAAAATTTCTCCATATCGATTTATAGCTTCTTTTATATAGTTTTTAATATTATTTCCTGAATTTATTATCACGGGAATCTTTAAATCTTTGGGAAGCTTTGACTTTATATTTTTTAAAATTTCTGTTAATTCATTTTTGTTCCAATTATCAATTTTGTTTAAAACAATTATAATTTTTTTTCCATCCTTTATAAAGGAATTAATTTTGATTACTTCATTTCTATTCAGATCTCCCGTAACTGCAAATAAAACAAGTTCTGCATTATTTATTTCTGAGTAAATATTATCTGGAAAATTAATATTGCACAAATCAAATCCTGGCGAATCTAGTAATTCAATACTTTTCAGTGTTTGGTGTTTTAAGTTCCATTCTTTCTTCTCAATTTCTTTGGTAGATCCGTTAATAATATCTGTCTTGAATATTTTTTTGTTTAACAAGAAATTTAGAATATGAGATTTACCTACACCTGATTTTCCATATATGCCTATTCTTAGGTTCTTCTCTTTAAGCCTAAAAAGTTGCTGGTTAAAAGATATAATTTGTTTATTAAAAAGATTTTTTTCATAGTTTGTAAGATCTATAGTTTCCCACCAATTTTTTAAAAGTAAATAATTTTTATTGATTTGCATCTCTTCCATAACTTATTTTTTACACCAACCAGCTAATACAGATAACACAGCTTCTGCTCCAATAATTCCCACGAATCCTCCAAACTCATCTACTACTACTTTTACTCCTTTATGGTCTTTGTCAAATCTTGTTAATAATTGATCAGCTCTTATCATTTCTGGGATGTATTCCACAGGATCGCATAACTCTGACAATAATTTTTTCTTTTTACCATTAATAATCTCTGTTAGCAACTCTTCACGTTTTGCTACTCCTTGAATTTTGTCTACTTTGTCTCCTAAAACAACCCACCAAGGGGAATTGTCTGAAATTATAAGTTTTGAAATTTGCTCAAGATTCGAAGATCCGTCAAGACAAGGCGCCGACACCCTTGGAATCATTAAATCTTTAGCTTTTAAATCATTTAATTGAAAAACTTTAAATATCATTGCTGCCTCATCGGCTTCTATAAAACCTTTCTGACTTCCTATTTTTGCCATTTGTCTAATTTCTTCTTCATCAGTTGAGATTTCATTTTCTGCAGTAATAACTGGAAATATTTGTTCTATTAAAATTAAAAATGGTCGCATTAAAGTATTTAATATTCTCAAAATAGGAACCGATAATAATGCTATTTGTAATGAAAATCGTGTGCCAAGAGCTTTAGGGAGCACTTCTCCAAATAAAAGAACTAAAATATAGAAAGAAATTGAAAATAGCGTTAAACCAAAATTAGTATTGATTACCAATGTTCCATATACCCCCAAAATAAGACTTCCAATTATATTGAATCCATTATTAGTTATAGTAATTACAGTTAATGTTCTGCCAAGATGTTTTCTCAGTTTAAGTAATTGATTCGCAGAACTTTTAGGCTTCTGTTTTGATGCTAATTCTAAAATCCTTATCGAATTTACAGCTAAGAAAGATGCCTCTACTCCTGAACAACATGCTGAACCAGCTAAAATAATTATTATCAGTAAAATTAATACGTAGACATTTGGTTCCATTAAAATCGATTAGTTTAAAAACCTGTTGTAATTCATTCTTCCATTTTTTATAAAAAACGCCAACAAGAAATTTATGTTTAAGCTTAATAATGAAATTTTTGAGAAAAGAAGAGAAATTTTCTTAAATAAATTAGATGGGAAAGCGGCTATTATTCCTGCTGCTAGCCTTGTAAAACATCATGCAGATTGCGAATATCCTTTTAGGCAAGATAGTAATTTTTGGTATCTTACTGGTTTTGATGAGCCGGATGCAATCGCTCTTTTCTTATCGCATAAGCCAAAGGGAGAGAGATTTATTTTGTTTGTTTCTCCTAAAGATGTTATTAGTGAAGTTTGGCATGGCTTCAGATGGGGTATAGAAGGAGCTGAAAAAGAGTTCAAAGCTGATAAGGCTCATTCAATTAATGATATAAAAGATTTATTGCCAGTTTATATTGAGGGGTCTGACGAAATTGTTTTTTCAATTGGTAAATATCCAAGAATTGAGAAAGCAGTCTTGGAGATATTTACTCAACAACTTGAAAATCGCTCAAGATTAGGGATTGGTGCAAATTCTATACAATCTCCTGAAATTTATTTAAATCACATGAGATTAATTAAAAGTGAATTTGAAATTAATAGAATGAGAGAAGCTATTCAAATTTCAGCAGAAGCCCATGAATTGGTTAGAAAATCTATTTCAGTTAAGAACAATGAGAGACAGATTCAAGGACTAATAGAAGGATTCTTTTTGGAAAAAGGTGCAAGAGGACCTGCATATAATTCTATTATTGCTTCAGGAGATAATGCATGTATTTTGCATTACACATCAAACAACTCACCCTTATCTAAAAAAGATTTATTGTTAGTTGATGCAGGTTGCTCATTAACTGATTATTACAATGGAGACATAACAAGAACTATTCCTATTGGAGGAAAATTTTCTAAAGAGCAAAAAATAATTTATGAAATTGTTTTAGATGCTCAGAAAAATGCCATTAACAGTGCTGTTACAGGCTCTAATTCTACTACGGTACACAATGTCGCGTTGAAAATTCTTGTAGAGGGGTTAAAAGAAATTGGCTTACTAAGGGGGAGTACTGATGAGATTATTGACAATGGATTATATAAACATCTCTATATGCATAGAACTGGACATTGGCTTGGATTAGATGTTCATGATGTTGGAGCCTACAGAATGGGTGACTATGAAGTGCAATTGCAGAATGGCATGATTCTTACTGTTGAACCAGGAATTTATATCAGTGATAGGATCCCTGTCCCAGATGGCCAACCTAGTATTGATGAAAAATGGAAAGGTATTGGAATAAGAATTGAAGACGATATTTTGGTAAAAGATAAAGAACCTGAAAATTTAAGTATTGCAGCACTTAAAGAAATTGCTGATTTAGAATTTTAAATGATTGACTTATTAAGTTAATCGATTTATTTTTTCAATATCACTAAAAATCTCACAATGGAAAAAAAAGATTCATATGATTCAAACCTCTCTAAAGCAAGAGGTTTGGCTAGCCAACTTGGTATGTTTGCGGAAGAAAATGATATCCCTAAAGATCTTTGGGATAAATTAGAAGCAACAATTTATGATTTTTATCAAATAACTAATGATAGATAAAATCCTTAACTTAATTGATATCCATAAACAAAATCAAGAATTTTTGAATAAATTGATCAAAAGTGACCATAAACTGATAAATTGTTAACTAAATATAAAAAAGTGAATGACTTCATCAGATAAGGAAAATCAGAATTCAACTAAACAGCAGGAACAAAAAAGTGATCTTCAAAAATCAAAAACTTCATCCCCAAATTCAGGTATGATGGGTGCAACAGCAGTACTAGCTTCTGCGACTATAGATGAAGATGGAGTACCCTCTGGATATACACCTAAGCCTGATGAAGGAAGGTTCATTATTAAAGTATTGTGGTTGCCTGATAACGTTGCATTAGCTGTAGACCAAATTGTGGGTGGAGGTGCTAGTCCTCTCACTGCTTATTATTTTTGGCCAAGGGATGATGCCTGGGAAAAATTAAAAAGCGAACTTGAAAATAAAAGTTGGATTACAGATAATGAGAGGGTTGAAATATTAAATAAGGCTACGGAAGTAATAAATTATTGGCAAGAAGAAGGTAAAACGAAAAATTTAGAAGAGGCAAAGTTGAAATTTCCTGAGGTTACTTTTTGTGGAACTGCCTAAAATTTAATTTTTTGCAGCTTGAATCCTTGCCTCGGCCTTTGAAACTTCGTTAAGAGCTTTAATTTTTTCTGGACTTTTTTCAGTTTCAGAAAATTTACTAATTGCTAGTTTTGCCTCTGTAAGATCTTTCTCAGCATCTTGAACATTAATTTCAGAACCGATTTCAGCATTATTTACCAAAACAATGACTTCATCTGATTCAATTTCGGCGAAGCCGCCCATTAACGCTATAGACTTCCATTGAGAATTCATTCTGAGCCTTAGAACACCAATATCAATAGCCGTAACTAATGAAATATGCCCTGGAAGTACACCAATTTGACCTGTTGTACTTGGAAGAATTACCTCTTCAGCTTCTCCTTCGTAAACATTTTGATTAGGAGCTAAAACCTTAAGTGAAATTGCCATTAATTTGAGTGTTTGAGATTTAAAATTATATATTAATAATTTATTTTTCTGATTTTAGTTTCTCTGCTTTTGCCTTTACTTCATCAATATTGCCAACCAAGTAAAAGGCCTGCTCAGGTAATTCATCTAATTCACCTGACAAAATCATATTGAAACCAGCTATGGTGTCTTCTAATTTTACATATTTACCTGACATTCCTGTAAAGATTTCTGCAACGAAGAAAGGCTGTGAAAGGAATTTCTCAATTTTTCTTGCTCTGTCAACAGTTAATCTATCTTCTTCAGACAGTTCATCTAAACCAAGAATAGCAATTATATCTTGCAGTTCTTTATATCTCTGCAAAGTTGACTGAACTGCTCGTGCAGTTTTGTAATGCTCATCACCAACAACTGATGGTTGAAGCATAGTACTTGTTGAATCTAATGGATCCACTGCTGGATAAATACCTTTTGCTGCAAGTGCTCTGGCTAGAACTGTTGTAGCATCTAAGTGTGCAAAAGTTGTTGCTGGTGCAGGGTCAGTTAGATCGTCAGCAGGCACATAAACAGCTTGAATAGATGTTATTGAACCTTCCAATGTAGAGGTAATCCTTTCTTGAAGTTCACCAACATCAGTTCCCAGAGTTGGTTGATATCCAACGGCAGAGGGCATTCTTCCTAATAAAGCTGAAACTTCAGATCCAGCTTGAACAAATCTAAAAATATTATCTACAAAAAGAAGAACATCTTGCTTATTTACATCTCTAAAATGTTCAGCCATTGTAAGTGCTGATAAGCCCACTCTCATTCTTGCACCAGGTGGCTCATTCATTTGACCAAAGCATAAAGCAACTTTTGATTGAGATAAATCATCTGCATTGATAACCCCTGACTCTTTAAATTCTTCATATAAATCGTTACCTTCTCTAGTTCTTTCTCCAACACCCCCAAAAACTGATACACCTCCATGTTCTTTAGCAATATTATTTATTAATTCTTGGATAAGAACAGTTTTCCCTACACCAGCTCCTCCAAATAATCCAACTTTCCCTCCTTGTCTATATGGAGCTAACAAATCAATAACTTTAATTCCAGTTTCAAAAACTTTTGGCTTTGTTTCTAAATCAGTTAGTTTAGGTGCTGCTCTGTGGATAGGTGCAGTTTCCTTTGTTTTGACTGGACCTTGTTCGTCTACTGGTTCTCCCAAGACATTAAATATTCTTCCTAAAGTAGCTTCTCCTACAGGTACTGATATTGGTGCTCCTGTATCAGTAGCATCCATCCCTCTTACAAGGCCGTCGGTGCCACTCATGGCAACTGCTCTAACTCTATGGTCTCCAAGGAGTTGTTGAACTTCAGCAGTAACAGCTATGTCTTGTCCTGCAGGATTTTTAGTTTCAATTCGTAAAGCATTAAGAATTTTAGGTAATTTACCAGCCGGAAATTCTACATCCAAAACTGGACCAATTACTTGACGAACTATGCCTTTTGTTGATTTAGAAGTTGATGAAGTTGCTACCATTATTGTATTGATTGGTGATGATTAGCTGATTTGAGAACAGCTCATAATGCGAAATACTACCACCTCATGGGTATATTTGTTAAATGTGTTCGGCCAACCGCACAGTTCGAATGTTTTTAATTGCTGCTCCGCCGATTATCTTGTTGAAGATAAGGTCTGAGTAATTCTCTTTCCAAAATTTATGACGCGAAGCGTCTCTATTATGACCCTCCATTAATCTATGGCAGCTGTTTCACTTACAGTCTCTACAGTTAAACCACTGGGAGATAGAATATTTATCAAAGTTTCCGCATCTGAGGAAAAAACTGCTGGAGGCATTCTTTTGCCTGATACAGCCAAGGAAAAACCACAGGTAGGAGAAGTTGCTCAGGTAGGACCTGGGAAACTTAATGACGATGGTTCTCGACAAACTCCTGAAGTGAGTATTGGCGATAAAGTCTTATACAGCAAATATGCTGGAACAGACATTAAATTGGGAGGAGATGAGTACGTCTTGCTTTCAGAAAAGGATATTTTAGCTGTCGTAGGCTAAATTATTTGTTTCAAAAATTATTAAAACTTATTATTAAATTGCTTGCCTAAATATGGCTAAAAGAATTATTTACAATGAGCAAGCTCGTAGAGCGCTCGAGAGAGGAATTGATATCCTTGCTGAGTCTGTTGCTGTAACGCTTGGACCAAAAGGAAGAAATGTAGTCTTAGAAAAAAAATTTGGTGCTCCGCAAATCATTAATGATGGTGTAACAATTGCTAAAGAAATTGAATTGGAGGACCACATTGAAAATACTGGAGTCGCATTGATTAGACAAGCTGCCTCAAAAACTAATGATGCAGCTGGTGATGGTACAACTACAGCTACTGTCTTAGCACACGCTATGGTTAAAGCAGGCTTAAGAAATGTAGCTGCAGGAGCAAATGCGATAACCTTGAAAAAAGGTATCGACAAGGCTACTGAATTTCTTGTAGGTAAAATTCAAGAGAATGCAAAACCTATAAGCGACAGTAATGCTATTGCTCAATGTGGAACTATTGCTGCTGGAAATGATGAAGAAGTAGGTCAAATGATTGCTAACGCGATGGATAAAGTTGGCAAGGAAGGTGTAATTTCTCTCGAAGAAGGTAAATCAATGACTACTGAACTAGAAGTCACTGAAGGGATGCGTTTTGACAAGGGTTACATTTCTCCTTATTTTGCTACAGATACAGAACGTATGGAAGCTGTCTTAGATGAACCTTATATTCTTTTGACTGATAAGAAAATTGCTTTAGTGCAAGATTTAGTACCAGTTTTGGAACAAATTGCTAAAACTGGTAAACCATTAGTCATTATTGCTGAAGATATTGAGAAAGAGGCTTTAGCTACTCTCGTCGTCAATAGATTAAGAGGTGTTCTTAATGTTGCTGCTGTGAAAGCTCCAGGCTTCGGTGACAGAAGAAAGGCAATGCTTGAGGATATGGCTGTGCTAACTAATGGTCAATTAATAACTGAAGATGCAGGTTTGAAATTAGAAAATGCAACTTTAGATATGCTTGGAACCGGTAGAAGAATAACTATCAATAAAGAAACTACAACTATCGTTGCGGAGGGTAACGAGAAAGCAGTTAATGCAAGATGTGATCAAATTAAGAAGCAGATGGATGAAACTGAGTCCACTTATGATAAAGAAAAGCTTCAAGAACGTTTGGCTAAATTAGCTGGAGGAGTAGCAGTCATTAAAGTTGGAGCGGCAACTGAAACTGAGATGAAGGATAAAAAACTTCGTCTTGAGGATGCTATAAATGCTACAAAAGCTGCAGTTGAAGAAGGAATTGTACCTGGTGGAGGAACAACTCTTGCACATTTGGCTCCTATTCTTAAGGAATGGGCAGATAAAACATTATCTGGGGAAGAATTGATTGGAGCTAATATTGTTGAAGCTTCATTAACAGCTCCTCTAATGAGAATTGCTGAGAATGCTGGTTCAAATGGTGCTGTTATCGCAGAAAATGTTAAATCTAAGCCATTTAATGATGGTTTTAATGCGGCTACTGGAGAATATGTAGATATGTCTTCAGCAGGCATCGTTGATCCAGCTAAAGTGACTCGTTCAGGATTGCAGAATGCAGCTTCAATAGCAGGGATGGTTTTGACAACTGAATGTATAGTTGCTGATTTACCTGAGAAAAAAGAATCATCCTCACCTGCAGGTGCTCCAGGAATGGGTGGTGACTTTGATTATTAAAAAATTATTTACTTTTTAATCAAATTTAAAAAAGGGGTTATTTACAATAATCCCTTTTTTTTATAATTAGATTCTAGGCAATCCAACCAGCACTTAGAATAATTGCAAGAGATAAAAATATGATCAATATAGTCCAAGTTATTTTATTTAGTGATGCTTCGGCACTACTGGCGCTAGTAAACATTGAACTTCCACTAGCTGCTATTCCTCCCATCCCGTCACCTTTCGGACTATGAAGTAAAACTAAAAGTATTAGGAGAATTCCAGAAAATACCCATATCCAACTTAAAATTTGACTCATTTTTGCTATTGTATTTATTGAGTTTAAACATGTTGTACAACTTTATTATAACCTTTAAATTCGATTTCTTTAATAAGAGATTTTCCTGTCATCTCTTTTGGGATGGGGAGATTTAATAATTGTAATAATGTAGGGGCAATATCTGCCAAGCCAGCATTATCTCTTAAAAGGATCTCATTTCCCATGTTCGGGATTTTTCTTTTTTCCCCTTCTACAAAGATTAATGGAACTTTATTTATAGTGTGGGCAGTCCAAGCTTCTCCTGAAGGACCTTTCATAACTTCTGCGTTTCCATGGTCAGCTGTTATAAGAATACTACCTCCCATTTCTCCAGTAGCATTTACTATCTTACCTATACATCTATCAACAGTTTCAATCGCTTTGATTGTCGCATTCATATTACCTGTATGACCAACCATATCGGGGTTAGCAAAATTGATTACAACAAAAGCATAGTCTCCACTTTTAATTGCTTGAGCGCAACTCATAGTTAATTCTTCAGCAGACATTTCTGGCTCTATATCATAAGTTGCGACTCTTGGAGATGGGACTAAGTTTCTATCTTCTCCTGGTAAGGGGATTTCTACTCCACCGTTAAAAAAATAAGTAACGTGAGGATATTTTTCTGTTTCTGCAGTTCTATACTGTTTGAGTCCATTATCTGAAACTATTTGACCAATAAAATTATTTAGAGATTCAGGAGGAAATGCTACTTTAACCGGTAAATTCGCCTCATATTGAGTAAAGGTAACTATATCTAAATTAGGAACACTTTTTCTTTCAAACTCTGAGAATTGTTTTTCTGAAAGAGATTTAATGATTTGTCTGGCTCTATCTGGACGGAAATTAAAGCAAATTAAACTATCTCCATCCTTTAAAAAATTATTAGATATTCGTATGGGTTCTAAAAATTCATCAGTGATTTTATTGTTATAACTTTTATTTAAGTAATCTTGTGGAGAAATATTGCTTACTTTGACGTTGGGATCAGTTAGATTTGTAAATGCTCTTTCTGTTCTCTCCCATAAAAGATTTCTATCCATTATCCAATACCTGCCGCATATAGATACTATTTCACCTGTTTTATATTTTTTTATACATTCTTCTATTTGATTTAAATATTTTGAGGCACTTTTTGCTGGTGTATCTCTACCATCAGTAATAATATGAATAGCAACTTTTTTTATGCCAATCTCAGATGCCCATTTTATTAATCCTAATAAATGATCAATATGACTATGAACCCCACCATCTGAACACAATCCAGTAATATGTAAAGTTGAATTATTTTTCTTTAATGAATTAGCTATTTTTATTAACTCATTAACTTGATTTAATTGATTATTTTTTACAATATTTGTAATTCTTACCAATTCTTGTTGAATGATTCTTCCAGATCCAATAGTAAGGTGCCCCACTTCTGAATTACCCATTTGTCCATTTGGAAGCCCTACATCAGCTCCACTAGCACTTATTAGCGTGTGAGGATAAGCATGCCATAATGAATCCATAATAGGCGTATTGGCAGTTTTGATCGCATTATCTGATATTTCTTCTCTATATCCCCAGCCATCTAGTATCGCAAGTACTACTGGGCTTACAGGGGCGCTTAATCTATTTATATTTTTGCTGCTAATCTTTGACATATTTATATCAAAATCCCCTTTCTAAATGATCCAATATTAAATTTAGCTTTAAAAGCTACTCTTTAACAATTTATATTTACTATAGTTAGCTTTTGCTAATTTATAAAGATATTGAACAAATTTTATTTTAAATAAATCATGTCCAATACAGACAAAAGAATTGTAATACTTAATGAAGCTGAGCTTGGTAAAACACTCTCACGCTTAACTTCTGAAATTATCGAAAAAGTAACAAACTTAAATGATATTCTTTTGGTTGGTATTCCCACCAGAGGGGTTTATCTTGCGGAAGTTTTAGAAAAAGAAATTCATTCTACAATAGGTATAAAAGTCAGCAAAGGAACAATAGATCCAACTTTTTATAGAGATGATCAAAATAGGGTCGCGACTCGTTTAATAAAAGCAACTGATATCCCAACTCCTATTGAGAAAAAAGAAATTATTTTAATAGATGATGTTATTTATACTGGGAGAACAATTAGAGCAGCAATGGATTCGCTTTATTCATGGGGTAGACCTAAAAGAGTGATGTTATTAGTAATGGTAGATAGAGGTCATAGGGAGTTGCCAATACAGCCAGATTTTTTGTGGAAGAAAAGTTCCAACAAGTATAAATGAGAGTATAAATTTGCGTCTTAAAAATGTTGATGGTGAAGAGGGTGTTTTCCTTGAGTAGTCTAATTTTAAAAAATATTTCCTAATTTAAATTCTCCTAAAAACTTTTCCTCAACATCAAAACATTTGATATAAAAATCACCTTTTTCAGTGATTCTGAAAAAGATTTCTAAACAGTCCTCACCAAGTTGGCATTTATTTTGTAGGGTTATTTTTAGTGGTTTTTTATTCCATGTAATAATTTCTTCTTCACTTTGAACTTTTGCTAATTTGGGTAAACCATTTTCAAAGATCACATCAAACTCTTTTTCCAGTTTGGTTTCACCTATTATTATCTCAAATGTGTTTTGACCATTTTTACTGGCTTGAAGTATTAATTTAAATGGCTTCTCTGTTGGCCAGGTTTGCCCTCTGCAGAAAATAGGATGCCAGAAATGTTTTTTTTCTCTTTTATTAAATAACCTTATAGATATTCCCTTATTTAATATATCTTTAATCTTAACTCCGGGAGTCATAGCCAAAGCACCTAATGCTATTGATTCAATGGGTGGAGGGGACTTTATTTGGATTTCAGCCATTGTTTTGGCTAGCCATTCTTTAATTAATGGAATCTGTGTTCCACCCCCAACCAAAACAATGGAGTTTAAATCATCTACATTACAAAACTTTCCTCTTGCTTCATTTAATAGATCTTTAAGCAAGGAGTTTAAATGATTAAGTAGATTATTTTCTATTAGTATTCTTTCAAATATTTCTTTACTTAGAAGAAATTCTTTTTTTTTATATTCTTCAATATAAAAATTTACGCGGTGTTTTTTTTCATATTTGATTGCAGGAGAACTGAGTTTACATTTTATTTCTTCTGCTATTAACAAATTTCTTGTATCTTGGTTAGCAGGGAGAAAATAATTGACAATCCATTGATCTAAATCTTTGCCACCAATTTTTGAGCCTGTTTTGCTTATTATTTCAGCACATCTTAATTTTTGTTTTGAAATTGAGCTAACATCATTTCCTCTAAACTTTAGAAGTTCTGCTATTGGTCCAGACTTCCCCTCTCCACCCTCTATTTGGATTATGTTCATATCTATTGTGCTCCCTCCAATATCGATAGTCATAAGTTTGGATCCAAAAGGAACATTAATTCCTAAACTTGCTGCAGTTGGTTCATCTACTAGCGCTATTTCATCTACGGTTAATTCTTCACAAAGACTTAGTAACCATTCCCGGTAACCTTTGTATGTATCTATTGGAGCTGTTAAAACAAGCCTTTTGATTTCATACTCTTCAGGAATGTTTTTCCATAAAACCTCAAAAAATTTTGCACCAGATTCAGTAGGACTTAAAATTTTATGGTTATTCTTTTCAAAAGGATTCCCAATTAATCGCTTGAAATTTGAATGAAAGAATAAATCTGAATTAACTTCGTTTTTCATCTTTAAGGCACTTTCGCCGATTTTTGTTATTTCTGATCCTTCTTCGAACCACACTAATGTAGGTATAACACCTGGTTTAGAAGTGATATGGGGTATTTCTATTAGAATTGAATTTATTTTTTTTTCCTCTTGGAAAGCAATAACAGTATTCGTATTTCCTAAATCAACAGCAAGTGTTCCTGATAAAATATTCTTCATATTTACTTTGTTATTAAACAATTAAGTTAGTTTTGTGATTTTATGGTTTGAAAGGATCAAATAACTTGTAAACTTTATTGTATAATTAAAAAAAAAGTTTTTATGAACATATCAAATAATTCTGTTATTGATGCTAATGATCTTGCTAAGAGAGGTGAAAGTTTAATAAGAAAATCAACTAATAGATATTTAACTACGGTAAGAATTGCTTTCAGAGCCAAACAAAGACGCTTTGATGATTTTGATGGTTTATTGGAGGAATCTGCTATTAAACCAGTTCAAAGATCCATTATTGAATTGAGTGATGAACAAGATCAGCCAGATTTACTCCCTGGATAATTTTGTTAAGAGAGGAAAAGAATTGGAGATTAAGTAAAGATTTTAAAAAAGGGAAATATTGTTTTTTGATTGGTGCAAATAATTGGGCTATCGAGTTACAAAAAAGTGAATTTTATTTACTATACCTTTTACTTATAAGACTGAATCAACAACTATTGGAGCTTACAAATCAATTGATGGATGAGGAGTTGATTTCTTTAGAGATAGAACAATTACCTTGGTATATTGAATTGGAAGGGAAAAAGAATGAATGGGATTTAAGGTTAATTTTTGAAAGTCAAGAACATACGCGATCTTTTGAAATGTATTGGCCTATACCAATAGCGCAAAATTTATTTTATGAAATAAAAAAAATGTGGGAATCAATGGATTGAAAAATTAATAAAATTGGAAATTTCTTAAAAACAATCCCCGCTTAAAAATTTGTTTTTAACATCTTTTCCACAGCAAATTTTTGATAATGATCTAAAGAACTATAAGATGTGGAAAACTTTTTTTTATATACAATTTTTAATATTTATCTAAGATTTATTAATCTAAAATTAAGTTCTCTAAGAAACCTTTTCCTTACTTGTTTCTCATCATTCTAATACCTGAGACTATTTTGTAATAGTTATTGTTGAAGATTTCGCGCTTTTAAAGAAAACTGGATATTGTTTGTATAAATTTCGCTTACTTTTTTTAAGATGCAAAAGTTAAATTGTGATTTAAATCCTAGGTCTGCAAGTAAGAAAGATGAAATAATTAGTTTCAAATGCGAACTACACGAGCATCTTCAACAGGCCATGAATGAATTCGTTGAGGAACATCCTAATTGGGATCAATATAGAATATTACAAGCGGCTATTGCAGGATTTCTTATGCAGAAAGGTTTTCAAAATAGGGATCTTACAAGGCTTTATATTGGGAATATGTTCTCAATAAATTTTGAGAATTAAAGAAATTCATTTGATCTTTTCTAATAGGATTTTAGCTATATCATTTTTTATAGGTAAAATAGATAGGCGATTACCTTTCTTCACAACCAATAACTCATCCTCATTAAATAAAATTTTTAATTCAGGTAAACTTAAAAAATTATGTGATTTGAAAAGATATTTTACTTTCACGCAATCCCATCTTGGATTATCAGCTTTTGATTTAGGGTCAAAATACTTTGATTCTTTGTCAAATTGTGTCGGATCAACAATATTTAAATCAATTACTTCCATTAGGCCTACTATCCCAGGTGGTTTGCAGTTTGAATGATAGAAAAATACTTTATCTCCTTTATTCATCTTTCTCATGAAATTACGAGCTTGATAGTTTCTAATCCCATCCCATAATGTAACCCCATCATTCTTTAAAGTATCTATACTGTACGCTTCAGGCTCGCTTTTCATTAGCCAGAAATTTTCTTCAGTCATATCAAGGGATTAGCAGAATATTGCAAAGTGTGGATAGGGTGTGGATGGAATAGTTTCGACACCCGCTTCTTAAGTTATTATCCATCAAATTATCTATTTAGGAAAGTGATGGGTGGTATGGGGTTAGCTTAGTGGCTTTTCGCTTAATATAAATAGGTAGAGTTTGTTGCTATCGTTGTTGTTAGATGGCTATTAAGTATTAAATATGAAACTAATACTAGAATTTAATAAAAAAGCATAGATGAACAAATTCTTATTCCTTTTATCATCATTTAGTCTTGCAACTATTGCATTAACAATTCAAAGTGTTGCTGCTTTAACACAAGCTGAAAAGGAAATGGTTGTATTTGGAATGATTACTGCAGTTTGTGAGATGCATCACGAAAATAATTTATCTTATTCGATAGCTAAAAAGTATACAAACCAATACTTCTACAATGCAAATGAAAAATACTTAGCTAAAAGTGAATTGGAGTTTATCAAAAGTACCGTACTGGACATTTACCCAAGTTGCCCATTTCCTAAATAAAAAAACTCATATTTCACTCAAACAGGTTTCCAATAAAAACCAAATTTTATTTTCTAGTTAAAGTCTTATAAAATAAAAATATATATATGCTTTTAGACATCGAGTAGGAATTATGAAAACAGAGTGGGATGATAGTAATTGGAGGGAGGAATACAAATTATACGCTTCTGATAAGAAGAACTTGGAACTATTAGAAAATGGTCCTAAAAGTTTATCTCAATCATGGATATTGCAAGCATTACATCAAAGGTGGATGAAGATAAAGGGATATTCATATCCAGAACCCCCAGATTGTCAATCGTCATTTAGGGAATTTAACGAGAAGATTAAATGAAAGTATTCAAAGATATTTAAGTTAAAAATTAAGAGAAATAAGTGAAAGAAAGTTTGGATAAAGTTTGGATAAAAAATTACGATTCCTTGAGATCCCAGTAATAGCTAGTCGCGCTCGCTTTTCATTAGCCAGTAGTTAATGTCAGTCATATCAAGGGATTTCAGCGAATTTTAAAGCTTGAAACAAGGTTTATTCAAACTTTTTTGGGTATAAATTCATTATCCATCAAACTACCTATTTAGGAAAGTGATGGGTGGTATGGGTTTAGCTTATTGGCTGTGTGTATATGTAAAACTCAATAAGAATTTATAATATTTTTTTTAATTTATAGCGGTGCAAGTAGTAAGCGTTTCATTTTTTACACAAGCTATTATATGCACCCTCTGCAGTTTCCTGAAAGATTAAAAAGCCACCTGCATTAAACTGTTTTGGTTCTTTAGGAGGAACCAGAACCCGCATAAAACCATGTCGAGCATATTTCTTCCATGTTTCCTCCCAAAATCCATTTTCCTTACGCCTAAGAGTTAGTGCACCCCAATTAATTTCTAAAATACGTCTCTTGCAATTAATTTGCATTCTGTCACTTCTATAAGTCGTTCTTTTACCTTTCTTGTCATAAATAGAGGTAGAAATATCTGCATTAATCCAATCACCTTTTCGCAAGCCGATAGGTATGACATATGTATTTAAATATTGTTTATATTTACCATCATTTACTAATTCAACTACCTCAGCATTAACAGCAGTAGGTAAAGCGAGTGCTGCTAGTAGTGGGAGTAGTAAGCGTTTCATTTAATCATTCGATCTTGTAATTCTTTCTTTTTTAGGTTTTCTTGTCCACAAGTAAATGGAACCTCCTATGAAACCTACCCATTTAACCCAAAACGCTAGTATAAGAAAGCCTATTTTATGAAAGACATTATTAAAGTAATCTAGATCCAAGAACCCCCAGATGATGTAACCGACAGTTCCCCAAGGAGCTATTAGAAAAGTTAATAATTCTGCCCATAAAATAAAAAATATAATATTTATAAAAATACGAGCATATTTATTTTTTGGTAGTTGTAAGCGTTTCATTTATTTACATAGAAACTTATATGTCCCTTCCAATTGTGGATTTTTAGATTCATCAAACCCAAACCCAAAAAAAGTCAATTTCCAATTACCATTTCTCTGACGCACAAATCGTACATAAGAATTATCAAAATCATGGACATAAATGCCTTTCTTACAGTTAATCTTTAACTCCTTTGTTCTTTTACCTGAACTCCATTCAGTCTTTATCCTATATTTTGCATATAACCAATCACCTCTTCCTAATATTGAATCTGCATCTATCCACCTAATAAAATTTTGTCCGTCTTTATCAGAATAATTTGCCACCTCAATCCACGTTTCAGCATTAACAGCAGTGGGTAAAGCGAGTGCAGCTAGTAGTGGGAGTAGTAAGCGTTTCATTTTTGTATTAGTGATTTGTTTTTGCAGACCCATCCGCTTGGTAAGAAACTAGGACAACCTCTGAGATTGGTTGCACTAATACCACTCAGGTTGGCACCCCTCAGGTCGGCAAGACTCAGGTCGGCAACAACCAGGTTGGCACCACTCAGGTCGGCACGTCTCAGGTCGGCACGTCTCAGGTCGGCACGTCTCAGGTTGGCACCCCTCAGGTCGGCAAGTCTCAGGTTGGCACGAAATAGGTCGGCATTAGTCAGTTTCCGCCCTCTCAGGTTTGTATGAAATAAGTTGCCACGTGCTCTTATCTCACTTTCTTTAGGTTCTAAATGATCAGCAAAAGATGCTGTTGGTGTAATAGATAAAGCAAGTATTCCTGCAATCGCTAATGCTTTTTTCATTAATATGAATATTACTTATACATTTATAGCAACTTAAAAAAAGGAGCTAATTGCCCCTTATTTTAGATCGACTGTCAATCGTAATTAATATATCGGTGCAAGGAGTAATAAACGTTTAATTATTGCCATTATTCTCAAATCTTTTCATTCATTTCAAGTTAACAAATACTTTCTTCCGTACCTCCTTCTTCCAAATAATATTCAATTATTTCTTCTATTTCTTCTAATGAAGAACCAGACTCGGAAATTTCCTCACATTCTTCGTCAAAGTTTCCATCTTCATCTTCAATTTCTATTTGTTTTTCAAGACTTACACGATAATCGTCTTTATCTATTCCTGTTCTACAAATTAATAAGCGACCTTCTTCAATATCAGTTTCGAAAATTGCATCAGGATCATTATCAAGAAGATTTTTTGCTTTGATACCAAGTTTTGCTAAATCCATAAAATTTGAAAAAATCTTTATAAATATAATCTAACTTTTTATTTTTTTAAAGACTAATAATTAACAAATAAAGGCACTCGAAAAATTCGCCAACAAATACATATCAGATTGGCATGTGAAATTAAGCAATACCCCGCAAATATTTAGTCATGGCTTGTAGACATAGTGCCCTACTTGGGTTGTTAAGTATTTTGGGAGCACTAGGTCGCAGGTTCGAATCCTGTCGCCTTGAAAAGTTTGGATAAAGTTTGGATAAAAAATTACGATTCCTCGAGATATCAGGTATAGCTAGTCGGGGGTACTGTTCATTAGCCAATAGTTAAAGTCAGTCATATCAAGAGATCTCAGCGAATTTTAAAGCTTGAAACAAGGTTTACTCAAACTTTTTTGGGTATAAATTCATTATCCATCAAAGTTTCTAATTAGGAAAGTGATGGGTGGTATGGGGTCAGCTTAGTGGCTGTGTTTCTATGTAAACCCCGAGAGAGATTTATAATTTTTTTTTCGGAATTATTTAGAGTTCTTTAATATCTAATTCAGAAATAAAGAATTCTATGACAAGTGCTTTGGGAGTACTAGGTCGAAGAAATGTTCTTGAAATAAATTTAGTATTAAATAAACTATTTAAGTAGGTTTTTTCTTTTTACATGTCAAAATTTTTGCGTTTATTATATCCAATTTTTTTCGCCTACTTTTCTTCCTTCATTATCTCTAATCCAATAAGAGCAAATGAAGTTACTTACAAATTAACTAATGGAAACATAGTAAGCGGAATTCTTATAGAAGAAAAAAGTAATGAAGAAACTATAGTTATAAATAATCCAATTTTTGGAATTATTAGGATCGACAAAAGCAATATTTTATTTGATGATTCAGATTTTAACCATATTGAATACGCAGATGAATCTTTACAGCTTGAAGATCAATCAAATAAACGTTGGAGTTCAAATATTAGTATTAATTCAGATTCAATAATGAATGATGGAGATATCTATAAACTTGTACTTGAACATTCTTCAAATTATCAAGGAGATCTAAATGAGCTTGAAATCAGAAGCCGCTACGAAAAAAACTCTTGGAATGAAGCAGAATACTCAGATTCAACTGAAACAGCCGCTTTAGAAATTTATAATAATTATTCACTTAATAAATTAACAAATTTATTTTTAGGTTTTCAATATGAGTATGATTCTAGACATAATGTTGGACAGGATGAATACTTATTTTCCTTTGGATTAGGATATAAACTTTTAAACAATCCTGATTTTAAATTAACAATTACGCCAGCCATTTCTTCTCATGTTTATGATGATGGATCAGAATGCATAATTCATAGTTGCGGAGACTTAAAGTATGCTTCCACAATTTTTTCTAATTTGGAATGGGATATAAATAATAATTTTATCTTAGAAGCATTTAATACATATGCATTTGGCAATGGTATAACTATCAATAATTTAAGGGCTGAATTAAAATATTACCCGCTATCAATTAATAGTGATTTTTATACAAATATAAATTATTCAATTAATTACCATGAACTAACAGACCCAACACCTGATAAAGAACTTGGCCTTGGTATAGGCTTCTCTTTTTAGATAAAGGTTTTAATAAGTTAATTACTTAGAAAGATTATATTTTAAACTCAATTAGCAAAATAATTTGAGAGTTCTTTTAGTTGATCTAAATTTTAAAAAGAAAGTTCTAAATATCAGTAATCAGAAGCAAGGGTTTAGATGTATAAATCAACGTTTTATTAGTGAGTCTTTTTCGCAGACCCATCCTATTGGTAAACGTTTAGGACAACCTCTGAGATTGGTTGCAAAAACTCCACTCAGACTGGCATTAGTCAAGTCGGCACCAGTCAGGTTGGCACCACTCAGGTCGGCACCAGTCAGGTCGGCACGATTCAGGTAGGCACGACTCAGGTTGGCACGATGCAG
This sequence comes from Prochlorococcus sp. AG-436-C05, assembly GCA_003209795.1. GTDB lineage: Bacteria > Cyanobacteriota > Cyanobacteriia > PCC-6307 > Cyanobiaceae > Prochlorococcus_A. The sequence goes on from QCPB01000004.1 coordinate 39,640, forward strand.
GTTGGCACGATTCAGGTCGGCACGATTCAGGTCGGCACCAGTCAGGTTGGCACTATTCAGTTTGGCACGATTCAGGTTGGCACGATTCAGGTCGGCACCATTCAGATTTGCACTAGTTAGGTTGGCACTAGTCAGGTTGGCACGATTCAGGTTGGCACTAGTCAGGATGACACGATCCAGGTTGGCTTTACTCAGGTCGGCACGACTCAGGTTGGCACGACTAAGGTCGCGTTTATTCAAAGTTTTATTTCTCAAGTTTGTATGACTTAAGTTGCCACCTGGTTTCATATCATGATTTCTTGGTTCTAAATGATCAGCAAAAGATGCTGTTGGAGTAATTGATAGAGCCATTAATCCTGCAAGTGCTAATACTTCTTTCATTTTGAAATCCTTTACTAATTTATTGTAGATCAACTGTCAATCAAAAAAAAGTGTGGACGGGGTGTGGACGGAATTTATATGATTTTTAAGAACCCTTGCAATAACTCAAGGCTCGCTTTTCATTAGCCAAAAATTTTCTTCATTCATATCAAGGGATCTCAGCGAATTTTAAAGCTTGAAACAAGGTTTACTCAAACTTTTTTGGGTATAAATTTATTATCCATCAAAGTACCTATTTAGGAAAGTGATGGGTGTATGGGGTACATTCGACCTAGCGATTAAATATCAATTATTTGTATAGCTTTGATATACCTAGTGGTTTAATCTCTAAGTAATAGTTAATTTTTATTTTTTAAATTTATAGTCCTTGTTAATTTGTTTCTTTATTGCCTTTAAGATAGGTGTGATCATTGGTAGGCAATTACTTTTTTAAAATTGCTCAATTCTTCTGAAGGATGACTTTTTTATCTTCAAATTGGTGGTTAACACCATCCTTAATAATGATTCTTTTAGGAATAATTTGTCCTGCAATTGGTACTGCTTTAATTTATAAAAAAAAATTATTGAATGCAAATTTAATTGCATTTACGATTTTACCTGGAATAGTTATTTCTAAGGCACTTGGTCTACACACTTTGATTGGAGGTTTTATTGGTGGGGTGATTGGTGCTCTTCTTTCAGAATTACCTTCAATTAACAAAAATAAAAACCCTGCATCTGTAATCAATATATTTACATGCGGAATGATTGGATTTGGAGTATTAATCATTCCTTTACTTGGAATAAAAATTGATTTAGAGGCTGTTTTATTTGGCGATCTTCTAACGACAAGTTTAAGAGATCTTAAGATAATGTTGGCTCCTTCTTTTTTCCTTTTTATATTTTTTCTACTAACATTTTTCATTGGCAAATCAACTTATTCTGAATTTAATCAGAAATCTACTCCTGCTAATCTCATTAAGATATTTTTTTATACCCTGTTTTTAAATTTCATGACTATCATAGTCATAGCAAGCTCAGTCAGTGCTTTAGGAGTGGTTTGCGTTATCCCACTCTTGTCTGTTCCAAGCCTACTAGGTATAGAAAAACGATCACCAAACTTACCAATTGCAATGGTTGTATCTTCAATATTTGGCCTTGCAATATCAACCACGGTTTTCCTTCTTTCCATTATTTTTAATTTATCACCAGGTCCGCTAATAGGTGCTTTTTGCCTTCTTTTATTGGTTGCAAAGTTTTTTGTTAAAGATTTAATAAACTTTTTAAAATATATATATCGTTTATTTTCATAAACTTATTTGAATTAGTCTACTTTTGAGCAAGCTTTAATTTAATTATTTTTAAATAATTAATGCTATCCATTTAACTATATAAAAACAAAGAAGGGAGACTGAAAAAGTAGTCCCAATAAACGCATATTTTCGAACTCTAGTCTTTTGAAAAATCCCAGCTAAACCTAAAACTAAGGAACAAAAGCTTAAGCCTCCACAAAACACAATTAACACTCCGACAAAAAATGCAGCTATAAATGCCCCAGAGCTGTAATCATCCCCAAAAAAACCATAAATTAAAGCTAACTCTAAAAAAAAACCTACTGATGCAAGTATAGAAAGACCTAATGATAAGATTCCTAATTCTGATTCACCTTTTCGCTCCATAAAAAAAGAGGGTTTTATCCCTCCATGTTAGATCGACTGTCAATAATTATTAGAGGTGTAAATTGCCAAAAGTTCATTCAATAATATCCTCTAATTTGTATAGAGAAATAAATTCTATCTTGTTATTTTTCCATACAATTTGATCCTCTATTCTATCAACGATTGCAACAACACGATTCACAATGTAACCTGCATCACGCAAAACATTTACGGCTTTGATGGCACTACTACCTGTTGTAGTTACATCTTCTAATACTGTAACGATAGATCCTTTAGGTGGCTTATTACCTTCAATAATTTCTTTTGTTCCATATCCTTTCGGATTCTTTCTTATGATCAAAGCATCAATATGTTTATTTGAGTAGTATGCTTTCTGTGCGATACCACAAACTAAAGGATCAGCACCTAGTGTAAGTCCACCAACTGCTGCAGATTTATCTTCTATATGTTCAAACATCAAATGGGATATAAGTGCATTTCCCTCACAGGATAAACTAACAGGTTTACAGTTAATGTAATGCTCTGATTCTTTACCAGAAGATAAGGTAAATTTACCTTTCTTGTATGCTCTTTCTTTTATAAGATTTAGTAATGTCTTTCTATGAATTTCAGTCAAAGAATTAATTGTTAAGTTGCTTTTGATAATTTACCAGTAATCTCAAAATAAATTTTCCTTCAGAGTCGACTTCTTAAAGTTTGTATTTCTTTTTTTCTCAATATAAATAATATATAAAGAGGGTTTTATCCCTCTATGTTAGATCGACTGTCAATCAAATTTTGATTACTAATCCCAACGATTGTAATTACTGATCAACTTCAAACTGTCAGTGATAAATGAATATTCAGGTATTTCAGTTGTTGTGAAAGGATTTGGACCTTTGTTGATCAAAATTACAGCACCCTTCTTACCGTCTTTGCTGATGATAGAAAGTGAGAGATAACCAATATTCGATCCACTGTGAAAAATGTAGTCACCCTTTGACTCTTCTTGAGCATTTTTATTACCAATAAAAAATCCTAGGCTACGTGTCGGCGTTGAACTCGGAATGATTAAAGATTCAGCTAGTTTTTGATTAATCAGATTATCCTCTCCCCTTAATGCACTGGTGAAGGCTAAATTGAAGAGGGCGAGATCGGTAGCTGTTGTCCAGAGCAGACCTGTGGAGAAGATAGGATTGCGCATTGGGGCTTCTTTATGCACATTGCCATTACTATCGTAAGGAATCGCTATTGTTGTGGAGTCTTCCAGGAAGAATGTGTCGTCAAAAGTACTATTCACCATTTTTGCTGGTTGTATCACTAACTCGTTCATCAAATTTTTGAAAGGTTTGTCTCCGACATATTCAATGGCAGGCTGAAGCACCGAGTAACAGCCATTGCAGTAGGCATACTTTTCTCCTGGTACGTTATTTACAGTTACTGGGGGATTCGTTGCTGGCGGTTTACCATTTAAAAACTGTTTTACTGTAGGCAAAATTTCTTTGGGACCACAGCAACCATCTGGATAAGGTGAGGTAAGTGCTGCAGTATGATTCAGTAGCATTCTAAAAGTAACTGGCACTTTTGCTGTGAATTGATTCTTTGGGATTTTCCAGCTTGTAAGATAACGGTTCACTGGTTCATCCAACGCGATTTCTTTATCTGCTAGTAGTTTTACTACGGCTAAAGATGTTAATGTTTTGGTGATTGAATTAGCAGTAAATAAAGTAGACGTTGTCACCTCGCGTTCAGTAATTGTATCGGCTATCCCGAAACCCTTTGCCCAGGAGATCTCCCCGTTATCAATTACTGCGATTGAGGCTCCTGGGATATTCATCTCTCGTCGTAGTGATTCGATTGAATTTTGAAGTCTGCGAGTTGAAAGGTTTTTTTGAAAGCTTGGCTTGCCAGTAATTGATTTAGCAATAATCAGTAAGAAAACCCCTGAGCTGATAACGGTTAATACTTTTACTACCAATTTATTAATGGTCATTTTGTCCTTTGTTATCTTTTTCAGTATATAATATTTGAATAGATTATCCTTTTTCAGATCGACTGCCAATCAATAAAAAGTTTGGGTAAAGTTTGGGTAAAAAATTATGATTCCTTGAGATCGCAGTGATAGCTAGTCCGGCTCGCTTTTCATTAGCCAGTAGCTAGGTTCCTGTTGTACCATGGGATCTCGGCGAAAGTTTCAAGTTCGAATTAAGTTAGAATAACTCGTTCAGATGTAAATTCATTATCCATCAAAGTTTCTATTTAGGAAAGTAAAGGGTGGTATGGGGTCATCTACGTTGCAAGTACGTATATATTTGACCGCACGAATTTATTTAGAAAAAGAACAAAAATGATGAGCACTCTGATCGTCTACATCTGCAATTAAATCATCTGCTTTTAATTTTTCTGTAATCCGTTTATATTCAAAATGATTTACTAAATCAGCTAAATATTTTTCTAAAGAATTAATATTAATTTTTAGCTTCATTAATATCCTTTAGTTTATTTATAGCTATTAATTATTGTTTTAACTTTATCGGATTCCTAAATAAGCTTCGGATTCTAATATGGCAATGTAATTTGATTAATCGCTTGATTTTTATTTTTAAAAACTTTAAGTGGAACTAGATAGTTTTTATCTTTTTCCTCAAATATTCCATAGATATTATAAGAACCCAACCAACCTATTGTTCCGCCTGACTGATAACCAATTCTAACTAAATAAGCTTCCTTACATTTCGATAGTTGCTTAGCAAATCTATTGCATTGTGATAAAGCTATTTTTGTAAGTACTTCATAATGCGATTTATAGCGATTATGATTTTCAATTGCTTTTCTATTATTTTTTTGATAAACAATATTATCAACCACAACTAAATCGTGCATTCTCTCTTTTTTTTTTACAAACCCATTTTCTGAATCGGATTTAAAACATTCATCTAGATTATTAGCTACCGAATAAACATTATTTTTAGATAATTTTGAGTTTATTGCGTAACCCAAAGGAATTGTCTTTCCGATATATTCCCCAGGACTATCTTGAAATCCTCTCTTATTTTTAATATCAAATTTTTCTGTAAATAAGTCAACTTTTGGTGTTTTAAAATATCCAAATGTTGGAAAACAATTTGGTGGGATTATGCCTTTATCTGTTTTCCACCCAATAAGATTTTTATTATTAAATTGTTCTTGATTAACTCCATTGATTGATTTAATAGTCCATTTGCCATTCTCCATTCTGTCAAACCAGATTAGACCATGAGAGATCATGAATCCTCTCCATCCCATAGAATCACAATCTATTTCAGTATTAATAACGTTATTAATCCATTCTTTCGGGAAGATTTCATCAAAACTTTTATTCTTTATGAATGCTCTTCTTGGACCATTAATAAGTTCATCAATTAGAACATGCTTATAAAGTCCTCGAATATTTTTTTTTGCTATGAGATATTGAATTTTTCGTCCAAAATCATGAGCTTCCTGTCTGTCGTAATAATCATAATGTTGTTTCTTTTTTATTAAAGAACAGTCCTTTCTATTAGGTATTTGAATTCCTGATCTCGCAGGAAAAGGTACAGTAAAAATTATCAATAAAGCAAGTAGTAAGAGTTTCATTTATTTACTACTTTCCCTCCATACTGTCTGACTATTTTATCTAACAAAATACGCATATCTTTATTTTTAAGTTTCTCTATTTGTTGCAAATTCTCTAGAAGATCACATATTTGATCTTGTGTATCTTCATTTAATTCTGAAATTGCCATTAAGAAAAGAGGTTTTTATCCCTCCATATTAGATCGACTGTCAATCGCTAAAAGTGTGAATAAAGTGTGAATAGAAAATTGCGAATCCTTGAAATCCAAGTAATAGCTAGACGGGTGTACTTTTCATTAGCCAAAAATTTTCTTCAGTCATATCAAGGGATTAGGAGAATATTTCAAAGTGTGGATAGGGTGTGGATGGAATAATTTCGACACCCGCTTCTTAAGTTATTATCCATTAAAGTTCCTATTTAGGAAAGTGATGGGTGGTGTGGGGTAATTAATTCTCTAAATAATATTGTTTTTATCACTAAAACACAAAATAAATAAATAAAGAAAAAAACCAAAAAAAATAAAGCCAAACTTTAAAACCTTTTTTATTTTGTATTTTTTTAAACAACTTACCTAAAGTTATTTATTAACTTTAAATAGATCTTGTATTACATAAATATCTATTGCATCTGGATACTTCTTCTGAAATACTTTTATTGCATGATTCGGAGAAATAGCCAGAATATTTATCTTTATTCTGTAGTCATCAACTAAACCTGATATAAGATATTTTTTCACAATCAATTAAGACATTTAGTCAATTTTATATCCGATTTCAATTAATAAAAAGTTTGGGTAAAGTTTGGGTAAAGTTTGGGTAAAAAATTACGATTCCTCGAGAACCTAGTAATAGCTAGTCGGAGGTGCTTTTCATTAGTCAGAAATTTTCTTCAGTCATATCAAGGGATTTGGGAGAAATTGCAAATCGTTAACGAATCGTGAATGTAATATCATACTATTTGCTTTTATATATTTATTATCCTGCAAAGTTCCTAATTAGGAAAGTGATGGGTGGTATGGGGTCATCTACGTTGCTGTGTTTCTATGTAAAACCCGAGAGAGATTTATAATATTTTTTCGGAATTATTTAGGTTCTTTAATATCGAATTCCCTAATAAATAAAGAATTCTATCTCAAGTATTTTGGGAACACTAGGTCGCAGGTTTGAATCCTGTCGCCCTGACTCTAAAAAACCAATTCACACTATAGAGTTTCCCAACTCTCTTTTTTATTTCTTTTACTTGTTGGCTCATAGCGGCCAACAAATCAGCCAACAAATAGCCAACAAATTTGATTAATTGTGAAAATATATGTAAATCTCTATGATTTAATCATGTTTCTAAAAACGAATGGTAAACGCATCAATTAATTTGGCTTCAATATGTGGGATTCTTCTTTTCCTTTGGGGTTTACTTGCTACACCTGCTGGAATTTCTCAAGTGATATTTTATTTAATATCTATTAATAGAAAAGAAGGCAGGTCAATAGTTTTTGTTTTCAAAATAGCTTATAGAGTTTTTCTAACTCTTGGGAGATTCTTGGGCTCACTTTTTGTTGGAAATCTTCTTTTTGCTCAGGGTTGGAGATTGGATCCAATTCTCCAAGCTGTTATGGTCGTTTTGATATTAATGAATTTTATGGAGTCTGCTAATAGTGTTATAAATGACTTCCTTAAATGGTACAGGTGGCAGAGGAACAGAAAAACAATACATTAAATGAAGTTTAAAATAATCATTTAATTATTAGCCAACCAATCGCCAACCAATCGCCAACAAATAGACTTTTAATGTTTACTAAATCATTTTCAAACTAAATTTAAATAAAGTTCCTATTTAGGAAAGTGATGGGTGGTATGGGGTCATCTACGTTGCTGTGTTTCTATGTAAACCCCTAGAGAGATTTTTTTTTGGAATTTATAGCGTTGCAAGTAGTAAGTTCTCTTTTCTAAGGTCTTTTGATTACCCACATTGAATTGTCTAGAAAGAACCTCAACTAACAAGCAAGGTAAGTAATAGCAGGGATTTATGCATCCTGTATATTCGGGTATTGACAACAAGAATAAGACTTCGCTATAAATATAGTACAAGTGTATTACTCATCAAATGACTCTAGGAGGAGCCAATGTTTGGTCTAATTTTTCTTATGGCAGTCGTGTTGACACCCCAAATGGCTGGTTACTTAACCCGCAAAGCAGCTTTTTAATCTTGTTTGAAAAGTGCAAGAAATCTGCACGGAACAGCATCAAAGTGTATACCCATCTCTTCTATGCAAATCATCTAGGAGAACCCGCAGGACTTAAAAACACAAGACTTCACGATCTCGACTCTGCATTTGAAACATGGAACGAATTAATTGATGGAGGTTGGACTGAAGTAACAAATCAATTTCAAGAATCAGCATGACCAACTTAAATCCAATCAAAAAGAAACTTGCAAAAGAGTATAGAAAAGTTTCGGTTCAAGACCCGTCAAAACTATTAGCAGAATTTTTTAATGGTGTAGTAATTAAGCTTGATGAAGAATATGCATATGACGCATAAAGAATTAGTAGATCAAGTTTCCGAAAATTTATTTATGCAAAGTGGAAAGATAAAAGCAAAGCAAGTGCAGCTATTAGTGCACGTAGTAAGCGTTTCATTATTTCTTGGGAGTCTGTCATTAGACTGAACCAAACTGAAAATTAGAAATAAGGCAACGTCAAGTAATGGAATATAATTAAGTTCACCTTTAACTTCACTATTTAAAAAATTATAATATTGAAATCGATGGATATTGATTTACTTATAAATTAAAAGATTTCGAATGAAATTTATTGTTTTTTTGTTAGCTGTATTTGTTTCCCCTGGCTTTGCATCAGAAGCATTAAATTCTTCAAATAAATTTTTAGATAAAGATAAAACTCATATAACTAATAAAATAGATAACCATAGCGAAGAGATTATAAAAACTGTTATATCGAAAGGTTATGGAACCTCCATTGATGATGCATCCCTAAATGCTGCTGAGGATGCATTAAGTCAGATCGTTGGATCTTTCATAGATTCTGAAACGATAATTAAGAGGAAAAAAGAAATAAAAGAAGGAATTATTAATAGGTCAAAAATAATTAATAAAGATGTAAGGAATTATTCGCAAGGTTCAATTAAATACTTTGAAATCCTTGATATAAAGAATAATGGACCTATTTTCATCGTCGAAGCCAAAGTTGGAGTAAGGGTTGATGATTTTAAGGCTTATATAAAAGAATTAGCATTTGAGCAGAAAAATATAGAAACTATAAATTTATTTGCTGAAATGCAGAGTAAAGAAAATAATCTTAAAAATAAGTATAATTTTTTAAAAAAGATAATTAATCCAATAGAAAGAGGAGAAGTTACAGAAATTACTATTGGAGAACTGATATCCTTCAATGATTTTATTGAATCAGGTAAATGCGAAGAGGCATTTTCTAATAGTTATCAGGTGCAACTAAATCTTTATCATAATGCTGATTTTTGCAGCAAAAGTAGCTGGAGATGGAACAGATATAAAAATATTAACCCAGAGAAAATGGTTATATTCAATTTTTCCCTAAAGATAAAAGATGATTATTTCGATAATATTTACAATACTCTTGATAACATAAGCGATCATAAGGGAGTTATTCCACATAATAGAAAATATTTCTGGCAAAACTTCATTTCCCAAATTAAATTCAAGTCAAATAGACAGTCCAAGTTCGATGTCGCAGTAATAGTAAGAGACTATAGATCTAAAGAACCATTAAGTTCATTTAGTTCTTACAGTAGCGATGACGAGTTGATCAAAACAGTCATTGCAACTGGCTATGGTAGTAATCTAAACGAAGCAGTTCTAAATGGAGCTCAGGATGCTCTAAAACAAGTAGTGGGTTCTTTTATAGATTCAGAGACATTAATTAAGAAAGAGACTGTAATTGATAAGAGCGTTATTAATAGAACAAAAAACATTAAGAAGGATATTACTAATTACTCGCAAGGGTCAATTAAACATTTTAAATTACTCGATACAAAGAAAAATGAGTCTATTTTCGTAGTCAAAGCTAGAGCAGATGTCAGAGTAGAGGATTTTAAAGAATATATAAAAAATTCAACTTCTTCAAGAAAACAATATGGAGCGAATAATATTTTTTATGTGCTTAAAGGTATTAAATCAAATCTTGCTCAAGAAAATCCTGCCTCCTATAGATATAGCTCTCGTTATGAACCTACCAGTATCTTTGATTTTAGATGTTTTACTAAAACAGACTTACAAATAACATTTTTAAATAATAAAGATGAACCTATCAAATCATTTACCGAGAATTGTAGTAATAAAACTTCTGGAGGATATGGTGCTTACAAAGAACCGGCAATTAATAAAATGATAGGTCCATATAGAAATATAATTTTTGAGGAATTCTTTCCTAATTACATAACTTCAGGTAATATTTCTGACGAAATGCATTTTAAAGAGCATAAGTTGTCTCAATTTAGAGCACATAATACTTCAATTGACCATTTTCACATAATCAGTGAAAGAAGGTTTTGGTTTGCATTTCAAGTAGATGATCTATCCGAACTAACTGATTTTAAAGAGATCCAAATTAAATTTGTTAAGTAACTATATTGCAATAAAAAAAGAGGGTTTTATCTCTCAAGTTTAGATCGACTGTCAATCGTAATTAATATATCGGTGCAAGTAGTAAGCATTTCATTTTTTAAAGGTCATCTTGAATGTTATATATGCAAAGCCACCAAGTAATAACAAACTAGCGACTGCATAAGTAATTGCTATTCCATACATATGAGTCATTTAATCATTCTTTTTTTTTTTCTTTTTTATATTAGTTCCTTCTATATATGGAACAAGTAAGTCTAGTAACCACCTTTTAAATATGTCTATTGGGTTCTTCATTGTTTTATCTAATAAAATAAATAATCCCACCAACAAATGTGCTTCCTACAAGTAGCAAGACCATAGCAAGTGCAATTAATTTTGGTAAGCTTCCCATCTTTTAATACTTAATAGCCATCTACCAGTCAGGATAACGAAAATCTTCACCTATAGGCTCTTCGTAAAAGTCCCCAGCTTTTATTCCACGCTTATAATTATTAATTGCTTGATTGTAAGTAGCAATGGAAGGGATTAGGTCACCCACATAAGAAGGAATATCTTTATCCATTAAAAAAGAGGGTTTTATCCCTCTATGTTAGATCGACTGTCAATCAGATTGATTTATTCTTCAGGATTAAAAGTAGGTAACCCTTCGGCTGAACCCACAGCAACCCTCATAAATGCTGAAGAATCACCACTATTAAGTATTGTATAGAGCAGGAGTATTTGCCGGGAGAACGGATGAATCGCCTTCCTTATCCTGGTCTGTCTTAATGTTAATAATTCAAATAATTCATCTAAAGTGCCAAATCCTCCTGTGCTGCCTCAGATACAACCTTCTTAACATCCTTAGCAAACTTAACAGCAGTCTTCACACCAGACTGAACACCTGATGCAAATTCCTTAGCATGTTTCTCAGTTACCTTACCCTTAGCAAGTTTTACTTCAACTTTAGGTTCAATGCTAACCTCTTTTTTAACCTTCCCACTTTCCTTACTTATTAATTTATTTTCTCTTCTTCCAAAATCATCTTTACCTGCAATAAAGAATATGAGTGCGCTAATAAAAAAAAGTGAAAAAAGCAAAAACTCCATTTGCTAAGACCATTGAATTAAATATAAATTAGTTAGAAATCTAATTTTAATCAACATCAAATAATACAAATCATATTAACTTTAGTTCAATCAAAATCAAATTGAACTTTTATGTGCGGTAGTTAATTCTATAGATAAAATATCACCGAATGAAAAATATCCAAATACTGCCAATTCCAGAAGATTAAAAGTCTTTGACAAAATTGAGCGACTAGTAGGCTATAACTTTGACGCAGATGGGGCAGATGCAGGGACTGTTTGTTTAAGATTGAGACAGCATTGAAGGCACACGTTAAATTCCATTTCTGATTAAAACCCTATTGCTTGTTGGCATAGATTCGTTTCTATATATAGAAGAATTTATTAAATGCTTAAGTTAATTGTTTATCTGGTACTTGGCTTCTACTCAACTTATATGGAAGCAGTCCAATTAGTATCAAAAATTAGAAGATTTAAAATTATCCCAGTATCAAATCAACTACCTGCTTAAAACAAGAAACCCCTCCAGAAATTCCAACTACCAGAGAGGTTATTAAATTGACTCGTACTATATAAAGTCAATCTATGTCTTGGAGTAAACGAAGAGTGTACTCATTGAGGTTTGGCCTCAATTAATTTATAGCAAAGAACTTAAAAAATAACGAAATCAGTGCAAGTAGTAAGCGTTTCATTAATTACATCTAGGCACAATATTGATTGCAGAAAAAATCTTTTAAGTATTTATTACTATTAAATTATTTATGTAATATTTATAACTTCACTACCAATTGGAAATTTTGCAAAATTTGAGTGTAAAAGCAATTAGTTAATCAAATGAACTATTCAACAGAAAAAGATGATTATTTGATGACAACTCCATATACAAAAAAAATCCAGAAAAAATTTGAAAAGGTTAAGTCTTTTTTAGAGCAAAATGGATTTAATCATTCATCAGAGAGCTTAATGCAAGATATTGTTAGTTCAGAAAATATTCAGAGTCCTTAAATAATAAAAACCATTATCTTTCTAAAGGGGTTTTGTCGGGAAACAGTAATTATTTATTAACGGGTTTTGTAGCCTATCAAAGAAATAACAAGGGTCATTATCTTTTCAGTTATAAATTTTCTATCCATAAAAAAAGAGGGTTTTATCCCTCAAGTTTAGATCGACTGTCAATCATTCTCTATTTTAGAACTTTGCTTTGCCTAAAATGCGAATTTATTTTAGCCAGAACAAGAGAAAGCACCTGCAAGAATATTTTTAAAAATTGGTGCTTGACCTAATGCGAATAAGAAGAAAGTTGATGATGCGAGAGTAATGGCTATTTTAGAAACCCTGTTAACTTTCAAATTTGAGACTTTTGAAAATGAGGAATTCATTTATTTATTATTGTACTGAAATTATATTAGCTGCATAAATAAAATATTCAGCATCAAAATTTACCAAAGATTAATTTTCTTGCTGCTTTTGCTACTCTTGCATTTTTACTTGTTCAAATTCTTTTTTAGAAACCACTCGCATTTTGTATTCTGGATATCTTGTCTTCCACCATTTATTAATTGAAATAGCTACTCCTGTTAAATCTTGGGCACAAATATGGACCCATAAAATCTTTGTTTGATCTTCTTTATAGAATTCCCAACTCGAAGGTGAAGCCATTAAAAAATCGTGAACATTTCGTGAACATTTTTTACAGGTTTTTTAGATCCATTGCTATGACTCAATGCTCATGGTTCATTAGCCAGTAGCTAGGTTCCTTTTCTTCCATGGTATCTCGGCGAATATATAGGGTTTGAATAAAGTTTGGATAACTTCTTCAGATATAAATTCATTATCCATCAAAGTTCTTATTTAGGAAAGTTATGGGTGGTATGGGGTATATTCGACTTAGCGAATAAATATCAATTATTTGTATAGCCTTGATATACCTTGTGGCTTTAATCTCTAACTTAATGGTTAATTTTTATTTTTTAAATCTATAGTCCTTGTTAAGTTGTTTCTTTATTGCCTTTAAGATAGTTGTGATAATTGGTATGCAATTACTTTTTAAAATTATTAAAAGATTTGTTTAGGAGCTAATTAGCTTTGATAAAAGTTCCTAAGCCAGATCGTTTATCATTTAGCCATTCTCCCACATAATAATCCCCATTTGACCAAGTAAAAGTTCCTAAGCCAGATCGTTTATCATTTAGCCATTCTCCCACATAATAATCCCCATTTGACCAAGTCAAAGT
>QCPB01000005.1 GCA_003209795.1 Prochlorococcus sp. AG-436-C05
CCATGTCAAAGGTTTAACATTATTTTCATCAGTAAATTCAACAACTAATCTTGTTTTTCCTGTAATGGGTTTACCTAATCTAATTTCTTTTATAGGGCCATTACCTTTAATTTTTCGAGGAGTTTTTAGTTCCCCAGGAAAATCTATCCAGAACCTATCTCCAAAAGAATTGCTACCTTTCTGAAAGTATGCTTCTAAATTTGTATTTGATTTGGTTCTTAATTCTAAAAATCCATTAGAATTAACCGCCCATGCTGCCAAAGCACTAGATGATTTAACAGGAGGAATAGCGGTATTAAAAAATAAAAGAACATATAAGTAACGAAAAAGTTTATTGTTAAAAAACTTCGACATTAATTTGCAAACAATTTATTTTTTCTATGCTTTAAGCTTGGCATCTGTTCTCTAATCTTTTTTACTCTTTCTTTATCAGCTGGAGCTATTGCAGCACCCTGTGTTTTACCTGCATCAGACAAAACAGTTCCCCATGGGTCTATAACCATTGCATGACCATGACTTTGTCTTCTGCCATAATGAATACCAGTTTGAGCAGGAGCTACTACATATGCTGTATTTTCAATTGCCCTTGCTTGAAGTAAGATTTGCCAGTGATCTTTTCCTGTAAAAGCAGTGAAAGCAGCTGGAATCATAATTAGTTCAGCACCATTTGAAGACAAGTATCTATAAAGTTCAGGGAATCTAACATCGTAACAAATAGATAGCCCTATTTTGCATAAACCTGGGACATCTACAACTGGGGGATATTCTGTCCCAGACAAGATGGTAGATGATTCCTTATATAAGTTTCCATCTGGTAAATCCACATCAAAGAGATGAATTTTGTCATATTTTGCCAAAACCTGTCCATCCTTACCAAAAAGTGCTGATCTATTTAAGGTATGTCTATCATCACCGGCAGGGACTGGATATCCACCTCCTAAAAGGAAAACTTGATATCGCTGAGACATAGTTTTGAGAAAATTAGTGCACTTTATTGACAATTCAGAAGCTAATTTAAGCTTTTCATTATCTTCTCCTAAAAAAGCAAAATTCTCAGGCAGTCCAATTAATTCTGCACCCCTTCTTGCAGCTAATTCAATTTGTTCTTCAGCTTCAGCAAAATTTGCTTCTAGATTAGAAGTACTTGTAATTTGCAGTGCAGCTACTAAAAAATCAGTCAAGACTTTACTCCAAGAGAACCAATTCGTAAATTATGAGGCACGAATCACACCTCTTTCAGCTTGAAAAGGAACAATATCTAAACAATCAAGTTCAGAACAACATTTAAAATCATCCTCATAATCACCAAGACTTGTCAATCTTTTGCCATGTGTTGCTGTCTTTAAGCATTGTAAAATATCATTTTCCCAAAAATACCAAAGTGCTAAGGCAGCTTGTAATTCATCATTCGCAATATTGACTTCAGAATTAAAATTTGTTTTCAAGTATGAGGCCAGTGCGCCCGCTGCTAAAGAATCCTCCAGGGAATATGATCCCTCCCAGCCACTGCCCAGTATTAAAAGATTTTCAGTATTTAAAGAAATTATTTTATCAGCAACTGCCTTTCTATTAGGAAGTCCCATGGCAAATAAATGTTTTGCATTTTGAACTTCTTTCAATGATTTTGTACCATTTGTAGTACTCATAAAAAGTCTTTTGCCAAGAACAGTTTCTTTTTTTACTGATAAAGGAGAATTACCTAAGTCAAAGCCATCTATTTTTTTTCCACCTCTTTCCCCAAGCATTAGTCTCTTATCAGCAGGCCATTTCATAGCAGATGTTTTTAACAAATTTAAATCTGCAAAAACTTGTATTGAATCAGCTCCATTTTTTAAAGCCCAAGAAATTGTTGTAGTAGCCCTTAAAACATCAATTACTACAGCAACATCAGGATTTATTTCTGGAACATCATTTGCAACGTGGTAATAAGTAAGATTAATAATCAAATTTCGTTCTAGAATTATTATAGAAAACAGTTACTTACTTTGAATATTTTTTTTTAAACCCAAACTTAATTGATAATATATCTATTAATTATTTATAAAAACTTAATCAATTTTTAATTTTGAATATGAATAATATCCGCACAGTTAAAGGTGGGGGAAATTTAAAAGGAAAAATAAAAGTACCTGGAGACAAGTCTATCTCACACAGAGCCTTGATAATTGGGAGTATTGCCGAGGGGGAGACGCTTATTGAGGGGTTTTTACATTCTGAAGATCCTCTTTCAACTGCTGATTGTCTTAGGAAATTGGGGGTAAATATTCCACAGATAAAAGAAAATGAGCCTTTTAAGATATCAGGCTCTGGTCTAGATAGTTTTATAGAACCCAAAGAAATTCTCAATTGCGGAAATTCAGGGACTACAATGAGATTATTAATGGGGTTATTGGCAGGCCAAGAAGGTAAGAATTTTATTTTAACTGGAGATGATTCTCTCAATGAAAGACCAATGGGGAGAGTTAGCAAACCATTATCTTTGATGGGTGGCAGGATTTTTGGGAGAGAAAACGGTAGCAAAGCTCCAATTTCTATCGGAGGAAATAAACTTAAAGGTTGTATAATTGGGACCCCAGTAGCTAGTGCTCAAGTAAAATCTGCAATATTATTAGCTGGTCTTAAAGCATCTGGACCTACTTCAGTTATTGAGCCAGCATCTTCAAGAGATCATACTGAAAGAATGTTAAAAGCATTTGGAGCAGATATTGAGATAAGAGGTGAATTAGGAAGAAATATAGTTATTAGACCAGGAAAAACATTAGTTGGTCAAAAAATATTAATTCCTGGGGATATAAGCTCTGCAGCTTTCTGGATGATTGCTGCATCGATAGTCCCTAATTCAGACGTTTTAATTAAAAATATAGGATTAAATCC
This sequence comes from Prochlorococcus sp. AG-436-C05, assembly GCA_003209795.1. Classification (GTDB taxonomy): domain Bacteria; phylum Cyanobacteriota; class Cyanobacteriia; order PCC-6307; family Cyanobiaceae; genus Prochlorococcus_A. The sequence goes on from QCPB01000005.1 coordinate 2,875, forward strand.
TACTAGAACAGGAATATTAAATGTTATGGATTCAATGGGATGCAACTATGAGATAGTAGAAAAATCAATCATTGCTGGAGAGCCAATTGGATCTATTAATGTAAAGACTGCAAATAATTTAAGAGCATTTACCATAGAAGGAGATATTCTCCCAAAGCTTATTGATGAAATCCCTATCCTTACAGTAGCGGCCTGTTTTTGTAAGGGAGTTTCAGAGATTAAAGATGCACAGGAATTAAGAGTTAAGGAAACAGACAGATTAAAAGTGATGGCAAGACAATTACGTAAGTTTGGTGCAAAAATTTTAGAAAAGGAGGACGGATTAATAATCACTGGAGAATCCGCATTCAATTCTGCTGAAGTAGATAGTGAGACTGATCATCGTGTATCAATGAGTCTTGCCATAGCTTCGCTTCTTGCAGAAGGTTCCTCAAAAATCTCTAGAGCAGATGCCTCTAACGTCTCTTACCCAAACTTTTGGGATGACCTTGCTAAGCTAACTAATTAAATTAAAAAATTTTTTTGTCAGAATTAATTGAAGTTTTAACAAATGATGGAAGTTATTCATTGAAAAGTACACTTTTTCAAGAGAACTTCCATAGTATTAAAGGAGCCCTTGAGGAAACAAAAGTTAAATTCACAAACCCTTCAGGTTTGCATAGATTCAAGAATAAATCTCTTAACGTATTAGATATTTGTTTTGGGCTTGGTTATAATTCTGCTTCATTATTTAGTGATTTAATTAAACAAAATTCTTTATTAAATTGGTATGCTTTAGAAATTGATAAAAAGCCTCTTGAGTATTCTCTAAAGAATAATTATTTTCTAGAATTATGGCATCCGAAAGTTTTCAAGATTTTCAATTGTTTATATCAACAGAATCAATTTGAAGATCAATTTTTAAAATGTAAAATTATTTGGGGAGAAGCAAGAGAGCAAATTAATCATATTCCTCCTAGAATTAAATTCGATTTAATCTATTTAGACGGGTTTTCACCTCAAAAGTGTCCTCAAGTTTGGACTATTGAATTCTTATCTAAGGTTACAAAAAGTCTTAATCCTCAAGGCTATTTAATAACTTACTCCTCCTCAGCTGCAGTTAGAATGACATTAAGAAATCTTGGCTTAGAAATTTTTAGTATTAAGTCAAATTTAAATTTACAAAATCAGTGGAGTCAAGGTACAGTTGCAATAGCAAACTTCTCTAAAGAAAAATTTCAAAAGAACTTATACTTTGATAAGTTATCTCCTATGGAAGAAGAACATCTATTAACTAAGGCAAGCATTCCTTATAGAGACCCTTATTTAAATTCAAAAACAGAAGATATCATTAAAGAAAGATTGAAAGAGCAATCTTTATCAAATCTCGCTACTACAAAAATATGGAGAGAAAAATGGAAATGACGAAGTCGACCTTCAAGAGTTAAATTTAGATATATATTTTAAAAATTATGTTAAGTGTTGCAATATTGGCTGCAGGTAAGGGCACTAGAATGGAGAGCTCATTGCCAAAGGTTTTACATAAAATTTCTGGCAAAAGTCTTTTGCAGAGAGTAATTGATTCATGTTTCGAATTAAATCCTAACCAAATTTTCATAATTATTGGCCACAAATCAAAAGAAGTACAAGACTCAATTACAAAAAATCAAAAAGTTCAATTTGTTATTCAAGAACCTCAATCAGGGACTGGTCATGCTATCCAGGTACTCTGTAGAGAAGTAAAGAAAAGTGAAGGGAAACTTTTGGTCCTAAATGGCGATGTGCCGCTCATAAAGCCTAATACACTAAAAAAGCTTTTAAATTTACATGATAAAAAAAATGCAGATGTTTCTTTAATAACAACAAAGAAAAAAAATCCTCATGGGTATGGAAGAGTTTTTTTAGAGGGTGATTTTATAGATAGGATTGTTGAAGAAAAAGATTGCAATAATCAAGAAAGACTAAATCTATTAGTAAATGCAGGTGTTTATTGTTTCAACTGGGAAAATTTGTCAAAAATAATAAGTAACTTACAAAGCAATAATAATCAGAAAGAAATTTACTTAACAGATACAGTATCTTTGCTAAAGAATTCCTTTGGCCTGGAGGTAGAGGATGATGGAGAGCTTCAAGGAATTAATAATAGAATTCAACTATCAAAATGCGAAGATATTTTTCAGAATTCAATAAAAGAAAAGCATATGCTAAATGGCGTAACTTTCTTAAATAAAGCAAGTTGTTCAATTAGTGAAGAAGCCGAGATTGGCAAAGATGTAATCATAGAGGCTAATACTCATATAAGAGGAAGCTCCAAAATATTTAATAATTGTGTTATTGGGCCAAATACTTATATTGAAAATTCTAATGTGGGATTACATTGTGAAATATCCAATTCAACTGTTTATGATTCTAAGATAATGGATCATATAAAAATTGGCCCCTATAGTCATATAAGACCTAACTCCAAAATATCTTCTTATAGCAAAATCGGTAATTTTGTTGAAATAAAAAATAGTCACCTAGAGGAAGAATCTAAAGTAAACCATCTAAGTTATATTGGCGATTCTATTATTGGAAGTTATACAAATATTGGAGCAGGAACTATTACTGCAAATTTTGATGGTCAGAAAAAGCATCAAACAAAAATTGGTAAGAATTCCAGTATTGGAGCAAATACAGTTTTTGTGGCTCCGATTAATCTAGGAGAATCAGTAACAACAGGTGCTGGTTCAGTGATCACCAAAGACTCCAAAGATAATTCATTAGCAATCTCAAGAACTAAGCAAGTAAATATAGACAATTGGGAAAGAAAGAAATCCTGATTTAATGAATTAATTTAATAATTTTTTCAAGCTGCCAACATCTGCTCCCTTTTATAAGGATAGAATCACCTTTTTTTGTGAATTTGTTGATCTCTTTAGGGACATCTTTAACATCATTTAAAACTAAAAATTTTTTCTTACCTTTTAGATAATTAGAATAAAATATTTCATTTTTTTTATCGCAAATAAATACACATTTTTCTATATCCGAATTGTTTATTAAGTTAAATATTTCTTGGTGATATTGTTCAGATTCTTTTCCCAATTCTTGCATACTTCCAAATATTAAAAAATGATTATGTGGTTTTTCTAGTAAGCTTTCAATACATGCCTTTACCGATTCTGGAGAGGCATTATATGATTCATCATATATTGTCGTTTTCCATGATTTAAGAATTTTATTCCTTCCTTCTAAACTAACAAAATTAAACTTATTAAATTTTTCAAAATCAATCCTTAACTCTTTTGCAACTGCGTAAGCAAACAAGAAATTTGAAGCATTGTGAAAGCCGTCAAATGAAATTTCAAAGGTATTCGCTTCTATTAAAATTGTTTTTTGAGATGGATTATAAAATCCTCGCAAATTATTATCTTCCTTAAAACTCTTCTTATGCTTTTCTATATTTAATAATTCTACTTTTATTACTCTACCTTGCCAGGATTTTTTTAGAATTTCCTCTAAAAAAGGATCATTGGCTGGGATAATTACAACTCCATTTGGATTTAAAAACTTAGTAATTTCACACTTAGCATAAGTAATATTCTTCTTCGATCCTAACAATCCAATATGGGCTGTCCCAATGTTAGTAATAACTGCAATATCGGGTTCACTATATTTAGATAAATTTCCGATCTGTCCAGGACCTCTCATACCCATCTCAAGGACCAAAACTTTATCTTCTATATCTGTCGCAAGAATAGTAAGACCAACCCCAATCTCATTATTGAAATTTGCATGGGAAAGTTTGATTTTTCCGAGTTTCTTTAAAACTTCACCCATCATTTCTTTTGTTGTTGTCTTACCGACTGAACCAGTTATTGCAATCAAAGGGATATTTAATTTTTTCCTTTTGAGCAATGTTAATTCTTGAAATGCCTCTAAAGTGTCATTTACAACCCAACAAGGGAAATTACTAGGAAGTAATTTCTGCATACCTTCTTTAATTACTACTGACCTAACTCCTTTCTTTAAAACCTCTGGAAGAAAACTATGTCCGTCAAAATTTTTTCCTTTGATAGCTACAAAAAGATCAGTTTTTAATAAAGTTCTACTATCAATACTGATATTTTTAAAATTTAATAAATCGTTTTTAGCTTCTCCCAGATTTCTAATATCACCCAAAACATCATTTACTTCTGATAAAGAAAGGTCCATTTAAAAACTATCTCATACTTTCTTTAAAGATGGATCAGCCGATTGTCCGTAAGAGAACTTTTCAACTTCAGCTAAATCTGGCGATGGCTCTTTTATTCCACAAACATCTTTATACATAATTTCGTATTCGAGAGCTGATCTCTGCCAACTAAATTCCTCGCTCATAGCTCTTTTTTGTAATAATTTCCAACTATCTTTATGTCTAAAGGCCTCCCAAGATCTTACTAAAGCAGTATAAAAGTCAATAGGTTCGAAACGATCAAAGCAAAAACCTGTTCCACTATTATTTTCTGGATCATGAGGCAAAACAGTATCAACCAGACCTCCAACTCTCCTTACTATTGGGATAGAACCATACCTCATTGCTAGCAATTGGCTAATACCGCAAGGTTCAAATCTACTAGGCATTAAGAATGCATCAGAGCCGCCATAAATAAGCCTTGCCAAAGAATCATCATAGGTAAGAAACACTGAGAATCTTCCAGGGTAATCTAAAGCTAATTGCCATAATCCAGACTCTAAAGACCTATCTCCTGTTCCTAAAACAGCTATTTGAGAATCTGTATATGCTAGTAATCTTCTAGAAACTTGTAAAAGTAAGTCAACACCTTTCTGATCTACTAACCTACTAACCATCCCTAGAAGATATTTTTTACTATTAACTTCAAGGCCCATTTCTTTCTGAAGAATTTTCTTGTTTTCCAACCTGTTTTCTATGCTTTTAATACTAAATTTTGCAGGCAAAACAGAATCTTTTGCTGGGTTCCATTCATCTAGGTCAATTCCATTAAGAATTCCCCTCAATTTACCAGATATGTAATTTAGTAATCCTTCAAGACTTTCCCCATACTCATGGGTTTTTATTTCATCTGCATAAGTTGGAGAAACAGCATTTACTCTATCTGCATACAACATTGCCGCAGCCATTGTATGATCTCCATGCATATACCAAGGACACCAAGTCATTTTTTCTAGCTTCCATCTCCAGGGGCCTTGATATTTTAAATTGTGAATTGTGAAAACAGTACTAATTTCAGGATCCGGATGCATCCATACTGGAATCATTCCGGTGTGCCAATCATGACAATGAAGAACTTGAGGTTTCCAAAAATTCCAAGCCAATTCTGAGGTAGCACTAGCAAAAAAGGTAAATCGCCAATCCTCGTTCTCCCCTCCATATATTTGGTCAGAATCAAATGCTGGATGACCGACTAGGTAAATCACATAATTATGTATTGGATGTTTTGCTTCATATACAGCAAAATCAGTACTCATAGTATTTGCTCTAAATACTGGTTCATTCGATACCTTTAAAAGGCTCCACAATTTCCCATAGCCTGGAATTATTACCCTTACATCATGACCAAGTTTTATCAAAGATGGAGGTAACGAACCAACCACATCTCCCATACCTCCAACTTTGATCATTGGAGCACATTCGGCAGCGGCAAGAAGAATTCTCATTGATAGTTATTTAAAAAGTTCTTTTGAAAAAATTCACTAGGGAGTCCACTTATAGTCAGAAAAATCAGGTGGACGCTTTTCAAGAAAGGCATTTCTACCTTCTTGAGCTTCTTTAGTCGAATAAAATAATTGAGTTGTGTATCCAGATAATTCTTGGATACCAGCAATTCCATCATTCTCCGCATTGAATGAAGCTTTAAGAATACGAATAGCAGTTGGGCTGTTTCGTAAAATCTCTCTTGCCCAGATTACACCCTCAGCTTCTAATTCTTCAATCTTTGTAATTGCATTTATCAAGCCCATCTCTAGAGCTTCCTTGGAATTATATTTTCTACATAAAAACCAAATTTCCTTTGCTTTTCTTGGACCAACAAGTCTAGCCAAATAACCAGATCCAAATCCTGCATCAAAGCTACCAACTTTTGGACCTGTTTGACCAAATATTGCATTCTCAGAAGCGATACTTAGATCACAAATCAAATGAAGAACCTGACCTCCTCCGATCGCAAAACCAGGAACTAAGGCGATAACCACTTTGGGCAAACTTCTAATTAATCTTTGTAGTTCAAGTACATTTAATCTCTGTTTCCCTTCATCATTTTCATATCCATTTTCCCCTCTAACACTCTGATCTCCTCCAGAACAAAAAGAATAAATGCCTTTCTTATCAGGTCCAGCTCCTGTAAAAAGAACCACCCCAATACTTTCATCATTTCTCACAACATTAAATGCATCAATAAGCTCATCTACAGTTTGGGGTCTAAATGCATTTCTTTTATCAGGTCGATTAATTGCTATTCTCGCAATGCCCTCATCTAATTTATGAAACAATATATCTTCATAAGATTTACATTGTGACCAATTTAAAGTTGTTTTCCCAGGTAAGACTTTCATGAATCCTAATTATTCGAAAATAGAAAATAAATAAATTTAACTGCCAATAATCTTTTCTAGAAGGACATTTCGTTTACTAATTTCATTTTCCGGATCAATATCAACTTTAATTATTACAGATTTCTGGATAGAAATGCTCCATTCAAATGCCTCTCGTAATTTTTTAAAACTTGATACAGTTTTATACTTTACTTGATAGCCCTCTGCTAGTTTTGCCCAGTTTATTTCTTTAGGCATAAGAAATAGTTTTTTAAATTCATCTTCTTTTAGATTTTTCTTGTAAATACGATTAAAGATATTTCCACCGTTATTATTTATTAGCAAAATTGTTAGATTCAAGTCTGTTGAATTTTCTATTAGCCAACCATTTATATCATGAACAAAAGCCAAATCTCCAGTCACAAGAAGTAGAGGATTTTTAATTCTAGAAATTCCTAATGCAAGGGATAAAGTACCGTCTATTCCAGAAGCTCCTCTAAAGCTGAAACAATTTCTTGTTAAAGTACGATTTTGAGAGAATGTAAGCCAATCTCTAACTGGGCTACTGGCTGAAAGCATAATAGGGAATTCAGATGGCCAAATTTTTGGAACAAACCTTGCAAGCTTATACTCAGTAATATCATCATCATTAGCGAGTTGACTTTCTAAATTTTGCTTTATTTGTAAACCCTCTTCTATTAAATCAAGAGCTAATTTACTAAGAGATTTTTTGTTTTGTTGACCATATGATAATTCTCCTAATAAATTATCAACAAAATTGGTCATCCCAAAATCATATTCAAATGCTTTTTTTATAGGATCTAATTTTCTAAAGTTTTTTTCTTTAATAAGAATTTGTAAACCCTCAAAATTTGTTAAAAAATCCTCCAACTCATTCGAGGAAGACATTGGACCAAGCCTCAAAAGTTGATCACAATTTATAAAACTCTTATTTTTTCTTAAGACTAATTCCCAATTCTCAACTAATCCTCTTAAGTTAGAATAAACACCAGAAACAGGATCAGCGAAAACTGGCCAACCCGTAATTCCTTGTATTATTTCTAGGGATTTATTGAAAGAAGATAAATCATTTATAGAACCTTGATATGGACCTGCCAAAATAATTCCGGGTTTATCTAAATTTAAATTTTTAAAGCTTTTTAAGACTTTATTTCCGTCATAATTGCTTTCATATTTTAGAAATTTATAATTTTTATTTAAATAAATTCTTTTAAAAACTTCTAAAACCTTTTTTTTATTAAAAAATGATATATCTAAAGGCGTATCGATAGGTATATTCAAATGAATAGGCCCTGGAAAAGTAGAGCTTTGTTGATCAATTTTTTTGACTAAATTAAATATTTCATTATCTGTTGTTTCATGCAGTCCATTGAGATTTGTATTTAAAAGATTTCTACAAACTGAACTCAAAAACTCTTCTTGATTTACTGTTTGATTTGCACCACAATCTTTTAACCTTAAAGGTCTATCAGCAGTAAGGAAAATAATAGCTTTACATGATCTATCCGCCTCAACTGCTGCAGGCAATAAATTACTAACCGCCGTTCCAGAAGTCGTAATAACCAAAGAAAGATTGCCAGAAGCAGTTGAAATACCAAGAGAATGAAATCCTGCAGATCTTTCATCTATGGAATTAAATATATTGATTTTTCCTAATTTATTTAACTCTCCAGCAGCTATTGCCAAAGGTGCAGACCTACTTCCTGGGCATAGTATTAAATTTTTTACGCCTATGTTTATAAAAAGATTTAAAAGTTGTAAACTTCTAAGAAAATTTTTGCATTCAATAGATGATGTCATAATTTATATAAACCCTATTAGAAAATTTCCTTATAACTGAATTAAGTAATTAAAAAATGCGAACACAAGAAGAAAAAAGAAATTCAATAATAAGGGATTTAAAAAATCTTTTAATTTGGATAGCAATTGCTTTAATTATACGATGGCAGGTTCTTGAACCAAGATGGATTCCCTCTGGATCAATGCTTCCTACTTTGCAAATACAAGATAAAATTCTGGTTGAGAAAATAACACCTAAAATAACCTCAAAGTCAAATATTTCAAAATTCAGAAATAAAATAATTGTTTTTAATGTTCCAGAACAATTAATTAAGGCTGGTTATGAAACAGATACTGCATTAATTAAAAGAGTAATAGGAGTGCCTGGGGACAAGGTAGAAGTAAAAGAAGGGAAGCTTTACTTAAATGATATAGCTCAAGATAATTACATTTCCGACAAAAATATTAATTATTCAATAGGTCCTTTAATTGTTCCTGAGCAGTCATTCTGGGTTATGGGAGACAATAGAAACAATAGTATGGACTCTCATATTTGGGGATTTCTACCTTATGAAAAGATGATTGGAAGAGCAATTTTGAGATATTGGCCTTTAAATAAGCTTGGACCTATTCGGTTCCCTATCCTTAATAATATAGATTAAGGGGTGCATGATGTTGTAGGGTTTTTTAAGTTGAAGTTGTAGAAATGTTCAATCCAGAATTTCTTGCTACTGAAAATAATGATCCAAATGATGAGAATGATTTAATTCAATATTTACAAAAACAATCTCCAGAAGTTTTGCAAAGAGTAGCTAAATCAGCTAGTGAAGATATTCAAGAAATTATTAAACATAATGTTCAAGGTCTTCTTGGGATGCTCCCTTCTGATCAATTTGATGTAAAAATAACATCTTCAAAAGAAAACATCGCCAATTTACTATCTTCGGCAATGATGACAGGATATTTTTTAAGACAAATGGAGCAACGAAAAGAGCTGGAACAAACCCTTAAAAATGATGAGAATATGTCTATTGAATAAAAATATATTTTTTAAACATTAACATCTTCTGGAATTATTCCTATCTCTAAAAGCTTTTTATATAAGTTCATTAGAAATTTATTATCTTCTGGTAAGATATCCCATTTTTCAGAATTAATTTCATTAATTAATTTTTGAGAATCTGCAACTTTGAACTTAATAGGGGCGGAAAAATGAGCTGGGATTAGGTATTCGATATCTTTAAGAGTTTTAATATCTTCTAACCATCTAATCAATATTTCTTTTGATCGAGGAAAAATTAATTTTTTCAAAACAGGTGCAATCTGAATCCTTGGTATATCGTCTCCCATAATTTCAACTAAAGATGATTCCCAATCTTCATCCCACATAAAGGGATAAATACCAAAATGTGACCTCTTATTACGAAGATCTGTTTTGAAAGAATACTTAAATATTTGTTTTAATGGAGGAATTTTTAATTTTCCTGGTTTTAGAAAAGATGAAAACAATACTAGTCTTGCCCAACCTTTTTTTCTTTTTTCAACAGAATCAATCAAAGGTTCGTCTCCTCTCTCTCTTGAGTGAAAAAGAAGTGGAGTTGGATCAAAATCAAAGATCTCCGGAGGATTCGAATTTATTCCAATAATAGCGTCAGTAACAATAAGCGTTCTAGTTGGGGAATGATAACAGCTTACCTCTTGATATCGTCCAAGACCCAAGTTAATAGGACCTAATGATGACCATGAACAAACATCTTTATACGGCGTACCATCCTCAATAAGTATCCTTGTTCTTCTTGATGGAATTCCTAAAAAATCTAGAGGTAGATTTATTGGGAAGCTCCACTGACCTGGACTAAGCCAAATCTCTGAATCTTTAAAAATTCTCGCAAGGGCAGGAAGTCCGATTTTATGTTCTAATCCAGAAGTACTTGGGAGAACAATTGTTTTTACTTTGCCATGAATAGAAATTAATTTTTTCAACTCATTAACTAGTTCTTTTGTAGGTGGTAGAGGGTTAATAATCATCAATCCATTATCAATCTTTATTACCGTCATTCTGATGGGTACTGCTACATAATATAGACCCTGAATTTGTTCCAAAGACCATATTTGATTAGGAATCAGCTCTCTTAAAATGGTTTTCTTTTGCCCATAGGGATATAAGGGGAATAAAGGCCACCAATACCAATTTTTATTATTAATCTCTTCAGGCATAATTATTTATAATTAGAAAAAAATTTTTTTAACTTGAATATTCCATATCTCGGAGCAAATAAAAAAGCAAATAAAAATATAAAGGTTTGTGCTAATACTATAGAGCCTCCGGTTTCAAGGTCGAACCAAAAACTACAATAAATACCTATTATACTTGAGATGATGGCGCTAAATACTGAAATCATCGTCATATTATCAAATTGATCAGTAAGTAAATATGCTGTAGCCCCTGGTGTTATCAACATTGCGACTACCAATATTATTCCAACCGTCTGCAACCCAACAACTGCAGCTAAAGATAAGCATGTAAGAAGCAAATAATGTAGGAAAAGAACATTAATTCCAACAGTTTTTGCATGTCTAGGATCAAAACAGTAAAGCATTAAATCTTTCCTGAAAACTAATAAAAGGATTACCACCAAAAGAGAAATCAATATAGTTTGCTTCACATCAGATAGAGATATGCCTAATGGACTTCCAAACAGAATAGAATGGAGATCAATATTACTTTTAATCTTAGAAACTAAAACTATTCCAAGAGCAAAAAAGCCTGTAAAGACTAAGCCAATAACTGTATCTTCCTTAACTCTAGATTTTTGTTTAACAAATCCTATAAGTGCTACAGAACCTACGCCGAATATAAATGCACCTAATGAGAATGGGAGTCCCAAAGCATAAGCTACAACAACTCCAGGCATTACTGAGTGAGACACTGCATCCCCCATTAAAGCCCAACCTTTGAGAGTTAAATAACTAGATAAAAACCCACAAACAGCAGCCACTAAAGAGCTCATGAATAGGGCTTTTCTCATGAAATCATGAGTTAAAGGATCTGTTATGAATGTATTTATACTAGAGAAGAAACAGGGCTCCATAAATATTTTTTTTATGACTCAGGCCCAAACAAAACATCAGGTGAGATCCCTCCAAAGGTACTTGTTATATTCTCAGGTGTAAATACTTCAGAGGTCTCCCCATATGCAACAACTGTTTTGTTTATTAAAAGTACTAAATCACAAAATTCGCGAACATGAATCATATCATGCGTAGATAATAAAATTGTTTTACCCTCATTTTTAAACTGAATAAATAATTCTGAAATTAGTTTCTCAGTTCTTATGTCAACTCCTGTAAAGGGTTCATCAAGCAATAATATTGATGCTCTTTGTGCAATTGCTCTGGCTAAAAAAGTTCTTTTCCTTTGACCTCCAGACAAATTACCAATTGGAGTAGATGTGAAATTAATCAGGTCCACCCTCTCAATAGCATCTTTAACGGCTTGAACATCAGACTCTCTTGGACATCTGAGAACATTCATCGAACCATATCTTCCCATCATTACCACATCCCAAACATTAACAGGGAATTGGCTATCAATACCTTCACTTTGAGGAACATAAGCAATTGTCTGATCTTTCTGGGCAGACCTTAAAGACTCTCCGTTTATTCTTATCTTTCCTTTGGAAATATTAACAAAGCCTGTCAATGCATTAAAAAAGGTTGTTTTCCCAGCGCCATTCATTCCGACCAATCCACAAATTTGGCCAGGTTTCAATCTTAAATTGGCATCATATAATGCAACTTTGCCGTTATAGTCTACGCATATATTTTCTGCCTCAATCCTATGGGTTTGATAATTAGGTTTGTCCATATTGTTAATCAAGACCTCTTTTAATAATATTCAAATTATGTTTAAGCATTCCTAAGTAAGAATTAGCTGGGCCCTCATCCATTGACAACGAGTCCACAAAAAGATTTCCTCCAAATTTAGCTCCAGTTTCATTTACAACAACCATTTGAGATTCATTACTTACGGTACTTTCACAAAATAAAGCCGGGACTTTTTTTTTCTTAACTAATGATATTACTCTTGCCATCCTTTTGGGCGTAATTTGACTCTCGGCATTAACTGGCCACAAGTAAACTTCATTTAAGCCATAATCATTAGCTAGATAAGAAAATGCTCCTTCACAAGTTACTAGATACCTTTTATCTTTATCTAAGTTTTTAACAAAAAGAGAGAACTCTTGGTCTATTTTAGAGAGTTTATTTTTATAAATTTCTCCATTTTTTTCGAACAATTCTCTTTTTGAGGGCCTAAATTCTGATAAAGATTTGACGATAATGTCTACATAAAGAATTCCTCTTTTGGGAGAAATCCAGGCATGTGGATTTGGTTTCCCTTTGTAGAAATCTTCATTTATAAATATTGGATCTAGATCATCTGCAATAGTTATTCTTTTAACTTTCAAATTAGAAACAAATTTCTCTGACCATATTTCAAACCCAAATCCATTATCAACAAAAACAAAAGCTTCAGAGGCATTTATCAGATCGCTTGGAGTTGGTTTATAACCATGAACTTCGACTCCAGGTTTAGTTATTGATTTAACAATGAAGTCATTTTTAGCAACATTTTGAATTATATCTGCTAAAACGGTGAAGCTTGCTAAAACTAACTCTTTATTATTTTCTTTTTTAGTTGATATTCTTTTACATGCATTAGTTGAAAAAAGAAATAATAAACATGTAAGAATTAAAAGCAAAGACTTTTTACTCATTATTTTAAGACTTCTGGAGATTATGAACTATAAGTAAGTCGAGTCAAAGGATTTTTTAAATCAGATATCAAAGATTTCCAATTGATTTTCTCATTTTCGAAAGCATTTTCAACAATCTTCTCAGAATTTTCTTTTATAAATTCCAAGTCAGGTTCTGAGACCCCTTTTGTTATAGCCATAAAATCTGCAAGGGAACTCGATACTACTCTTGTTAAATATGCTGCACTTATCGCCTGATAAGTTCCTGATACCAACCAAGTTGGGCCATGCAATTTTGTTAATCCAATTAAAGTCTGACCACTCCATTCAATTACTCCCTGAGCTATTGCAGTCTTTATTATTTGTTTTGATACTTTATCCAAAATTGCTGGAGACCAATTGCATCCCCATATTGATTTAATTTCTTTAACCATTAAAGAATTTAAAACTGTCATAGACAACACATCTATTGATGGAAGTGGTGACAAGAAAACTGTGGTTGCAACAATAATTTGATTCTTCCCCTGTAAAACTTTAAGTTGTGCTCTTCTTATCCCCTCAATCTCAGACTGCCATTTAGTATGCAATTGCTTCAAAAGCCTTTTCTTTGTATTCTCAATATTCTTACTTGAACTTAGAAAAAACTTTATTAAAGAAAAAGGTATATTACTTAATTGATTTTTATTTGTATCAACTCTAATTATTCTATTTATATATTCTCCTGAAATTTGATCCTTCAATTCATCTATTTCATTTTTAGATTCAAATCCATTTGAAGATTGAGCTACTAACCAAATGGTCATATTCTTAGGAAGCTTTTCTAACCATAAAAAATCATTAGCCGATAAGGGGGAATTTAGGAAATATAAAATAGCATCAGCATTTATTACGTTTTCAGGAATAATCTCCGAAGAATTATATTTTGGAAGTTTTTCAATAAAATTAAAATCAAACTTATCTTCTTTAAAGAAATTTCTAAATAAAGATTGAGTTGATTCATAATTTTTTTTCCCAATACAACAAATTTTCTCTTTTCCAAATCTATTAAGTATCAAGTCAATGGATTGTTGTCTTTTAAGATTTTGTTTTTCAAAATTATTATTCTCCTCAATTTCCTTATAGAAATTCAAATCTTCATTACAAAGCTTTATCCAGCCATCTAAGTCCTTTGGCTCATTAAATTTTGGTTGGTCATTCTTAAGGAAAAAATATCCTCCAAAGCATACTATAAAAAATCCTATTGACCCACCTGTAAAATGTATTACATCACTTGCAAACCATTCTCCAAAACCTAATAAAAGTAAAATTATAAAGATATTTTTCTTCGGAAACTTTATTAAGTCATTCAAAAGGTTCACTTTAGTAATATCAAGCACAGTACTTTAAATTTACTCTTCTTTTATTTTAATGCAAGTTGTGAATGAAAAAAACAAAATTACATAACTCGTTAATTTATGGATAAAAATTTAAGCATTTTAAAAAGACTTATTGCATAACTAGATGCTAAGTTAATAGACTATTTAAGAAAAAATAATTATCAAGATGTCAAACTCAAATTATGATAATGCTCCTGGAAAAGAAATTTACAGAAGTAGTAGTAACAATGACAGATCTAATTTTAGAGATAGATCTGGAGGCCGCAGAGATGGAGGTGGATTTCGAATAAGATTAAGTGATAATGAAATGAAAGCCGTCAAATCAATCCAAGAAGCATTTCAACTTAGATCTACTGTTGCAGTTCTTGGATTCTCAGTTAGAACACTTAGTGAAATGATCAAAGACGAAAAATTAATAGAATCAATTACAGCATATGCAAAAAACAATAAAAACTCTTCTCCAATCACACAATCACAAGATAATACAGAAAATAAAACAAAAACAGCCCCTGACCCCTTTGCGAGACCTGTTAAAAGTTCCTCGAATGAGGAGGCAAAATCTAATAAATTAGAAGAGGATGACAACTAAAAAAAGGATTCTTTCAGGTGTTCAACCAACTGGAGATCTACATATAGGAAATTGGCTTGGAGCAATAAATAATTGGGTAACTCTTCAAGATCAATATGAAACATTTCTCTGCGTAGTTGATTTACATGCAATAACCGCCGCATTTGATCCCAAAGAATTATCTAAAAACACTCTTTCTACTGCCGCTTTATATGTCGCTTGTGGGATAGATCCTGCAAAATGTTCTATTTTTATTCAAAGTCAGATTGCTGCTCATTCAGAACTTTGTTGGATATTAAATTGCATGACGCCAATAAATTGGATGGAAAGAATGATTCAATTCAAAGAAAAATCGATCCAACAGGGGAACAATGTATCTATTGGATTATTTGACTATCCAATCCTGATGGCTGCAGACATCCTTCTATACGACGCTGACTTCGTACCAGTAGGGGAGGATCAAAAACAACATCTTGAACTTGCAAGAGATATTGCACAACAAAGAATTAATGCCAAATTTAGTAAGGATAAAAATATTTTGAAAATCCCTCAGCCAATAATTATGAAGAATGGATCAAAAATAATGAGTTTAATTGATGGTTCAAAAAAGATGAGTAAAAGTGATCCTAATGAAGGCAGTCGAATTAACTTGTTAGATGCACCTGAAATAATCACGAAAAAAATAAAAAGAGCAAAAAGCGACAGTTACATTGGAATAGAATTTAATAATCCTGAAAGAGCGGAGTCTAAAAATCTTCTGATGATTTATTCAATATTATCTGGGAAAGAAATTTCACAATGTGAAAATGAATTCTCCGAGACTGGATGGGGAACCTTTAAAAAATTAATTACGGAACAACTTATAGAATCACTTGAGCCTATTCAAGAAAGATATAAAGTCTTAATGAATGATCCATATCAATTAAATAAAATTCTTAAAGAAGGGATAGAAAAGGCTGAAGATTTAGCAAATAAAACTCTAAAAAGGGTTAAATCAAAATTAGGTTTTTTTGAAATGGGGAAATAAATTATGCCAATAATTACCTTGCCTGATGGTTCAAAAAAGGTTTTCGAAAAATCAGTAACTATTCTAGACATTGCCCAGAGTATAGGGACTGGATTAGCTAAAGCAACAATTGCTGGGAAAGTGAATGATGTTCTTCTTGATGCAACTCTTCCTATAAAAAAAGATTCCAAAGTTGTAATCATCACATCTAAAGATAAAGAAGGTATTGAAATAATTAGACATTCCTTTGCTCATCTTATTGGTCATGCAGTGAAACAAATTTACCCAAATATTAAAATGGCAATTGGGCCTGTAATTGAAGATGGTTTTTATTACGATATTTTTTCAGAATACAGATTTACACCTGAAGATTTAATTAAAATTGAAGAACGAATAAAGAACTTAATTAAAACAAATTATGATGTCGAAATTTTACAAGTTTCAAAAGAAGAAGCAATTAAAACTTTTAAAGAAAGAGATGAGACCTTTAAATTAAGAATAATTGAAGAAATCCCTGAAGAAAGTCTCATCAATTTATATAAGCACGAAGAATATATTGACATGTGTAGAGGTCCACACGTTCCTAACACAAGACATTTGAGGCACTTTAAGTTACTTAAATTATCAGGTTCATACTGGAGAGGCAATAGTGAAAATGAATCATTACAGAGAATATATGGAACTGCATGGGCTAAAGAAAAAGAACTCAATGACTACTTAACAAGAATTGAAGAGGCGGAAAAAAGGGATCATAGAAAACTTGGGAAAAAACATTCACTATTTCATATACAAGAAGAATCTCCAGGTATGATTTTTTGGCATCCAAATGGATGGACAATCTACCAAGTACTTGAAAAATATATAAGAGAAATACTTAATAAAAATGATTATCTAGAAATTAAAACCCCACAAGCTGTTGATAAATCTCTTTGGGAAAAATCGGGTCATTGGGAAAAATTTAGAGACGATATGTTCACTACCGCATCAGAAAATAGAACTTATGCAATTAAACCAATGAATTGTCCATGCCATATTCAAGTATTTAATCAAGGTTTAAAAAGTTATAAGGATTTACCTATTCGTCTTGCTGAATTTGGTTCTTGTCACAGAAATGAGCCCTCTGGTGCTTTACACGGCTTAATGAGAGTAAGAAACTTTACTCAAGATGATGCACACATCTTCTGCTCAGAAGATCAAATTCAAGAAGAAGTATCTACTTTTATCGATCTTGTTTTCGAGGTTTACAAAACTTTTGGTTTTGATGAAATCATGATCAAATTATCAACCCGTCCTGAAAAAAGGGTCGGTAGTGAAGAGATTTGGGATAAATCAGAGGAGTCTCTTACAAAAGCTCTGGAAAATAAAGATCTCAAATGGGAACTACAACCTGGTGAAGGTGCTTTTTATGGTCCAAAAATAGAATTCTCGTTAAAAGATTGTCTTAATAGAGTCTGGCAGTGCGGAACTATTCAGGTTGATTTCTCAATGCCTATTAGATTGGATGCAACTTATGTAGATATTGATAATGAGAAAAGAAATCCAGTTATGCTTCACAGAGCAATTTTAGGATCCTTTGAAAGATTTATCGGAATCTTAATTGAACAATATGAGGCTAAATTCCCAATTTGGCTTGCTCCTTATCAAATAATTTTATTAAGCATTACCGATAGAAATATTGAAAAATGTTTAAAGTTTAATGAATTAATAAATAATAATGGTTACCGATCAAAAGTTGATATTAGAAATGAAAAAATAGGTTATAAAATAAGAGAAGCTACAATAGGAAGAATTCCATTAATTGCAGTTATTGGAGATAAAGAGGAGGAAATTGATTCAGTCGCCTTAAGAGCTTTAGATGGAACAAATTTAGGAATTTTCAATTTACCTAATCTATACAAATTAATGGATGAATTAATAGCAAAAAAAGGACACACAGAATAACTTCAAATATAGATGAATTTTCTTGCTTGCGATCTTGGGGGTACAAAGATTCTTTTAGGAATTTTCCAAGAGAATGATAATACTGATTCTCCAAATTTAATATTTAAAAAAAAATATATCTCTTCCGAATGGGACTCTATTGAAATGATTGTAGAAGATTTCCTCAGAAATGAATGCAAATTTATAACTCATCCTTTTTCTGCCTGTTTCGCTGTAGCAGGTCCCATATCTAACAACAATGCAAAAATAATTAATTTGTCATGGAATATTTCTGGCGATAGATTAAAAAACAAATTTAAATTTAAAAGTTGCGAGCTAGTAAATGATTTTGCAGTTCAAATTTATGGAATACCTTTTTTAAAAAAAAGTCAATATTCTACAATTCAAAACGGACATCATGCTGTAGGAGCTAACAAACATTTGCATGCGATAGTGGGAGCTGGAACTGGTCTAGGTATCGCAAGGGGGCTGATTACAGAGAATAATATACAAGTTCTAGCTAGCGAAGGTGGGCATATAGAATACTCTCCAAAGTCAGAATTAGAATGGGATTTAAAGAATTGGCTCAAAAATTCTCTGAATGTTAATAGGATTTCTTGTGAGAGAATTGTAAGTGGGGCTGGGTTATCAAGGATAGCCGAATGGAGGCTAAGCAAACCTGACGCAAAGAATCACCCATTTCAGAAGTATATAAAGGAATTAAAATTTGCTAATGATTTAGAAAAGATCTTACCCGAACAAATTTGCAAACTCTCAAATGAAGGAGATATTCTAATGAATGAGATAGAAAATATATGGTTAGGAGCTTATGGTTCTTTACTTGGGGATGTTGCCATACATGAATTATGCTTAGGGGGTTTATGGATTTCTGGAGGAACGGCTCCAAAACATTTCAAAAATTTTAAATCAGATTTATTTCTGAAACAATTTTCAGATAAAGGCAGATTAAAAGATATGGTTAAATCTATACCTGTAAAAGTAATCTTAGATGAAGAGTTTGGTTTGTTTAGCGCAGCTTGCAGAGCAAAAATGCTTTTACGGAGAGCATAGTTTTTAAATGTCTTCCCCAGCAATAGGTAAAAAGATAATAGTAACAGTTCCTTCTACAACTGCCAATTTAGGTCCAGGGTTTGACTGCCTTGGGGCTGCATTAGATTTATATAATGAATTTGTTTTCACAAGAATTGAAGGGGGTGGAGATAGATTTGATTTGAGAATGGAGAGTACAGATGGTAATCATTTAAGAGGCGGTCCTGAAAACTTAGTTTTTCGAGCTGCTCAAAAGGTATGGGAGAGTGCTAATATTTCTCCTTTCGCACTTGAAGCAAGAGTTAAACTGGCAGTACCTCCTGCCAGGGGTCTAGGAAGTAGCGCTACAGCAATAGTCGCAGGATTAATAGGAGCAAATGCAATAATGAACTCCCCTCTGCCCAAAGAAAAACTTTTAGAACTCGCAATTGATATAGAGGGGCATCCTGATAACGTTGTCCCATCTCTTTTGGGAGGACTTTGTTTAACAGCAAAATCTGCTTCTCAGAGATGGAGAATTATAAGATGTGATTGGCATGATTCCATTAAAGCTGTAATAGCAATTCCTGCTATTCGATTAAGTACAAGTGAAGCAAGAAGAGTAATGCCTAAAAATGTCCCAATATCTGACGCAGTAACAAATATGGGTGCACTTACTTTATTACTTAACGGCCTAAAAACGGGGGATGCTGAATTAATCAAAGAGGGAATGTTTGACAAGTTGCATGAACCATATAGATGGAAACTTATTCAAGGTGGATTAGAAGTTAAAGATGCCGCCTTAGAAGCAGGTGCTTTAGGCTGCGCAATTAGTGGAGCAGGACCAAGCATATTAGCTTTATGCAAGAGAGACAATGGTAAATCTGTCAGTCAAGCAATGGTTAAAGCATGGGAAAAGTCAGGGGTAGCAAGTAGAGCTCCATATTTAAACGTCCAAACAACAGGTTGTCAATTCAGAACTGTCCCTGGCAAGTAGTTTTACCTAGGCATTTTTAATGTTATGGTCCCAAGCTAGAACATATTCAACTAGAATAAAAAAATTATTCATTACATAAATGAATTTAGAAACTTTTCCTTGGCTATCATCTATTGTTTTATTACCTTTGATTGGGGCACTAATAATGCCTTTCTTAAGTTCAAAGGAAGGAGAAGATAATACGGTCCCAAGAAATATATCGTTAAGTTTTTTATTTATAGATTTTTTACTAATTATTGGAGTACTTTTCCAAAAATTTGACACTTCAAATAGCTCACTTCAACTTGTAGAAAGGATTACTTGGCTACCTTCAATAGGCTTAGAATGGTCTCTTGGGGTGGATGGATTATCAGCCCCTTTAGTAGCTTTAAGTGGATTCATTACATTTCTATCTGCTTTCGCGAGTTGGAAAATTAAGAAAAAATCGAATTTATATTTTGCTCTTTTATTAGTTCAGGCATCAGCTCAGGCTTTAGTTTTCCTTTCACAAGATTTCTTGTTGTTTTTCTTGGCTTGGGAATTAGAACTTGTTCCAGTTTATCTTCTTATAGCTATTTGGGGAGGAAAGAAAAGATTATATGCAGCTACAAAATTTATTCTATATACCGCTTTAGCTTCTTTACTTATACTTATAAGCGGACTTGCACTTGCATTGAGTGGTGATGCCTTTACTTTAAATCTAAGCGAAATAACACAAAAACATGTAACAGGTAGTCTCGCATTATTATCTTATTTGGGTTTTTTAATAGGGTTTGGGGTTAAACTTCCAATCTTCCCATTACATACCTGGTTACCCGATGCTCATGGAGAGGCTAATGCACCTGTTTCAATGTTGTTGGCGGGAATCCTGCTAAAGATGGGAGGTTATGCTCTTCTAAGATTCAATGTTCAAATATTGCCTGAAGTCCATATACAAATTGCCCCTGCTTTAATAATTCTCGGAATCATAAACATTATTTATGGGGCACTAAACGCATTTGCGCAAGATAACGTTAAAAGAAGAATTGCATGCAGTTCAGTTAGTCATATGGGGTTCGTACTATTAGGTATAGGAGCAGTTGATGCTTTAGGTATTAGCGGTGCAATGCTTCAAATGATTAGTCATGGACTTATTGCAGCAGCAATGTTCTTCGTAACTGGCTCTTTCTATGAAAGAACAAATACGCTATCAATTCCAAATATGGGTGGTTTAGCAAAAGTCTTACCAATAACATTTGCTTTTTTTCTCGCAAGCTCATTAGCTTCTCTAGCATTGCCTGGCATGAGTGGTTTTATAAGTGAAATTACTATATTTTTAGGCATCACAAGTCAAGACGGCTTTAGCTCTCTCTTTAGATCGATAACGATTCTAATTGCAGCTATTGGTCTTGTATTAACTCCTATTTACCTATTATCAATGTGTAGAAGAGTATTTTTTGGGCCTAGGATCCCAGCATTAGCTACTGTGAAAGAAATGAATGGGAGAGAATTAACAATAGGCTTCAGTTTGTTATTACCGACTTTACTAATAGGTTTTTGGCCAAAGGTTGCAATAAATCTATATGAATCTTCCACAAATGCTCTCAGTGACCAATTAACTTTAGTTAAATTAGTTGGGTTAATTTTTAAAGTAAGTTAATTTTTATAGTAAAAAATGGAAAACTCAATTTTCAAATGTGGAGAACTACCAGAATTTAAAAAATTTACGCCTGAGAATATCAATAAAGAATTTCCAAAAGTAATAGAAAAAATAAATTTAGATTTCAAAGATATAGAAGACTTTCTGTTTAATTATCTAAACAAAAAAAAATTAGACTGGGAAAAAGTAATAAATCCTTTAAATGAAGTCAATGAGGTTCTCAGGTGGAGCTGGGGGGTTATAAGTCATTTGAATGCTGTAAATAATTCAGAAAGTTTAAGAGAAATTTACTCTAAATTTTTACCAGAGATTATTAGTTTAGGTAATAAGTTTGGACAGAGTAAAGTTATTTACAAAGCTTTGGTAAAGCTCAAAAAAACAAATAATCTAGATCGAATCAAAAATAGAATTTTAGATAAAGAAATTCTTGAAATGGAGCATAGAGGAATTTCATTAGAAAAAAATATGCAAAATGAATTTAATATTATTTCTGAAAAGTTAGGCGAACTATCTACAGATTTCAGCAATAATGTCCTTGACGCGACAAATTCATGGTATTTAATTTTAAATGATAAATCACAAGTAAATGGTATCCCAGAGAGGGTATTGGAACTAATGGCAATATCTGCCAATGACCACTTAAAGAAAGAGGGGAATGTTGATGTAGAAAATGGTCCTTGGAAATTAAGTCTAGACATTCCAACTTATTCAGCTTTTATGACATATGCCAAAGATCGTAGCCTTAGGGAAAAACTATATAAGGTTTTTGTGGGTAGGGCTTCACAAGGAGAAAAAAATAACTCTCCCATTATTGAAGAGATCTTATCACTTAGAACTAAGCAAGCGAATCTGCTTGGTTATAAAAGTTGGGCAGAATTAAGTTTGTCAACAAAAATGGCTAAAGAAATTAAACAGGTTGAAAAACTTCTAGAAGAATTACGAAAACCTGCATTTGAAAAAGCCAAAAACGAATTAGAAATACTTGATAAATTTTCTAAAGAAAATGGATTTTCACCATCTGAGGAACTTAAACCTTGGGATATTAGTTATTATTCGGAGCTCCTTCGGAAGGAAAAGCTTAATTTAGATCAGGAAGAATTGAGACCGTGGTTCCCACTTAATGATGTTTTAAGAGGTTTATTTAACCTAAGTGAAAAACTTTTCGAAATTAAAGTAGTTCAAGCAAATAATGAAGCACCTGTTTGGAATGATGACGTTTTGTTTTTTAATATCCTTAATAAACAAGATAAGAAAATAGCTTCATTTTTCCTAGACCCATATTCACGCCCTGAGTCAAAGCGAGGGGGAGCATGGATGGATGAATGCCTTAATAAGAATTCTGTTAATCAAAATACATTACCCGTTGCTTATCTAGTTTGTAATCAAACTCCACCATCCAAAGACAAGCCAAGTTTGATGAGCTTTGAAGAAGTGCAAACACTTTTCCATGAATTTGGTCACGGTCTGCAACATATGCTCACCACCATAAGTCTTCCGCAAGCAGCAGGAATTAATAATGTTGAATGGGATGCAGTTGAACTTCCAAGTCAATTTATGGAAAACTGGTGTTTCCATAAAAACACTCTATTAAATATTGCGAAGAATTATAAAACTGGAGAAAGATTATCTGATGATAATTTTGAAAAACTTGTAAAGAATAGAACTTTTAATTGTGGGATGGCGACACTTAGACAACTACATTTTGCCATTACAGATCTGAGACTACATAGCAATATTGATATTAACCAAGGTAAAACCTCAGATGAGATCAGAAGAGAAATTGCTAAACAAACTACAGTAATTTCTCCTATTCAAGAAGATCAATTCCTCTGCTGTTTTAGTCATATTTTTGCAGGAGGTTATTCTGCCGGATATTACTCTTATAAATGGGCAGAAGTTCTAAGTGCTGATGCATTTTCTATGTTTGAGGAGGCCAATCTAGAAAACAGTCAAAATATTCAATTAATAGGAAAGAAATTTAAAGATACTATTCTTAGCCTTGGAGGGAGCTTATCTGCTTTAGAAATATTTAAATTATTTAGAGGAAGAGAACCAAAAACTGACTCTCTAATAAGGCACCTGGGCCTATCCGAATCTACATCATAATTCTTTCAAGTATTCTCTCAACCGCTGCTGGATTTCTCACTAAATTTCTATGCTTTAATATTTTTAATGATATTTTTTCTCCTACATTCAAATGAGCTCGCCAACCTGGGAAAACCATAAGATCCCAAAAAGTAAAGAAACTAATGCACTCGATATCATTAAGAAAATAATCGTATTTAGCTAGATCTCTTAATAAAGAGCTATTTATTTTCATTTCAGATATTCCTCTAAAAGGATATTTAGGAACTAATTGAGATGCGAGTGTTCCATTGTGGGGGGAACCTATAGTAATAAATCTTTTAGTCCTTTTATAACCATTAAATTTATTAATCCAATACCTACCAATTATCCCTCCCATTGAGAAGCCTAAAACATCAATTTCTTGTTGCAAGCCATATTTCTCTAAAATCAACTGATCCATTAAATTAGTTAATTCAACAATTGAAGTCATTCCAAAAGAATGATTAAGAGTTGGCGCAAAATAATCCACTCCTAGTTCATCAAGTTTTGAAGTAATAAAAGAAAATATACTTGAAGTGTTCCAAAGACCATGAATAAGTATTATGGGATTTCTGTTTTCCAAAGCTATTAATTATTTTCAAAAATTCTTACTATTGAGACCTTTCCATCAAAACCAGTAATTGGAGGTTTACATTTTGTCAAAATAATTTTGATTCGATTAATCTGAAATTTTTCATTAATAATATGAACAATCTCATTTGAATATTTCTCAATTGTAAAACAATATATGTTCTTTGCTTGATCTTTTAGAACTTCAACTAATTCTGAATAATTAACTGTTTTTTTAATGTCATCATTTTCAGTACAAGTTTTAAAATTAGTCCACAAAAAAACATCTAAACTAAAAATTTGTCCTAATTCCCTTTCTTCATCTAGAACACCCACTCTAGCCCAAAGTTTAATATTTTCAATTTTTAAAAATGTTTCCATTTTCTATATTCTTAAAGGTCCTTATGTGTAAAAAAAGCCCTGCCAGATGAAAAATCATCAACTATATTTCCTTGTCCTTTTAAGAAATATTTATAAGTAACCAACCCCTCTAATCCAACAGGACCTCTTGGAGGAAGCATTTGAGTTGAGATTCCAACTTCAGCTCCAAATCCATATCTAAACCCATCAGCAAATCTTGTTGAACAATTATGAAAAACACCTGCACTCCCAACCTCATTCATAAATCTATTAGCATTACTTATATTTTCAGTAATTATTCCGTCTGTATGTTTTGAACTGAATTTTTGAATGTGATCTATTGCTTCATCAAGATCCTCTACAATTTTGATAGATAAAACTAAATCTAGATATTCAGTTTCCCAATCCTCCAAACTAGCCTCAAACTCTACACCTAATTCAACAGATTTCTTATCACCTATTAATTTAACATCATTAGAATTAAACAAAGGTATAGCCCTTTTAAGGAACCCCGGTGCAATATCTTTATGAATCAACAAAGTTTCAATGGCATTACAGGCAGCAGGATATTGAACCTTGCTGTCCAGAGCGACTGATAAAGCCATATCAATATTCACCTCGTTATCTATGAATAAATGACAAATCCCATCAGCATGGCCTAATACAGGAATTTTTGTATTCTGCTGAATAAATTTAACTAATTCATTGCTTCCTCTCGGAATTATTAAATTAAGATATTTCTCCAGATTCAACATTGCCATACTATCTTTTCTACTTGTAAGTAAACAAATTACATTCTTATCAAGACCTGCCTGTTGTAAGCCCTCATGCAAAGCTAAGACTATTGCAGTATTTGTAAAACTAGCTTCACTACCACCCTTTAGCATTACTCCATTCCCAGATCTTATCGCTAGAGAACTTATCTGCATAACAGCATCAGGTCTTGATTCAAAAATAACTCCTAAAACTCCTATAGGTACGGTTTTTCTTTCTAGAATTAATCCATTGGAAAGCTCCTTCTTGATTTGAATTTGATTTACAGGGTCAGATAATTCTCCTACTTTTCTTACTCCTTCAATACCAGCATAAAGTTTCTCTTTTGATAACTTTAATCTAGAAAGTAAAGCCTTTGAAATATTTTTTCTTTCTGCTCTTAAATAATCTTCATGATTAGCTTCTAATATTTCTTTGGCATTTTTTTCTAGATAATCAGCCATCAAATTCAAAGCTTTAATTCTCATCTGATTTTCAGCCTGACTTATTTCTTTTGAAGCCAAATGAATTCTATGGGCCTTTTCTAAAAGATCATTACCTGGTTCAGGTACTTCAAAAATATCAGCCATAATTTTTTTTATTTACTTTTATGATAATTCAAAGTAATCATTCTTAAAACTAATTTTTTTGGGTAATCAATATCTGAAAAATAATTGCAGTTGACTTTTCCAATCTCCATCAGAATCGAAAGAACCTAACAATTCCAAGTTTGGATTAGCTTGAAAAGTAAATATTCCTAATGGGGGGAGATCATATCTACCAGGAATAGTTTGGACTGCAAAATTTATTCTATCGGTAATATCCAGACCAATTTCTGCAACCCAAGCTTCAGAAGATAATCCTTCTTTAGAAGTTGTTTCTTTATCGTTTTCTATATCTAAATTTTCATTGGAGAAAACATTATTTAAAGAATCATTTTCTTCTATCAAGGCTGGATATAAGGACAATTGAAATCTCCCACTAAAGGCATCAGCTCTATTAATCTGGGAAATAAATGCTCGATTTATTAAGTTTGCTGAATTACCTCCTATTAGGCCAATAATTTGTGATCTGTTATAGCTTGGAGTACTTCTTAATTGTATTCTTTTATTTTCATCCTCAAAAGATAACTGATCTAAAAACCCTTCATAAGATGCCTCAATTTTTATAAGTCTTGTATTCCCAATTCCAAATGAAGCAAAACCGCTTGAAGTAGTATCTGCATTTAAATCGCCTGAAATATTTATATCCTGTTTATTTTCACGTATAGGTATTATTGAATCTGGAACTTTACTGACAAGAGAAAAATTAATAAATGGAACCACACCACTTCTTGATGCAAATAAAATATAATTATCTTTATTTTTATCTAATTTAAAAGGTGTTGTATATAAATTAGCAATACCCTTTTTCAAATAAATCAACCCTCTAGCATTTAAATCTTCACCCACCGCACCATTGATATTTAAATCTAATTTTGTATCTAAATAAGCTTTAATTATTTCTGAGTATTGAAGTCTGAAATCTGGACCAAGTTTTAATTTAAGATTATTAAAACTTAGCCTTTCAAAATAACTAGGCAAAGTTTCTCCTAAAAGGACTGAATTCAAAATTGTTTCGTTTGAGATTATTTCAATATTTTTATCATTATTCCAAGAGAGTTCTGGCCAATTCTTTTTATCTTTTTTATCTTTAATATTTTTATATTCTTTGTTATTATTAGTACTACTAAAATCAATAAACCCATTTTTAAGAGCTAAATTACCTCCTAAAACAGGATTTTCAAATGATCCAGTTATATTTATATTTGAGTCGACTAAAGAATCTATATTATTACTCTTTATATTAAATGTTTTTGCTATTAAACTAATTTTATTCTTATTAGAATCACTTTTTTCATTAAAAGGTAAGGTCCCTGTTATAAAAATATTCCCAGATTCTTCTGATGATGCTTGAAGATGCTTTAATTCTACATAATCAAAGTCAAAAAGTATTAAACTATTAATATTTTTGATTATATTATTATAAATATCAATTTCAGAATCCTTAATAACGATAAATCCATTTAATATAGGTTTATTTATACTACCTTTCATGAGTATTCTAAAATTTATATCTCCTTCTTTAAAAGTAAAATAATCGTCAGACAAGATGTCTATTAGCTCAATAAATTTACCATTACCAATTAATCTTAAATCTAAATTATCATTTTTATTTATAGGAATTGAACCTTCAAAATTAATTGGGATTTTTGAATCATTTAATAGCAGAGAAAAGTTAATATCAAATTTTTTATTATTATATTCAATTTTACCTTTATCAAAGGTTATCTGATTATTTTTTATAGATGTATTATTAGAATATATATCACTCAAGAAAGATTTTGAATCTAAGTCATAAAATAAATTCATATCCAAATTACCTTGAAAATCTTTTGCCTCATCTAAAAAAATATTTGCTACTTTTAGTGGTAATTTTTTAATTCTTAAAGACCCTTTACCTTTTAATATTCCACCTTCCAAATCAACAGAAAATTCTTCTTTATTATTAATTTTGATTGGATCCTTAGATAAATCGAGATGCCCATTTAATTTAGTTTTTAATTTGTAATTTACTGGGCTATCACCTTTTATACTTAATTCTGCATCATATCTACTGACAAATTTACTTAAATATTTTTTCAATTTAAATTTATCTTCCAAAACATTATTCTTCTCAAGAAAATCATCAATAAATTTAATCTTTTCTTTAAATGTCATATCATCTTTACTTATTTTTAAATCTTTTAGGAAGTTAGATTTGCTAATCGGTGTGGTTTTCTTCTTATCAAAATCAAAAATATCAAAGGCTGTTAGTATGGACCATCTGGTACTAATATTTTTAAATTTCGCATTGATAACGTTATTTTTATTAGGATTATATTCAACTTCAATCATCCCTCCATCAATTGGATATAATGATGAGTTGACATAAAAAGATTTGTCTTTAAAAGTAAAATCAAATAACGAATTAGAAAGCTTAATATTTCTATATTCACCTAAACTCCATGCCAGTCTCCCATCCAAAGAAGATTGATCGTAAGCAATATCTCCTGAACCATTTATAATTCCACTAATTCTATCGAATTGATTATTACTAAAAGAAAACTCGAGTTCATCAAGGGGGAAATTATTAGCATTCCAAGTATAACTATTATCATCTTTAGCTATTTTTAAGCTCCCTTTATTAGAATTAAAAACTCTGCTAAAAATTAGATCTTCTAATTTAATTTTGGAATCAAATTTTATTGAGAGGAATGAAGGGATTGGAGAATATCTGTTATTCATATTTAATACATATTTATTTTTTTCATTTTTAATCTCACCTTCCCATGTTTCTCTAATTCTTATCCCTTTATAGTGAGGATAATCAAGATTAAAATTTATCAAAATCTCGGGATTATTTATTTTTCCTTTTAATTCTCCTTTCGCAGTAACAAAACCTCTTATTTTTTTACTACGGAAAATATTTAAATTAGATAATTGAGTTCTTGTTAAATCAAACCTGGAATTAATATTCCCAAAATTTAAACCTTTTTTATCAACCCAATATGGTATATTTGCCGATAATTCAATGTCTGGATTTAAGCTATTTAAATATCCAATACTTCCTTTTAGATCTATAATATTTATAGTTTTATTTAAAGGTATTTTGAGATTAATATCTGAGATTAAAGTACCATAATTAAGATTGTCAGTATTTGCTTTTAAATGATTATCTTTACAGATAAACCTTAGGGAATCCGAATTTATATCCTCTGCAAAATCAGAGGCATTTATAATTAATCTATTAAACGAAAATTTTCCTTTACAAAATGTTTGAGATTTTGATTTATAAAATCTTAAATTAGATTTAAAGTTACCTTTTTTTACTGAAAATTCCCTCGTTCCAATATTATATTCTGAGCCATCTAAGTTAACGCCATTGGAAAAGACCTGCAAATTAAAAAAGTCTTGATTTAAATTTGTATTTAATTTTAATTTTAATTTACCTTTCCCTTCAAAGTTTGATTTAACATTCCCAATAATTTGGCTATTATTAGACTTAAATATAACGTCACCCTTTACTTTAGTTTCTAAATCTATATCTTTGAATTTTAAACTCCCATATTGAGCTAAATTAAAATTCAAGTCATAATTTATCTTTGATTTAGTAGTAATTTCTTTATTTGAATAAGATTTCCCCTTTTTAAAGAAATCTTTATGAACATTAATTTCAGTTTTTTCAGGCTTTATTTTTATAATCCATTTTTGACTTAAAAATGATCTTAAAGGCATAATACCTACATAAACATTTTTCGCTTTAATTTCAGAATCTATATTTTCCTTATCAATTATTCTTGTATTAGCTAAAGAGATACCTAGCAACCTAATTCCGGAAAAGTCGCCTAAATCAACTTTTTTATTTAAAAATTTTTCTATTCTCTCTTCTAATTTTAATTTCTTGGAACTATAAGTTTCCTTTAAAAACTTATTTAATAAAAAAGTGCCTAAGAAGCCTAGGGAAAAAACAGCTCCTACAAAAAAAAGTTTTGTATATAAATCCAGAGATCTATTTTTTTTCAAGTTAGAACCCAAAATAGAGTAGGCTTACAAAATATAAGAAATTAATCAACTCAAAGCCACTAAAATGTCCTTTTTTGAACTATTAAATAATACTCCAAAAATTTTTGGTTTTCTAGGAATATTTCTTTCGCTTATTACTATAGTTGCTTTTATTTTTAATTTTGGTTTTAAATTTCGTATAATAGGTGCAACTATATTCTCATTGTTACTTTCTTTAAGTAGCTGGGCATTTATGCAAAGTTACAGCGAAAATGTAATAGTAGAAGGGGCGAGATATGTTCCTATTGTTTATGATAATGGCTTTGATCTGATTATTGCTAGAGCTGAAGATGACTTCCCAGAAGAAGCCATCGAACCAACTTTACAGCAATTATCCGATAATCTTAGGAAAGGAAGTAGGTCAGGTGCAAATGTAAAAATAAAAATAAGAAAACTTGAGAAAATTTCAAATGAAATAAGTAAACCCGTAATAATTGGAGAAATAGAGAAAACTGTCAGTATGAATTAATTTTAATAAATGAAAATTAAAACCTTTTTAGATTATTTACCTATAAATTTCAGACATGAGAAATCCTTTTTAAATAAATACAAGCCAATAGATTTTGATAAATTAACCAATCTTACAGATTTTGAAATAAATAAAATTCAGATTATCTCTCCGCTGTGTACATTAAATAATTTAAAAAAAATAAGAGCTATTGCAATTTTTAAAAAAGAAATTGAAATCCCACCTCCAGCTGCTTATTTACTTTTACATTGCGGTGTGGGTTCAGTAAAAGCATTATCAAGATTAAAACCTTATGAGCTGGAAAAGAAAATTAGAAGATTAGAGAGAAGTCTTAGAATTAAAACTGAGACAACTATAAACTTATCTATTTTAAAAGATTGGATTAAAAGATCTCAGGAAAGCTGTAAATCTATTTAAAACCTTGGTTAAAAAAATTTTTTAATGTAGAATTTATACAAATGTAAAATATATAATGAAAATTTTTCTGTTTTTTATATTTTTGTTCTTATCCCCCGTAAATCCAGTTGCAGGTCAATCCAATTTATTAAAAAGCGTAAAAAAGAATCCAAATGAAGCTATTAAAATATGTAATAAGTTTAAAGAGTTCAATGCAAAAGGAATCTCTGCGAATTCAGATAAAGCTATAGAATTTGTTTCAAAAAGGAATAAGCTAACTCCTGTGAATGCTGAAATCTTCTCCATATATGTAATTGGACTCCATTGTCCCGAGATTATCTAAAACTTAAATGTTTGAAAAAAGATGTTTTGACAAGTCTCTAACACTTAGAGATGGAGTAGAACTTGTATCAAGAATTTGGTTACCTGAAGGCAACGGGCCTTGGCCTGCATTGTTGATGAGACAACCTTATGGGAGAGAGATAGCTTCAACAATTACATATGCGCATCCATTATGGTGGAATTCGAAAGGTTATATGGTAATAATTCAAGATGTTAGGGGGATGGGTTCTTCAGGGGGCATATTCCAAGGTTTCTCACAAGAAGGCTCTGACACTTCAGAAACGCATGAATGGGTTAGATCTCTAAAACAATGCAATGGAAAACTTGGCCTTTATGGCTTCTCTTACCATGGATTAACGCAACTAACTGGGGAATCGGATTCAGAACCACCCAATTGTCTATCTCCAGCTATGACTGGCCTAAATATTCGAGATCATTGGTGTTCAGACGGGGGAGCATTTTGGTGGCATAACAATATTGCATGGGGACTACAAATCGCTGCACTGAAAATGAGAAGAGAAAATAATTTTTTTGAATGGGAGGAAATAAAATTAGCTTTAGAAAATAAAAGTTATTTAAGAAAAGGATTAGAACTTTTAAAAAAATATGATCCTAATAGCTTTATAATTGAATGGCTTAAAAATTTAAATTATGATTACCCCTTTTTAGAAATAAACCCAATCTCAACATGGATGAAAAAACCTATGTTAATTATTGGAGGACTTTGGGACCCTCATTTAAAAGGTGCATTAGATCTTTATAAAAAAGCTCGCGAAGCAGGAGGGGATCCAGAAATAATTATTGCTAATGCTACACATCTAAATTGGTGGGAAGGATCACAAAAATCATTATTACAATTTTTTGATAAACATCTAAAAATTGACAAAGAGAATAATTATAAAAAAACTATTCGACAAAGAAAAATATGGAATATTTCATTAAATAAATGGGATGAAATAGATGATAAGTATTACTCAGAATATTTTTTTGGACTTAAAAGTAATGGAACTGCAAATGTAGATATTGAGGATGGAAGTCTTATAATGAATTCAAAAGGATCAGGTTGGTTCACAATAGTTCATGACCCATGGAGGCCGACACAAGCTGATGGAGGTCATTTGGGTCCGAATCCAGGAAAGTTTAATAGAAACATTATTGATAAACGATTGGATGTAGGAGTTTTTCAAACCAATTTCTTCAAGAAGGAACAAAACTTTACAGGTATTCCAATATTAGAAACTTCCGTGAAAAGTGATCAAACAAACTTCGATATATGCATTGCCTTATCTCTAGTTGATGAGGAGAATAAAAATATTAATCAATTCTCAACTGGGTTTTTAAGAGTTAAAAACTCAAAAATAAATGTAGAATGTAATTATAAAATAAAAATGCAACCCACAAACATTTGTTTAATTAAACGAAGTAGACTTAGGTTATCTATATCTGCAGCAGCTTATCCATGTATTGGAGTTAATCCTGGAGTAGAAGATGAAAGTATTGGAGCTCCTACAATTAATCACAGAATTACTACTCTAAGTTTTGTACTAAATAAAACATTTATGAAAATGAGACCTTTTTTTAAATAAAAAAAAAGCTTTTTTTGGTTAGTTATTTGATATTATAAATCCTTAATATCTACCAGTCATGAAAGAAACAATTCAAGCAGACTGGATTAAATCAGAAGCTATCAACCTAGAAAATTGTTGCAATGATAATCCATTAAAAATTTTAGGACCTCATTTTTTTGAAGGACACTGGGTAACAAGAGTCTGGATGCCGGAAGCAGATGAAGTTATTATAAATTTTAAAAATAAAACCTATAACTTAGAAACACTAAATCACAAATGGCTTTTTGAAGGGATCCTTCCTGAAGACCCAAAATCTAATTATGAAATAAATATTACACGAGGAGGGATAACACATTCACAACATGATCCTTGGTCTTTTAGAGAAGAGTGGATGGGAGAAGTAGATAGACATCTTTTTGCGGAGGGAAATCACCATCATATATGGAAAAAAATGGGAGCTCATCTCATTCAAGAAAAATATAAAAATGGCGTTATGTTTTGTCTTTGGGCACCGAATGCAAAATCAATATCAATAATTGGAGATATAAATTCTTGGGATGGCCGGCATCATCCAATGCAAAAAAGGCTAGGTGGGATTTGGGAACTATTTGTGCCAAATATGAAAGAAGGAGATACATATAAATATGAAGTAAGAACACAACAAGGTCATATTTATGAGAAAGCTGATCCCTATGGATTCCTTCATGAAATCAGACCTCAAAATGGTTCAATAATTTCAAAATTAAACAATTTCAATTGGAAAGATAGTTCTTGGATTTCAAATAGAGATTCCTCAAGTCAAATTAATAAACCAATCTCTGTTTATGAGATGCATTTAGGAAGTTGGCTTCACGAATCAACTGACAATAAATACTTAGAAAAAGATGGGAAGCCTAGAGAACCAGTCCCCGCAGCAGATTTAAAACCTGGCACAAGGTTATTAACTTATCCAGAGTTAACTAAAAAGCTCATTCCTTATGTAAAAGAAAGAGGATTTACTCATATTGAGCTAATGCCAATCTCGGAGCATCCTTTCGATGGTTCATGGGGATACCAGGTCACAGGCTGGTATGCTCCAACTAGTAGATTTGGGACTCCAAATGAATTTAGAGAGTTTGTAAATAGATGCCATGAAGAAGGTATCGGCGTAATTCTTGATTGGGTACCTGGTCATTTCCCAAAAGATAAACATGGACTAGCATTCTTTGATGGTTGTCATCTTTATGAACATGGCGATCCACGCATAGGAGAGCATAAAGAATGGGGCACCTTGATCTTTAATTACAGCAGAAATGAAGTAAGAAATTTTCTCGTAGCAAATCTTGTGTATTGGTTCGAAGAATTTCATATTGATGGAATAAGAGTTGATGCTGTAGCTTCAATGTTGTATAGAGACTACTTACGTCCAGATGGAGAATGGATACCTAATGAGAATGGCGGGAATGAGAACTTAGAAGCCGTTAAATTTCTTCAACAAGCAAATCATGTACTCTTTCAACACTTTCCAGGTGCACTTTCTATTGCTGAAGAATCAACAACTTGGCCAATGGTTACCAAACCAACTGATATAGGAGGACTAGGATTCAATTTAAAATGGAATATGGGCTGGATGCATGATATGCTCGATTACTTTGAAATAGATCCTTGGTTTAGACAATTTCATCAAAATAGTGTGACCTTTTCAATAACTTATAATTACACAGAAAACTTTATGCTTGCCCTTAGTCATGATGAAGTTGTTCATGGGAAAAGTCATCTTTTACATAAAATGCCAGGTGATGACTGGAAAAAATATGCAAATACTAGAGCATTACTAACTTATATGTGGACTCATCCTGGTAAAAAAACGATTTTTATGGGGATGGAATTTGGTCAAAGGCAAGAATGGAATGTTTGGGATGATCTTCAATGGGACTTATTAGAATTTGAACCTCACAAAGGTATTAGGAACTTAGTAGATGACTTAAATAAACTTTATAAAAATGAACCTGCACTATGGAAAAATGACTTTGATCCTTATGGATTCCAATGGATTGATTGTAATGACAAATCTAATTCTGTAATAAGTTTTATGAGAAGGGAAAATGATAGCAATGAATGGCTCGTTATTGTCGCAAACTTCACACCCAATACTCATGGCTCATATAAAGTAGGAGTGCCTTTAGAAGGATTCTATAAAGAAATCTTTAATTCAGATGGTTCTAGATACGGAGGAAGTAATAAAGGCAATATGGGCGGGAAAGAAACTTTAAAGTTTAATATTCATAATTATGAAAATGCTCTTGAACTAGCTTTGCCCCCATTAAGTGTGAGTATCTTCAAACATCAGTCAAAGAAATAAAAAAGTTTATCTAACTCATTGCTTCATATAAATGTTCACATAACGATTTTGCTCAGCTTTGCGTTGTAAGATTTTTAAGTTGGAATTTTAAATTTTTTAAAAACATATTGAATTGAAAATGGGTGACAATTTACCACTGCTACTATCTGCCGCATTAGGCAATAAAGTAAATAGGCCTCCAGTCTGGATGATGAGACAAGCAGGGAGATATATGAAGATTTATAGAGATCTAAGAGAGCGTTATCCAAGTTTCAGAGAAAGGTCTGAAAATCCAGAACTTTCTTACGAGATTTCAATGCAACCTTTTCATGCTTTCAAACCAGATGGCGTGATTCTTTTTTCAGATATTCTTACACCTCTTCCAGGGATGGGTATAAATTTTGAAATTATAGAAAGTAAAGGCCCAATCATAGAAGAACCAATAAGAACTCTTAGACAAATAGAAAATTTAAAAGAATTAAATCCAAGTGATAGTTTAAGCTTTGTTGGTCAAGTTCTTTCATCTTTAAAAAAAGATGTAAATAATGAAGCGACAGTTCTAGGTTTTGTTGGTGCTCCTTGGACTCTTGCAGCATATGTAGTTGAAGGGAAAAGCAGCAAAAATTATTCTTTAATAAAATCAATGGCTTTTAAAGAGCCTGATTTACTTCACAAACTTCTTGATCACTTTGCAAAATCAATAGGTGAATATCTAAAATATCAAATAAAGTCTGGTGCTCAAGTTGTACAAATTTTTGACTCATGGGCAGGCCAATTAAGTCCTCAAGATTATGATATCTTTGCTGGACCTTATCAAAAAAAAGTTGTTGACATCGTAAAAGAGGAATACCCCGAAACCCCTATTATTCTATATATTTCAGGAAGTGCTGGAGTAATAGAAAGGATGGCTAAAACTGGAGTAGATATAATCTCATTAGACTGGACAGTAGATATTGAAGAGGCATGCAAAAGAATCCCTAATGGAATTGGAATTCAAGGCAATGTTGATCCTGGAATATTATTTGGAAATAAGGAATCAATAAAAGAAAGGATAGACAATACGTTCAATAAAGTAGGAGATAGAAAATATATTCTTAATTTAGGTCATGGTATTTTACCTGGAACTCCAGAAGAGAATGCTCAGACATTTTTTGAACACGGTAAAAAACTAACTTATTAGTAATATCTTGGCATATAAAAACTTATTAATAACAGGTTCCAATGGATGTGTTGGTCAATATTTAATTGATTGGTTTTTAAAAAACACGCAATTCAGACTTTATCTTATGGTAAGAGATAGAAATAAGTTACCACTTTCTGTTCAAAGAGATAAAAGGGTTAAGTTAATCATATGTGACATCAGAGAATCAAATAAATATAAAAAGGAAATTAGTCAAGTTAATTATTTAATACACACTGCTACCGCATGGGGTGATCCCCAAAGAGCTTATGAAGTAAATATAAAAGCTTTTGAAGAATTACTGAAAATGCTTGATATTAAAAAATTAGAAAAAATAATTTACTTTTCAACAGCAAGCATTCTTAATACAGATACCGAATTAATGAGGGAATCATTAATTTATGGAACAGAATATATCAAAACAAAATATGAATGTTTCGAGAGACTTAGAGAAAGCTCATTTGCGGACAAAACATTTGCAGTCTTCCCTACATTGGTTTTTGGAGGGACACTTGGTAAAAATAGTAAATATCCAGTTAGTTATTTAACAAGTGGATTGAAAGAAATTAGGAAATGGCTTTGGTTAGCAAGATTTTTAAAACTTGATTCCAAATTCCACTTTATACATGCAAAAGATATTGCTCAAATTTGTGGCTTTCTAATTAAAAATCATAAAGAAGCAAAATATAAAGGCTTCAAAAAATTTGTATTGGGTCAGAGATTTATTTCAATTGATGATGCAATAAATATACTTTTAAAGAGAAATAAGATGAAAAGATATTTTGCTATACCTCTTACTAGAAAAATCTTAAAATTATTATTAAGAATACTCCCCATAGAAACCACTCCCTGGGATAGCTTCAGCATAAAAAAATATGACTTTAATCATTTCCCCATAACTAATCCAGAGACTTTTACACTAAAAAGTCATGCAAAATCATTAAATGATATTCTAAGATTATCAAAGTTACCAAGCTGTAATATCAATTAAAGTTATTGCTCTAAAGTCACCAATATCTTGTAATATATAAAAATAAAGCAAATTTAAATTATGTTACGTTCAATCCTTACAGGCTTTTTCGCAATAGTTTTAACTTTAGGCCTTGGCATATCATCTGTTTCAGCTAAAACTGTTGAGGTTAAACTTGGAACTGATGCTGGGATGCTTGCATTCGAACCAAGTACTGTGACCATTAGTACTGGTGATTCTGTTAAATTCGTAAATAATAAACTAGCTCCTCATAATGCTGTTTTCGATGGTCATG
Organism: Prochlorococcus sp. AG-436-C05; assembly: GCA_003209795.1. GTDB lineage: Bacteria > Cyanobacteriota > Cyanobacteriia > PCC-6307 > Cyanobiaceae > Prochlorococcus_A. The sequence continues at coordinate 40,431 of QCPB01000005.1, forward strand.
AAGAATTAAGTCATGCTGATCTAGCTTTCTCACCTGGAGAATCTTGGACAGAGACATTCGATGCTGCTGGAACTTATGACTACTATTGTGAACCTCACAGAGGTGCTGGAATGGTAGGAAAAGTAATCGTTCAATAAATATATTCATAAATAAAAGTATTAATAAATATATGAATACTTTTATTTTTAAGTAACTTTTTCTTGATTAAAATAATCCCAAGTGAATTTTCAAATTCCGCTTGGGATTATTTTCTTTTTGCTAAAGAAATCGCCTATGAAAATTACCAACAAAATGTAGATTCTGATAATTTACTATTTTCTCTTATAAAACAAGACAACCTTACTAAGGTTATATTAAAAAAAAATAATGTAAATATAAAAGAGATTGAGAAAGAAATAATTGATTCATTAAATTCAAAGGCAAAAATGAAAAATAAGCAAGCTAATTTATATATTGGCGATACCCTTCAAAAGATCTTTTTAAAAGCAAATGAAGTCAAAATCACTTTAGATGATGTAGTGATATCAACAGAGCACTTAGTTTACAGTTTCATTTATGATGACTCATATGGTTCTCTAATTCTAAATCAAAAAAGTGGGCCAGAATTTTTAGAGACTTTAAAAGAAATGAAATCAGATCCAGAAAATAAAAATGATTTTGATAGTTCTAATGAATCTTTAGATAAATTTGGCATTGATTTAACTCAATCAGCGAGTGATGGGATTTTAGACCCCGTTATTGGTAGAGATGAGGAGATTAGAAGAACAATACAAATACTAAGCAGAAGAACAAAAAATAATCCCGTTCTTATTGGAGAACCTGGCGTTGGCAAAACAGCGATAGTTGAAGGATTAGCTCAAAGAATTGTTAATGGTGATGTACCTACTTCATTACAAAAAAGACAATTAATCTCATTAGATATGGGTTCATTAGTGGCTGGGGCAAAGTATAGGGGCGAGTTTGAAGAGAGAATAAAAAATGTTTTAAAAAAAGTGAAAGAATCTGAAGGTAAGATTATTCTTTTTATTGATGAAATTCATACAGTAGTTGGAGCAGGTGCGAGTGGAGGCTCTTTGGATGCCAGCAACCTTTTAAAACCTATGCTAGCGAGAGGAGAACTAAGATGTATTGGTGCTACTACGATTAATGAACATAAACAAAATATAGAAAAGGATCCCGCTCTAGAAAGAAGATTCCAAAAAATACAAATTGATGCTCCTTCAGTAGAAGATACTGTCTCAATACTAAGAGGCTTGAGAGAAAGATATGAAGTACATCATGGTGTAAGAATTTCTGATAACGCTTTGGTTGGAGCTGCAAGCCTAAGCGATAGATATATCAATGATAGATTTCTTCCTGACAAAGCCATAGATCTAGTCGATGAAGCTGCATCAAGATTGAATATGGTCATAACTTCCAAACCTGAAGAGATTGATGAAATTGATAGAAAAGTTCTTCAATTAGAAATGGAAAAATTATCCCTAAATAGGGAAACAGATAACTTCTCTCATGAGAGATTAAAAATCATTAATAATGAACTTACAGAACTCAAGAATAAACAAACAGGGTTAAATGCTCAATGGGAAAAAGAAAAAAATGAAATTGATGAGATTAGTAATTTAAAAGAGGAAATTGAATCTATACAATTACAAGTAGATCAAGCAAAAAGAAGCTTTGATCTAAACAAAGCTGCAGAATTAGAGTTTGGTACTTTAAATTCCTTACAAAAAAAATTAGCTAACAAAAGTGAATGTCTAGTCAATTCCCATAAGAATGGTGAGAAAACCCTCTTAAGACAAGAAGTAACCTCTGATGATATTGCCGAAGTTGTATCGAAATGGACTTCTATTCCAGTAAATAATCTCAAACAATCTGAAAAAGATAAGCTTCTAAAACTCGAATTAATTCTTAAAGAAAAAATTATTGGTCAGGATAGGGCTATATCTGCAGTAGCAGAAGCTATTCAGAGATCTAGAACAGGATTAAACGACCCAAATAGGCCATTGGCTAGTTTCTTATTTTTAGGACCAACAGGTGTTGGTAAAACAGAACTAAGTAAGGTTACTGCAAAAACAATATTTGATTCAAATTCCTCGATCACAAGGCTTGATATGTCAGAATTTATGGAGAAACATTCTGTTAGCAAAATTATAGGTCCGCCACCTGGATACATAGGTTTTGAATCAGGAGGTCAATTAACAGAAGCTGTAAGAAAAAATCCATATTCATTGATACTTCTAGATGAAATAGAAAAAGCGCATAAAGATTTATTAGATATTCTTTTGCAAGTTCTTGATGATGGAATAATTACAGACGGGCAAGGTCGCACTATTAGCTTTAAAAACTCAATAATTGTTCTCACTAGCAATTTAGGTAGTCAATCCATAAATGATTTATCTGTCAGAAATGAAGATGCGAATGAAATTAAAAAGATTATAGATTCCGAATTAAGAAGATTCTTTAAGCCCGAATTTCTAAATAGGCTTGATGAAATAGTAATTTTTAAAAATTTGGAATTCCATGAATTAAAAGAAATTGCAAGAATTCAGCTAAAGAATTTAGAAAATAGGCTTTTCAAAAAGGATTTAATATTGAAAATTACAGAAGATGTAATTCCCGAATTGGTTAAAGGTAGTTTTGACATCAATTATGGGGCACGACCATTGAGAAGGATTATTCAAAAAGAAATTGAGACTAAAATTGCAAAGAATATTTTGGAAAACAATTATTTACATAAAAAAGAGATTATCGTTTCTTTAAAGGGAGGGAAAATATCAGTTGATTAATAATTTAAAACTGATTTTAGTAATTATATATTCAATATTATCAATCTAGAATTTGAACCAATCTGGAACTTTCTCATAACTAGCTTTATTAGATTTATTTTCTTTTGACTCAGTTTTCCAACAACATGTCCTTCCCTTATCTTTATCTTTCAAGTATTCGTTTGCCCATTTCCAAATCAATTTAGAGGTAAATTCCATTCCTACATTATCCATAATTCTTAAATCTAAAGCCTCTAAGTGATGTAATTTTTCCCAGTAATTCAACAATGGGTCATTCTTATTTATCAAAAAAGTATGATCAAATTGTTCCTTAAGTTTCTTTTCGAGGGGTTTAAGACTTGAGAAATCAACGACAAAACCATTTAGGTCTAATTCTTTTGCAGTAAACCAAAAAGTAAATGCTCTTGAGTAGCCATGAACAAATCTACAGTGACCTTCATGTTGCCATTGTCTATGAGAACAAGGAAAATCCTCATAACTTTTGCTGCAAGAAAATTTCAAAGAATGAATAAACATCAATTAACTGTTAGGATAATTTGAAGTAACAAAAAGTGGATAGGGTTTAACAACTTAAACATAATGGCTTATTCAACAAATTTTTCGATTGAAGATCTTCACTTTGATAATTATGGATTAATCCCTGCAATAGCACAAGATTGGTTAGACGGATCAATTCTTATGCTTGCCTGGATGAATAAAGAATCATTAATAAAAACACTTGAGACAAAAAATGTGCATTATTGGAGTCGATCAAGATCTGAGATTTGGAGAAAAGGAGCTACAAGCGGCAGCATTCAATTACTTAAAGAAATAAGATTTGATTGCGATAATGATGCAATTGTTCTATCTATAGAACAGAAGGGTTCAGGAGCTTGTCATACTGGAGAAAAAAGTTGTTTCTTCAATGAAATAGACAATAATGTAACTAATAAAAAAGAAAAAAAAACAAACCCATTTTCTAATATTTGTTCTGAATTATTTAATACTCTTAATGAAAGATCAAGAAGTGCTAAAGAAAAAAGTTATACAAATTATTTATTAACAAAAGGAAGTAATACTATCCTAAAAAAAATTGGAGAAGAATCAGCTGAATTTATAATGGCTTGCAAAGATAAAGACAAGCATTCAATTTCCAATGAAGCTGCTGACTTAATATATCATCTTCAAGTAGCCCTTTTGCATAATGGAGTTGAATGGAGAGATGTTCTTTCCGTTCTTGAATCCAGAAGAGGAAAATAAATTTTTGAATTCTCAATTTTGCTTAATTAGTTGCAAAAATACATTGAGAAATTTTGAAAAATTAATTATTAATTATTAATTAATTATTAATTAATTATTACAGGTATAGCTTATTAAAGAATTAACTCTAAGTTAAATATATTACTAAGGGAGTAAATCGTGAGTTCATTAAGCGATTTTCTTGGAGAAATAGGACGTCATCAACTTTTGACTCCAGAGAAAGAACTCACCATGGGCAGAAAAGTCCAAGATATGGTAGTTCTTATTAATAGATGTCAAACTGCAGGTGGGAAGGGGCCAGACTGTGAATATTCAGACGAAGAGAAAAGAAAAATCAAAATTGGAGAGAAAGCTAAGAATGAAATGATTACATCCAACCTAAGATTAGTAGTTAACCTTGCCAAAAGATATCAAGGTAAAGGATTAGATTTACTCGACTTGATCCAGGAGGGGACCTTAGGCCTTACAAGGGCTGTAGAAAAATATGATCCTTCTAGAGGGCACAGATTTTCAACTTATGCTTATTGGTGGATAAGACAAGGCCTAAATAGGGCATTATCAACTCAAAGTAGAACCATTAGGATACCCGTTAATATCAATGAAAAATTAACGAAATTAAGATCAGCAAAGTCAAAACTAATTCAACTTAAGGGCATTCCTCCTACTAGCGATGAGCTAGCTAAAGAAATGAAAATCACAAAAGAGGAGATAGATGAACTACTTTCGTGTGAATTGAGGAGTATTACGGTTAGCCTTCAAGGAACAGTTAAATCGAAGTCAGATCCCTCCGAGCTAGTTGACATTCTACCTAGTGATCAAACCCCTCCTATGGAATTAGCAGAACTAGCTGAAAGGTCATCATCTGCTTGGCAATTATTAGATAAAGCCAATTTAACTGAAAAGGAAAGAAGGATAGTAAGTTTGAGGTTTGGTTTAGACGGTTCAAATGAGTGGAGAACTTTAGCAGAAGTTGCAAGACATATGAGTTGTAGTAGAGAATATTGTAGGCAAGTGGTGCAAAGAGCATTAAGAAAGCTACGAAAAGCAGGAATTCAGAATGGATTGGTTGATACGTGTAGCTAAAAAGTATTTAATCAAAAAATGAATATATATAAAATATGAAAGAGGAGTTTTACAATAACAAAGAAAAAATTTATGATGCTGAAGTTTTAGAAAGTTCATCAATTGATGAAAACATCATTGGAAAAGTTCTAATTAAGGCCGGGAGAACAATTGCCAAGACAGCTTTAGAAGTTTTAGAAATGGCCATAGATCCACATACTCCAGCACATGTAAGAGTTTCCTTAATGACTGTAATAGCCTATCTAATTATGCCCTTTGACCTTTTTCCTGATTTCATGCCTTTAGTTGGGTTTAGTGATGATCTTGTTGCCCTTACCGCAGTATTAAGTATATGGAGTAAATATATGACCCCTTCAATAAGAATAAGAGCAGAAAGAAAGCTTAATAAATTATTCCCGTTTTATTAAATGAGTAAACTATCCCAGCAAGAAGAAAAAGAACTTATAGCTTTTATTAAAGATTGGTTAAGATCCCATAGATTTAATCAAAAAGATCTAGCTAATGAATTAAATATCAAATCGAGTAGAACATCTGAAATTGTTCAAAAATTTAAAGAATTTCATAAAAAAGGAGGGATCTTCAATATTGCAAAGAATCTCATTAAAATCGAACAAAATTTGGTAAATAATAGTAAAACTTATTCTCAAGAGACAAACAAAACAACACCATATAATCAATTAGATATCGACTCCTTAGTAAACCAAATAAAGCAAGACACTGGTGAATAATTAATTAATTAAAAGGCCATTTTTTGCTTAAAAATTACTTATTTTTTTTAAAAAACATCTCAAGAAATATTATTTATTTTAATAAACTAATTACCAAAACATATTATTCTTTAAATTAGTAAAGTAACAAAATTTGTAATTTTAAAAATTCATATTTCAGTTTTTATAGTAACAAAAATTGAAACTTATTATTTTTTTAAAATTAGAAATTATATTCAAAAAGCCTTTATCCATGGATAAATATCATAATTAATCCATATACCTTTTTTCCAATAAATATCTTCCTCAATAAGATCTCTAATTTGACTTTCATCATTAGCATTAAAAATGCCAAATAAATATTTTGTACATTTTGTTGGCCCTAAAGTAACTAAAATATCTCTATCTTTTAAAATTTTAAGTCTATTAAGATGTTCATCACGAAATGATTCTCTTTTATTAATTGCATCTTCACAGTACTTACCAAATACTACAAACTTTTCCATTTTAAAAAGATAACTAATTGAATAAATATATAATTAATAATTGCACAAATTACATACAAATTGCTATGTTATTTAAGAAGAACTTTCTTTTAACTAATTATGCTCACTGGTAGTGAACTTCTTGCTAAATTCAAAGAAGTTGAAGGGCTTAGCGAGTCAGAGCAATGTCGTGCTTGTGGATACGTGACCACAAAACGGAATGGAGAGCCTCGCTTAAATTATACAGCTTATTACAAGGCTCTCCTTGAAGCTAAAGGAATGAAAATGGGTGGTGGTAATGTTGCTGGGATAGGGAAAGGAGGAAGAAAACTAAGTTATACTGCTACAGTCCAAGGGAATGGAAATTTATTGATAGGGAAGGCTTATACAGCTCTTTTAGATTTAAAACCAGGTGACGAATATAAAATAAAGTTAGGCAGAAAGCAAATAAGATTATTACCTTCTGAATAAAAGTAATAATTAACATTTATAGTAAATACAATGCTAATAAAACTTCTATTTATGAAGTTATTACAATCAAATTAATATACACAATTTAGATTCTGATTTATAGATCAGCTGCTTTACGCATTTCTTCGCAAAAATCCCCTAATTGATTAACGACTTCTTTTTCATTGCAACTAGCAATTCTTTTTACAAATGCGCTGCCCACAATTACTCCATCTGCCCCCCATTTGCTAACTTTATTAACATGTTCGGGAGAAGATATTCCAAAGCCAACTGCAACAGGATTAGGGCTGATTTCTTTTAATTTAGTAATAAGATTTTCTACTCTATTTTCCATTTCGTTTCTCTCACCTGTAACACCTGTAACACTTACTAAATAAGTAAACCCTTTTGTCTTATTGCATATTATTTTCATTCTTTCGAGAGGCGTAGTTGGAGCGACCAATAAGATTAAGTCCATAGAATAACTGCCAACTATTTTAGAAAATTTATAAGTTTCTTCTAAAGGAAGATCAGGAATTATTAATCCCGAGACTCCAGCTTTGGATGCCATCTTACAAAATTCTTCAAAACCAAAACTTAATAAAGGATTAAAGTAAGTAAAAAGTATTATTGGGATATTTAGTTTACTTTTTAAAGAGTCCAATAATTGGATAACTTTTCTTGGTGTAGTTCCTGACTTTAAAGCACGTGAGGCCGACAGTTGAATAACCGGACCATCTGCAAGAGGGTCACTATATGGAATTCCTAATTCAATCAGATCAGCTCCCTTTTCTTGCAACTTTAATAAAATCTCTGATGTGGTTGCAATATTTGGATCACCTGCAATTACGAAAGGCATCAAAGCTAATTTATTGTTAATCTTTAACTCATTAAACTTTTTATCTATTTTTGATAAAGTTTCATTTTTATCCATTGTAATTTTGTTGATTTCTTGCATAAATTTCTGAAATTTTTTATTTAATAATCCTTTGAGAATATTATGTATTTCATTCTAAATCTTCCATTAGTTCTTTCTGTTTTTCCTTTGACAATGCATTGAATTTTGTTTCTAGTTTATCATTGAAAAATTTTTCATATTGTTTTCTATAACGCTTCCTTTGTTCCATAAAAGTCATTTTTCCGTTTACAACTCTATAAACATAAGAAGAGACCCAAGTTATTACAATCGAAATCAGGATAAAACTTGAAATAGTACTAGCTGTAAAGTTATCAGCACCAAATTGTGGTGCTAATCCATAACTTAGTATTCCTAATAATGAAATTAATAAACCAATTTGTACAACTTTACCTTTAGTCAATTATTTACCCTTTGCTATCTCCTTTTAACCTAAGATTCAAAAATGGAGAAAACAAAATTAAACCAGGAAAAAAAAGAAATACTAATCCATAAACTCCTAATCTCTCGAATTTGCCCATAAAATTCCATCTATTATTCATCCAGTAAAAAAGTATTAATGGGACAACTAATAAATATATAGAAAAAACTCCAACGTAGGTAACTAAAGTAGCGAATGAATTATTAAAAATACTTTCCATTATAAATCCTTGATTTTCTTGATTAAAATATAACAATTTTCGAGAGTCATCGTAAGGACTAAAAACAAATAGTTTAATAATGGGAGTGGGGGGACTTGAACCCCCACGAGCTAAATCGCTCGACGGATTTTAAGTCCGGCGCGTCTACCAATTCCGCCACACTCCCAAGGCTTTTCAGCTTTTTTATTGTAACTTTTATTGTAAACTTGCACAAATTTTGATGTAAAAAGTGATGATTATGAATTTTGTAGACTCGTTGGATTACTTGAAATCTGTAATCCGCAGAGACTAGTTAAGATCTTTAAATTATAAAGATTTTATTCACTTGTTTTATTAGAATTTGCATGAACAAGTTTGTTCAATTGTTTAGGATTCATAACTAAAAATGAATAAAGAACTTTTTTATAAAACAATTTCTTTTTAATATAAAAATTTATGATTAGTTAATCGATGGTCTATAATTATATGATTTATACATTATTTAGTAATTCAGTAACTTTATAAAAAACAGATTAAGTTATTGCATTACTAATATATTCATTAATCAAACACAAAAAGATGACTGACAATCCTGAAGAAAAGAATAGTTCCAAAGAGGAAATTAATTCTTTAAAAGAAGAGCTCAATGAATTAAAAAAGAAAAAAGAAATCGAAGCATTAAAAGCAGAAGTTACTTCATTAAGCTCTCAACCTTCTACTTCTCAATATTCAGACCCAACTTGGGATGAAATCAAAAGCAAAAGATTAACATCAGGTCTTCTAGGGCTATTTTTTGGTGCTTTTGGGGCTCATAAATTTGTATTAGGTTACACAAAGGAGGGGCTCATATATTTAGGAGTTTCAATACTTGGAGGAATAATTACTTGCGGAGGTGCTTTGGCTGTGACATCTATATTGGCACTTATTGAAAGTATTATGCTCTTAACTAAGACTCCCGAAGAATTCAAAAGAACATATATTGATAATAAAAAGGGTTGGTTCTAATGAAAAACAACAAAAGTAAAACTTCCTTTACATTCCTAATACTTGCAGCATGCTTAACATTTTTAAGTTATGGATATTCCCCTCATGATCAACTACATCCTATATATACAATGTTAAGTTTTTTACCTCTTCAGTTAGGTGCATTAATATGGATTTACTTAAATGGCTACTTAAAAGGGGTTAAAAAAAATTTTTAATTTTTTAACATTTTTTCCTCTTAATTTAAAAAGGATATCACTCCTCTGGGAAAAAATAAATTAAATATTGGCAAAATAGATCAAAGAACTTTTAACTCGAGCTTCTTTTTTATTTTAAGACTAAACAAATTCTCTTAGAGTACTGGTATGATTGGGAAGACAGGATTTTAAACTGATACTTTATTCTTTATTTTACTAGATTGAATATTTACACTTTTCTTGAATGGTTGAATTAAATTTAAGTTTTTAATTAATTATTCCTTCAACTTCCCAATTTAAAGTTTCGCCTGCATGAAAAGGTTTTATTTTTCCAACAATATTTTTTTCTTCAATTACATTGACAAATTCTGAAATCTTATTTGGCCTAGATACCAACCTTAGTTTTTCTTTATTTGGAGGCAAGTTATAAAAATTAGGGCCATTTAAACTTGCAAACTTCTCAAAATTATCCAGCGAATTTTCCTCTTCAAATACTGTCAAATAGCTCTCTATTGCTACTGGCGAATTAAAAATGCCTGCACATCCACAAAAAGCTTTCCACTTTCTTAAATGAGGAGCAGAATCTGTTCCCAAGAAAAAACATTCTTTCCCACTTGTTGCGGCTTTCCTTAACGAAAGTCTATTATTTTCTCTCTTAGCAACTGGTAAACAATAAAAATCACTATTTAAACCTCCAAAAAACATTGCATTTCTATTTATGTGCAAATGATGAGGCGTAATAGTAGCTCCAATATTATTTTCTTGGACGAAATCTACTGCATAAGATGTAGTTATGTGCTCTAAAACAATCTTTAATTTTGGAAATCTTTGGGTTATCGGTAAAAGTTCTCTATCTATAAATACTTCTTCTCGATCAAATACATCTACTTCAGAATCAGTTACTTCTCCATGAATCAGAAGAGGCATTCCAGAATCTTGCATTGATTCAAAAATCTCATAAAGATTTTCTATTCTCTTAACTCCATAACTGGAATTTGTTGTTGCATTAGCAGGATATAATTTAGCTGCGAAAAAGACGTTATTTTTAAAACCATTTATTAGTTCACCTTTATCAGTTTCATCAGTAAGATACATTGTCATTAATGGTTCAAACTTAGAACTTTCTGGTAAAGCTTCTTTAATAGATTTCTTGTAAGAGATAGCACTATCAATCGATGTTATGGGAGTTTTAGTATTTGGCATGACGATAGCTCTTCCAAAATATTCTGAAGTAAAATGAATGATATTTTTTAATACAAGACCTTCTCTTAAATGTAAATGCCAATCATCAGGTTTTAATATGGTTAATGTCTTCAAAATTTTTACTATTTAATCAATTTTAACAGCAAATTAAATTTGACAATAAATTATAGATATTCGAGGATAGTTATTAGTCAATTATTAAAGATTTAAGTATCTAAACAAAAGCTTAAATATGAGTGATTTTTTATTTCCAATAATAGAAATAATAATAGGAGTGGTTTTACTTTTTGCAGGAGGAGAGTTCTTTATTCAAGGAGCCATAAATTTATCTTTAATTTTAGGAATACCTCAAATAGTAATTGGATTAACAGTTGTTTCACTCGGTACAAGCTCTCCTGAGTTGTTGGTAAGCCTAAGTTCAATTTTTAAAGGCAGTGATTCTCTTGCGGCTGGCAATGTAATAGGAAGCAATATTTTTAATGTTCTTGTAGTTTTAGGTATAAGCTCATTGATAACACCTCTTAAGGTAAAAAGCAGAATAGTCAGAAGAGATGTACCTCTTTTAATGGCTATTTCTTGTGCTGTTTGGGCAATGTCATCAACAGGCCTATTAACATTTCAGGCAGGGATCTTTCTAATATTATGTTTTGTCTTAAATACAATATGGGAAATTAATACCATCAATGAGAAAGAAGAGGATACAAAAGATGCAGAACCAGATATAGAGGAATTTAAAGAAAATTACGAAGGAAAGCTAAATATTTTAATGAAGTTAATATTGGGAATATTGCTTTTAAGCTTTGGTTCAAGAATTTTAGTAAATGGTTCTCAAACGCTTGCTACTCTATTAGGAGTCAATGAAATTGTTATTGGTTTAACCATTTTAGCTACTGGAACATCTTTACCAGAATTAATAACTTCTATAATTGCAGCATTTAAAGGTAAAACTGATCTTGCGATTGGGAATATAATAGGAAGCAATTTGCTGAATCAACTTCTAATCCTTGGAAGTTGCAGTATTTTTTCAGGATCTAAAGGCTTAGTAATTGATCAAAGCCTAATAAAAGTTGACCTACCTTTTATGGTTTTAACTACCTTTGCATGCTTGCCAATTTTCTGGAGCAAAGGAGAAATTACCAGAATTGAAGGATTTATTTTGCTAAATCTTTATATTTTTTACATACTCGATAAGATACTTTTTTTAAATGAATTTAATTATCTTTCTCAATTAAGGATAGGTTTGTTTATTTACTTTTCATTACTTACAATGATTCTCTTTGCTCAAGAAAAATTAAAAATTTCTAAATCATAATTTTAGCCATACATAGTCACGAACTCTTCTGAGATAGTTGGATGCAAAGCCATAGTAATATCAAAGTCTTTTTTTGTTATACCTGAGTTTAATGCAATTGATACCATTTGAATAATCTCAGATGATGTTTCCCCAAACATATGGCATCCGAGTACTTTGTCAGTTAGTTTATCAACTACAATCTTTAACATACATTTTGATTTATTCTCTTTAAAAGTATTAGACATAGGCGTAAATTTACATTTAAAAATTTTTATATTTTTATCAGAGTAAATCTCTTTCGCTCTTTGCTCACTTAAGCCAACTGTTGAAATTTCTGGAATAGTAAAAACGGCTTTAGGGATATATTCATAATTTACTTTTCTTTTTTGGTCATTAAAAAAGTTATCCGAAAAAACTCTGCCTTGTTCTATTGCTACTGGAGTTAAGTTTGGTTTATTTATGATATCGCCAACTGCAAAAATATTAGCATTGCTTGTTTGATTAAGTTCATCAACATCTACATATGGGCCATCCATCTTTAGATTTAAAAAATCTAAATTTAAAGGTAGAAGATTTGGCTCTCTACCTGTAGCAATAAGAATATTATTAGTTAGGATTTTATCCCCAGAATCCAAGGTAGATTCCAGATGCCCATTAACTATCTCTATAGACTTTAATTGGTTTTTGAAGATTAAATTTATTCCTGCAGAAATAGATGCTTCT
>QCPB01000006.1 GCA_003209795.1 Prochlorococcus sp. AG-436-C05
ATAAAAAAATCATGAAGGAAAACACAACAGAGAATAGTAACCCTATTTTGACATTTGAGGGGAAAAAATACTTAATTAATGATTTATCAAGTGATATTAAAGAAACTATAAAAGGATTACAGATAGCCGAGACTCAATTAAAAATGTATGAAGATACCTTGAGATTATTATCAATAAGTAGAACCTCTTTAGCAAATCAACTGAAAGAGAAACTTAAGAACATTGGGTAAATTTTAAGAGTTATGAATTTCCTGCAGAGAGAAAGTATCAATCTTATTTAGACTTAAGGATTTTATTGCTTTAATAGCGGCATTAGCCCCAGGTATAGTTGTAAATGTTGGGATATTATATTCTAAAGCAGCACGTCTAAGATAGGCATCGTCATGAAGGGCTTGAGATCCTACTGGAGTATTAATAATTAATTGAATAAGTCCTGAACGAATAAGATCCTCAATATTTGGTCTACCTTCATGAACTTTCAAAACTTCTTCGACTTCTATTCCTAAATTAGATAAATATGCTGAAGTACCCTTTGTAGCAATCAATTTAAAACCTAAAATTAATAATTGTCTAGCAATATATTCAAGATTTACTTTATCTAAATCATTAGTAGATAAAAAAGCTACCCCCTTAGATGGGACTCCATTACCAGCCGCTAATTCTGACTTAGCGTAAGCAATACCAAAATCCTTGGCTAAACCCATTACTTCTCCTGTAGATCGCATTTCTGGACCAAGGAGTGTGTCAGAACCTGGAAACCTCTTAAAAGGTAAAACAGCTTCCTTAACTGCCTGAAATTTTGGAATAAATTCTTTAGTAAAATTTACATCCTCTAACGTATAACCTTGCATTAACTGTGTTGCCAATTTTGCAATCGGCTTACCTATCGCTTTGGAAACAAATGGTATAGTTCTAGAAGCTCTAGGATTTGCCTCAAGAATAAATAGTTTATTTTCTTTATTATTTAAATTAGTTACTGCAAATTGCAAATTAATTAAGCCAACAACATTTAATCTATTAGCAATTAATTTTGTCCATTTTTTTACAGTTTCTAATGTTTCTTTTGAAAGAGAAATTGAGGGAAGACAGCATGCTGAATCACCAGAATGTATACCAGCAGGTTCGACATGTTCCATAAGGCCAGCAATTACAACCGAACCATTTGAATCACATAATGCATCAACATCTATCTCAATAGCATTATTCAAATACTGGTCTAAAAGTATTGGATGATCAGGAGAGACTTTAACTGCTTCAGAAATATATCTAGATAATTCATTTTCGTTTTTAACAATTTCCATAGCCCTACCACCTAAAACGTAAGAAGGCCTTACAACTAAAGGGAAGCCAATATTTTTTGCTACAGTTTGTGCTTCATCTTGTGTGCGTGCAATACCATTTAGAGGCTGTCTAATATCTAATTCTTCAAGGATGTTAGTAAATTCCTCTCTATCTTCCGCTAAATCAATTGAGATTGGTGAAGTACCAAGAATCTTTGAACCACTTTTAAATCCATCTTTTGTTTTTAACCATTCAAATAAAGGCAATGATAATTTTAAAGGGGTTTGTCCTCCAAATTGAACAATTAAACCATATGGCTTCTCAGCTTCTATTATATTTAGAACATCCTCCAAAGTTACTGGCTCAAAATATAAAATATCACTGGTATCGTAATCAGTTGAAACGGTTTCAGGATTACTATTAACCATTATAGTTTTGCATCCATTTCTAGAAGCTTGATAAGAAGCATGACAACAACAATAATCAAATTCTATGCCTTGACCAATCCTGTTAGGACCTCCTCCTAGAATCATGATTTTTTTAAATTGATTATCATTTTTAGTAAAAATCTCATCATCAAAAATATGTGAATTTAAATTTATATAAGACTCTTCATAAGTTGAATAATGATAAGGCGTTGAAGACAAGAATTCAGCAGAACAAGTATCAACTGTTTTATAAACTGGAACAATTTTTAAATCTTTTCTATGTTGTCTGACATTGAAAAAATCAGAGTAAGTTAAATTTGCAATTTGTTGATCTGAAAAGCCTATTTGTTTTGCCTGTAACATAGTATCTCTATCTATATCATTAAGTTCTCTACTCTTTAAATATTGCTGTTCAAAATTAAAAATATTACGTAGTTTCTCAATAAACCACAAATCTATATTTGTAACTTCATTTATAAATGAGTTTGTTTTACCTAGCTGCATAGCTTTTTTTATTAAAAGAATTCTTTCAGCTGTAGGGTTTCTCAAACTATTCTTCAAATCATTCTCATTGATAAATTCATCCAGAGCATCACATTCCCAGCCAAAGATACCTATTTCTAAAGATCTTAAAGCTTTTTGAAAAGATTCTTCAAATGAGCGGCCAATTGCCATTGATTCTCCAACAGATTTCATTGAAGTAGTTAAGGTTTTTGAGGAACCTTTAAATTTTTCAAAAGCAAACCTAGGAATTTTAGTGACAACATAATCAATAGAAGGTTCAAAGCATGCAGGTGTTTTTTTTGTAATATCATTAACAATTTCATCAAGTGTAAAACCAACAGATAATAAAGCTGCAATCTTTGCTATAGGAAATCCAGTAGCTTTACTTGCCAAAGCTGAAGATCTACTTACACGTGGATTCATTTCAATAACGATAACATCTCCATTTCTAGGATTTATTGCAAATTGAATATTACTTCCTCCTGTTTCAACTCCTATCTCTCTTATGATTTTCAAAGAAAAATCTCTTAGTCTTTGATATTCCTTATCTGTAAGAGTTTGAGCGGGTGCAACCGTAATAGAATCACCAGTATGAACACCCATTGGATCAAGATTTTCAATACTGCAAACAATAACTACGTTATCAGCAGTATCTCTCATCACCTCTAATTCAAACTCCTTCCACCCTATAAGTGATTTCTCAATCAATATTTGATTACTAGGACTCTCTTCTAAACCTGTTTTACAAAGTTCAACAAATTCCTCAAGATTATATGCAATTCCACCACCACCTCCGCCTAATGTAAAAGCAGGTCTTATTATCAAAGGGAATGAGTTTATTTCCTTAGAGACTTCCTTCGCTTCTGTTATGTTAGAAGCGATTCCAGAAGGGCATACATTAACATTTATTTTCGTCATCGACTCTTTAAATAATCTTCTATCTTCAGCTTTATTAATAGCTTTTAAATTAGCTCCTATTAATTCAACATTATTATTTTTCAGAAAATCTGACTCAGATAATTTAACAGCAAGATTCAACGCTGTCTGTCCTCCCATAGTAGGGAGAATAGCATCAGGCTTTTCCTTTAAAATAATTTGGGATACTATTTCAGGAGTTAATGGTTCAATATAAGTTTTATTAGCAATATCAGGGTCAGTCATTATTGATGCAGGATTTGAATTAATCAATATAATTTCATAGCCGGCTTTTCTTAAAGCTTTACAAGCTTGAGTCCCAGAATAATCAAATTCGCATGCTTGTCCTATAACAATTGGACCTGAACCTAGAATAAGGATTCTTTTAAGATCACCTCTTTGAGGCATAATTACAAAATTTCATTTATTTCATGCTACTTATAAATCATCAGATGTTAATCAAGTTACTTGAAAAGCAACATTTGTTTCTATAGTATTGATAGAAAATTATTTTTTATGAGCGAACTTCAGCGACTAAAAAGTTTGTTGCCTCCAGAGAATGAAAGTTGGGTTTTTGTAGAAGCAGCAGCAGCTATAGACCCCCCACTTATAAATCTAGAAGAAATTGGTCGTGACGAAGTTGAAATCCAAATAGATTTAGATGAATGGGATAATTTTGCAATTGACCATAGGAACCTGTTGTTTTGGCACGAAGTAGGGAAAATACAGAATGACACTATACCCAGAGATGGTTGGGAAATGGCAGCACTGGCTATAGGTTTGGGGGGTGCAATTGGTGAGTTATGGGTACAAGATGGATTACTTTTATTACTTGCTCTTGGGTTGTCGAGTTTTGCAGGATATAGATTATACTTAAAAAATAATTCTGAAAAGAAGCTCCAGGATGCCATCTTTGCAGATGAAAGAGCTATAGATATTGCTTGTAGATTTGGTTATAGTATTCCTAATGCTTATAAAAGTCTTGGCGGAGCATTAAAAGAATTAATTGAAAAAACAAGAAAGAAGAAAAAAAGAAGTTTTTTTGAGGACCGTCTAGATGCATTAAGAAAAAGTGCTGAAAAAGCCCGATCAGAATTGTCACAGCAAGAAGGTTCAGAAACATCAGTATCAAGCGAAAATGTTTATGGACAATAAACAATTGGTTTTAATGGCCGCTAGAGCATGTGATGAGAAAAAAGCTAAAAATATAAAATTGATAAAAATTAAAAAAGTTTCTTTTATTAGTGAATGGATATTAATTGCCGAAGGATTATCTGATGTACAAGTAAGATCAATAACTAACTCCGTAGAAGTCGAATTAAGAGAGAAGGCTGAAATTGAGCCAATTAGAAAAGAGGGGGTTAACGAAGCAAAATGGGCTTTACTTGATTATGGCGACTTGATAGTAAATATTTTTCAGCCAGATATAAGAACTTTTTATGATCTAGAATCATTTTGGAGTAATGGAGATAATTTAGATTTTCCATAATTTATTTTTAATGAGTGAATTTACATGCCCAGTTCCAAAAGAACAACAGCCAACCAACGAATTTATTGAATTATCAAAATCAAAAATATTTTCTTGGCCAAAATCAAAAAAATTACTTTCCATCATATTAATAAAATTTTGGATATTTACTTTTGTTTTGTTTTTACTTATTGCATCTGGAAGTATATATTTCAAAACCTTTCTTCTTAAGTACATCTTATTAAGTCTTCTTAGTAGCTTATCAATACCGCTACTAATAACTATGAGGTTATATCTTGGTTGGAATCATATATTTAAAAGACTGAACTCTGAAAAAGTAGAGTATGAAGAATCTGGTTGGTATGATGGTCAAATATGGATCAAGCCTTTAATTTTAAAAGAGAAAGAATCTCTAATAGCATCTGTAGAAGTAAAACCTATATTAAAAAACCTAACACAAATATCATCTTGTATTTTAATAATAGTTTTATCAGGAATATTAATATTTCAATACAAAATTATCTAAATGAATTCTAATTTTAAAAATCTTTATACATCTAACAATCCCCCTTTACAAGCAACATTAATGAGGGGTTCAAATCTTGAATCTATCCATAAAATTCATGCTGTAATTAGCGATAAAAAAGGTAGAGTTTTGATGTGTGCTGGGAATCCAGAATACAAAAGTTTTATAAGATCATCATTAAAACCCTTTCAGGCCATACCTTTTTTGAGCAGTGGAGCTGCATCAGAAATCAATAACTCATCTAAGTCCATAGCTTTAGCATGTGGATCTCATAGTGGATCTAAAATGCATACGAGAGAAGCCTTTAAAATCCTATGGGCATTTGATATTGATATAAATTACTTAAAATGTCCTAAATTAAGCAAAAGTCCACTTGAGCATAATTGTTCTGGAAAGCATGCAGCTTTTCTTGCAACATGTAAAAAATTGAATTTACCCTTAGATAGTTATTTAAGAAGAGATCACCCTCTTCAAAAAGAAATATTTAGGATAATTTCAGAATTGCTTGAAATTCCTTTATCTGAGATTTGCGCAGAACTTGATGACTGCGGAGCACCGACACTCTATATGAAATTAATTGAAATGGCTAAGTTATATGCTCTCTTAAGCAGTTCCGATAATGCGGAATTAGAACAAATAAGTAGATCAATAACACGCGACCCTATAATGATAAGCGATAAGAATAAATTTGATACTGAGATAATTAAAGCTTCTCACGGACAAGTTATAAGTAAGGGCGGAGCTGAAGGCATACAATGTCTATGCAAGGTGAAAGAAGGAATAGGACTTGCATTAAAAGTTGAAGATGGTTCAAAAAGAGCCAAGCATGCAGTTAGTCTTCATTTATTAAAACAGTTAGAATGGATTTCTGATTTAAGAATAAAAGATATAGAAGATAAGATTTTAAAATTCTCTGAAGGTGTGCAAATAGAAGTAAAAGGTCAATTAAAATTCCAAGAATCCTAAAGAATTAACAAAAGAACCCTTTCAGATGTATGCTATACATATGACGCGGGGTAGAGCAGTCTGGTAGCTCGTCGGGCTCATAACCCGAAGGTCGGAAGTTCAAATCTCCCCCCCGCCACCAATTATATAGTCCCTTTTTAGGGGCTTTTTTAATGGAAACAATATAAATATAAGTATTAAAATAACTAAACTTAAAATATTTTAGTTACTTATTTCTGAGTAACAATTTAAAACCCACCCGAATAAATAAATTAAAAAAAAAAAAGGGTAACCCCCTTTAAAATTGCTTGGCAATCCCCATCACCCAAACTTTTTAAAGCCTAGCACTACATATGGTGTTTGTAAGTAAAAAATGATACCTATTTCTGGGGTTGTATTATTCTCATTAATTTGCCATGATAGAAATCCCCATCACTCAGGCTCTACGTTATTCGTTAGAGTCTATTTTTTTTTGTAATTTTTCTAGCAATTCTATAAATTTGTTTAGACTTAACTCGAAGTAATATATCCCTGCTTCTTTTAAAGGGATCTAAAATAGAAGAGCTATTTATAAAATAATAAATTTATCTTCAGCTTTAAATAGAAAGGAGATGGCTTAAATAACAATTAATAAAGGTTAAGTAGCTTAGATCTCATTTCGTAGCTAATTATAAAAAAGGTACTCTATTTCTTATGCATTTTGATATGTTGCTAATACCATTTTCTGTATTAGTTATTTTTTATTTTTTTACTAGACCTAAAAAGAACAGGATCTCTAAAAAATGGACTAGAGAATAATTCTTCAACTCTCTAGTCATTTGTCTATAAGTTCAAAAAGTAATAGTAGTAGTTAATCTACGTAGATATCTTTTTCTATTTATCTATTGACAAAATTCATTATCTGAAACTTAATTCTCTTGCATATATTAAAAATAGATTTTTAAAAAATAAGATTAGCTAATTAAGGAACTTTTTTGGGAGGATGGCAACAAAAACGTTTATTTTTCAATGATCCTTTGATTTGGAGTGCTTTACGCTTAAATCTCATCCTTCCATGACGAAATCGACGTTAGAGATGGCAATGGGGAAAATATATTTATAACATTGAATATGCGAAAGCAATAAAATAATTATTTTAACTTCAATACCTGATAATTACTTGATGTAATAACTTTTATATGACTTTTAAATGATTATTTAATATTATAGAATTAACAAAACTTATCCACCCATGGATCAATAGGAATATTCAGGTATAAATTTGTCTTTAAAAAATTAAAAAAGAAATGACGCAAGCTAAGTTAGAAGGATTATTAAAGATAGATAACGAATCGTATAATCTTTTACGAGTCCTTCATATGTTCATGAAATTGGACGATTCGCAGGATGTTCCTCTACAAGCAATGGCAGTATTTTGGTTCGTAGCAACCTATAAAAATTGCCATAAACAGAATATTGAAAAACACTTCAATATAAGCAAAGCTAGTGCTTCAAGATTGACGGATTATTTAAGTAGGTATCACAGATTAGGAAAATCCGGATTAGGTTTAATCTCAAAGGAATCAGATCCAAGAGACAAAAGGAAAACACTTTTAAAACTAACAAGGAAAGGAAAAGATCTAATAGAAAAGTCGTTTAGTACACTTTATGAAGACATAAAGGATTTTGAATCGGAATATGGGGAATAACTTCTTTAACTAACCAATCTATCTTAATAGTCACTTAAACTTTCTACTATCTTATCAAGCAGGATGTCTTATTAAGATTCTCTACATAATACATAAAAGATTTATCCAGAAAACCCATTAAAGAAGAATATAAAAGAATTATGGATAAATTTATCTATTTTAGATCATTTTTTGATAACAATAACTATAACTGCGAGTGATATTGGTTTAATATTAACTTTCCATATGTAAATTTTGTCTACTTATAGTAATTCTAAAGTCTAATTATAGATAAATTAAAAATAAAGACTCTTTAAAATGTTTTTTGAATGCTTAGCATCATACAGTCTGAATAGTGACGGAGAGGAATTTATAAGCGCTGGTTATATAAAACATTCAGAGCCAGGCAATATTGATTATCCTTAGCAATTTTTATAAACAAAGATAAGAAATAAGAAGTTTTATCTATATAGCTCAAGAAATATTTAAGCCCCGTTAATTGATAATATTATATTATAAATATATAACTTTAGAGCTTTCCTATTATGGTTCATTGTAATTTTGTAAATAACATTTAAGAAAATTATAAATATTTTTTATTTTTTGTTAGTTAATACAATTATCTCTAGAAATTATTAAATATAAATTAATTAAATGATCCTCTATTATTTCTTTTAATTAATAAGATTAAATTTATAACAAATCGTATTTCTTATGAAATTAATAATTTATATTTTTATAAGTTCAAAGTAGCCATTTTTATTTAGTAGATACTTATCAAACCAAAGACTTAATAAGTTATCAATTCCTATTCCACTCATTTTGTTTAATTGAGATTTTTTATAATCAGATAAAGAAAGTAGTAAATAAGGAAAAATCATATCAGATATACAGGGGGGCAGTTTTTTTAAAGGAATGCCATGAGCTTTCTCCCACAAAATTTTCATATCATGAGAGAACATAGAGCTCCAATTATTAAAGTCACAATATAACTTTTCTGGAGGTAGAAGATTTAAAGTTAAAACATGAGAGGAAGAAGTCATAGAAGAATTTATTATTTTGACTAGTTTTTTTTAGAAATGAATTAATTTAAAAGTTTAATTAATAATTATTTTTAACTTGAATTAGCCCTCCTTAAACAAAACTATAAACTAATTTACCGCACAGTGCTGCACTAATCAACACCAATATTATTTCTCATATCTTTTTAACATTTCTTGAAACTTAAGGAATGATAAAAATGTTTCATAAGTTTGAAAATCGAAGTTCTCCTTATTGTTATGACTATTAAAAATTCTTTTTGAAGAATCTAATTGAGCTTTATTTATAGATTTATTATCTTCTAGTGAATTAATAGATAAACTTTCAATATTTTTGTTTTTGTTTAAATATAATTGTTTTTCCTTTCCTGTCTGAATATTATAAAGGCCTCTTTGAGCTAGTGCCTCCTCAACTAGTATGCTAATAATTTTTGAATTGCTTAAATTATTCTCAAAGCTCAATTTATCTACAATTTTCATTACTCCTTCTCTAGGAATAAACCCAACTCTTTTTTTCTTTGTAGGCATCTAAATCTTGGAAAAGTACGGCACTTTAATGTTAATAGTGTTGCACTATATTTATATTAAGTCAATCTTGCTCTACTGGTAATACTCTTCGTTATGTTTTTTTGAGCTCTTTGTTATCTTATTTTATTCTCAAATATAAGATCTCTTTAAGGAATAAATCACTTCTAGATAAAACTGAAAATGATTATTATTAGTCTAAATCTTGGAGGACATTTTTATCTAAATTGAGTATCTTCATTTTTAAGAATTTACCAGAAAAGTGCTTAACAGATATTTACTAGTTAGACCCAATATAATAAATAACCTCGAAAAAAAATAATAATTATTTGATTTTTGCAAATTAATCTAAAATAATAAAATTATTAGGTAGATTATTTTCTTATTTCTAGCTTTTAACTTTTATAAATGGGTTTGGAAATCAGAAGTTAAATATTTCAATAACAGTATTATTTTTATAAAACTTAATTAAATTCTGATTAATGTTTTCATAATAATGATGAAAATCATATTCTTCATTTATTTTTTAAAATTTGCATTAATAATTAAATATTAAAAACTCTAAAGAACTTGATTTCTTAACTAAAGATATACAATCTCTAAACAATTATTAGAATTTAAACAAATCAAAAAATTTATGACTATTCATCAAGATTACGAAATAAAAATTAATTTAAATGAGTTAATTGAAAAAAGAATACCTTGTTGTAATTTGCTTCATTCAAATCATTGTTTAACTGAAAAACAAGTTTCTGAAATTGCTCATGAAATACGTAAGGATTTAAATTTGCATGACCTTTATAAGCAAGTTGATCAACACATTATGAATTTTGTAAATTCGGCTGGTATTGATAACAAAGAACATTGGGTCGAACCACATCTGCCAGATTTAGAAAGGGATTTAAAAGAGGAAGTAGGTATAGAGTTCGATTAACTATTTTTTTCTAATTAATATATATATTTTTTTTCTAAGTCATCTATTAACTTATAAATACTTTTAGCTGAACGTTTCCTTTTTTTAAAGAATGTAAAAGTTACAAATAAAAGTGATGCTATAAAAATAGGGGTAAAAATTATAAGTTCAGAATTGATAGACATTAAATAGATATTCTCTAATAATTAAATTATTTACAAATGTGTCTCAATAAAATAGGTACTTTATACAATTTAATTTTTAAATAATTAATAAGTTTTTTTTTTAAAGTCTTATCCATTAATAAATTTATTTAAATTGGTTTAAATAAATTTAAACGATTAATATAGAAGAAAATGATTAATTATTTTGGACTCACTCTAAACGAGATGGGAATAGGTAAATTAGAATATGCTGTAATTGGAGTAGTAACAATAATATTTCCGATATTATTTGTTATTGCCTCCAAAAATCTCGATTCCAAAGGAATATTCGATTGGATGTTGGAGAAACCAGATGATTGGATTGGAAAAAAATAAAATTAAAATTATTTATGATTCTAATTTCAATCCTTCTAAGCTAGCAATGGGAAAATCATACATCTGACAATTATTTTCTAAATCATTGATAATATTATTTTTTAAACGAGCATAATCTATAAAATTATTTAATTTATTTTTTTTAAATTCCTTATTAGTTTCTCCAATTGCAAATGATAGCGCACCCTCACTAGAAATACCAAATTGAATTGTATTGCAATAAGTTCTAGAAAATTTATTTGAAATCTTATTAATATACTTCTCAATAGAGTTATTCGAAATTTCTTTTGAAGAAACTGGATTAATGAAAACGAAGTAAAAAACTGCAATGAAAATTATAAAAATTCTTTTAATCATAAAAATTCTATAAATTGAATATAATTTAATCCTATCGCTAGAGATGGTTGAGAAAATCTTATTAAATATTCAAAAAAAATATTAACTGCAGAAAAAATTAATAAAGCATTTTTAGATTTTAATGGAACATACACTCTAAATAAACATAAATTTTATCCAAAAGGATATTAGTTTGTAGCACCTAATATCCTTTTGGATAAAAAATCTTATAATTAAAATTTAGATAATATAATATCAACTAAATTCTTATATAAAATAAGTAAATTGTTATTAAAATTATTCTTTCTCTTTTATAGATATTAAGTAAAGCTTGATTTTTGATTAATAAATAGTAATTTAAAAAAAAATAAACATTATGGCATTACCAGAATTAATATATGCTCCTATTGAGGGAGGAACAATCCATAGGTATGAAATTATTGGTGGTAAAAGAAAATTTTTAAGGTTCATAGGTTGTTATCTTGGTCAATGCAACTTCTACAAAAGTATTGATGATGCTACTGATTACATAAAAAGTCTGCAAAATATACAAAAGGATCCTTAACTTAAAAACAAATATTAGATTTCTATATTACTTTTTTGTTAATGCTACAAATAATATAGAATTTCTCTTTTAATATGAATTGAATATTTACTTGAGTTATAGTTCGAAAAGATAACTAGCAATTAATAAAAGAAATTAGTTTATGGAAAATAGGCAAACTAATTTTTTTAAATCTAAAGACTTTATTGATGATATAAAGCAGATTAAAAAAGAAATAGAGATTGATACTTTTGAGAAGATAGAAAATCAAAAAGATTTAAATCTTGGTTTATACGGGTGGTACTCAATTTGCCCATCAAAGGAACTTAAAAAAAACAAACCTTTTTATTTTTCACTTTTTGATGAGCCTCTTCTTCTATATAGAGATGAGAATAAAAAAGTAAGGTGTATTAAAAATATTTGTCCACACAGAGGGGCATCCTTTTATGGATGTTCGATAACAAATGGGGAAATAACTTGTCCTTATCATGGAGCCAGATTTTCTTCTGAGGGTAATTGCCAAAATTTAAACCGTATAACATGTACTCATATAGTCGATAATAATTATGACAACTATGCCAAGAGAATTCATTTATCTCAATACAAAACATTAGAAAAAAATAATTATATTTATGTCTACTTTTCAAGATATTCTCAAACTGATTTAAATATTATAAAAGAAGAACATTCCATTATTAATCATGAATTAATTAATAATGGATTTCCTGAAAAAGATTATGCTTATGAGGAAGTTTTAATTGATTTTAGATGTGACTGGTCAAGGATTATTGAGAATCATTTAGATATACTTCATATTTTTTGGGTTCATGGAGACACAATACCAGATAAAGATGTGAATAAAGATGTACTAGTTAGTTTTAATCAAAAAATAGAAATCAATAAAAAATATATTGAAAGTATTTATTTTTATAAGAGTGATCCAAAAAAAGAATTTATAAGGATAAAGTATATACCACCTGGAAGAATATTAATTTATAAAGGAAACCCTGCTAATTGTAGATATGTGCAGGTTCTTGACCATATTCCATTAGGGCATAATAAAGCTAGAGTTATCGTCAGACACTATAGGAAGTTTCTAAAAAACAAGTTCCTTATCAACTTATTACTATTTAAAGAGACTCAAAAAAAGATATTTTATAAGATATTTAATGAAGATTATATGATTTTAAAAACTCAAACATATAATCATAAATCAGGTCTAATAAAAAAAGATGATATAAAATTATTAGGGGAAGACAGAATGATTAATTACTTCTGGAAATGGTATAAAAAATCAGAAGATAAAGATCAACCTTGGAAATTTAATAAAATTAATAATAACTTAAATGTATACGATGAGATAATTTTAAAATATCCTCCTGAAGTTAAACGATTTGAGGTTATTAATAATTTAAACATTATAAGAAAAACATGTATAAGATATGTAGCCCCTCTGTTATTTCTTATGCTAATCATTTAGTATTTATGAAAAAAGTTAATAGACCTCCTTGGCTTAATTGGCTATATCTTTTTATATTTATTTTAAGTTCAATTCAATTGTTTATATTTTGGAGCACTAAGTTGAGTGGTTAATGAATTTTGGTTTGAGGCTGAAAATATAAATTGTTATAAGAATGGCTATAAAGTAGTTAAAGATTTAAATTTAAAATTAAAATACTCAGAAAATGTTATATTGATGGGACCAAATGGTTCAGGAAAATCTTCTTTAATAGATTTAATTAATAGAAATATATATCCAGTATTGGGTAATGATGTTATTTTAAAATTATTTAGTAAAGATCTTATTAATTTATGGGAACTAAGAAAAAGAATAAGTACAGTAAATAGTGAAATAAAGAATAGGGTTCATCCATATTTAAAAGTTTTTGATTTAATAGTAAGTGGTTTATATGGAAAATATTGCCATATCCCAAAAATAACTGAAAGAGATATTTCTGTAGCAGAAGATCTTATAAGTAAAATGAATTTAGCTAATTTATCTCAGAAATATTTTTCATATTTATCAGACGGTGAAAAACAAATTGCCCTTATTGCTAGAGCCTTAATTAATAATCCAGAGATTTTAATCCTAGATGAGCCAATAGCAAATTTAGATTACAAGTCTAAGTTTTATGTTATTGACAAAATAAATGAATTATCAAATTTAAATACTAATATCTTATGCATAACACATGATATAACAATGATTACAAAGATTTATGATCGAGTTATCCTGCTAAAAAACAGAAAAATAATTGCTGATGGATGTCAAGAAGAGATTTTAAATAGTAAAAATATTAATGATTTATTTAATATTAATATTGAACTTATTGAATATAAAGGCAAATGGAATATATACCAGTAATCATCTAATAATAATAAATAGAACTAGTATTGCAATAGCAAAGAAAATAATTTTTTTATTGTTTATAAGAGGAAAAGCTTTTCTTCCAAATAATGATGATCCACATTTAAGACAAACCATCTTACCTCCCAAAGATCTATCTGAAACAAAAGAAGAACTACCACATTTAAGACAGAATTTATTTGAGGTCATTATCAAAAGGAAAACACATTAAGCCATACAAATTATATTCTTTTGGTTTTATATGTTAAGAAAAACAAATAAATCATTATGATAATGAGAATCGCTTGCAATAAATCATTTCATAATGCATAATTGATAATAATTCTCATTATCAAAGACTAAGCAATGACTTTTCGTGGTTATGGAGATCCTCCAACCAAATCTGTAAGAATAATAACTGGTCAATCAGTCCTAATAGATCCATCATCAAGACCAAAAGGGACTTGTCTTGAAGTTGAAAGTGGTATCGCAAGAGTATATTGTCCATGCGAAGAAACTGAAGGTATGACACTCGCATTCTTACAGTCAGGAGATCAATTAAGGACAGACCTTCTATGTAGTGAAGGAGTCTGCGTTGAAGCCTTAACTGATTTATCTTTTCATAGCAATGTAAATATTGATGAGAATATAGGTTTTGATGCTGTTAATGAGTGGACTCTCCAACTCCTAAGAATTAGACATCTAGGTAATGCCGAACAAAGATTACAAGCACTCTTGTCAATATTAGTAAATCGATTAGGAAGAAGATGCGGTCAATGGTGTGAATTACCTTTTAGGCTTACTCATGAAAGGATAGGTGAGTTAATAGGCTCAACACGTGTAACGTCAACAAGATTAATTTCGAAGTTACGTTCATCGGAGTTATTAATAGCTCCTATAGGCACTCAGACAGTAAGTTTAGCCCCTTCTTTTATTGAATCTTCCTTAATTTAAAATAATGAAAGTCTCAGAATCAATAATTAATAATCTGTTAATGGAAGTGGATTCATTAACTTGTAGACTTAGAAGCATTAAGCAGTCTTTCCAAACTACTTCTAATAATAGACTGAAAGAAAGATTTATTTATGAAAATAAGACTATTTTTGAGAGAGTAAATGATATAAATAAAACAGCTTTGTACTTAAATAAAAGCGGCAACGACGAAAAAATAAGTTTTTCTTCTTTATTACTAGAAAAATCTAAGAGAACTTTACAAGAAATCAGAACCGAAAGTAATTTATTTTTTATTTAAATCACTATCAATCAAAAGAACTGCGGAAGGCTGTTTATTTGCAAATTTCACTTTTCCAAGAATGTGTGCAAACTCATCTTCTGAATTTGTTTGAGCATCGACAATTGGATCCAGAAATACATTAGTCCTTGTATCCGAAATTCTTTCTGAAATCGAATAAAGTTGTTGTAGAGATGAAGTTAAATCAGCTTCCATATTAAATGCATAAGAAATCAAATCCTCAATAGAATCCCACGTTTGAATTGGTTCAGGCAATTCTTTTAATTTCACATTTTGCCCGCGAGCAATTAAGTAATCAGCAAATTTTTGTGCATGTTCCATTTCTCCATGAGATTCACTAAGAAAAAAAGATGAGAATCCAGCCAAATCTCTCTCCTTAAACCATAAGTAATTAGAAAAATATTGAACATTAGCATATCTTTCCATTGTTAGATGCTCAAAAAGATTATCTAACAATCCAACATCCATTGGCTGTGCAACAGCTCTACCTGAAGGGCCAAAATTTACTACTTTTTGGGTTTTTAAAATATTCTCAGTCATTTTTTTTATTAATAACTTACTTAAATAATACAACATTTTGTATAAATTAGTAATTTTAAAATTATATAAAATGTATTACATAATATGATAATGAAAATCAATAGCAATACTTATTTATGGATTTTGAATTCAACGATTCTGAATTGCTATTTATTAATAAATTTTATGTAAATAAGAAAAAGAAATGTAAAAAGAAAAAATGCTCTAACTGGAAGGGGGGTAAGTGTAACTGCTTATAAAAAATTTAATTAAATATATACTTTATGGGCACCAGGATATAAATAAACAAGACTATTTTTATTTGTAGTAAGAGTACATTTATCTCCAATATTAAGAAGATTATTAATATTAGTTCTGACCCTTAAATTTTCTCCATTAATAGATACTTTATAAATAAAATATTCTCCAAGGAATTCTTTTGAAATCACAACTGCATTACCATTACTTGATCTATTAATAGAAATAAATTTCGGGGAAATCGAAAGAAATTCGAAATTTTTATTAGCTACTAAATCAGAAGTAGTTATTTTACCTAAACATGACAAATAAGAATTATCTTCCTTTTTGATATTAAGAATATTATTTCCCAAGATAAAATTACTTACAAAAAGGGTTTTGGGATTCTCAAGAAGATTAATTGGTTTATCAATTTGATGTATTTTACCTTCTTTCATAACCGCAACTTTATCGCAAATGGACATAGCCTCTTCAGGATCGTGGGTGACCATTAATCCACTAGCATTACAACTTCTAAGAATGTTTGGAAGTTCACTTCTCAATTTTAATTTGACATGCATGTCAAGGCTACAAAATGGTTCATCTAATAATATAAAATTTGTTCCCGGTGCCAAAGCCCTAGCAATTGCTAGTCTTTGCTTTTGTCCTCCTGACAATTCATGAGGATAGCGACTCAAAAAACTTTCAAGACCAACAATATTTAGTAGATAATCGACCCTAGATCTATCATTCTTGTTTTTCAAGCCAAACATTACATTTTCAAGGACAGTTAAATGAGGGAAAAGTGCATAATCCTGAAAAACCATTCCAATATTTCTTTTTTCTGGTGTAAGTATTCTTTTTGAACTAGAAATTTCCTTTTCATTTAATATTATCTTTCCTTTGGAAGGATATTCAAATCCTGCTATCAATCTCAAAAGAGTAGTCTTTCCACAACCAGAAGGGCCAAGTAAACCTAATAATTCACCAGTCTCAATTTCTAAATTAATTGCATTTAAGATCCAATTTGAAAAGTTTTGTTTATTATATTTATGATGTAAATCATCAATTATTAGCCCCTCTTTTTTCACTAATAAACTATTACTTTAAAATCATTAAATTAGCAGAAAATATTCAACAAAAATAATACTTGTATAATTTTATACATCAATAAAAGGAGCCAAATAAATGAAAAAGATTGAAAGAGCCGAGATAATACTCAAAGAGCTTAAAAAACTATATCCATCACCACCAATCCCTCTTGAACATAAAAATGCTTTTACACTTCTAGTAGCAGTAGTTTTAAGTGCCCAATCAACAGATAAGAAAGTTAATGAATTAACTAAGGAATTATTTAAAGTAGCAGATAATCCAGAAAAAATGGTACAGCTTGGAATAACGGGTATTTATAAATATATAAAACAA
Organism: Prochlorococcus sp. AG-436-C05; assembly: GCA_003209795.1. Classification (GTDB taxonomy): domain Bacteria; phylum Cyanobacteriota; class Cyanobacteriia; order PCC-6307; family Cyanobiaceae; genus Prochlorococcus_A. The sequence continues at coordinate 17,412 of QCPB01000006.1, forward strand.
TTAGGTCTATCTAATCAGAAATCAAAAAATATATATTATCTATCGAGACAACTAGTCGAAAAATTTAAGAAAAAAGTTCCAAGTACTTTTAAAGAACTTGAGTCGCTTCCAGGAGTAGGTCATAAAACTGCTTCAGTTATAATGGCACAAGTTTTTAATACTCCTTCATTTCCAGTTGATACTCACATACATCGATTATCACAAAGGTGGGGTTTAACAAAGGGTGGGAATGTTTTACAAACAGAAAAAGATCTCAAAAAAATATTCCCAATTAAAGAATGGAACAAATTACACTTACAAATAATCTTTTACGGTAGAGAATATTGCACTGCAAGAGGATGCGACGGCACCAAATGCTATCTTTGTCGAACCCTTTATCCTAAAAGAAAAGGGAAATTCATATGTAAAAAGCCATAAAAATAAATATAATTAATAAATTAGTTTTTTACATTATGAAAATAGCAATTACAGGTGCATCAGGGAAAACAGGTTTTAGAATTGCCGAAGAAGCCGTTAAAAAAGGACTAAATGTAAGGCAAATAATTAGAAAAACCTCAAAAGTTTCTGCCAGCCTTAAAAATATAGAAACTATTAGAGTCTCATTAGATAATAAAAAAGAATTAGATAAATCTTTAGAGAATATAGATGCTTTAGTAATTGCTACTGGCGCCAGAGCATCTTTAGATTTAACTGGACCAGCAAAAGTTGACGCATTAGGGGTATATAGACAATTACAAAGTTGCAAAAGAGTTGGTATTAAAAGAGTAATATTAGTGAGTTCTTTATGTACTGGTAAATTTTTTCATCCATTAAATTTATTTGGGCTAATTCTAATCTGGAAAAAAATAGGTGAAAATTTCATACGAAATTCAAGTTTAGAATGGACTATTATCAGACCTGGAGGTTTAAAAGAAAGTGAAGATATAAAGTCAGAAAGTATTGAATACTCAAAAGAAGACACTCAGATTAAAGGTTCAATACCAAGAAGACTGGTGGCTAAATGTTGTATAGATTCTCTTAAAAATAAGGAATCCATTAACAAAATAATTGAAGTTACAAGTTCAACTGAGAATAAAAAAATTTCTTTTAAAAAAGCTATGCAAATGTTTTAAAAGATGTAAATATATAAAATAAAACCATGAAAATAAATCCCAGAATTGACGCATTGCAATTAATGCTTACAGATTTAAGAACAAGAAATGAAGCCATAAGACATAAAGCAGCCTTTAAAGGTTGTCAACCAGAATTTCAAAAACTTGTTTCTAGATTAATAAAGCAATTAGAGGATGAATTAATTTCTGAGAAACTAACAAATCGTGTTAATTAAGTAAAAATTAGATTATTTAAAAGAATTTAAATAATCTAATTTTGCTTGTTTTGAAAGCTCATCATATCCACCAAAGAATCTATTATCTAAAAATATTTGTGGAAAAGTATTATGTTTACTTTGATTCAAAACTTTTTGAAAGCTATCATCATTCTCAACTAGAATAGATTCATGGGGAATAGATAATGAATTAAGCAATCTAGTAGCTCTTTTAGACCAAGGACAATCTTTTAAAATATATATTTTCACTCTTGAATTATTTTCAATCAATGTTTTATTTGAAAAATCAATAATTTTTTGTTCAAAAGAAAGTAAGAATATATCGGCACCTTTTTTTACAATACATCCCTCCTCTAAATGTCCTCCAAAAACATTACATCCCTCATCAGCGAAACTTAAATGAAGATGTACTTCACCTTTATTAAAATGACCATTAAGAGATACTATTTCTAAGTTTCCTTGGAATTTATTAATTTCTTGATTTCCAGGGCACTGAATACAAACCTGTTTAAGATTTCCAACCACACCTGAAACATACCCATATATTTGATTCGAGAGAGAATACTCTTTAATACAAGAAATCAAATCTGATTCGGGAGATAGCTTTAAGCTATGCGGATGCATTTTGGTTAATAATAATTATAATAGTTAAATAATATAAAATACCGAGATTAATTGAGAGAAGAAGTGTTGATATTCTTTAGGAAATAGAAAGATTCCAAAATATGAATTTTAAAATTATTCTTGAAAATCAATAAAAAATATTTTCTCTAAAAACTAAAGTTTCTTAAAAGTGTAAAATAATTCTATTAATAGAAAATAATTTGTTAAATAAAAAAGAGAATCTTCAGAAATTAATCGTAAATACGCCAAATATTTTAACGATTTCAAGATTATTGCTTGTATTTCCTTTAATTCTTTGTTTAGAGTTAAAAATAACTTTTTATGTTTTTTTACTCCTCATTATTGGCGGATTAACTGATTATTTTGATGGATTTATAGCGAGAAGACTAAATCTTAAAACTAGAATCGGAGCAGTTCTTGATCCTTTAAGCGATAAAGTATTCTTATTGGTTCCATTAGTTTTCCTTTGCAAAAACGATTCAATACCATTCTGGTCTTTATCAATCATAATATCTAGAGAATTAGTAGTATCTGGATTAAGAAAAAATACTGAAGATGGTTTACCTGCATCGCTAATAGGAAAATATAAAACCTTTTTCTTTTTTATTTCACTATTATTATTCTTTATCCCTTTAAAAAATGACTTATTTAATGACTTAGGTATAATTTTTTATTGGTTAGGTTTTTTGCTAACTATAATAACTTTTATAGATTATTTAAGGATTAAAAAGAATACTGTCTAATTTCTCATCAAAACCATCTCCTTTTTTAAATTGAAAATCCTTTAGAAAGCTATCCCTTAAACCACTTAACAAATTAAAATTAGGTTCCCAATCCAAATCATTTTTGATCTTAGAAATATTTGTCTGATAGTGATTTAATCTAATTGGAAAACCCTTTCTCGCTTTGGGATCTAATTTTTTATAATCAAATGTTTTTAAAGAAATATCATTCTTATTTAAGCCACAAACCTCAGCACAAATATAAATTAAACCTTTAATAGTTACACCTTTATCACCAGAACAGTTATAAATATTGTTTTTAGAAATTTCATAATTTATGCACCGAATCATTACATCAGTCAGATCAGAGACATGACCTAATTGAGTAAGTAAGGAACCATCTCCTGGAATTGGTATAGATTTATTCTTAAATAACCTTTCAAAAAACCAATTTTCTATTTTATTATAGTTTCCTGGTCCATAAATATATGTAGGTCTAAAACTTGTAAAAGGAATTTTTTGATTTATTAACCAGTTTTCTGTCTCAAATTTACCTTTATGTCTACTATTAGGATCAAGTGGGTCTTTTTCAGATAATGGGAGTTCATAATTATCTTTATAAACACCTGCAGAACTAACATATATATATCTCTGGAAAGAGTCACATAAATTTTGAATAAGAAGTTTCGTTTGTTCAAGCTCTCTGCCGGAAATATCGAAAACAAAATCATATTTTTTATTTTTCAGCTTAAGAATACTTTCTAAATTATTCCTATCACCCTTAATTAAGTTTGTATTTTCGTTATGAGCTTTATTACCTCTAGTGAAAACATCAACTTCATAATTCTGCTCTAATAACTTTCCAACCAAAGACTTGCCAACAAATCTTGTTCCGCCCATTACAAGAATTTTCATATTCAAATAATATTAAACTTAAGTAGTAATGTAAGTTAGGACTACATAATGAATAGTACTACTAATTAGTAATTAATGAAAAGGATGATTTCATGAAACTAATCCCAGCAATTGATTTAATGAATGGTAAGTGTGTAAGGCTTTTCAAAGGTGACTTTAATAAAAGAAAAGACTTCTCAAAAGAACCTCAAGAACAAGCTCAATTTTGGGAGAGTGAAGGGGCTGAATGCATGCATATAGTTGATTTAGATGCAGCAAAAAGTGGAAATCCAAGTAATGATAAAACAATAAAAGATATCGTAAAAGCAGTTAGCATTCCGATCCAAATTGGGGGAGGGATAAGGTCTCAAGAAAGGATAGAACAATTATTTTCTTATGGTATCGACAAAGTAATAATGGGAACTTCAGCAATAGAAAATAAAGAATTAGTTAAAGACTTATCAAATAAATATCCAGGAAGAATAATTGTTGGAATTGACGCTAAAGATGGGAGAGTTAGTACAAGAGGCTGGTTAGAGCAATCCAATATTTTAGCCACAGATTTAGTAAAGGAATTTTCTTCGTTTAAAATTGCTAATTTTATAGTGACGGATATAAACACAGATGGGACATTGGAGGGGACAAATGAACTTTTTATAAGAGATATCCTTAATATTACAGATATTCCAGTAATAGCTTCAGGAGGTATAGGTTCGATTTCTGATTTATTATCTTTAATCAAATTTGAAAGTTATGGACTTTATGGAGTAATAGTTGGTAAAGCTCTTTATGAAAATAAATTTACAATACATGAAGCAAATAAAATTTTGTCTTCAGAAAGGCTAACTGATATTGAATTGAATAAAAGTTACCAAGCTTAAAAGGATAATAATTTTAACTTAAGGCTGTTATTAGCTTTAATTGTTAGTTAATTTTGTAAAAGAGATAAGAAATTTACTCTTGGAATTACTTTCAAAAAAATCAATAATAATTATTGCTCCAAGCTTAAAAGGATAATAATTTTAACTTAAGGCTGGTATTAGCTTTAATTGTTAGTTAATTTTGTAAAAGAGATAAGAAATTTACTCTTGGAATTACTTTCAAAAAAATCAATAATAATTATTGCTCCAAGCTTAATAGCTGAATCTCTTTCACTTAAATTAACTTCGCTAGACAAAAATATAGAGATAAACCTAAATAATGTTACAGAGGAAAAAACTCCTGATTTAATAATATGGAATATTCTTAATTACCAATCAGAAGATCTAATTAGATTAGAATTATTAAAATTAAGAGAGAAATGGGCGGAAACAAAGATTCTAATAATTCTTTCAGGTGAACTTGTAGCCCAAAAATCACCATCTTTAAATGCTGAAGGTTTTCTTTTAAACCCTAGTGTGGATAATGTTCTTGAATCTATTAATATTATTTTAAATGGTGGCAGAGTTTTTGATCTCGAGAATAATTCCCAGGTGAAAAACAAAAAAGAAAAATTACTAACATTTAATCAAAAATTACTAACATCGGGCCTTAAACAAATAGATAATGAGATTAATTATATTTTTAGATATGTAAACTCAGACTCAACTCCAGATTTTTATAAATTCATTTTAAAAGGAAGGTTAAGGGAGCTTATTACTGCAAAATCCTTTTTAATTTTCATATGGGGCAATTCATTAGACCTTTATACAGAAGCAATTTCCAATGAAAATAAAATTACTCTAGATAATACAAATACAAACACAAATACAATAATTATAAAGGAAAAGAATACTTTAGAAATATGGAATTTAATTTTAAATAGACTTAGAGAGAGATATAACTCCTCTAATATAAATATAGACTTTAATAATTCATCAATTATTCTGTCAGGTATAAAGAAGGAATTCATCTCTCGTCTACTAATCAAAATGTTAGATGAGTTAGATAATTTAATAAAAAATATAAAAGAAAATTATAAAGAAAAAGATTTCAAAGAAGACTTCAATTCTCTTATACATGAACTCAAAATTAATACAATTTCAAACATAACCGAAGGTTACTTTAGATTAAAAAGAGATAACGAATCTTTATCAATAAATGAATTTCTTTATAAAGAAGTAAATTGTAATGAGATCGATAAAGAATCTCATGAATCAATAATGTTTATTGAACCAATTTTAAAAAATCAACCTCTTGACTACGATGGAAAATTATTACCCTTATATGAAACAGAATCATTTCTCGTACTAGAGAATATAATCTCTAATTGGATAATAAGAAATTGTAATTTGTTAGCTTCTGAATTATTTAATATTTGTTCAACTTGGCCAGAGTTAAGGACTGTTCTTATTAATCCTGAATTACAGTCAACCAGAAATTTTGAAAGGTTTAGAAATAATATTAATAATTATAATCGCTGGCATGAATATATTTATTTGCCTATTTATTTATATGAAAGTAAAAGAGAGTATATTGACATAATAGATAATAAATTTACCAGATACTTTAAAAATGAGAATAGAGAAAAAGAACTAGAAAATTTGGAATGGCTACAAAAACAAGTTACGTTATTAGTTGAAATAAGAGATGCATTAGCACCTCAATTAGAGATTGCGGTAAAATATATTGGTGATCTTTTCGTTACTTTACTTACAAAAGTCGTTGGCAAAGCTATCGGATTAGTTGGGAAAGGCATCCTTCAAGGATTAGGAAGATCAATTTCTAAGTAAATTCTCAAACTTTAATGAAGATATTTCAATATTTACTAATTATCTTAATTATTTTTAGTAGCTATCCAGCAAATGCAGCTAGAGACACTGATAGTTTTGATGGCAATATTTTTCCAATATACGCAGGTAATGGTTCAATAGTCCCCCCTAAAACAACACTAAAAGATTCATTAAAAAATAAAAGGACATCTGTTCTTTTTTTCTACCTTGATGATAGTTCTGAAAGCAAAGCAATGGCTCCAGTAATATCAGGCTTAGATCTATTATGGAGAGAAAATATAGATATTATTGCTTTAACCACAGACGAATTGCAAAATGAAGAAGCTTTAAAAGAACCAAATCAACCAAATTTCTATTGGAATGGATTAATTCCCCAAACTATCATTCTTGATGGTAATGGTGAAATTAAATTTTATCAAAATGGAATGGTTGATTTTGGTGAGTTAAACAATATCCTTTCAGAAAGCACAGGTATCAAAGTAAATAATAATTCGAAATTCACTGTAGAAGCTTTTAATGAATACAACAGTACAATTTCAGAAGAAAAAGACTTAAATACAGATTAAATTTTTCTAAAAAATGTTATTTATAAATATTACTTTAGTAATTTTAGCTTTATTAATTTTATCAGACCTATATCTAAAATATTCACCAAGATCTAATTTAGTTTTAATACCTATAGATTATAAAATTAGAAAAAAAGATAACCTAAACGAAATAATTATTGATTTAAAAATAATTAATCAAAGTAAATCCAAAGAGACGATGGTATCTAATCTGAACTTCGAATTAGACTTTTTTAAAAGCAAAGGTAATGAATATATTAAAAACTTGGATTATAAAGAAGAGATTTATCTTTATAATGGATCAAGAAAAGAAAACATAAAAAATTATTGGCCAACAACTATTATCAAGTCAAATTCTGAAACTTTTATACAGATAATTATAAAGTTTAATAATAATGATTTTAGAAACAAGATTAAATATATCTGGTTAAAATTATTTTGGGAAAATTACGGACATTTTGGCATCACTAATAAAAAAGATTGTTTTTTAGTCAATTTAGATAGTAAGAAACACAAGCCCAAAGAATTAATTGAAGTTCCTATTAATAATGATTATGATGCGATTGCAATAAGAACGGATATTCTAGGATGTTTTGATGAACCATTAGATACTTTAATTAACTACAGCAAAGGGATTGTTAAAGAAAATGATATTTTGACCATAGGAGAAAGTCCCCTAGCAATTATGCAAGGTAGATATATTTCTCCAGAAAATCTAGAATATAGTTTTTTTTCTAAATTACTTTGTTATTTTTTTCACCCCACAAGTAGTCTTGCGACAGCATGTGGAATGCAATTACTAATAAACAAAATCGGTGTAACAAGAATAACTCTTTCATTATTTATAGGATTTCTTTTTAAATTAATAGGAGTTAAAGGAATATTTTATAGATTAACGGGTTCTGAATCATCGCTAATTGACGATATCAGTGGAACAATAACACCTTATGATAAAAGCATTGTTATGGGACCACAAAATCCAAAATTATTCTGTCAGAACTTATCAAAATATCTTAATTTAGATGTAGCTGTAGTAGATGTTAATGACTTAGGAGGAGTGAAAATTTTAGCCAGTTCAAATAAATCGGTGAATAAAATACTCAAAAGAACCTTAAAGTTTAATCCTGCAGGTAACGCTGATGAAAAAACACCTATAGTATTAATAAGACATAAAGAATAAATGAAACAAAATAGATCTAAATTTTTAAAGTTTGAAAATGAAACTAAAGTAACTTATGAGGAACTTCATATACGCCACATTAACCTTTTAATAGATATTAAAAATAAGGATTTAAATAATTGGTTTTTAAAAATGGCCATTATTAATACCTTTGATGACTTAAAAATTTTCCTAAATAATTTAAGGAAAAATAAGAATAAATGTATTATTGCTATTAATGGAAAAAAAATTATAGGTTATTTAAATATATTTCCTTTAAATACTAAAGAGACATGCTTAAAAATATCTAAGCCTAAGTTAATCAACAAGAACTGCTCTTTAACGCGAAGAGAATTGACATTAGGTTTGATAAAAAAATCAATTTCTATAACTGGTATTAAGACATCAAGTTGGTTAATTAATTCTGAAATTAACAATAATGACCTTATCTCAACTGCGAGACAATTAGGTTTTCAGCCATCAGAGGAAATTAAACTTTGGAATGGAAATAACCTTAATAGCTCAATGAAAGAAAGTATTCTAGGTGATAATTTAATTAATGAATTTCAGGAGATTAACAAAGAAAATCTTATAAAAGTAGTCAATTTTATAAGATCAAATCAATCTCCTTTAATACGAAATATTTTAGATTTTGATCAAAAAGATATTCTTAAAAGAAATAACTCAAATAGTGGAGCATTAATTTTTAACAATTCAGTTTTATGTACAATATTAAAAGATATCAATTATCAAAATCAAGAGATTTATACCTTAACTATAAGTAGATATTGGGATAACAGACTTAATCCTATTTTAAACGAAATTATAAATAGATTTTTTGTAAGATCCCCTTTTTCTATTCTAAAGACTTATAAAGATAATTTTCAAATAAATTCCTTTCTGGAGGAATGTGAGTTACAAGAAGTATCTCAAGAGATTATTCTTTTAAGGAATACAATAATTAAAAATGAAGCTAAACAAATTAATAAAATAAATCAATCTATAGAATCAATCTTTCAAAAATTGAATCCTCAAGGAACTCCATATCCATCTCCTTTACCCTTAAAGTATAAGTGAAATTTAGAAAGCCGAAACCAAGATCAATATTAAGTTTAGATGTAGGAATAAAAAGGATAGGATTGGCTTATTGTGACCCTCTTTGCATTACTTCAAATATACTTCCTGCTTTAAATAGAGTAAAAAACAATCAAGAGATTAAGATTATTAGGAATCATATTGATCAACTTAATTTAACTGGATTTATTGTTGGACTTCCACTTGATGAAAATGGTAAGGTTACAAGCCAATCATTGGATTGTAAAGAATACGGAGAATTACTTTATTATCAACTAAAACTTCCTTTTTCCTTCGTTAACGAGCATAGTTCAACATGGGAATCTACTAATAGATTTGGGATTAAGAAAGATAAATCTGGTTTAATTGATAGTTTTTCTGCAAAGATAATTCTTGAACAATGGATCCAAGAAGGTCCTGAATTAAAAGAATAAGTGGGTAAAGAGCATATAAAATATTAGTATAAAAATATATTTAGAAAAATTTAAATGGAAGAACCTAATTCTAAAGATAACTATGAGGCAAAAACACTTATATTAAATGACTTAAATGGTAATGAACTTATTTGCTATCTAGAACAATTAGTGAATATTGAAGGAGAAGAATACGCATTATTAACCCCTGTTGATACCCCAGTAAGTCTTTTTAAAATTAATGATAAAGATGAACCTGAATTAATCGAGAAGATAGAAAAGAATGAACAAATTCTTAAAAATGCTGACGCCGTACTGCAAGAACATGACTTAAGACTAATTAGATCTGCAGTCACCTTGACAGTGTCAGGTGAACTTGAAGAACCCGTATATGATGAATTAGAAGAAGATCACCTTGAGGAAGATAGTGAAACCTATGAATTGCTAGTAAATTTCAATGTATTAGAACAAGAATATGGCCTATATATTCCATTAGATCCATTTTTTATTGTTGGCAAATTGAAAGATAAAGGTGCTACTTTAATTGAAGATGAACACTTCGACAGAATCCAACCTTTAATTGAATCAGAGCTTGAAAAAAATAGTTCTTAAAATTAATGAGATCAATTGTAGAAGCTTATTGGGATTCCAAATTACCAATATATGATATAAGACTTTCACAACTACAAAAAGAAGGTATTAATTGTTTATTAATTGACGTTGATGGTACCCTTATAAATAGAAAATCAACCAGGATCCCTAAAGCTGTAAAAGATTGGATATCAGAATCCAAAAAGTTCTTCTCTTTATATTTAATTAGTAATAATCCTTCAGAAAAACGTATTAGTAAAATAGCTAAAGATTTAGATATTAGGTATAAATTTAATGCTTTAAAACCAAGAAAAAAAGCAACCCTAGATGTAATCAATGAAATAAAATGTGACTCAAAAAATATTGTTATTATTGGGGATAGAATTTTTACAGATATTATTGTTGGGAATAGATGTAATATTAAAACAATCTTAGTTAAGAGATTAGATAGAGATGGCCTGCCTATTAAATTAAATTTAACTTTGTTAATAGAAAAATTAATTACTTTTTTTATAAAATGAAAACCTGGGTAATAAAAATTGGTACTAGTATTCTAAGAGGAACAAATAAAATTTCTACAGAAGAAGTAATTGAAACCTTATGTAAATCATTCACAAACTTTCTTTTAAAAGGAAATAAAATAGTTTTAGTAACTAGTGGGGCTGTTGGATTAGGCTGTAAAAAATTAAACTTTAAAACAAGGCCTACTGAATTAAGTACTTTGCAAGCTACTGCCGCAGTTGGACAAGTAAATTTAATGGCTTTATACGATAAAACTTTTAAAAAGTTAGGTCATAATATTGCTCAAATACTAATAACAAAAGCTGACTTTAATTCGCGTAAATCATTCAATAACGCTTCTAAAACATTCAAGAAATTAATTGACTTGAACGTGATACCAATTGTTAATGAAAACGACTCTATAGCAAATGAAGAGCTTAAATATGGAGATAACGACACTCTTTCTGCCTTAGTTGCATTAGCTATAAATGCCAATAAGCTTATTTTATTGACAGATATAGAAAATTTATATTCAAAAGATCCAAGAAAAAATAAAGACGCCCATCCAATTAAAGAAGTGCACAATAACCAATTAAAAGAAATTAAAGATAAAAACACAAGTAGCTTAAATAATGAATGGGGAACAGGTGGTATTGCAACCAAACTACTCGCAGCTGAAATTGCAACAAAAGGAGGGGTAGAAGTACAACTTGCTGATGGCAGAAATGAAAAAAATTTAATAAATATTTTTAACGAACATAAAATTGGAACGCTATTTTATCCTGTTGAGAATCCTATAAGGAACAAAAAAAGTTGGCTTTCTCATGCAATTCAAACAGTTGGTAAAATAATCCTAGATGAAGGGGCTTGTCTCGCAATTGAGAAAAGAGGTGCCTCACTTTTGGCCGTAGGTGTAAAAGAAGTAGTAGGAAACTTTACAGTTAATCAAGCAGTTAAAATTGTAAATACAGATAATAAAGAAGTTGCAAAAGGTATAACATCAATAAGTAGCGACAAATTAAAAAGTATTTTAAATGATAAAGAGAATACTAATTCATCAATAATTGTCGTTCATAGGGATGTTCTTGCTCTCTCTTAAAAAAAATTCAACTGACAAATGCTTTTAAGTGATTTAATTAATCTCATAAAAAAAGGGAATTCAAAGTTTATTAGTGCAGATATTATTGATGATATAAATATAGAAAATGCTTCCTCTATAGAGGAGGCCAAAAAGAATGAAATTTCATTCTTGGAGGAAAATAATATCTTAAGGGAGAAATTATTCCAAACATCAGTCTCAGCTATCATTACAACAAATAATCCCGAAATTCTTAATTCACTTAAGTTGTTAAAAATTTCTAATATAGTTGTCGAAAATCCAAGAATTGCATTTGCAGAAGTATTAAACTCTTTATATAAAAAAGTTAGTTTCAAATCTGGAATTGATGTTTCAGCCGTTATAGATAAAACTACACAAGTAGGACAAAATTGCTATATAGGTCCTAATGTTTACATAGGAGCAAATACTATTATTGGTGACAATAATCATATTCTTCCTGGTACTGCAATTTTAGGAAATGTTCAAATTGGGCACAATAATATAATTCATCCGAATTGTGTTATTTACGAAAACACGTCAATAGAAAATAATTGTGTAATAAACTCAAATACTGTGATTGGATCAGAGGGATTTGGATTTATTCCGCAAGATGGTAAGTGGATAAAAATGCCTCAGAAAGGTAGTGTAAATATTATGAGTTTTGTAGAAATTGGAACTAATTGTTGTATTGATAGACCAGCAGTAGGAGTTACTTTTATAGATGAAGGAACGAAAATGGATAATTTGGTACAAATTGGTCACGGGGTTAAAATTGGAAAAAATTGTGCATTCGCTGCTCAAGTGGGTATCGCTGGAGGAGCAATAATTGGTGATGGGGTTATATTGGCAGGGCAAGTAGGTGTTAATAATAGAGTAAAAGTTGGCAACAACGTAATTGCAAGTTCAAAATGTGGAATTCATTGTGACATAGAAGATGGAGAGGTCATTAGTGGTTTCCCCGCGATGAGAAATAAATCATGGTTAAGGAGTTCAAGTATTTTTAAAAAACTACCTGATTTAGCAAAAAAACTTAGACAACTAGACAAGCAATAATTTATTGTCTTACTAAACAAAAAATTAAATGAAAAAATATAAAATTGTATTATTGTCAGGGGATGGTATTGGACCAGAGATCTCCGAAGTTTCGAAAAAGATATTAAAAAAAGTCTCAAAAAAATATTCATTCGAAATTGAAATCAATGAACAATTATTTGGTGGAATAGCCTATAAAAAAAAAGGAGTTCCTGCTCCAGAAGAAACATTAGATCAATGCAAGAGAAGTGATGCCGTTCTATTAGCATGCGTAGGAGATATAAAATATGACTCTCTGCCAAGAGAATTAAGACCAGAAAGTGGTTTACTTAAGTTAAGGTCTGCATTAAACCTTTTTGCGAACATAAGACCAGTAAAAATCAGAAAATCACTAATAGATTCAAGTACTTTAAAGAAAGAAATAGTCGAGAATGTAGATCTTGTTGTAGTAAGAGAACTAATAAGTGGCATATATTTTGGTAAACCCAGAGGACATATAACTAACACTAAAGTTCCAAAAGCTTTCAATACAATGGTTTACGATGCCTCCGAAATAGAGAGAATAACTCAAATTGCTATAAAAGTAGCGAAACAAAGAAATAAAAAGATATGTTCTGTAGATAAATCAAATGTATTAGAAGTTAGCCAATTATGGAGAGATACAGTTTCTAATATCACGTCAAAAGATAAGGATTTATCTCTAAGTAACATGTATGTTGACAATGCTGCGATGCAGCTAGTTAGGGATCCCAGCCAATTTGATGTAATTTTAACAAGTAATTTATTTGGTGATATTTTAAGTGACCTAGCAGCAATGTTGACCGGCTCTATTGGCATGCTACCTTCTGCATCTCTAAATAATTCAGGGCCAGGAGTTTTTGAACCAGTACATGGTTCTGCACCTGATATAGCTGGTAAAAACATAGCAAATCCTATTGCAATGCTTTTATCGGCAGCAATGATGCTTAAAATTGGTTTAAATGAAGTAGAAGCAGCAGAACATATAGAAAATGCTATTGATAGAGTTTTATCAGGAGGATTTAGAACTGCAGATTTAAATAATGGTTCCTGCGAAGTACTTTCATGCAGTGAAATTGGTGAAAAGATAATTGATGAAATTTAAAAATAATTAATAAATTAAAAAATATTTTTAATTTGATCAAAAAGATGGCAGTTGACCTGTCAGAATCGATAGATATTGTTTTTAAAAAATGTCTAAACGTCATCCAGTAGTCGCTGTAACAGGATCATCAGGAGCAGGAACAAGTACAGTAAAAAGAGCATTTGAGCATATTTTTGCTAGAGAAGATATTGTCCCTGCAGTTGTAGAAGGGGATAGTTACCATAGATTTGAAAGGATGCCTATGAAAAAAGCTATGGCAGAGGCTCTTTCCAAAGGAGAAAATTTTTCTCACTTTGGACCTGAAGCTAATCTTTTCGACAAGTTAGAGGAACTATTTAAAATCTATGGTGAAACTGGCGGAGGTAAGAAGAGATATTATCTTCATAGTCCAGAAGAAGCAGAAGAACATAATACAAGACTTGGCACATCCCTAGAACCAGGTCAATTCACACCATGGGAAGATATTCCAAACGGAACAGATGTTCTTTTTTATGAAGGTTTACATGGAGGGGTTGAAGGAAAAGGATACAATGTCGCATCTTATGCTGACTTACTTGTTGGTGTTGTCCCTATAACAAATTTAGAATGGATTCAAAAAATCCATAGAGACAATGCAGAAAGAGGTTATTCAGCTGAGACTATTGTTGATACTATTTTAAGAAGAATGCCTGATTATATAAATCATATATGTCCACAATTTAGTAAAACAGATATTAATTTCCAAAGAATTCCTACTATTGATACTTCTAATCCTTTTATCTGTAGAAACATTCCGACTCCAGATGAAAGCTTTGTAATAATACATTTCAGAAAAGGGGCAAGAGAAAAATGGGGAATTGATTTTCAATACCTACTTGGAATGATTCATGATTCGTTCATGTCTAGTCCTACAAGCATAGTTGTAAATGGAGGGAAAATGGGTTTTGCCATGGAACTTATTCTTACTCCAATAATTCATAAAATGATAGAAGAAAAAAAACATGCTTAGATTTGATTATTAAAATATAAATGATCTATAAAGTTTTATTTTCATCAAAGCCATAAATCTCTAGAAATTATTGACAAAACTTTTTTTCAAGTTTTAAAGATTAAAAGAAATCTCAAATTTTTATATATCTTTCTTGATAAAAGGGCCTTAGTTGGACTTTAATATAAAAAACAGATAATATTGTGTCTTTAATCGACTGGTTTGCCGCAAGGCGAAAGGATCAATTTGTTGGGAAAGTTTCTCAAGATACTGATGAAGGAGATGGTCTGTGGGTTAAATGTTCAGAATGTTCGCAAGTAGCCTACAGAAAAGATCTAATATCCAATTTCAACGTATGTAGTAATTGTGGTCATCACAATAGAATAAACAGTGATGAAAGGATAAGCATAATAGCTGATAAAGATTCATTTAAGGAGTTTGACTCTTTATTAAGTCCTACAGATCCTTTAGGTTTCAAAGACAGAAGATCTTATGCTGATCGAATTAAAGAGAGTCAGGCAGGGACTGGTTTAAGAGATGGAGTTATAACAGGTTTTTGTTCTATAAATTCAAGGCCTTTGGCATTAGCCGTGATGGACTTTAGATTTATGGGAGGATCAATGGGTTCTGTTGTAGGGGAAAAAATCACTAGAATAATTGAAAGAGCGACTAAAGAAAACTACCCGATACTTATTGTATGTGCATCGGGAGGCGCAAGGATGCAAGAAGGGATGTTAAGTCTGATGCAAATGGCGAAAATATCAGGAGCGCTTAAAAAACATAAAGAGAAAAATCTTCTATACATGCCCTTATTAACCCATCCAACTACTGGAGGGGTAACAGCCAGCTTTGCAATGTTAGGTGATTTAATTTTAGCGGAACCAAAAGCTCTTATTGGATTTGCAGGTAGAAGAGTAATTGAACAAACATTAAGAGAAAAATTACCTGATAATTTCCAAACAGCTGAATATCTTCTAGAACATGGCTTCGTTGATGTAATAGTGAAAAGGCAAGATCTAAAAAACACTTTGACAAAAATTTTAAAAATTCATGGTGTAAAAGAACTTATAGAGACAAACTAAGAAGGATGAAAATTATCTTAAATTTATTCTTTTTATCTTTATCTCTTCTAATTGTAATTTTAAATTTTGCTGACTATTCAAATGCAATAGGTAATGTTGATTGGGTCCTGCTAAAAGAGAATAAAGATGGTAAAGAATGGCTCGATAGAGGTAGTATTAAGCCACTTCGCAATGGAGAAATAAGTGTATTAACAAAGTTCTTTAAGAATCCAACAGAATCAAATAATGAGGGCGAGTTATCACTTTATGTAATGAGAATTAATTGTGATGATAATAAATTTAAAGATATTTCTATAAATGGAATTCCACAATTTAATTCAAAGTGGCAAACATCTAAAAATGATGAACTAATAGATATTGTGATTGAAAATAGTTGTGCAGAATTCTTAAATTGATAAACATGAGCATTAAGCACAAGAAATTAAGAATAGCTATAGCTGGATTAGGTTTTGGCAAGAAAGTACATCTAGAGGCCTTAAAAGAATCAGACTATTTAATTCCTAAGGCCATTTTTCATTATAAAAAAGAGCACAAATCAATTTTGGAGAAAGAGACTGGCTTGGATTTTTATCATAATTGGACAGCCTTAGTTAAATCTTCCGAAATTGACGGGATTATTATTGCGACGCCTCCTGAGACAAGATTTAAATTAGCTAAAGAAGCTCTTGAAAATAATAAGCATTTGCTTTTAGAAAAACCTGTAGCTATAAATTCTTCGGAAATTGAGGAGTTACAACGGATATCTTTGCTTAAAAATTTAAGTGTTTGCATTGACTTTGAATATAGAGCTGTTCCTCTTTTTCTTCAAACGAAAAAACTTCTTGATGAAAATATTTTAGGAGAGATTTATTTAGTCAAATTAGATTGGTTAATGGGTAGCAGGTCTGATCCCAAAAGAGAATGGAATTGGTATTCTTTGGATTCAAAAGGAGGAGGAGTGATTGGAGCTTTAGGTACTCACGCATTTGATATGCTGAACTGGTTTTTTGGAGAGTCCACAAAAGTATCTGGCAAGTTAGCAACATCTATTAAAAAGAGATCTTTACCTAATTCCTCCGATTTGATTGAAGTTACAAGCGAGGATGTCTGTCTAGCTAATTTAGAAATTAGCAACTTCCATTCGGAATTAATTCCATGTCAGGTTTCTTTATCATCAATTTCTAAAAACGGTAGAGGATTTAGTTTGGAAATATATGGAAGCGAAGGTTCGCTTATTCTCAAAAGCGAGAATCAAAAAGATTATGTACATGGTTTTAATTTGAAGTATTCAAACAAAGAAAATAAAATACAGAATTTGACAGCTGATTCTGTTTTTAATTTTGAGAAAACATGGACTGATGGGAGGATAGCTCCAGTTATAAGGATCCAAGATTTATGGGCTGAGAGTATTATTAATAAAACACCAATAATCCCTGGTTTATGTGAGGGACTGGCAAGTCATAGAATTTGCGAGGCGATAAGAGAATCTTCAAAGAGTGGGATAAATATAAAAATTTAGTGCCTTACATTTTTAAGTATCAATTACAACTCGAAAAAGTATTAAATTCATTTTATTTTTTCTTCATATTCTGGAAAAATCAATTGAACTAAAATTTTAAATAATGGCTTTAAATTATTACAAAAAAGAGCTTCAAGAAAATGCTCAATTATTAGCTTCTAAAGGTAAAGGAATATTAGCTGTAGATGAATCCACAAAGACAGTGGGGAAAAGATTAGCTGGCATAGGCGTTGAGAATACTGAAGAGAATAGAAAGGCTTATAGAGGAATGCTTTTCACAACAAAAGGTCTTGGTGAATACATAAGTGGAGCAATCCTCTTTGAAGAAACACTTTTTCAGAACCATCAGGATGGTGAGCCCATGGTTAAAAAGTTAAATGACTTAGGAATTATTCCAGGTATAAAAGTTGATAAAGGTTTAAATCCGCTTCCTGGAGGAGGAGATGTTGAAACTTTCTGTTCTGGCCTGGATGGATTAGTTGAAAGAGCGGCAAAATACTATGAACAAGGAGCAAGGTTTGCAAAATGGAGAGCAGTTTTACAGATAACAGATGATGGTTGTCCTTCAAAACTATCAATACAAGAAAATGCCTGGGGCTTGGCAAGGTATGCAAGGTCGGTTCAAGAATCAGGTTTAGTTCCAATAATTGAACCTGAAATCTTAATGGATGGCAGTCATACTATTGAAAAAACTGCTGAGGTTCAAGAAGAAGTAATTAAACAGGTATATATAGCCTGTCAAGCAAATGGGGTCTTTCTAGAAGGAACACTTTTAAAGCCTTCTATGACAGTAAATGGAGCAGATTGTCCAACTAAGGCTGATCCTATGAAAGTTGCTGAGATCACAATAAGGACTATGGAAAGATGCGTTCCTGCATCTGTTCCTGGGATAGTTTTCTTGTCTGGAGGACTAAGTGAAGAGGCTGCTTCTGTTTATTTGAATAATATGAACACTCTTTATAGAAAAGCGTTATGGAACGTTTCATTCTCTTATGGAAGAGCCTTGCAGCACTCATGTTTAAAGGCGTGGAAGGGAAGCAATTTAGAAGGAGGTCAAAAGGCTTTAATAGCTAGAGCGCAAGCAAACTCCGAAGCTGCAAAAGGAAGCTATGTAGCAGGATCTCAACCTTCATCTGACGAACAATTATTTGTTGCAGGCTACACTTACTAAATCAAACCTTAAGAAAAATACACGCTGGGTCATAAAATAGTACATCGATTTAGTATTTTGTATATCTAATAACGTGACAGTTGATACCTCAATATACTAAACTCTCGAAATCAATGTGCTTATTAAGCATTTAATTTAATTTAATTATGGCCCTCGTACCACTAAGACTACTTTTAGATCATGCTGCGGAGAATGGTTACGGTATCCCAGCTTTCAATGTTAATAATCTTGAACAAGTTCAAGCAATCATGGAAGCAGCCCATGAAACTGACAGTCCTGTAATTCTCCAAGCTTCAAGAGGAGCAAGAAGCTATGCTGGAGAAATTTTTCTTCGTCATCTTATTCTTGCTGCCACTGAAACTTATCCAAATATTCCAGTTGTAATGCACCAAGACCATGGTAATGAGCCATCAACATGCTACTCAGCTGCAATTAATGGCTTTACATCAGTAATGATGGATGGTTCTTTAGAAGCAGATGCAAAAACACCAGCCAGTTACGAATATAATGTTGCAGTCACTAAAAAAGTTGTAGATTTCGCTCATTCTGTTGGAGTTAGTGTGGAAGGTGAGTTGGGCTGTTTAGGTTCATTAGAAACAGGGAAAGGAGAAGCAGAAGATGGTCATGGTTTTGAAGGTGAACTTTCTACAGATATGCTTCTAACTGATCCTGAAGAGGCTGCAGACTTTGTTGCCAAAACTAAAGTTGATGCTTTAGCTATTGCTATAGGTACAAGTCATGGTGCATATAAATTCACGAGAAAACCCACAGGAGAAGTTCTTGCAATCAGTAGAATTGCTGAAATTCATAAAGCACTTCCTAACACTCACTTAGTAATGCACGGATCAAGCTCTGTGCCACAAGAATGGTTAGACATTATCAATAAATATGGTGGTGAAATTCCTCAGACATACGGGGTGCCTGTTGAAGAAATTCAAGAAGGAATCAGAAATGGAGTAAGGAAAGTAAACATCGATACAGATAACAGACTTGCATTTACTGCTGCTGTTAGAGAAGCTGCATTTGCAGACAAAGCAAACTTCGATCCAAGACATTTCAACAAACCAGCCAGAAAATATATGAAACAGGTTTGTCTTGATAGATATAAGCAGTTCTGGTGCGAAGGTCAAGCAAGTAAGATCAAACAAAACAGTACAAATTATTATGCAGATTTATACGCCAAAGGTGATTTAGATTCAAAAGTAAAGGCAACTGTTTAAAGTTCTAAACCAATTCCAGAGAAAAGGCCTCCAAAATTAGGAGGCCTTTTTTAATGCCTAATTAGTGACTTCAAAGTATAAAGGCCATCGATTCCACCTATTTTCTCATCACATGCTCTTTCTGGATGTGGCATTAATCCAAAAACATTTCCCTGTTCATTTGTTATGCCTGCGATATCGAAAGTAGAACCATTAGGATTATTCCTATATCTTAAAGCAATTAATTCATTATCAATTAGTTTTTTTAAAGTGTCTGAATCACAATGATACCTTCCTTCCCCATGCGCAATTGGTAATTTAATAACTTTCTTTTGATGTTCATTATTTAACCAACCTCCTTTGGATGAAATAACATCCAATTCAACATCATCACAAATAAAATTAAGGTTTTGATTCGCAACAAGGGCTCCTGGTAAAAACCCGGACTCGGTTAGGATCTGAAATCCATTACATATTCCTAATACTCTTCTGCCGCTTTTCACAAAGTCATGCAAAGCATTAATTAATGGAGAGAATCTTGCAATTGCTCCACATCTTAAATAATCACCATAACTAAACCCTCCGGGTAAAACAATTGCATCTACATCGCTTAAATCTGAAATTTCATGCCATAAGTATTTTGTTCTTAGATCTAAACATGCTTCTAATGACCAAAATACATCTCGATCACAATTTGAACCAGGGAAAACAACTATACCTACAGTGAATTTTTCCATCCTATATCGTTTCTATTGAATACTCATAATCTTCGATTACTGTATTAGCAAATAACCTATCGCACAATAAATCAATTTTTTCTCTTACATCTTTTTCCGTTTCACTTTCTATTTTTACTTCAATCATTTTTCCTATTCTTAAAGACTTAATGCCTTCTACTCCAAGTTTATTAGATGCAGATTTAGTAGCTTCTCCTGCTGGATCAAGAACAGATGGTCTTAATCTTATAAAAACTTTTACTGAAAATTGATCCAATTAAAAATTAATTCCTAATAAAAGATTAGTTTAAATTTAAATAAAAAGTACTGTTAATTAATAAACAAATATTTTTAAAATTATTGTTTAAAATTTATCAAGCATTTATATAACCTTTTCCAAAACAAACAAGACAAGTTCTTCTAAAATTTTCTTGTGTTTTAAAATTCCCTGACCCTCCACACTTGGAACACCTAACTTTATAATTAGAAGCCGATTCATCAGAAATTATTTCTTTGAAAGCAATTTTTTGATTTTCCATTTAAAGCTTTTAATAAGCTAAATATATCGACAGCTAACTATAAAATCAAATCGTTATTTTTGGGTCACTTAAAACCTTAAATTTCTCTTTAATTTTTACTTTAAAGGTTTTTATCGACTTCTCATCAAAGGAAATTATTACCAATTCAAGACCAGCACTATCTTTTGGTTTCCAACATTCATCTGGAGATTCTTCAAACCAAGTATTAATTTTCTTTCCAACGATTTGTATTTGTAAAGGCAATGATTTATTTGGTATCCATATTCGTCCTTTAATTCGAAGAATATTTAATTCTTCTATAATTTCAGACATCTCTTTTTCAAATTCATTTTTTCCAAGGAAATAATTTGATTTAATTGAATCAGAAAAAAGTTCAACATGATTATGTTCATGTTCTTCAGTTAGATATGCTTTATAAGTCTCTTTTTTTAAATCAATATCAAATAAATAATTTAAATCAATTTGACCATTATGAGATTTAAGAACAGGTGTAGAAGAATTTAACTTTCCTTGGAGATTCTTTTTTATAAATTCAAATTGGTTATTACTTAATATATCTGATCTAGAAACTAAAACGATATCAGAAACTTCTAATTGCTCTTCGAAAAGTTCATCTATAGAAGCATTATGATCAATCTTATTTGTTTGATTATATTGATTAGTTATTTTATTTAAATCATTAATTGGAGAACCGTTAATCATTGATTCTCCATTAACTATGCCAACAACAATATCAAGATATATAGATGTTCTTATCTCAGGCCAGTTAAGTGCCTGAATTAAGGGAATAGGCAGAGCTAGTCCACTTGTCTCAATAATTATTGATTCAATATTAGGGTTATATTCAAGAAGAGATTTTATTGATGGAACAAAATCATCTTGAACAGTACAACATAAACAACCATTATTTAATTCGACAATACAGTCATCTTTTGAATCGTCGCATTTATTACAACTTTTAATTAAATCGCCATCTATTCCAACATCACCGAACTCATTAATTATTAAACCAAATTTTTTATTACTTTCTCTTAGTAAATATCTAAGAAAAGTCGTTTTCCCTGAGCCAAGGAATCCAGAAACTACTATTACAGGTATTCTACTTTTCATTCTTTAGAACTAACACCCTAAACTATACTCTGTACTTTCACCAGTAGAACTATTTGTACCATTTGCTATAGCGCATAATTCTTTTTGTTGGATACGACTAATAACTGCATCAGTAAAATCAGCACCGTCTATTTTTGCTCCTTCAAAATTACTTTCCATTAATAAAGCATTTGTAAAATTTACGTCTGAGAGATCAGCGTCAGTAAAGTCTGTCGCATAAGCAAGTGCGTCCCGTAGATTCGCACCTGTAAAAGTTGCATTCTGCAATTTACTATTATTAAAAACTGCGCCCTCTAAATTACTTTGACTAAAATCGAAGCCATTTAAATCAAATTTTACAAATTCATTACCGCTTAAATCTTGCCCATGCATATCTTGATCTAAATCAAGGTCTTGTTGATTTCTAATCTCAGGAGGGCGTTTTGCCCATGCTGTATTTACAGAATTAAAAAATAAGATTCCAACGAATAGTAATGTTATTAAAGCATTCTTTATGGACGGTAAAATAATTGATTTAATCATAATAAGAATGTATTTTAGAACTTAAGGAATTAAAGTTTGTAAGACTATTTTAAAGGAAAATATATGGCAATGTCACTAAAGGTTATTGTTCCTCCTCATCCATTAATAAAACATTGGCTTTCAATATTACGAGAACCAAATACTCCAAATGTGTTATTTTCCACTGGTTATGAACAGTTAGGTAAGTGGATAACATATGAAGCATTAAGAAATTGGCTCCCTTATAAAAAAGGAAGAATAAATACTGATAATGGAGATGCAGATGTTTTTTTTATTGACAATAATTATCCAATAAAAGTTTTAGCAATCATGCCCGAAGGACTATCACTTTGGTTCGGAGCCAAAGAAGTAATTCCAAATTCGACACTGTCATTAGGTGAATTACCTAATAGAATCGATAAAAATGAAGGGATTATTATTTTTTCAGGCCAAATAACAACTACCTCAAACACT
The DNA here is from genome assembly GCA_003209795.1 of Prochlorococcus sp. AG-436-C05. Lineage (GTDB taxonomy): Bacteria > Cyanobacteriota > Cyanobacteriia > PCC-6307 > Cyanobiaceae > Prochlorococcus_A. Next base: position 40,505 of record QCPB01000006.1, read on the forward strand.
TTAAAAACCTTAAAAAAATTAAATAACTTGGGCGTTGATTCTAATAGGATTCTATTGATAGCTCCTATTTGCAGTAATAAAGGGTTAAATCAAATTGCAAAGTCATTCCCTAATCAAGTGATCTACACTTCTTGCATTGATGAAGAGGATGAAAAAGAAAATGTATTGAACCCTGGAATTGGAGATCCATTATTGCGATTGAGTACTTTATTCCTTGATAAGAACTAATATATAATATATAAGTAAAGAATTTACCAATGTCTGAATACAGAGATTCGTCTTCAAATAATCTTTTGTCATTAATAAGTGGTGCATTTATTGGTGCTGCAGGTTTAGCATGGTGGTTAATATCGGAAGCTGATAGGAGAAAGGAAGAAAAGAAACAAAAGGCAATGATGTATTCCTCAAGAATTCAAGATGGTTCCGAAGCAATAGATGAGAATGAAAACATAAATCAAGCTGAAGGAGAGAAGCTAGAGAAGAAAGTTGAACAACTTAATTCTGCAATTGCTGATGTGAGGAAGCAACTTGAAGAATTGGGGCAATAGAATAAAAAAGGTTCTCAAATAATATGAATAAACTCAGATCATCTGCAATAACCCAAGGTGTGCAAAGATCCCCTAACAGATCGATGTTAAGAGCTGTTGGATTTAATGATGAAGATTTTAATAAACCTATTGTTGGAGTTGCAAATGGATACAGCACAATAACCCCATGCAATATAGGTTTAAATAAGTTAGCTCTCAGAGCTGAAGAGTCTATAAGAAGATCCGGAGGGATGCCTCAAATGTTTGGAACCATCACAGTAAGTGATGGCATTTCTATGGGGACAGAGGGCATGAAATATTCCCTAGTTTCAAGAGAAGTTATTGCTGATTCAATAGAAACAGCATGCAATGCTCAGAGTATGGATGGATTGCTTGCAATAGGTGGATGTGATAAAAATATGCCAGGTGCCATGATAGCAATTGCAAGAATGAATATTCCCTCAATTTTCATTTATGGAGGGACAATTAAACCAGGGAAATTAAATGGAGAAGATCTTACTGTTGTTAGTGCATTTGAAGCTGTTGGACAATTAACATCAGGTAAAATTAATGAAGAAAGGCTAATCCAAGTTGAGAAAAATTGTATCCCTGGTGCTGGTAGCTGTGGAGGGATGTTTACAGCTAACACAATGTCTGCGGTTATTGAAGTATTAGGTTTGAGTCTTCCTCACAGTTCAACCATGGCGGCTGAAGATCTTGAAAAAGAACTAAGTGCAGATAAAAGTGCTGAGATATTAGTCTCTGCAATAGAAAAAGATATAAGACCTTTAGACCTAATGACTAAGAAAGCATTTGAAAATGCAATATCAGTAATTATGGCAATTGGAGGTTCAACAAATGCGGTATTGCATATCTTAGCCATTGCAAATACCGCTGGAATAGATATCAATATTAATGATTTTGAAAGGATAAGACAAAAAGTGCCCGTTATTTGTGACCTTAAACCGAGTGGCAAATATGTGACGGTGGATCTTCATAATGCAGGTGGGATTCCACAAGTAATGAAAATACTTTTAAATGCAGGATTAATTCATGGAGAATGTAAAAACATTGAAGGCAAAACCATCTCAGAATACTTACAGAATATTCCAGATAAGCCTCCAACAAATCAAAATGTAATAAGAGACATAGATGACCCTCTTTATAAAAAAGGACATCTAGCAATTTTAAAAGGTAACTTAGCAAGCGAAGGTTCTGTAGCAAAAATTAGTGGAGTAAAAAACCCTGTATTAACTGGTCCAGCAAAGATTTTTGAAAGTGAGGAGGAATGTTTAAAATCTATATTAAATAACGAAATCAAAGCTGGTGATGTTGTTGTTATTAGAAACGAAGGGCCTGTAGGAGGTCCAGGTATGAGAGAAATGTTAGCCCCAACATCTGCAATTGTTGGTCAAGGACTCGGAGAGAAGGTAGCTTTAATTACCGATGGCAGATTTAGTGGTGGTACCTATGGTCTGGTTGTGGGTCATATAGCTCCAGAGGCTGCTGTTGGCGGAAATATTGCTCTAATAAAACAAGGTGATTTAATTACCGTAGATGCAGTAAAAAAACTAATTAAAGTTGATTTATCTGACGAAGAATTAGAAAAAAGAAAAAAAGATTGGGTAAAACCTACACAAAAATACAAAAGAGGAATACTTTCAAAATATTCGAAAATTGTAAGCACATCAAGTTTAGGGGCTGTTACTGATTTATAAATCAGCTCAAAGTTTATTTTCTTAATCGATAAAGCTTTTTATCCTATTTGCTAAGTTTTCTAATCTAGCGCTGTATTTTGGTGAGTTGCATTTTTTTCCATTATTGCTATTCATCCACAATGTTTTAACTCCACACCATAATATTGGTTCATCAGGGAAATTAAGCTTAGAGATAACTAAAACTAATTCTTTATTTGATTTAAAAAGTTCTAATTCAAGATCGTAAATTTCTAATCTTTTACCTTCTTTATCTCGACATAAGATATTAACCGTCAAATCAATATCTTCTTCTTTGATTTCGTAATTACCATTTATTTTTACGACAGAATGAACAAAAGGTTTATTTGTTAAATCTGCTGACTTAGCGATTAAGCTCTCTATATTTTTAGGTGGATTTTCAAATAACACTTATTGATTTAATTAAAACTTTTATGGAACCCTGTTTAAACTCATTATTAAGTAATCCATCATCACCAAACTTAGAGTGTAGTAGTTGCAATCTTTTAATTTTAGATGGGTTGAATTTAAATGGAAACCGTACCTTATTAGCTCTTACTGAAGGTTTTAGTTCACCAAAAGGAATTTGAACATTTGTTGTTCCGAATTTTTTTGTTGGGAATGATTTAATCCACCTAAGACCACCCGGAATAAATTCTGTTATTCCTAGTAGATCATCTTCACAAGCTACCGCAAATTTAAAAGTCCTTCCTTGTCCATCAATATTTAATTCAAAGGATGAATATTCAGATACATTTAAAGAGGGTTTATAAATAGACGATCTACAACTTACAAATCCTCCTGCTTTCTCGACAATATTACCCTTTAATAACAAACCAGAATTTGAAATTTCACAAAAAGCTGAACTTGATCCGCCCATAACAGTATCGTTTAATGTTTTCCAACCATCGAAATCCTTTTTCTGGAATAAAAATTTTTTCTTACTCATTAAATAATTTAAATTATTTATAGACTTTAACTAAATTTCTAATTCTTTTGCTGATTCTTGATCACAAAATATTGAAATTTGATTAATAGATTTTATTAATTTTGATGGTGTTCTATCTGGTGGCTCTTTTTCATCTAATAACCTCTTAAGAGCAATTCTTTTAGAAGCTCCGCTAACCAAAAATACTATCTTTGATGAGGCTGAAATGACCTTTGGAGTTAATGAAATTCTTTTTAATCCTTTACCTTCATTAAAAATCACAAAATCATCTACATTATTATTTTTTTGATAAGGAAATAGTGATGCTGTATGACCATCGTCTCCAAGACCTAATAAAGTCAAATCAAAGGTTGGAGGGTTTGATCCGCATTTTTCAAATAATTTAGAAATAAATTGATTTTTTGTAGCTTCATCATCAGCCTTTAAATCATTGAAAATTTCATAAAAAAAAGCTTTAGATCCAAAATTAGCTAACAATGAATTTTTCAACATTAACGAGTTACTTAATTCTGAATTTGGATCGACACATCTTTCATCTCCTAAAAAAACATCAACCATATCCCATCTAAGATCGCTATTTGAAAGAAGCTGGTACACAGATTTAGGAGTTGAACCTCCACTCACACAAAATTTGAACCTATCTTTCTTTTTTAGTGTATGAATAATTTCGTTTTCAATAAACTTAAAAACAGCTGTTGAAAGATCTAACTTGTCTTTATAGATCTTTAGGGAATATCCATTTTTAACCTTTTCAATCATTTCATCCATTCAGTATGGAAACTACCTTCTTTATCAATTCTTTCATAAGTATGAGAGCCAAAACAATCTCTCATTGCCTGAACCAAATTCTGTGGAAGCCTATTTGTTCTATAACTATTCAAATAATCTAAAGTACTTGATAGACATGGTACTGGAATTCCTGCTTTTGTAGATAAAGAAACTACATTAGCCAAGTTGTCTAATCTTGTTGCAATTTCATTATTGAACCATTCATCAAAAATTAAATTTCTTAAATTAGGGTCTTTGTTATACGCATCTTGAATTTTACTTAGTAATTTTGATCTAATAATGCAGCCACCTTTCCATATTTGAGCAATTGATGGCATATTCAAATCATAATTGTATACAACAGATGCTTCTCTTAATATGTCCATACCCTGGGCATAACTAGCTATAGTAGCAAGAACAACAGCATCAAAAAGAGGTTTCATACCATTTGCGATATCTCCTAAATTAAAATCCTCTATCTCTTTAATTGGCATAGTTTTTTCAATTTCACTCCGTTGATCTTTAAGAGAACTCATTACTCTGGCATTTAAAGAAGCATAAATTGTCGGAACAGATACACCAAGCTCTAATGCGCTAACAACAGTCCATAGTCCAGTACCTTTTTGTCCAGCTTTATCCAATATTCTTTCCACAACATCTTCCCCTGTTATCTCATCCTTAGTTTTAAGACAAATCTCTGTTATCTCAACCAGATATGAGGCTAATTCATCAGTATTATTCCAGATACCAAAAACTTCTGATATCTGGGAACCGTCCATACCCTTAACCCTTTTCATGAGGTCATAAGCTTCTGCAAGTATCTGTTCAATTCCGTATTCGATTCCATTATGAACAGTTTTAACAAAATGTCCTGAACCTCCTGGACCTACATATGCAACACAAGGACCATCTTCAACTTTGGCTGCCATCTTAGTTAATAAATCTTCTATAGAATCATATGAAGACTTAGTACCTCCAGGCATCATACTAGGGCCTTCTAGAGCTCCTTTAGCGCCTCCTGAGACTCCCATCCCTATATATCCAAAACTTTTACTCTCTAACATTTCTACCCTTCTCTCAGTATCTTTAAACTGAGAATTACCACCATCTATTAAAAGGTCACCTTCTTCAAGATATTCAGAGATATTATCAATAACAGCATCTGTAGCAGCTCCTGCTTTGACCATCATTAAAATTCTTCTGGGTCTTTCAAGCTTATTTACAAATTCTTGAAGAGTTTTAGCTCCCTCTATATTCTTCCCTAGACCTCTACCTTCTAAAAATTCTTCAGTTTTAGAATAGGTTCTATTAAAAACAACACTAGAGAATCCATTTCTTTCTGCATTAAGGACTAAATTTTCTCCCATAACTCCAAGACCTATTAAACCAAAATGTGCCTTGGACATAACAAATAAAAAACTCAATAAATATAGTTTGCATGCAACTTTAGTAAATTGCTCAAAAAATACTACTTATGTCAGCGAAAAATGATCGAAAAGGAATCAAATAATAGTTCCATTTGCAATAGTTGCATTTTTAACTACTACTACAATTCCATTTCTGATATAAAAGCCTAACTCTGGCTTATCAGCCTCTTCTACTCGATCCTTATTTATTATTACTACATTATCACCAATCCTTGTGTTCTTATCGAGAATAGCTCGTTTTACAGTTGTTCCCTCTCCTACCCCAAGAGGAGTTCCACCTCCTTTTCTTAATTCGGTTCTCTCTTCTGGAGATTCAAAGAAATCCGCTCCCATTACCAAGGTATCCTCAAGAACTGAATCACTTTCAATCCTACTCCTTACACCTAAAACACAATGCAAAATACTGCATGACTTCAGAATTGTCCCTTCACAAACTATTGAATCAGTAATTTGAGCATCTACTAGTTTTGAAGGAGGAAGAAATCTTGGCCTTGTATATATTGGAAATTTTTCATCATAAAAGCTAAATGGAGGTTTTGGTTGCTGCGTTAGCGCTAAATTTGATTCAAAAAATGCCCCAATAGTTCCAATATCTTCCCAGTAATCATTAAATACATAACTCTTTAAAGTATCTCCCCTCAAAAGAGCTTCAGGAATTATATCTTTACCAAAATCTGTATAACTAGGAAACTTATTTAAAAGGTCAAAAAGGGTATTTCTACTAAAAACATAAATACCCATTGAAGCAAGATATGGTTTTTTGGAGGCTGATTCCTTTGTTAATCCAAATTGGGAGGTATCTACTGCCATTGCCTTCAATTTTTCTCCAGTAGGCTTCTCACTAAATTCTTTAATATTTCCTAAATCATCTGTTCTCATAAGTCCAAATCCTTCGGCTTGAGCTTCATCTACAGGCAATGCAGCGACAGTTAAATCAGAATTATTATCTCTATGATGCTGAACGAATAAACTGTAATCCATTCTATAGAGTTGATCACCTGACAATATTAAATACTCATCTACATCCCATTCTTGAAATAACCATTGGTATTTTCTTACGGCATCTGCAGTACCTTCAAACCATTTTGGGCTATCAGGAGTCTGTTGGGCAGCCAATACCTCTACAAATCCTTGTCCAAAAGGGCCATTTAAATTATAAGTTCTTCCTATATGTCTATTAAGGGATGCACTATTGAACTGAGTCAATACGTACATTTTTTCAATACCTGAATTAATACAATTACTAATTGGTATATCAATCAAACGATATTTCCCTGCTAATGGAACAGCAGGTTTTGCCCTCATTTTTGTTAAGGGATAAAGTCTAGAACCTTTTCCTCCTCCGAGGATGATTGCCAACACACGCTTCATTCAATCTAATGGAGGTAGATACAACTATTAAAAGTAACTGATTATGTGCAAATTAAGAAACGGGAATGGTCAGTTTTTAAAGGTATTACGAAAAATCTCATGAAAAACTTAATATAAAGTCAAGAATTTCAACTAATTTGCTCATCATCTACTAAAGAAAACAATTTTTCTACAATTTTCAATGAAGCTTGTCTCTCTTCTCTTGACTGAGGACTTCGTAATTTTGTTACAGGAGTATGAAGAATCTTATTAATGATTCCTTTAGTAAGAGCTTCTACTACTTTTCTTTCGCGAGCAGAAAAATCAGGGCCCATTCTACTAAGAGCTTTTTGAAGTTCTTCCTTTCTAATTAATTCCAAATCTGATCTTAGTTTATTTATAACGGGCACAGCCTCTAAACTAGCCCACCATTCTAAAAAAATAATTCTTTCTTCTTTAACTAAAGATTCAGCTTCTTGTGCTATTTTTTGTCTAAATTCTTGATTCCTAGAAACAACCTCTTGCAAGTCATCAACATCAAAAGATTTAACAAACTGATGGTGCTTAACATCACTAGATATATTTCTTGGAACACCAATATCAATAAATTTAAGTTTGTTATTTAAATTTATTTTCTCAATTCTTTCTAAATCAATCAATGGTTCTTCGGAGGCCGTACTTGTGAAAACCAAAGAGGATATGGATATATTTTCGTCTAATTCATTTAAACCTTTACAAAGTATTTTAAGATCTGGGAAATCTCCCGCAAGATTTTTTGCTCTATCAATATTTCTATTAATAAGAATGAGATGATTACATCCTTTAGATTTCAAATGAGTTATTAAAAGCCTACTCATACGACCTGCTCCAACAACAAGAACTTTTTCTGATTCCAAAGTTACTAGACCATCCACACCATTTTCTTGACCAATTTTCAACTGAGCAAGTTCTACCGCTGCTGAACTTATTGACACAGCACCAGTTCCTAAATTCGTTTCAGATCTAACTTTTTTACCGGTACTAACAGATTGACTTAATAATCTATTTAGGATAGGTCCTGTAGATTGATTCTCTTGACCTAATCTCATCATTTTTTTTACTTGAGAAAGGATTTGACCTTCTCCTAAAACAAGGCTATCTAAGCCAGCCGATACTTTCATTAAATGTAGGACCGCCTCTTCTTGTTTAAAATCGAAAAGATGAGGGTTTAAATCTTCAAAATTTACTCCAGAATATTTTGAAATAAATTCTTTAATAGAAGAAATCCCAATATTTTTATCTTTAACAAGCGCATAGATTTCTAATCTATTACAAGTACTTAGAATAGATACCTCCAAAATATCATTGAAAGCTTTCAATGCTTTCAATGAATCTGGAATCGTTTGATCAGGGATACTTAACTTCTCACGCACTTCGACAGGTGCCGTGCGATGACTTAGTCCGACGACAACAATATGCATATAATCAATTAGTAATTTTTAGAGGCTGATGCTTTTTGCACCGTCTTTTATATGTATTGTATTAGTGAATCTAGCAGTACTATCTAAAGTACTAATTACTAGACTACTTGTTCTAACGCAATCTTTTTCAAATTTAACACCATCAAATAACAATCCATCAGTTATTCCACTTCCCGCGAAAACAACATTTTCTCCAGAGGCAAGTTCGTTAGCCTCATAAATTTTATCTATATCGGTTATACCCATCTCATTTAGACGCTTGATATTCCCTTCTTTTGTGTAATCTGCCCACTCGGATGTTTGAGCAATTGCTGGGTCATATACTAGCTGTCCTTGAAAATGACCTCCTAAAGCTCTCATTGCGGCAGCGGAAATTACACCTTCTGGAGCTGCTCCAATTCCCATTAAGCAATGTGTTCCAGTTCCGGCGAATCCACAGGCAATTGCTGCTTGAACATCTCCATCAGAAATCGGTTGAACTTTAGCTCCACATTCTCTAATCTCTCTAATTAAGTCCTTATGCCTAGTTCTATCCATCACAACTACTGTAAGCTCATTAATTGAGAGATCTAAACAACTACTTAGGATCTTTAAGTTTTCAGTAGCAGAATTTCTAATATCTACTTTTCCTTTAGCAGCTGGTGGGGCTGCTAGTTTATTCATATAAAAATCAGGAGCATTAAATAGTCCTCCAGTATCAGAAGCAGCTAAAACTGCCATTGATCCACGCTGATTATTAGCACATAAATTAGTCCCCTCACAAGGATCGACAGCAAAATCAACTCCTGGACCACTACCACTCCCAACTTCTTCTCCGATATAAAGCATAGGTGCCTCGTCACGTTCACCTTCTCCAATAACTATTTTCCCTTTCATCTCAATTTTGCCCATACGCAATCTCATTGCTTCTACAGCAGCAGCATCTGCTTCATCTTTTTGACCAAGTCCTGTAAGTTTCGCTGATGCGATTGCGGCCTGCTCGACTACTTCGAGAATTTCTTGAATTAAAGTTTGATTCACAATTAAATTTTTAAAGTTTTTCTTAGAGGTTTAAAGTATGTTCTCATAAAAATGACAATTTTTATGAAAATTATTTTGCTAATAAGCTTTTTTAAATCTTTACAGGTGTTACTTTATCAGGCCATGACTTTAAATTAGGAATAAACAACTAAATATAGTATCTTTATTAAATATTTTAAAAATAAAATGACTGAGCCTAATCAAAAAACTTCAGATGGTGCTAATAGACCAATTCAAATAATTCCTTCTGTCCTACCAGCAGATTGGGCGAACATGGGTAGCTGTGTAAAAGAACTTGAAGAAGCTGGTGTTGATAGAATTCAATTTGATGTTATGGATGGCAATTTCGTCCCAAATCTCACATTTGGACCGGAAATGATTGCTGCATGTAGAAAATATTGTAACGTCCCTTTTGAAACCCAATTAATGGTGAGTCAATATAACTGTGAAACAATGCTTGAATCTTATGTAAAAGCAACAAAAGGAGCTAATGGAGAACCTGGCGTCGTAATCGCACATGCAGAATCCAACATCCATCTTCATAGAGTTCTTGGAAGGATAAGAGACCTTGGAGGATCTCCCTCAGTTGCATTAAATCCTCATACACCATTTGAAATGATAGAAAACATTATGGACATGGTAGATCATGTTTTGGTTATGACAGTTAATCCAGGGTTTGGAGGACAAGCATATATACCAACGATGTTAAATAAAATCAGAAAAATAAGAAAATTTGTTATTGAAAAGAATTTAAATGTGGATATTGAAGTGGATGGGGGAATAAAAGCAAATTGGACGATTTCCCAATGTGCTGCAGCTGGTGCGAATTGCTTCATTGCAGGAAGTGGGATGTTTGCGTACCCTTCTTTAAAAGAAGGGTGTGATGATTTAAGAAAAGTTGCCCAAGATGCACAAAATGGAAAGATGATTTCAGAACCTCAATAAAATTAAATAAAAATTGATTTCACTAGCCAAAAATCCAGCCATAACTATGTAAACCAATACCTAAAAAATTCACTCCTATATAACATATTAAGACAACAAAGAATCCAGTCGTAGCCAATAATGCTGGTCTTCTACCTTGCCAACCTTTACTAATTCTCATATGAAGATAAGCAGCATAAAACAACCATGAAATGAATGCCCATGTTTCTTTTGGATCCCAACTCCACCAAGACCCCCAGGCCTCATTAGCCCAAACCGCGCCAGAAATTAAACCAAGAGTTAAAAGAACAAATCCTACCAATATTGAGCGATAACTTAATGTATCTAATTCTTCTGAATGAGAAAATTCAATAGGCTGCATTATGTTTTTCAAAGAATAAGAATTTGCTATTTTAAATCCTCCTATACCTGAAGAACTACTTCTTATTTGTAGAGGTTGATTCTTATTGATAAACAATACTGAAGCTGAAAGCAAAGAACCAATAATAAGAGCCGCATAACTAAGCATTACAACGCTTACATGCATTATTAACCAACTAGATCTTAATGCTGGAACCAAATTGGATGATAATTTCAGATCCTCAGGCAAAACAAAACATGCAAAAGCTATAGTAAGCAACTGAATTGGTATAGCTATTGAAGGAATGATTGGAGATTGATATTCCCTCTCAATTAATAATTGCCCCAAAGAAATTCCCCAAACAAGGAAATAAAGTGATTCATATAAATTACTTATTGGGAAATGTCCAGAGATAGACCATCTAAAGATTAATTGTACAGCTATGAAAAAATTTACTAAAATAGTAAGAATCCGAACAAAAGAAGATGATTTTTTAGTAAAAACACAAACTAAAGATATTGGTAGATTAATTAAAAGGATATAAAAAACTAAAAGTCCTATAGTAGATACAGGATCATATATTATATTTTTAAAAACATTATCAAGTATCATTTTAAGGAAAAACCCTAATTTAAGTTCTATTAAAAATCAAATAATAATTTAAATCAATAATAAATGATTAAACTTTTAATAATTACGTTTTAATATATTTTAGTAAGAGTTTTAAAGTTTGAAATTATCACCTAAATAATATTTTTTCACTATTGGATTATTTGCTAATTCACTTGATGATCCATAAGCTAAAATTCTTCCCTCGCTCATAACATATGACTTATTAGTTATTAAAAGGGTCTCTCTTACGTTATGGTCTGTAATAAGAATACCTACCCCAGTATTACTTAATTTAAGAATAAGTTTTTTTAAATCATTAACAGATAAAGGATCTATTCCTGCAAATGGTTCGTCCAATAATAAATATTTAGGACCCTTTCGCCCAACAGAAAGTGCTCTAGCTATTTCGCACCTCCTTCTTTCTCCTCCCGATAGTTGAAACCCAAAATTATCTACAAAATTATTCAAATTGAATTCATTAATTATTTTTTCTCTCCTATTTCGTATTACGGCAGTACTAGAAGATGTGTTTTGCAAAGCTAAATCAATATTTTCCTTAACAGTGAGATCTCTAAAGATACTTGCCTCCTGAGGTAAATATCCCAAACCTTTTCTCGCTCTAGAATACAGAGGCAAATTTGTTATGTATTTATTATTCATCAAAATATCTCCTTTATCAGGATTAAGATTTCCAACGGCAAGATTAAAAGTCGTAGTTTTCCCAGCTCCATTAGGACCCATAAGCCCAACGACTTCTCCTGATTTAACAGTTATTGAAACATCATCAACTATTAATCTTCCTTCAATGCTCAAAGATACGTTTTTAATGCTTAAACTCATTTTTCTTTTAACTGAATAAGTATCTTGTTTTCATAAAAAAATTGTTATTCCCTCTTTCATTTAAGTCTAAAACATCTTCAAACTTTTTTTCTATAAAAATAGGTAATTTCTTCTGCTTTAATTTTACTCCAATCAATTGTAAAAAATTCAAACCCGTTTTAAATAAGGTTTATCATTTTCATTTAGCTTTTCTTTATATTGAAGTTTTCTTAATAAATCCTCTAAACATTTACAAAAAGATTCAAGATCAATTCCTAAATTAATATTTGTCCTGGTTTTTATCCTACCTAAACCTTCACCAAGCAAAATAGTAG
>QCPB01000007.1 GCA_003209795.1 Prochlorococcus sp. AG-436-C05
ATTCAGTAACGCAATCTATTCGAAGAGATCGTTTTGCTGAGGTAATAGCAGGAATAAGAGACTATACAGCAGAAGAATTAGACGGAGAGCTGTTGGATTTATATGAGACTTCAAAAAAACTTTCTTATTTTAATGGAGGTGGACCTAATGCCTTCCTCAAAGAATTAAGAAATTTAGTCTCTGAAAAAAAATAATCTTTTATAGTTATGAAGAAAAAAAATCATAATTTCAGATTGGCGGAAGATACGGTTTTTTCTGTTGAGGAGACTCTAAGTAATGTTTTTCAAGAGAGGTCTAATAAGGTGTTTCATAGATTAGATAATATTTTGAAGATTTTTAAGGAAGAAAAAGTTTCCACTCATCACTTCAATCAATCTTCTGGCATTGGTTATGATGATATTTCTAGAAAAAAAATTGATGAAGTATATGCAAGAGTATTTTGTGCTCAAAAAGCAGCTGTAAGATTACAATTTGTTAGTGGAACGCATGCAATAAGTTCTGTCTTATTCGGTATTTTAAGACCTGGCGATTTGATGTTATCTATTACAGGTCAACCTTATGACACCTTAGAAGAAGTTATAGGAATAAGAGGGAAAGGGAAAGGCTCATTAATAGATTTTGGAATTAAATACAGACAAATAAATATTTTCCAAATAATTGATTGTTTTGAGGAAAAACTGATTGATTTTTTTAAAAATAATTCATGTAAATTAGTCTTTATACAGAAAAGTTGTGGTTATAGTTGGAGACAATCTCTCACTAATCATCAGATAGAGAATATATGTAGTCTTATTCATTCTCTAAATCCTAGCTGTATATGTTTTGTTGATAACTGTTATGGAGAGCTTGTTGAAGATAGTGAACCAATCACTAAAGGGGCAAATATTATTGCTGGTTCATTAATTAAAAATCTCGGAGGGACAATAGTACCTACAGGTGGGTACGTTGCAGGAGATTCAGATTTAGTTGAAATGGCATGTTCTAGACTAACTGCACCAGGAATTGGTTCATCTGCAGGAATCAATTTCGGACTAGGAAGATTAATTTTGCAGGGTTTATTTTTAGCGCCACAAATGGTTCAAGAATCATTAAAGGGTGCGGATATGGTTGCTGCAGTGTTTCAAAAGTTGGGTTTTATGGTTTTGCCAGAACCAGGAACGTATAGATCAGACATAATACAGTCAGTTAGATTAAATGATCCATATCTTGTGCAAAAAGTATGTCAGTCGTTTCAAAATTCCTCTCCTGTAGATTCTTTTTTAAACATAGTCCCATCACCAATGAATGGATATGATTCTCAATTATTGATGTCTGGAGGGACATTTATCGAAGGTAGTACAAGCGAATTTTCTGCTGATGCTCCTTTAAGAGAGCCATATAATATTTTTGTTCAAGGTGGTGCTCACATGGCTCACATCAAAATTGCATTAATTCAATTATTATATGAATTATTAGAGGAGAATTTTATTACAAAAGAGTCTCTAATTTCTTCTTAAATTTAATCATGTCCTACAAGTTCCCAGATAACCTGCACTACGCAGATACCCATGAATATGTTCTTGAGGAAAAAGGATTATTAAAAATTGGTATTAGTGAATTTGCTATAGATCAATTAGGGGATATTGTTTTTGTTGAATTAGCTGATTCAGGATCTACTTTGCAAAAAGGTGAGACTTTTGGAACAATAGAATCTGTGAAAGCTGTAGAAGAAGTTTACCTCCCTTTTTCAGGAAAAATTATATCTATCAATGAGACTGTTGTTGATAATCCTGAATTATTGCAGAATGATCCAATTGGCGAGGGTTGGTTAGTGATTTTTGAACCATTATCAACATTTTCACTGGATGATTTGATGACCTCCGAAGAATATAAATCAAAGGTTGTTCCAAAATAAAGCAAATTTTTAAAAAAGAGCTATTTTAAAGAAAAATATTTTAATATGAAATCCAAATTTGGGTCCGATTTGTTTATAGATAGGCATCTGGGGTTAGGAGATAATGATGAGAGAATTATGCTGAATAAGCTTGGTTTTAATAATATTGATCAATTGATAAATCAAGTTATTCCTGAAGATATTCAGATTAAAGGTAAATCTTCAGAAATATTGCCCCAAGGTTGTTCAGAAATTGAGGCTTTAAATGAATTAGAAGAGATTGCGAAGAAAAATACCAAAATGAGATCACTAATAGGCCTTGGTTATTATGACAATCACATGCCTAAAGTAATACAAAGACATGTTCTCGAAAATCCTAGGTGGTACACGTCTTATACTCCATACCAAGCAGAAATTGCACAAGGAAGGTTAGAAGCTCTATTTAATTTTCAAACTATTGTTTGTGAACTAACAGGATTCCCTGTCGCCAATGCATCTTTGTTAGATGAGGGAACTGCTGCTGCAGAAGCTATGGCCATGAGTTTTGCCGCAAGAAAAAATAAATCTTCAAAAGTGTACTTAGTGGAATCAAATGTTTTTGATCATACTTTTAATGTTCTACAAACCAGAGCAAAACCTTTGGGAATATCCTTAAAACGCTTTACTCAACGTAACCTTCCTAATCATGATGATGTCTTTGGAATTTTGTTTCAATTACCCGGTAAAAATGGGGAATTATTTGATCCCACATTCTTAATATCCCAAGCACATAGATCAGAAATTATTGTAACCGCATGTCTTGATCCCCTTGCACAAGTTTTAATTAAACCAATTTCTGAATTTGGTGTTGATGTTGCAGTGGGTAGTATGCAAAGATTTGGTGTTCCAATGGGTTTTGGTGGACCCCATGCCGCATATTTTGCATGTAGCGAAAAATATAAAAGGCTGATACCTGGAAGGATTGTTGGGCAATCTCTCTCTAAAAATGGAGAAAAGTCTTTAAGACTAGCATTGCAAACAAGAGAGCAACATATTAGAAGGGAGAAGGCTACTAGTAATATTTGTACTGCTCAATCTTTGTTAGCCATAATTTCTTCTTTTTACGCTATTTATCATGGACCCTCTGGATTAACGCAAATTGCTAAGAGATTAGTGGAGTTGAGAATAAATTTAGAATCATGTTTGGTTGATTTAGGTTTTGATATTCCTGATGGGATTAGATTTGATAGTGTTGACGTTTATTCTGAGCACTCCTACAAGATCCATAATGAAGCTTTAAAAAATGGGTATAACTTAAGAATTTTGCCGTTGGGATCAACTATTGAAGATTCAACTGGCTTTGGGATCTCTTTAGATGAGCTTAGTAATGAAAAAGAAATCAAAGATATTGTGACTTTCATAGCAAACCTTATAGAAAAAAAAGAAGATTTAGAGCCTATAAAATTTGATAAAGGATTTCATTTTGAAAGTTTAGCTTTGAGATCCAGTGAATGGATGCAGCAAGATATATTCACAAATTACCAAAGTGAAACTGAATTAATGAGATACATATTTCGACTTGCTGAAAAAGATTTTTCTTTAGTGGATGGAATGATGCCATTAGGAAGCTGTACTATGAAATTAAATTCTGCGGCAGAGTTAAATCCAGTTTCTTGGACTAATTTGTCCTCAATTCATCCTTTTTCTCCAAAAAATCAAACTAAAGGCTATTCAAAAATAATATCTGATCTTGAGAAATGGATAAGTGAAATTGTAGGTTTGAAATCAGTTTCTTTTCAGCCCAACGCTGGTTCTCAAGGTGAGTTTGCAGGTTTATTAGCAATAAAATCTTATTTCGAATCAAAAGATGATTTTTCAAGAAAAAAATGTTTAATTCCTAAAAGTGCTCATGGGACAAATCCTGCTAGTGCAGTTATGGCTGGCTTTGATGTAGTAACTATTCAATGTGATGCTGAAGGTAATATTGATTATGATGATTTATTGATAAAGGTTCAGAAATTTAATAAACAAGTTGGTGCTCTAATGTTGACTTATCCTTCTACCCATGGAGTTTTTGAATTACAAATCAGAAAGATATGTGACTTAATTCACTCTGTTGGAGGATTTGTCTATTTAGATGGAGCAAATCTGAACGCTCAGGTTGGATTATGCAAACCTGGGAACTATGGCGTTGATGTTTGCCATTTGAATTTACACAAAACATTCTGCATTCCACATGGTGGTGGAGGTCCAGGAGTAGGTCCAGTGGCAGCATCAGAGACTTTAAGTTCATTTCTACCTACTCATTCATTAAAAGTAAATCATAATTCTAATCAAGGATATTCTGTTTCTTCTGCTCAGTTTGGAAGTGCAAGTATTCTTCCAATCAGTTGGATGTATATCAAAATGGCTGGTCTCAGTGGTTTAAGGAAAGCAACTGCGCATGCAATTTTGTCTGCTAATTATATTGCTTATTCCTTAAAGCATAAATTTAAGATTCTCTACACAGGAAAAAATAATTTTGTTGCGCATGAATGTATTCTTGATTTTCGGGATTTAAAATCAAAAACTGGATTGAGTGTAAATGATTTAGCGAAACGATTAATAGACTATAGCTTTCATGCACCAACAATAAGTTGGCCTGTTCCTGAAACTGTAATGATAGAGCCCACTGAAAGTGAGAATTTGAAAGAATTAGATAGGTTTTGCGAAGCTATGCTTCTAATAGGGGAAGAAATTAATGAAATAGAAAATAATCTAGATCTACGAAATAATAATGTAATCAGCAATGCCCCTCATACAATTGATGAGTTGATTTCTGATAATTGGAATTACCCATATTCAAGAGAAAAAGCTTCTTTCCCTTACGTAACTAAATCTAGTATTAAGTTTTGGTCTTCAGTTTCTCGAATTAATAATGCCTATGGTGATAGGAATTTAATTTGTTCATGTAATGTTAACGATGATGATGTAATGGAAGAGAAGAAATGTGCTTAGAAGACTAGCACCTTTATATTTTCTAAGTTAATATCAATGTGAATCAAAATTTAATATTTTTTTAAAGAAATTTTTTAAATTTTATTATTATCATATTCAAGCATCAAATTTTTTGGGGTATTTGAAGCTATGAGCAAAGAATCTAAATCTGGTAATGTTAAAAACTTACCAATTAAAAATTTGGACTTACCAAATTTTGTAAATAATTTCTCTGAGAATAATTCAAAAGTATTCTCTCCAGAAGGAACTAATGTTATAAGAGTACCTTTTGGGAAAAGATTTTCAAAAAAACAGAGACCTGAAAAGAATCAAAGAATTGCTACTTTAATCTTGCCTATAAGTTCTTACAATAGCCCTACACCACCACATGTTGCTTGAATGAATTTAGCTTGATTCTATACCTTTTAGTGTTTTTGAATAATAATTTTGTAACTGCAAAGTTGCTTGATTCCAATCCCATTTTTCAGCTTCATTTCTTGCTTCTTTGCTCATAACTTCTCTTTTATCTTCGTTTGCTAGAATTTTTTTTGTCGCTTCAATTAAGCTTTGTTCCCCGTTATCTATTTCATCAGGATCATATAAACAACCATTAACACCATCGCTTATTATGTCTGGAATTCCTCCCTTGTTTGCTCCGATCACGGGACATCCTGCCGCCATTGCTTCTAATAGAACTAATCCAAGTGTTTCTGTACTCGAAGGAAATAAAAATATGTCTCCAGAGGCATAAGCGCTGGCAAGTTCATCGCCAGACAAATATCCTATGAAATTAGTCTTGGTATTTTCGAAGATTTTTTCCAGCTGGTTTCTATATGGTCCGTCACCTACAAGTGCTAGAGATGCATTAGGAATACTTTCTAAAACTGGTTTTATTCTCTCAATTTGCTTTTCTGCTGATAACCTTCCTACATAAATCAATAGATAATTAGCATCCTTATATTTACCAAATAATTTTTCTCTCATTTTCTCACTTCTTAAATCTGGTCGAAAACTGAAAGTATCTACTCCTCTTTGCCATAGAGCAGTCCTTTGAATACCTTTATCTTTTAACTCATTTACCATAGCTGTGGAAGTACATAAATTTAATAAGGCTTGATTGTGAGCTGCTTTTAGTAATTCCCATAAAAGTGGCTCCAACATTCCCATACCATAGTGTTCAAGATATTTAGGAAGATGAGTGTGGTAGCTTGCAATTAAAGGAATATTATTTGTTTTCGCCAACCATATACCACCTAAACCAAGTACAGCTGGATTAACAACATGTATTAAATCTGGTTTGAATGATTCTAACTTATCTGAAACGGCAGGACCTGGCAGACCAAGTTTCAACTCTGGGTATAAGGGTAATGGCATTGCAGCCACTCCAAATACAGTTGCTCCCATATATGTCTCTGGACATCCCTCAGGACAAAAAACTATAACTTCATCACCATTTTTTATTAAAAATTCAATAGTTTTAGTCAGTCTTGTTACTATGCCGTCAACTTTAGGTAAAAAAGTTTCAGTAAATAATGCAATTTTCACTTTCTTAAGGTAAGTATTTCAGAAATTTTAATTAGTCTTTATTGCTTCAGCTTGTTTTTGGGTCCAGGATGAAACACAAGGTATGCGTTTTAAATCACATCTCTTAGAGTATTTTTTAGCAACTTCTACAACTTCTTCTAATAAGCCGTTATCAAGAGTTGTTGGGTTTAAACCTAATTCTATAAAGCATTTATTATCAACTATCAAATCATTTTCGACGGCTTCGTTCCTTGGATTTGGTAAATAATTGATTTCAGCCCCTGTTAGGGAGGCAACTTTTTTTGCTAGTTCTCCAACTTGATGACTTTCAGTCATTTGATTAAAGATTTTTACTCTTTCTCCAGGTTTTGGCGGATTCTCAAGAGCAAGTTGTACACATTTTACCGAATCTTTTATATGTATAAATGCTCTTGTTTGCCCTCCTGTTCCATGAACGCTTAATGGATATCCAATGGCAGCTTGCATTAGAAATCTATTTAGAACAGTTCCATAATCTCCGTCATAGTCAAATCTGTTTGTCAATCTAGGATCTTTCAAAGTTGCTTCTGTATTTGTCCCCCAAACAATACCTTGATGTAGATCAGTGATTCTTACAAGATCATTTTTGTTGTAGTAAAGAAATAATAATTGATCTAAAGTTTTAGTCATATGGTAGACACTGCCAGGACTTGCAGGGTGCAATATTTCTTCTTCAAAGCGGCTTCCATCTGGTTGAGGCACTTCAACTTTTAAATAACCTTCTGGAATTGTTGCACCTCTATGTGATCCATATCCATATACACCCATTGTTCCTAAATGTACAACATGAATATCTAAATTACTTTCTACTATTGCAGCAAGCAAATTATGAGTGCCATTAACATTATTATCTACGGTATATCTTTTGGTGAAACTTGATTTCATCGAGTAGGGAGCTGCTCTTTGTTCAGCAAAATGGATAATTGAATCTGGTTTTTCCTCAATAAGCAAATTTAGTAATTTCTGATATTGTTTAGAGATATCCATATTCAGAAATCTCATAGGTTTTCCTCCAATCTCTTCCCATGCAGAAAGTCTTTCTGATATCGAAGCAATTGGGGTTAAAGATTCTACTTCAAGATCAATATCGATTTTTCTACGACTTAAGTTGTCGACAATAATTACATCATGATTTTGTTCTGCTAAATTCACCGCACAAGGCCAACCGCAAAAACCATCTCCGCCAAGAACAATAACTTTCACTCAAAACTCCAGAATTAATATGGTCATAATCTATTTATTAAATTACTACAGCATGCTTCCAAATTGCGAAAAAATATTGTAAAAAGTTTCAAATCTTTTTTCTTATATTAAAAAAATTTCTTTATAAAATATTAATTTCTTTATTAGGTACTACACCTCTAACAGTTAATAGCTAACTAAATTGAAATGTTCTTTTCCGGAGAACTTGCTATTGCTAAACTTTGTTTTTTAATTCTCCCAGCTAGAAAAGCATGCCTTCCTGCTTTTACTCCATAATTTATTGCTTCTGCCATTAGGGGCGGATTCTCAGCTAGAGCAATGGCACTATTTATTAAAACTCCATCAGCCCCAAGTTCCATAGCTTGAGAGGCTTCACTAGGGACTCCAATGCCGGCATCAATTATCACTGGTATGTTGGCATTTTCAATAATTATGGATATATTTGACAAATTTAAAAGACCTTGTCCCGAACCAATTGGGGAACCTAAAGGCATTACAGTTGCACAACCTATCTCTTCTAGTTTTTTTGCGAGGATAGGGTCAGCATTGATATATGGAAGTACTAAAAAACCTTTTTTTATTAAAATTTCTGCAGCTTTAAGAGTCTCTATTGGATCTGGTAACAAATATTTTTTATCCGGTATTACTTCTAATTTGACAAAATTATTTTCCTCTTGACCTGCCAATTTTGCAAGTTCTCTTCCTAATAAAGCTATTCTTATTGCTTCATCTGAATTGGTACAGCCAGCTGTATTAGGAAGCATCCAGAATTTTTCCCAGTCAATTTTTTCTAATAAATTTTCTCCAGTTTTATTATTTTTAACTCTTCTTACGGCAACAGTTATAATTTCCGATTCTGAATTTGATAAACTTTTGACCATTTCCTCTGTAGATCTGTATTTACCAGTACCTACCATTAATCTATTTGAGAAATGTTTCCCTCCAATTTGTAAGCTTGAATAATTTTTCATTCTTAGAACCCCTTATCTTTGATACCTTTATAAGGGTTATAATCAGTTCTTTTTTCTAATTCCTTACTTTTTTTAAGTGCTGTTTTGTTGGTAGGGTCTATTAGTAAAACTTGTTTATACGTTTCATATGCTAAGTCGTATTCTAGTAACCGTTGTTGAGCTGATGCAAGATTATTTAAAGCTACTGGATATGCTGGTAGAGATTTTATAGCTAAGTTATAGTGCTTGATAGCTTTTTTGAATTCATTTTGAGCTGCATAAGAGAAACCTAAAGCATTCTCGATGACAGCTTTGGCTTCTTTAGGTTCATTTTCATAATATTCGACAGCTTTTAGAAAAGTTTTAGTTGCTTCATCATATAATCTTTTTTTAATTTGAATAGATCCAAATTCATATAATTCCGAAGCCTGCGTTAGAGAATCTATCCCTTTCTGTTCAAATTTTACTAAATTTAATTCTTCTTTTCTTATTCTCAGAAATTGTCTAAAGACAAAAATAGCAATTATTATTAATACGACAAATAGAATGATCAAATAGGATTGAAAGGAAGATATCTCCATTAATTTATTAAATTATTGTTTAAATTATATTGCTATTTTCTATTTGCTAACGGCAGATACTATTTTTTCGAAACATTGTGGATCACTTAAAGCTAATTGTGCAAGCATTTTTCTATTTATAATTATTTCTGATGATTTCATGCCATTAATTAATTTGCTGTAGTTTGTTCCATTAATTCTGGCAGAAGCATTTATTCTAGAAATCCACAGTCTTCTAAAATCTCTTTTTCTTCTTCTCCTATCTCTGTAAGCATTACAAAGAGCTTTCATGACTCTTTGGTTTGCTGTTCTGAAAAGATTTTTGTTGCCTCCTCTAAAACCTTTTGCAAGCCTTAAGATTTTGTTTCTTCTTTTTCTGGCTATGTTGCCTCTTTTTACGCGTGCCATAGATATATATTAGAAATAGTTTTTAAGATTTATGCGTATGGAATCATTAATTTTACATTATCAGCATCTCTTTCATCAACAACAGCTTTAGTTGATAGATGCCTTTTTAATTTTGAGCTTTTATGATCAAGCAAATGATTATGGAAAGCTCTTCTTCTCAAAAATTTACCCGTAGCAGTTGCTTTAAATCTTTTTGCAGCAGATTTACGAGTTTTAAGTTTAGACATTTAAGTCAGATATGTTTAATTAGAATAATCTAAACCTTTATATGCATTGGTGCAAATTAAAGTTTTAATTTGATAAGGAAAGCTATTACTTATGCTCAGTAGATTTAAATTTTTTTACATATTGTCAGGGTTTTTTTTATTATCTGCAATCAACCCAATATTTGTTTCTAATACTAATGCTGAAGAATCTTTGAAAATTGATCTTAATAGCGAATTAAAAAAAGGAAGTTTTTTGATTGGTCTAAAACAATATTTAGGAGGCACAAATGATAGCTTTTCTAAGAATAATAATATTACGTTTAAGGTTGATAAAGGTTTCCTAAATTTGCATTCATTTAATGGAATTAAACATAAATCAAAAAAAATAAATATTATATGGAAGGATATTCCGATTAAAACTCCAGATAATATTGAAAGATTAGTCTTTGGTCCTTTTGCAAGTTATGAATCTGCACAAAAACAAGCGAAGAATTTAACAACAAAAGGATTTGAAGCTTCTGTTGCATACCCTAAAAATTGGGAAGTCTGGATTCCATTTGAAAATAATCTCCCTAAGGATCAATCAACATATAAACTTTCTAAAATAATTAATAAATCACAAATTACACCTTTTCTAAAGAGCGAATATACGTTCCAAAAACTTGAAGGACCAATATATATTTCTTCTAAGGAAGATATAACAATCAATAATATTAATTTTGGTAAACGATTTTATTTAGCTAAAGATTCATATGGAACTTGGACATTGATTCAACAAATTAAGTTTGATGATTACTTGCAAGGTGTTTTGCCATATGAAATAGGACCAAAGTCTCCTTTTGAAGCATTAAAAGCACAAGCAGTTATAGCTAGAACTTGGGCAATTTATAATGCTGGAAGATTTAGTATGGATAAATATCATTTATGTATAACTACTCAATGCCAAGTTTATAAACCAACAAAGATTGAAAATAAAAAAGTAAAAAAAGCAATAAAAGAAACTTCAAATTTAATAATCACATATAAAAATCAACCAATTAATTCTTTTTACCATGGATCCAATGGTGGTTTATCAGCTAGTGCAAGTGAGTCTTGGAGAATAGAAGATTTTTACTACTTGAAAACAAAAATTGATGGTTCAAAATTATTAAAGAAATCTTTTAATATTCCATTTCAGAAAGATTCAGACTTGAACAAGTTTTTAGATTTTGAGAAAAAAGATTTTTATGGAAATAATCATTCTCTTTTTCGTTGGAATAAAAAAGTTTCTAGTTTAAAAATTGCAGATTATTTAATCAAAAAAAAACTTATCAATAAAAATGGAATTATTTTGGATTTAAATGTCATTGAAAGGGGTTCGAGTGGCAGAGTCACAAAATTAGAAATTAAGGTGCAAAATTCAGATAATAATATAGTTCTTGTGAAAGATGAGATTCGACGCATATTTAATTTTTTACCTAGTAATTTATTTACTATTGATAAATTAAATGATAATTTATGGAGTTTTAGAGGTGGAGGCTTCGGTCATGGTGTAGGTTTGTCTCAAGGGGGAGCAATTGAAATGGCTGAACTAGGAATCAATTATCAAAAAATATTGAATCATTACTATCCAGGAACAAAAATTAAAAAAATTGAGATATTGTCACGATGAAAAAAAAATACTTTGAAATTTAGTTTAATGAATAATAGTTTTTATAAAAATCGCAGATTAAAGGCACTCCTATTTTTTGTTGCTTGTTCTTTGTTAACTATTATTCCACATTTTTTTGATATTAAACATTTTTCTTACTTTATATTTGCTTGTTGTTTAGTGATTTCATTTTATGGTTTATTAGTAATTTCGAAAAATATTAATAGGAGTATTCTTCCAAATACTTTTAACAAGAACCTTTCTGAAATAAAGTTACCTGTGCTTGATATTTTAGTCGCAGCAAGAGATGAAGAAAATGTAATTGCAAGATTAGTTGAAAGATTATTCAATTTAGATTATCCAAGGAATAAATTAAATATTTATATAATCGATGATGGTAGTTCTGATAAGACTCCTTTAATTTTAGAGCGTTTATCTAAAGAATTTGAAAAATTAAAAATCATAAGTCGTTCACCAAACGCTGGTGGAGGTAAGTCAGGGGCCTTAAATTATGCATTGAAGTTTACACACGGAGAATGGTTGTTAGTTTTAGATGCTGATGCGCAATTAAAAAAAGATACATTACTAAGATTATTTAGTTTTGTAGAAGAGGGTTCTTGGTCTTCAGTTCAATTAAGAAAATCAGTTACAAATGTCAATAATAATTTTTTAACTTCCTGTCAATCAATGGAGATGGCATATGATGCTATTTTTCAATACGGAAGATTATCAGTGGCTGGAGTATGTGAATTAAGAGGAAATGGCGAATTAATTAAAAAAGATATCTTATTGGAATGTGGTTCATTCAATGAGGATACTGTAACTGATGATTTGGATTTAAGTTTAAGATTATTACTTTCAAAATCCAGAATTGGAATTTTATGGGATCCTCCAGTTATGGAGGAAGCAGTTGAGAATTTATCAGCATTATTTTCACAAAGGCAAAGATGGGCTGAGGGAGGTTTGCAAAGGTTTTTTGATTATGGTGATCAATTATTGACTACAAAAATTGATAATTTACAGAAATTTGATTTGACTTTTTTTTTCATCTTGCAATATGGATTACCTATAATTTCTATGCTTGATTTAATTTTGAGTATTGCTTTAGTTGAATCACCAATTTATTGGCCAGTTTCTCTAACTGCATTTACTTTGTCAGGAATTGCTTTATTTTATGGTGCTTCTTGTAAAAGAGAGGGTCCAGTTTCGGAAAATAGAAACTTGTTAAAAATATTATTATCCCTTGTGTATTTATCACATTGGTTTTTAGTCATACCTTGGGTAGCAATGAAAATGTCTATTTTTCCTAAAAAGATTCTTTGGAAAAAAACTCTTCATACTGGAGTATAAATTATTCATCCAAATCTATAATTTCTCCGTTAAAAAATTTTGCTAGGTTTTTAGAACTATTATCATAAGCTTCTTTAGGCAAAAGCTTTTCGGTTAGATTAGATTTTTTGTTTTCTATTATCTTCTTTGGTTGGGATTCATTTATTTTTTCTTGTGATTTACTTAAGTTGCTGGTGTTTAATTCTTTTCTAGAAAAATTAAGCTTTATTTGTTCTCCAAATATTTTTTTTACAGCATTTTCAATAAGAACTTTTCTGCTTTTGATCATATTTTCCCAGTTTGGCGATAATGCGATTTCAATTTCATCTGAATCAATACTTACAAGTTTTGCTTGTTGAGAGAGTAACATCTTTGTTGATGGCAATTCTAATTTTGACAGTATTAGTTCCCATTTTTCCTTCAAGTCACCAGATTTATTATCTTTTGGGATATCACTAGAAATATTTGTTTTTTTAACAAATTCTACTTCTTCTAAACTTTCTTTTTGACTTTGATTTTGGATATCAGTAGAGATATTTGTTTTTTTAACAAATTCCACTTCTTCTAAACTTTCTTTTTGACTTTGATTTTGGATTTCATTAGAAATATTTTTTTGATTAATTAATCCCTGGTTCTTTATATTGACTGAATTATTTTGCTTGATTGAATTATTAGTGATAGTTTCTATCTTTTGTTTCTCGAGTAGACTTGTTAAGTGTACTTCTAGCCAAAGTCTTGGATTATCGCTTGTTTTAATCTGATATTCAACGTTTTTTAGCTTATTATGCCATTCAATTATTTTTGTTTTTTCTAAACTCTTTGCCAGAGTATTTAATTCATTTTGAAATTCAATAGATGTATAATAAAGATCTGAATATTTATTATTTAGTGAATTTAATAATAAATCTCTTGTGATATTTAAAAGTCCAATAATTATTTGATTAGGTTCGTTTCCTGCGTCATATAATTTGTTGCAACTTATTAACAATGATTCTGGATTATTATCAATTAACGAATTAACTAGGTTGATCAAATCAATTTCTGATATCTCTCCAAGTAAGTTTTGAACATTTTTTGTAGTTATTCCCTCTGGAAGAAGACTTAGTTGGTCTAACAGACTTTGTGCATCTCTCATGCCACCTTGAGATCTTTTTGAAATTAGTTTTAATGCTTGATCTTCAAACTTTATGGATTCTTTATTAGCTATTTGACAAAGATGCTGAAAAATGTCATCAGAACTGATTCTTCTAAAATCAAATTTTTGACATCTACTGTGGATTGTCGTTAAAACCCTTTCAGGATTAGTAGTTGCAAGAATGAAAACAACTCTTGAAGGAGGTTCCTCTATAGTTTTCAGTAAAGCATTTGAAGCAGCTGTTGAAAGCATATGACATTCATCAATAACATACACTTTCCATCTTGCTTGAGTGGGTGAAAATCTGGCTCTTTCAATTATTTCTCTGATATTTTCAACTCCAGTATTAGATGCCGCATCAATCTCAATAATGTCGAGCGCATTCCCATCGGTAATTTGTCTACATAATTCACATTTGCCACAAGGATTTACTGTTGGTTGGTCAAATGATAAACAATTTAAAGACTTGGCGAATATCCTTGCACTTGATGTTTTACCTGTACCTCTAGGACCATTAAAAAGATAAGCAGGCGCAATTTTTTTTGATAATAAAGCTTGCTTTAATGTTGTTGATATAAATTTTTGTCCCACCAATTCATCAAGATTATTTGGCCTATATTTTTGATGAAAAGGTTTATGAGTATTCTGCATTTATTATTCTTAGTTAAAAATAACTAAGGTTGAGTTTGAGGAAATATATTTATAATCATTAGGCCGATTCTTTAATAATCCTTTTTTTACCGGAAGGAAGTTTAACAATTTTGGAGCTAAATAAATTATCTACCATTTTTTTTGTGATTGTGTACTCTTTGACATCTTTTTGAGAAGGCAGAGAATACATTATATCTAGCATTAATTCTTCAATTATTGACCTTAAAGCTCTTGCACCTGTTTTTCTATTATAAGCTTCTTTAGCTATTGCTTCGACAGAATCAGCTTCAAACTTTAGTTCAACATTATCCATACTTAATAATGTTTTGAATTGTTTTACTAATGAGTCTCGTGGCTCTGTAAGAATAGATTCTAGAGTTTCTTTAGTAAGACGATCCAATACTGCGCATACCGGAATTCTTCCTATGAATTCGGGAATTAACCCATATTTTACTAAGTCATCTAGTTCTAAATTTTTCAGAGCGACTTGAGAGTCAAGTATTCTTTTCGAATCAACTTTGATTGGATCAGTATTAGTATTAAAACCAATAGAATTTTTTCCCAGACGTTTTTGAACAATATCCTCTAGACCTATAAATGCACCCCCACAAATAAACAATATTTGACTTGTATCGATTTGAATGCAGTCATTATAAGGATGTTTTCTACCCCCTTGAGGAGGAACATTAGCAATTGTGCCTTCAAGCATTTTTAATAATGCCTGTTGAACGCCTTCACCTGAGACATCCCTGGTAATCGATGGATTTTCACTTTTTCTGGCTATTTTATCTATCTCATCAATATATATAATTCCTTTTTGAGCTAGGTCTACATTCATTTCTGACTTTTGTAGGAGTCTTAAAAGGATATTTTCAACATCCTCTCCAACATACCCAGCTTCAGTTAAAGTCGTTGCATCAGCTACTGCAAAAGGAACATCTAGAAATTCAGCTAATGTTTGCGCTAGTAATGTTTTGCCGCTTCCAGTTGGACCAATTAGCAATATATTTGATTTTTGCAATTTTGTTGCATGTGAATCATGAGAATTGTTATTTTGATTATCCTCTTTAACTCTCCAAGCTAATCTTTTGTAGTGGTTGTATACAGCTACTGATAGTATTTTCTTTGCATCTTCTTGTCCAACTACTTGATTATCAAGAAAACTTTTAATTTCTAATGGCTTAGGGATTGAGTTTAACTCTAAAGAAATAGATTTATGAGATTTTTCAACTGGTAATTTTTTCTTTATTTGTTCTGAGTTAGGATTTTTTGTTTGATTATCAAGTAATTCTTCATCAAGAATTTCATTGCATAGATCTATGCACTCATCACAAATGTAAACTCCTGGTCCAGCAATGAGTTTTCTAACCTGATCTTGTGATTTGCCACAAAATGAACATTTTAGATGGGCGTCAAATTTAGCCATCGGTTATTAAAAACTTAAAAAATAAAAAAGGTAAAATTCCTCTTAATTACTAGGATTGCTTATAAAATCAGATTCGTCATCATATTCTTAAAATATTACGTTCACTTGTCATTTTTTAATGACTTTATCAATTAATCCGTATTCAACTGCTTCTGAGGGAGATAAGAAATAGTCTCTTTCAGTATCTTCGTTTATTTTTTCTAAAGGTTGACCTGTGTGTTCAGCTAATAGAGAATTTAATGTTTTTTTGAGAAAAAGTATTTCTTTAGCTTGTATTGCAATTTCTACTGCTTGACCCTGTGCTCCTCCCAAAGGCTGGTGAATCATTATCCTGGAATTAGGTAAAGCCAACCTCTTACCTTTCGTACCTCCAGAAAGAAGAAATGCTCCCATACTTGCAGCAACTCCAAAACAAATGGTTACAACGTCTGGGGAAATTTGTTGCATAGTATCGTATATTGCCATGCCTGCAGTAACAGACCCCCCGGGTGAATTTATGTAGATTTGTATGTCTTTTTCAGGATCTTCTGCTTCTAGAAATAATAATTGGGCAACTAGCGAATCTGATACTTGATCATTAATTCCTGTGCCTAAAAATATTATCCTTTCCCTTAATAATCTTGAATAAATATCAAAAGCCCTCTCTCCTCTTCCTGACTGTTCAATAACTGTTGGAACGGATGCATTTATCTCATTAATACTGTGAAAAGAATTAATTGAGCTTTGGATTAAATGTTTTTTTTCAGAATTCACTAAAAATACTTGCTTCTTTAGTCTAATTTAAGAGTTTTTTTGTTTATTAGTTAGATTTTTCATAAATTATTTTTTTTCTTTTTTATTTTGTGGCTTTTTGCTTGTCTTGTCAGCAATATTAGTTTTGCCCACTTTTTTGCCAGCTTGAGGAGTTTTCTTGGTTTTAGTAGTTTTATCTGTTTTGGTAGCTTTAGTAGTTTTTTCTTTTACTTCAGAGTTCTCTTCAAGCCAATTTATTAATTTTTCCTTGAGTAAATCGTTTCTAACTATATCTGTTAATTTTTGAATATCTATTTGTTTGGATGATTTAGAAATTGCATCTCCATATTCTTTCATTTTTGTATCAATTGCTTCCTGTTCGATAGTGATATTTTCTTTTTCTGATAGGGCTTTTAAAGCTAAATTTCTTTGAACATTTTTTTCAGCTTGAGGACGTGTTGATTCTGCTAATGATTTCACTAATTCTGGAGTAAAAGTTGATTTCACATCTAGACCTTGCTGAGCAAATCTTTGTGCTGTCTGTTCAATATTGTTTCTAACTTCAAGATCAATCATTGATTTTGGTATTTCAGCATCTAATTCGTTTGATAATGCATCCATTAATGCTTCAATTTTGATATCTTTTTGAGTTCTTTCAAAATTATCTTTTAATTGCTTTTCAATATCAACTTTTAATTCCTTCAAGGATTCTTTATTACCAGATTGTTTTGCGAAATCATCATTAAGCTCAGGCAATTCTTTCTCTTTCAGGTCTTTGAGATGTACTTCAAAGATTGCATCTTTTCCTCTTGAATCTTCATGAGAATAATCATCAGGGAATTTAAGTTTCAGAGTCTTAGTATCTTCGATTTTCATACCAACAATACCTTCGACAAAACCTGGAATCATTTTGTTTTTTTCTAATTCAAGATCCATTGATTCACTGCTTCCCCCATCAATTGCTTTGTTAGAATCTTTATATTTGCCTTTAAAACTAACTACAGCAATATCTCCCAATTTGGCAGGTCTATTATTAATAGGAACGATAGTTGCGAATTGATTTCTTGATTTTTCTAAGGCTTCATCTATTGACTTAGGGTCAAATTTACTTTTTGAGATTTCAACTTTAAGGCCTTTAGATTTCTTTAATTTCAATTCGGGAGCTATATCAGTATGTAGTGTAACTTTCAGAGATTTTTCAGGACTGAACTTTTTAAGCAATGATTCAAATCCATCCACTAATTCTGGCTCACTAAGTGGTTCTATAGATTTTATCTTTAATGCCTCGTTCCATGATTTATCAATTATCTTTTCGAGTGCAGAAGCATGTAATTGGGCAATACCTATTCTTTGAATTAAGACTTGCTTGGGGATTTTTCCAAGTCTAAATCCTGGGATCTTAGCCGATCGACTAATTGAGTTGATTGTTTCATTTATGCATGATTTGCATGTCTCAGATGGTATCTCTAGTTCGACCGCAATTCTACTTTGAGGCAAAGAGGTTGTTTTGACTATTAATGCTTCTTTCGTCATGTTTGTTTCAATAAGCCGAAACTTAATTATTTCACATTAAGTGATTTACTTGAAAGTAAATTTTTTTGATACAGTAAGAAAAACAATCAATAACATAATTTTTTTATTTTAAGAGTGAGAAAAACTCCGTTTTTGCCTAAAAGGCCCTTAAAAGTAGCTGTTTTAGGTTCTTCAGGTGCTGTGGGATCTGAATTACTAAACATTCTCGAAGAAAGAGATTTCCCTATTTCAGAATTACGTTTACTTTCATCCGAGCGTTCAGCAGGAAAAAAAGTTAATTGGAAAGGAGAAGAATTATTGACTAAAAATACTACTGATAAGGAATTTTTAAGTGTTGATTTGGTTTTAGCGTCAGCGGGCGGAAGTGTCTCAAGAAAATGGCTATCTACAATTAAGGATCAAAATGCTGTTTTAATTGATAATTCAAGTGCATTTAGATTAGAAAATGATGTACCACTTGTTGTTCCTGAAGTTAACTCTAGTGATGCTTTGAAGCATAATGGCGTAATAGCAAATCCAAACTGCACTACCATATTGCTGACTTTAGTTTTATCTCCTTTGAATAATATTTCTCCTATCAAAAGAGTAATTATTTCGACTTATCAATCTGTTAGTGGTGCAGGGCAATCAGCAATGGAAGAATTAAAGATTCTAACTGAACGATATTTGAAGGGTGATCCACAGAACAGTCAAGTATTGCCTTATTCATTGGCCTTTAACTTGTTTTTACATAATTCACCTATGCTTGCAAATAATTATTGTGAAGAGGAGATGAAAATGTTAAATGAGACTAGAAAAATATTAAATATGCCTGATTTAAAGGTTTCCTCTACATGCGTTAGAGTTCCAGTTCTTAGGGCACATTCTGAATCAATTAATATTGAATTTGAAAGTATAGTGAAACCTAAAGATGCTTTAGAAGAATTATCTCAATCAGCTGGTATTGAAATTATAGAAGACTATGAAAACAATAGATTTCCTATGCCAAATGATGTTATGGGGCGCGACAATGTAGCAGTTGGTAGGTTAAGGGCTGATATCAGTCATCCTAATGGATTAGAATTATGGTTATGTGGTGATCAAATAAGAAAAGGTGCAGCACTTAATGCTGTTCAAATAGCTGAATTATTAATCCCAAACAAATGATAAAAAACACAGCTAAGCTTTTGAATCCATACTTTGGACGCATTTTGACCGCAATGGTGACTCCATTTAAAGAAAATGGAGACGTTGATTATGAACTAGCAATAAAACTCTCCAATCATCTTTTTGAAAATGGTTCAGATGGAATTGTGCTTTGCGGAACAACTGGAGAATCTCCTACACTTTCATGGGCTGAACAGCATGATTTGTTTATTGCTGTTAAAGGGTCCTTGAATTCAAGATGTAAGGTAATTGTTGGTACTGGAAGTAATTGCACAAGTGAGGCTATTGAAGCTACAAAAAAAGCATACGAATTCGGGGCAGATGGTGCTTTAGTTGTCGTTCCTTATTACAATAAACCTCCGCAAGAAGGTCTTTATATACACTTTAGTTCTATTGCTAATGCAGCTAAGGATTTACCTTTAATGCTCTACAACATACCTGGTAGGACTGGGTGCAATCTCTTGCCAAATACTGTAAATAAACTTATGAATTTCTCAAATATTCTCAGTATTAAAGCAGCAAGCGGTAGAATAGAAGAAGTAACGGAGTTAAGGTCTATTTGTGGATCTAAACTCTCTGTATATAGTGGCGATGATTCATTGTTGCTTCCTATGTTATCTGTAGGTGCTGTTGGTGTAGTGAGTGTCGCTAGTCATTTAGTTGGCTTGCAATTAAAAGACATGATTGAATCATTTCTTAAAGGAAAAGTTTCTAATGCTTTGGAAATACATGAAAAACTTCAACCTCTATTCAAAGCACTTTTTATGACAACTAACCCAATTCCAATCAAGGCAGCTTTAGAGCTATCTGGATGGAATGTAGGTAATCCAAGAAGTCCATTATCACCATTAACTATGGATATGAAAGAACAACTCAAACTTATTCTTAAATCCTTAAATTAAGGATTTTCTTTGGCTTGATAATTAAATAAAATTTATTTGATTTCAAGTAGGTTTTTATAAATTTCAAAATTATGCAATCACGAACTAATTCAACAATTAATAGATCTCAAAGTAATTCCTCAGGATCTAAAAGTAATTCTCCATCCTTAAGGGTGATACCTCTAGGAGGCTTGCATGAAATAGGAAAAAATACTTGTGTGTTTGAATATGGCGATGAACTAATGCTGGTTGATGCAGGACTCGCTTTCCCTTCCGATGGAATGCATGGTGTAAACGTTGTCATGCCAGATACAACTTTTTTAAAAGAAAATCAAAGAAGAATAAAAGGCATGATAGTAACTCATGGCCATGAAGATCATATTGGTGGTATTTCTCATCATCTCAAGCATTTTAATATTCCGATTATTTATGGTCCAAGACTAGCAATGTCAATGTTAAGAGGAAAAATGGAGGAAGCAGGTGTATCCGATAGAACGACAATACAGACAGTAAATCCAAGAGATGTTGTAAAAGTTGGGCAACATTTTTCTGTTGAATTTATACGCAATACTCATTCAATTTGCGATAGTTTTTCTTTAGCAGTTACAACACCTGTCGGAACAATTATATTCACTGGTGATTTTAAGTTTGATCATATGCCAGTAGATGGAGAACAATTTGATATCGAAAGAATGGTGCATTACGGGGAGAAGGGTGTTTTATGCATGTTTAGTGATTCTACTAATGCGGAAGTGCCAGGCTTCTGTCCCTCTGAAAAGACTATTTATCCTTCTTTAGAAAAACATATTGCTGAGGCAAAAGAACGAGTTATCCTTACCACCTTTGCTAGTTCAGTTCATAGAGTCACAATGATATTAGAGTTGGCCATGAAACACGGAAGAAAGGTTGGGTTGTTAGGTAGATCGATGATAAATGTTATTGCTAAAGCTAGAGATATTGGTTATATGAAATGCCCAGATGATTTGTTTGTTCCTATTAAACAAATTAGAGATTTACCTGATAGAGAAACTTTATTATTGATGACTGGTAGTCAAGGGGAACCTTTAGCTGCTTTAAGTAGAATTTCTCGTAGTGAGCATCAACATGTTCGTCTTAAAACTACTGATACTGTTATATTCTCTGCTAGCCCAATTCCAGGGAATACAATTGGTGTCGTTAATACAATAGATAGATTGATGAAATTGGGAGCTAAGGTCGTTTACGGAAAAGGTGAGAATATTCATGTTTCTGGACATGGTTTCCAAGAAGATCAAAAATTAATGTTGGCATTAGCTAAACCTAAGTTTTTTGTTCCTGTTCACGGAGAACATAGAATGCTTGTTTGTCATAGTAGAAGTGCTCAGACAATGGGAGTTCCAAAAGACAATATCTTAATTATTGAGAATGGAGATGTTGTTGAATTAACTCCTGACTCTATTAAAAAAGGAGATCCTGTAAAAGCTGGAGTAGAATTACTGGATAATTCTCGAAATGGAATTGTTGATGCCCGAGTATTAAAGGAAAGGCAGCAATTAGCCGGTGATGGAGTTGTAACTGTTTTGTCGCCTATTAGTACAGATGGAAAAATGGTTGCTCCGCCAAGAGTTAATTTAAGAGGGGTTATTACTACTGCAGAACCAAGAAAAATGTCTATGTGGACTGAACGGGAAATTAGCTGGGTTTTAGAAAATCGATGGAAACAATTATCTAGGCAAACTGGACCAAATAATTTTGA
The DNA here is from genome assembly GCA_003209795.1 of Prochlorococcus sp. AG-436-C05. Classification (GTDB taxonomy): domain Bacteria; phylum Cyanobacteriota; class Cyanobacteriia; order PCC-6307; family Cyanobiaceae; genus Prochlorococcus_A. The sequence goes on from QCPB01000007.1 coordinate 21,917, forward strand.
AGTTGATTGGATTGGTGTGCAGAGAGAAATTGAGAGTGGTTTAAGTAGGAGAATGAGAAGAGAATTACAAGTAGAGCCATTGATTCTATGTTTAGTACAACCTGCTCCAAGTGGAACTCGTGCTTATATTCCAAAGATGACAGAAGATAATAATTCTTCGAATAGGAATAGAAATAATCAAAATTTCCAAAAAAAATCAAATAATAATACTTTAAGTAATTCAAAAAATTCTAATAGTCAAAAGAATTCAAAAGTTATACAAGATTCATCAGTGAATACTGAAAATGAAGAATCTTTTGAAGGTAGGACTAGAAGAAGAAGATCTGCTATGACATCTTAACTCTTTTCAAAGTTTATAAAATTTTTATCCCAAGTAATTTTTAATCCTTCCGGTATATCTATTTGACCTGTATTTTTTTTAAAAATTGAAGATGCTAAGTATGCTAAATTTTTTGAACTTAATTGTTTTTTGCACTTTTCCCTCACGAATCTATTTAATATAGTCGACCTTGCTTCTAGGCATAGGCTATTTAATATAACTCTTTTAATTCCTTTTTTATCTTTACAATTTAGGTATGCCAGCTTGCTAAGATCATTGCGTTCACTATTATAGCTACTCATTTCTCGGGCAAAATTATTTATTCTTGCAGAACAACCTGGATAGATACTCTCTAAAGTTGGAATAATTTCTTGCCTTATTAAATTTCTCTTAATTCTCAGATCAGAGTTTGTAGGGTCCTCCCAGACTGGTATCTTCATTTCTTTACAGAATTCTTTTGTGTCTTCTCTGCTAAAAATTAGTATTGGTCTTATTAAAAAAATTTTATCTTCTAGTAATCTTTTGCTCTTAATATTACTCAGTCCTGCATAACTGCTTCCTCTAGCTAAATTGAGAATAAATGTTTCTGCATTATCAGTATTAGTATGCCCAGTTAATAAGTAGATATTATTTTGTGTTTCATTGCCGATTAATAATTTTTTTGCTCTTTCAATTAATTTTTTATATCTCCAATCCCTTGCTTTTTCTTCAGAAGAAATATATTTTTTATTAGCTTGATCTGAATAAAATGAAATATTATTTTCCTCGCAATAATTTTTTAATTCGATTGCATATTGTGTTGATTTTTCGTGCCACTGATGATCTCCATGCCAAACACTTATTGACCAATTATATTGTTTCTTCAAATCATTGGTCAGGTGAAGTAAGCTCATTGAGTCTTGACCTCCGGAAACTGCTATTAATAGATTTGCTCTTTCAGGAATTAATTCATTACTCAAAATCTCCTTATGAAGAAGATGATGCCAAGATGTCCAATTTTTCTTAATGGAGTTTCTATTAGACATTTTGTGTTGCTCAGATAATATTTTTTAAAAAATGCACTGTTTTACTAAAACAATGTCACAATCGGGTAATAAATATATTAGGTCAATGAGTAAGATTAATCTTTTGCCAAAAACAATTCAAGAAGAGTTGAGAAGTAAATCTTTACTAAAAGTTATTTCTGGATTAAATAATTTTGAACTCCAATCTGTCAAAACAATTTCTGAAGCTGCTTCTTTAGGTGGTGCCGATCTTGTAGATATTGCTTGTAAACCTCAACTTGTTGAAACGGCAATTAAGATTTCAGCATTACCTGTTTGCGTCAGTTCTGTAGAACCTAAACTTTTTATAGATTCTGTTAAAGCAGGAGCCTCTCTAATTGAAATAGGAAATTATGATACTTTTTATGCTCAAGGCATCACTTTCTCAGAGACAAAAGTTTTGAATCTTACTAAAGAGACAAGGGATTTGTTTCCTAATACACCTCTTTCAGTAACTGTTCCTCATACTATTCCCATTGATAAACAAGTTGATTTGGCAATTGAACTAGTAAGCGAAGATGTTGATATTATTCAAACTGAAGGAGGTACAACTTCTACTCCTTATTCATTAGGAGTACAAGGGTTGTTAGAAAAGGCAGTACCAACACTAGCAGCTACTTACGCTATATATGAAGAATTTGAGAAACAATCTATCCATATTCCAATTATGAGTGCATCAGGATTAAGCCAGGTTACTTGCCCAATTGCAATCTCTTGTGGCGCTTCTGCTGTTGGTGTTGGATCTGTTGTTAATAAATTAGATAACTTAGTAGCAATGATAGCTGTTGTAAGGGGCTTAAAGGAATCATTGAAAAATTCAAAAATTTCAGAAAAAATTTCTTAAGATATATAAATCTTGAGTTTTTAGCTGAATGAATAACTATAAGCTCCAAGCACCATATGAGCCAAATGGAGATCAACCTGAAGCTATTCAAAAATTAGTTAGTGGAGTTAATAGCGGAAAAGAGTTTCAAACTCTTCTTGGAGCTACAGGGACTGGTAAAACTTTTACTATTGCTAATGTAATACATCAAACGGGAAGGCCCGCACTTGTATTGGCTCACAATAAAACTTTGGCAGCACAATTATGTAATGAATTAAGGGAGTTTTTCCCATCAAATGCTGTTGAATATTTTATTTCTTATTATGATTATTACCAACCTGAAGCTTATGTACCTGTAAGCGATACTTATATTGCTAAGACTGCTTCAATAAATGAAGAGATAGATATGCTTAGGCATTCTGCAACTCGCTCTTTATTTGAGAGGAAAGACGTTATTGTTGTTGCTTCCATAAGTTGTATTTACGGTCTTGGTATACCAAGTGAATATTTAAAAGCTGCGGTTAAATTTGAAGTTGGACAATCTATAAATTTACGTTCTTCTTTAAGAGCACTTGTTGAAAATCAATATACAAGAAATGATATAGAAATTAGTAGAGGTAGATTTAGAATTAAAGGAGATGTTTTAGAAATAGGCCCAGCTTATGAGGATAGATTAATAAGAATTGAATTATTTGGCGATGATGTTGAGGCGATTAGATACGTCGATCCATTAACTGGGGAGATTCTTGAAAGTCTTGAACAAGTTAGTGTTTATCCAGCAAAGCATTTTGTCACTCCAAAAGAAAGACTCGCAAGTGCAATTAGTGCAATTAGAAGTGAATTAAAAACTCAATTGGATAAATTTGCTTATGAAGGGAAATTATTAGAGGCGCAACGTTTAGAACAACGAACTAAATATGATTTAGAAATGCTGAAAGAGGTTGGTTACTGTAATGGTGTTGAAAATTATGCTCGTCATTTGTCAGGAAGAGCAGAAGGAACTCCTCCAGAATGTCTTATAGATTACTTCCCAAAAGATTGGTTGTTAGTAGTGGATGAGAGTCATGTAACATGTCCACAATTACATGCTATGTATAACGGTGATCAATCTAGAAAAAAAGTATTAATAGATCATGGCTTTAGATTGCCAAGTGCTGCAGATAATAGACCTTTAAAATGTGAGGAGTTTTGGGAAAAATCTAAACAGACATTATTTATTAGTGCAACTCCTGGTCAATGGGAGTTAGATCAATGTGACGGTGAGTTTGTTGAGCAAGTTATAAGACCAACAGGTGTTCTTGATCCTATTATTGATGTCAGACCTAGTGATGGACAAATAGAGGATCTTTTAGCAGAAATAAGAATTAGAGCAAAAAAAAATCAACGTGTTCTAGTAACTACACTTACTAAGCGAATGGCAGAAGATCTAACAGACTTTTTATCGGAAAATAAAGTAAGAGTAAGATATTTGCATTCTGAAATTCATTCAATTGAAAGAATTGAGATTATTCAAGATCTCAGAATGGGTGAATATGATGTCTTGGTAGGAGTGAATTTGTTAAGAGAAGGTCTTGATCTGCCTGAAGTTTCATTAGTAGCGATTTTAGATGCTGATAAAGAAGGTTTTTTAAGGGCAGAACGATCACTAATCCAAACAATTGGACGAGCTGCGAGACATGTTGAAGGTGTTGCCTTGCTTTATGCAGATAACTTTACAGATTCAATGAAAAGAGCCATATCTGAAACTGAAAGGAGAAGAACTATCCAAGAAAAATATAATCAGGTTAATGGTATTACTCCAAAACCTGCAGGTAAAAAAATACAAAATTCAATATTATCTTTCTTAGAACTTTCTAGAAAATTAGATGCAGGTGGGTTATCTAAAGATTTTATAAATATAGTAAATGAAAAAACAGACTCAATCCTAAATTCTAGTGATAATCAATGTTTACTTGAAGAAATGCCCGAATTAATAGATAAGTTAGAAGTAAAAATGAAAGATGCTGCAAAAGAATTGAATTTTGAAGAGGCAGCAAATTTGCGCGATAGAATAAAAAAGTTAAGGCAAAAATTAACAAGAAATAGCTAATAATTAAGTTTATTTCTCTAATTCAAAATGATTATGAATAGCATTTACTGCTTTGTCGCAATCTTTTTCTAAAACGATACAAGATGTTCTGATCTCACTGGTAGCAATCATTTCAATATTTATATTGTTTTTAGCAAGTGCTCTAAATATTTTTCCAGCTGTTCCAACCTTACAGGCCATTCCAGTTCCTACTGCGCTAACTTTTGCTATTGCAGGGCCATCTTCGATAAATGAACCGTTTAGTTTTTTTGTTAAGGAATCAAAAATCGCGTTAGCCTTTTGTCTGTCTTGCTTGTTCATTGTAAAACTGATATCTTTAGTCTTTAGAGAAGTCATCCTTTCTGATTGAACAATAGTGTCAAAAATTAAATTATTTTCAGCTAGAGCTAAACATATGGAAGCAGCCACACCTGGTTTGTCAGGTAGGTTTCTGAAACTAACTTGCACTTGGTTTTTATCTAAAGCAATTCCTCTGACTTCAGGCTGATCTTGTCTTTTATATAATGGATTAACAAATATTTGTGAATCTGATAGTTTAAATTTTTCTCCAACAAATCTAATTACTTTCGGAATATTATTTATTTCAATGACGCAACTCACCTTGATTTCGCTAGTCGCTATTAATCTTACATTGATATTTGCTTGGGATAAAGTATCAAATAAATCACCTGATATACTAGGCCTACCCATTATTCCTGCACCCTGAATACTTAATTTAGTCATTTTTTCTTTGAAATTATATTCACCACCTAATTGACTAGTTATCAATTCACATTGCTCAATTGTTTTTGTTAGATCAAACTCATTAACTGTAAATGTTATATCGTTCCTATTGCCATCATGCGTAGCTTGAATGATTAAATCAACATTGATTTTTGCATCTGATAGAGTTTCAAATATTTGTGCAGCAATTCCAGGTCTATCAGGAAGACTTGAAATACTGAAGACTGCTTGGTTTTCTAAAACTTCAAGACTATTAACAGTTTTTGTTAACTCTAAGCTTCCTCTTTTTAGTGGTAAGGGTTTAATATGACTATGTAAGAGAGTACCACTTGACTCACTTTGACTTGATTTTACAAATAATTTAATCCCATAATTGCGAGCTATTTCAACAGCTCTTGGATGAAGAACTGAAGCGCCAACGCTAGCCAGTTCTAACATTTCCTCGCAACTAATTTCATTTAAGAGTTTTGCATTAGGTACTATTCTTGGATCAGTGGTTAGAACTCCGGGGACGTCAGTATAAATTTCGCAAGTTTCAGCACCCATAGCTGTAGATAAAGCAACTGCAGAAGTATCTGAACCACCTCTGCCTAAAGTGGTAATTTCCATTAATCCAGTATGACTAAGAGTTGTACCTTGAAAGCCAGCCACTACAACTACGTAACCTTGGTCTATATAGTTTTGGATACGCTCGGTTTTTATTTCAAGAATTCTTGCTTTTCCATGAATTGATTCAGTAGTGATTCCTACCTGACTTCCAGTCATAGATATGGCAGGTATCCCGAATTCACTTAATGACATTGCAAGAAGAGCAATGGTTACTTGCTCTCCAGTTGAGAGAAGCATATCTAATTCTCTGCTATTTGGATTTTTGCTTATTGATTCTGCTAATTGATTTAAGTTATTTGTAGTATTTCCCATTGCCGAAACAACAACAACAATCTCATTACCAGCTTCCTTACTTTGACAAATACTACGCGCAATAGCTTGTATTTTTTTAATATCTCCTACTGAAGTCCCGCCAAATTTCTTGATTAGTAAAGCCATATTTAAATCATAATATAAATTCTTAAACTTAAAATTTGGTTAATTTAAGTTAACTAAATTTTCAATAAAAACATTAATTGGATTATTGCCTCTTTTGAGCAATGATTCAATATTTAATAAATTACTCATTAAATTTATCAAATACTCTTGTGAAGTATTCTTTATTTTTTTTCTAATAAAAAAGATTCTTTTTGGATTAGTAATATTTGCAAGATTACATATTTTATCTACGTCCTCTTCTCTCGAATTGTTTAATAACTTAATTATGGCATGTATTCTGATTTGACTTATTAAGCCTGCATTTAGTCTCAAAGGCGGTTCTCCTTTGGATAATAAATACTTTATTTCCATAAGACTTTCTTTAATATTTTTTTCTAAAAGAAGATCAATTATTTTAAAGATGTTTGATTGATGATCATTAAATATTTTTTGTACATCATTACTTTTTAAACAAAGTTGTTCGGTTTCATCATTTGCTAATGCAGTTAGATATATCTTTGCTTTAGTTAATTCGTTCATTAATTGAAAACTATCATTTCCTACGGAATCAATTATTAATTCAGCTGTATTTTTGTCTAGGGAGATATCCATTGCTTTAGCTGCATCTTCTAGATACCTTCTTTGACCTTCATAATCCCAAATATCTGGCAAAGAAAATGATTTTTCAATAGCTAAATTTTCTTTTATAAGTTTTTTAATAAATTTAGTGCTCTTCAGTCTGGAGTCTGGCTTCTTACTATTTTGCAAGATTAAATATGTATTGCTTGGGATATTCCTATAATTTTTTTCGAATTTAATTCTTAGGTCTTCATTTTTAATAGTAAAAATAGGATTATTTTTTAAAATAACTACTCTTGCTCCATCCCCTAATGGAGGTGTTAGTATTTCCTCCATTGCCTTATTTATCTGCTGTTCATCATCTCCATTTAGATTGGTAACATTTATTTCTTTCCAGACTTTTGATACTTTCTGATCAATTAAATGTTGAATATATTTATTATGTGCACTTAAATCATTGCCCCATATTATTTGTATTGGCATATTTGCTTAAAATAAAAGCTTATTTTAATTATGCTTACTATTAACTCAAATTAAAGTTTAATGATACAAGATCATCCTATTTTTATAGAAAGTATTAATTTTATCAGGTCTAATCTAGAAGCAAATAATTTTAATTATTTGGAAAATAAAGTTTTACAAAGATTAGTTCATACATCTGGAGATTTTAATATTCAGAATCTTTTAGAATTTAGTGAAGATGTTTGTGAAAAGGCAATTCTATCCCTTAGAGAAGGTGCCCCAATATTAACCGATACTGATATGGCAGCGACAGCTATAAAATCTATGGCAAAAAATACGACAGGTAATCAAGTGTGTTCAGCTAAAAAGTGGTTTCAAGATAATGCTTATTTAGGATCCACTAAAACTGCTTTTGGAGTTTTGAAAGGATGGAAAGAATTATCTGCGAAAAATGTTGGAATTAAATCACCTATAGTCGTTATTGGAAGTTCGCCCACAGCACTTATGGAGTTAGTAGATCATTTAGATGATTCAGAGCATTCTCCTAGTTTGATTATTGGAATGCCAGTCGGTTTTATTGGTGTTGAAAAAAGCAAACAAAAATTGCTTGAAACTAATCACTCTAGGATAGTAATGAATTCAACTAGAGGCGGCGCTGCAATGGCAGCAGCAACTGTTAATGCTTTGTTAAGAGAGTGTATTTGACTAGAATATGTTTTAAGGTAATTGGAGATATTAATCGATTGTTAATTGAGTATTAAAATTATTGTTTTTTTCTAACGAATCTAAAACTAATTTTGCTTTTTTTATTACTTCTGTTGGAACCCCTGCCAGTTTCGCAGCTTCAATTCCGTAACTTTTATTTGCACCACCCTTTTCGATTTTATGAGTAAAGTCTAGTTGGTCGTTTTTTTTGTTCAACTAGTACTTGAAAGTTTTCTATATTAGTATTTGAATTTTTTAAATAATTCAGTTCGTGATAGTGAGTAGCAAAAATAGTATTACATTTAATTTTTTTTGCTAGATATTCACTCACAGACCAAGCTATTGAAAGGCCGTCGAAAGTAGATGTTCCTCTCCCTATCTCATCAAGTAGTACAAGAGAGTTTGATGTTGCTTGATTTAAAATCGATGCAGTTTCTGACATCTCTACCATAAAAGTTGATTGCCCAGAAGCTTGATCATCAACAGCTCCAATTCTGGTAAATATCCTATCCACAACTGTGATTTCAGCTTCATTAGCAGGAACAAAACTACCGATTTGCGAAAGAATTTGTATTAATCCTATTTGTCTGATAAAGCAACTCTTTCCACTTGCATTTGGTCCAGTTAGTATTATTAATTTTTGATTTCTATTAAATAAAATGTCATTTGCGATAAATTTTTTATCATTTAATAATTGCTCAACTATGGGATTTCTTCCTGAGATAATTTTTGTGCTATTCTCTTGACTTAAATTTTGTATAGGGATAAGTGTAGGTTTTACAAAATTATTCTCTAATGATGTAATTGCTAAAGCAAGCAATGCATCAATAGATGCGATAGCTTTTGCAATTGATCTAATATGTTTTGTTTTTGCAGCAACAAGATTTCTTATTTCGCAAAATATTTCATACTCTCTTGCAGAAGCACGATTTTTCACTTGAAAAATTTTATTCTCTCTATTTTTGATTTCTGTAGTAACATATCTTTCTTCATTAGTCAGAGTTTGTCTTTTTATCCAATGCTCTGGTGCTAAATTTACCTTTGACTTGTTTATCGATATATAGTATCCATAGTTTTTATGGAATTGAATTTTTAGATTAGAAATTTTACTAATTTTTCTTTCTTTTAATTCCTCTTCACTTAGCCAATCAGAGTAGTCGTCAAGTACATTACGTAAACCATCTAATATATTATCAACTCCATCGTGAATAATACCTCCTTCACTTGTATTAAGAGGAGGATTTTCTACAAGTTTAAAACTTATCGTGTCAGCTAGATCTAATAGTTTATTATCAATATCTTTTAATTCATCTGCCCAGGAAGGAAGATCATAATTAAATGATTCAATAATTGCCTTTAATCTAGGTAGTTTTTTTAGACCTTCTGAAATGGCAATTAGATCTCTTGGACTTGCATGGCCAGCACATGCTCTACCAGAAAGTCTTTCTAAATCCCCCATTGCTCTGAGGACATTTTGTGTGTCTTTTCTTAGTTGGATTGATTCTAAAAAATTTGAAATGATATTTTGTCTTTTAGAGATTTCATCAATATTTAATAATGGTGATTCAATCCATCTTCTTAAACATCTAGCACCCATGCAAGTATATGTTTTATCAATACTCCAAAGGAGTGAACCAACATAATTATTTTCACGCTGTGTATTTTTGATCTCTAAATTCTTTTGAGTTTGATAATCAATAATTAGGTGTTTGTTAGAAAATTGTATTTGTGGAAAATCTAATGAAATCTTTAGAGAAGAATCGTTCTCTAAATTTGAAGGATTAATTTTTTCTAAATAATTTAATAAACCTCCAAGTGATTTGATTGCATTATTTAAATTTTTAAGTCCTAAGCCTTCTAAGCTCATGATCTGAAAATATTTTTTTATAATAGAATTTGCTTCATTAATGCTAAAAAAAGTTTCTTTAGTAACCGTATATGTAAGTTGATTATTTTCCTGTTTTAATAAATTTTTTGCATCATTGTTAGCCAAGATTATCTCGGATGAATCTAATTTAATAATCTCATCAAAAAGTTTTGAGAGAGATTCACCTTCCATTGTTAATAACTCTCCTGTGCTGACATCAGCTCTTGAAATACCCCACTCGTGAGAATTATTTGAGTTTTTTTCCGATAAGTGAATCGCTGTAATCCAGTTATTTTTTTTGGCAACTAACATGCCCTCTTCAATGACAGTACCAGGTGTGATAATTCTTGTTATACCTCTTTTGATTGGGATGCTGTAATTACCAGAACTTTTTTCTAACTGGTCGCATATAACTACCGAATGATTTTTTTTAATTAATTCAGCGCAATATCTTTCCATTGCATGATGAGGAACTCCCGCCATGGGTATCTTGCCAATTTCTTTGCCAGCATCTTTGCTTGTTAATGTTATTTCTAAAATTTGTGATACAAGTACTGCATCTTCAAAAAAACATTCAAAAAAGTCACCTAACCTATATAGAAGTAATCTATCTTGATTTTCTTCTTTAAGAGTTACATAATGCCTCATAACAGGCGTTAATTTAGGTTTTGCAACCGTTTTATAACTGTAAGATTTTTCATTAATGAAATCATTTTTGCGCTCTACATTTATAGAAGTCTTTAAGTTGTTTACTAAATTAGCTGAAGTTCCTCTTTGCCTAGGTCTTTTTTTTGATTCTTTTTTTAACTCTTCTGTAGATAAATCTTCACTAATAACTTTTTGACTGATATGTTTGTCTGACTCATTATTAACTGCAAATAAATTTTCTTGAATTATTTTTTCTTCCTGCATACTTTATATTATTTCTAAATAGATCTTAGGGAAGAATTTATTTTTTGCATTTTACAAGTCACTACGAGTATGTAAACTTTTACCATAAAAAGCATTTTCATGAGAATATAATACCCATACAAGTAAATTTTTAAATTATGCAGGCTGTAAACTTTTTCTTTATTAATGCTCTTTTGTTTTCATCCTTAATAGCAGTAGTTGGAGTACCTTATTTCTATGCAACTCAAACTGACCCTTCTGATCGTCGTAACCCAGAAATAAAAAAAGTTGAGATAATTGGTGGAGTTTGGTTCCATTTAGTTCTAATAAATGGAGTTATCGCAGGTTTAGTTTGAATTAAATACATCTTCATGAGAAGCTTATAATATAAAAAAAATCAAATGGCTATTTACGAAGGCTCTTTTACTGATACTGCCTCATTAAAAGTAGGTATAGTTATAGCTAGGTTCAATGATTTAGTTACATCAAAGCTGTTGTCTGGATGTTTAGATTGTTTAAAAAGACATGGTGTTGATACTTCAGAATCAAGTAATAATCTTGATATAGTATGGGTTCCTGGCTCTTTAGAACTACCAATTGCCGCAAAATCAATAATTAATAAATCTAAATATGATGTGTTAATCACTCTTGGTGCAGTTATTAAAGGCGATACTTCTCATTATGATGTTGTGGTTTCTGAGGCTAGTAAAGGTATATCTAAATTATCTTATGAAAGTAATATACCTATTATATTTGGTGTTTTAACAACTGATACTATGCAGCAGGCGTTAGAAAGAGCAGGAATAAAAAATAATCTTGGTTGGAATTATGCGTTGCAAGCAATTGAGATGGGTTCTTTAATTAAAAATCTAAATTAGTTTCAAAAAAAATTAATTTTTTATCCTTGATTCATGCTTTAGGATAAAATAAAGAGGCTATGCGGATGTAGCTCAGTGGTAGAGCATCTCCTTGCCAAGGAGAATGTCGAGAGTTCGAATCTCTTCATCCGCTTTCAATCAAAATATCATTTAGCGTGTTCTTATTTAATGATTTAAGTAATTTCCAAAGTTATCTCTATTGAGGATTTAAAAGAATTATTTACAAAGCCGTATGGAAATTCGGTTACATTGGTATTTTGGTCAAATTATTTTTATTCAGAAATAGATTAAAATAACCAATATTTATACCTTATTATTTGGTTTCAGAATATATTACTTTTAGAAAGTAATCATAATTCTCTAATTAATAAATTTTGAGTGGTAACTTCTTTGAAATCAATTTGAGAATAGAATAATTTTTTGTTTGTGGTCATTAAATATATTTTCTTTGTATTTTTTATCTTTATTGAATTTAAAAGGTTTTCAACAATTAACTTCCCATAACCATTTCCCTGATGATTCTTATCGATGACAATATCCCACAATACTCCTCTGTAAATTCCATCTGACAAAGCTCTGCCAAAACCGACTATTTCATCATCAGACCAAATACTGATGATAACATCACTATTAGCAAGACATTTTTTAAGATCACTAATGGTTCTATTTGTTGCCCAAAAAGTATGCCGATTAAATAACTGCTGAAGTTTAAATAATCCCTTTACTGGTTTTAGATTAGGTCCTAATCCTAAAAATCTTAATCCAAAAGCCCCTTTTGAATGTTTTATTAAAAATATTTTTTTCATTAGTTAAAATTTTTTTAAAAAATAAAAGTAAAAAATTTATTTTTTGATGATTTTAATTTCAATACAATAGTCTATTATTTCTACTAAAATAAACAGATATAAGATTTACTCATTGAGTTGTAACGCGTTAATTTATAATGTTTTATAGGATAAGTTTTTTAAAGGACCATTATGCTAAAACTTTTGTTGGGAGATCCGAATGCACGAAAGTTAAAGCGCTATCAACCAGTTGTTGAAGAAATAAACTTTTTAGAAGAAGGAATATCTGGACAAACAGATGATGAGCTTAGAAAAGAAACTAACTCGCTTAAAGCAAAGATTTCATCAGAATTAAATATTAAAAAGCAGAAGGAATTATTAGATGAACTGCTTCCTAAAGCTTTTGCAATTGTAAGAGAAGCAGGAAAAAGAGTGTTAGGGATGAGGCATTTTGATGTTCAGTTAATAGGTGGCATGGTCCTACATGAATGTCAGATTGCTGAAATGAAAACTGGTGAAGGTAAAACTCTTGTTGCAACATTGCCATGCTATTTAAATGCTCTTACTGGCAGGGGAGTTCATGTTGTGACTGTAAATGACTATTTAGCTCGAAGAGATGCTGAGTGGATGGGACAAGTTCATCGTTTTTTAGGATTATCCGTTGGTTTGATTCAGCAAGATATGAGCCCCTCAGAGAGAAAGAAAAATTATGCTTGCGATATAACTTATGCTACTAATTCAGAACTAGGATTTGATTATTTGAGAGATAATATGGCTACTGATCTTGAAGAAGTAGTGCAAAGAAAATTTAATTACTGCGTTATAGATGAAGTTGACTCAATTTTAATTGATGAAGCTAGAACGCCCTTAATAATTTCTGGGCAGATTGAAAGACCACAAGAAAAGTATCAGAAAGCTGCAGAACTATCTTTATCTCTTATCAAAGCAAAAGAACTAAGTAAAGATGGTATTGATCCTGAAGGAGATTATGAAGTAGATGAAAAACAGCGAAGTTGTATTTTAACCGATCAAGGATTTGCTAAATGCGAAGAATATTTGAAAGTTAATGATCTATATAATCCTCAAGATCCCTGGGCCCATTACATAACTAACGCTTTAAAAGCTAAAGAATTATTCATTAAAGATGTAAATTACATTATTAAAAAAGAGGAAGCAGTAATTGTTGATGAATTTACAGGAAGGGTAATGCCAGGTAGGCGTTGGAGTGATGGACAGCATCAGGCAATTGAAGCAAAAGAGGGACTAAAAATTCAGCCTGAGACTCAAACCCTAGCATCTATTACTTATCAAAACTTTTTCCTTCTATATCCTGGTTTGGCAGGTATGACCGGTACTGCTAAAACAGAAGAGGTGGAATTTGAAAAAACTTATAAATTAGAAGCAACAGTCGTACCGACAAATCAAATTAGGAAAAGACAAGACTTACGTGATCAAGTTTTCAAAACTGAAATAGGTAAATGGAAAGCGGTTGCGAAAGAAACTGCAGAAATTCATAAAAATGGTAGACCTGTTCTAGTTGGGACAACAAGTGTTGAAAAAAGTGAGCTACTAAGTTCACTCTTATTTGAACAAGCAATTCCTCATAATTTATTGAATGCTAAGCCAGAGAACGTCGAACGTGAAGCGGAAATAATTGCTCAGGCAGGGCGAGCAGGGGCTGTTACTATCGCGACAAATATGGCTGGAAGAGGAACAGATATCATTCTTGGAGGTAATAGTGACTATATGGCAAGACTTAAACTTAAAGAGACTTTAATTCCTTTGTTGGTAAAGCCAGAAGATGAGCACAAGCCACCAATTCCTAAACAAAGAAATTCAAAAAATAAGGCAGGATTTTCTTCAAAAGTTGAATTTAGTTCGAAAAAGAATATTCAAAGTTCTTCAAAAAGTCTTTACCCTTGCAAACTTGGAGAAGATATTAAGAAGAAACTATCACTATTGTCTGACGAATTGGTTATTAATTGGGGCGATAGACTACTTACTGTATTGGAGTTGGATGACAGGATTGCCACGGCAGCTGAAAAAGCACCAACTGATGATAAATCAATACAGTTTTTAAGAGATGTTTTATCAGATGTGAAAAAAGAATATGAAAAAGTACTTATACATGAAGAAGAAAAAGTCAGAGAAGCTGGAGGCTTACACGTTATTGGTACTGAGAGACATGAGTCAAGAAGAGTTGATAATCAACTAAGAGGTAGAGCTGGTAGACAGGGGGACCTTGGAAGTACAAGATTCTTTTTATCTTTAGAAGATAATTTATTGAGAATATTTGGAGGGGATAGGGTGGCAAATTTAATGAATGCATTCAGAGTTGATGAAGATATGCCTATTGAATCAGGAATGCTTACACGATCTCTAGAAAGTGCTCAAAAGAAAGTAGAAACTTACTATTACGATATTAGGAAACAAGTCTTTGAATATGACGAAGTCATGAATAATCAAAGAAAAGCCGTTTATACCGAGAGACTGAGAGTATTACAAGGAGTTGACTTGAAGAAGCAGGTAATTGGATATGGAGAAAGGACTATGGATGAAATTGTAGAAGCTTACATTAATCCGGATCTCCCACCTGAAGAATGGGATATTGATCAATTAATTTCTAAAGTAAAAGAATTTATATATTTATTAGATGATCTGAAAACTGATGATGTAGCTTTATTGTCTGTAGAAGAATTAAAGAATTACCTTCAGGAGCAATTGCGAATAGCTTATGATTTAAAAGAATCCCAAATTGAAGAGTTTCGTCCTGGCTTAATGCGGGAAGCTGAAAGATTTTTTATATTACAGCAAATAGATAATTTATGGCGAGAGCATTTGCAATCAATGGATTCCTTAAGAGAGTCAGTAGGATTAAGAGGTTATGGACAAAAAGACCCTTTAATCGAGTATAAGAATGAAGGTTATGATATGTTTCTTGAAATGATGACTAATATGAGAAGAAATGTTATTTATTCAATGTTTATGTTTCAACCTAAAAGTGATAAAGAGTCCAAAAATTAAGAGAAATTTAATCATCTCCAAGAAATTCGATAATTTCTTTGTCTTTTAGATTTTGAGCATCACCCAATTTAGAAATGTCAACAGTTTCTGAGTTAGCCAAACATTGCAGAGCTTTTTGTAATTTAAGAATTTCATTTTCAAGCTGGTCGATTCTATCCATTAGATTTTTTATCACAGTAGCTTCAGCATCTGGTAAGGCAGAGTGTGCGAGTGGATTAACTTTTACGCCACTTTGATGAACTACTCTACCAGGAACTCCAACGACAGTGCTATTT
The DNA here is from genome assembly GCA_003209795.1 of Prochlorococcus sp. AG-436-C05. Taxonomy (GTDB): domain Bacteria; phylum Cyanobacteriota; class Cyanobacteriia; order PCC-6307; family Cyanobiaceae; genus Prochlorococcus_A. Next base: position 37,406 of record QCPB01000007.1, read on the forward strand.
CCTTCGACATTGCGAACAACCACAGAACCCGCACCAATTCGTGTATTAGATCCAACTGTTATTGATCCAAGAACTTTTGCACCTGCTCCTACTACAACATTTTTCATTAATGTTGGGTGTCTTTTCCCATGATTTTTTCCAGTTCCTCCCAATGTTACCCCTTGGTAAAGTAAACAGTTATCACCTATCTCGGCTGTTTCACCAATAACAACTCCCATGCCATGATCTATGAAAACTTTTTTACCAATTTTGGCTCCAGGATGAATTTCTATTCCTGTTAATAATCTATTTATATGACTTAATACGCGCGGAATTAAAGGAAATTTTAATTGCCACAATTTATGTGTAAATCTATGAATTACTATTGATTGGAAACCAGGATAGCAAAGGAAAATCTCCAATATTCCGCGAGCAGCAGGATCTCTCTCTCTTATTATGTCGATATCAGATTTAAAGGTTCTTAACATGAAAATTTAATTAATTACTCCAATTTCTTTTTTTAATTGATTTACTGTTTCGATACTTAAATAGTTTTTAGCACAAATTATTTGGGGTAATCTCATTAATTGAGATCGATTTTTTAATAGTGTGTTTTCTACGACTGAAAAACTTGGTCCATCACATACGATGTAATTTGAAGCTTTTAAAAGTGCTAATAATCTACTGTGGTTGTCTGATATCGTAGTCATAAGAATTAATTCGCTACCTCTCATGCTGTGTATGATAACTTCCGCAGCCCTCAATAAGCCAGGGCTAATGCTTACAATCCCTACACAAGTGCCAGTTTTTAATTCTTTGATTATTTTTAATTCTTTTTGAAAGTCACTCAAATCAACTGCAATAGCTCTGACGCCATGCTCTTTTGCAACTTTTTCTAAAGGCTGTAAGAAATATCTACTTGTAACGATAGTTCCATTATTTGAATTGCACAGAACTTTTTCTAATTCTTCCATGGGGACAACTTCTACAGGAACATTAATTTTGGGAGAGAGGTCTTCTGCTATCAGCATTGAAGCGCCTATATCTTCTCTAGGAGTACTAACGAGAATTCTTGTTCCGCATTTAATGCGCCAATCGATCTCATTGGTTAATATTTTTCTTGTTTCTTGAAGAGTACACCCGAGATTGATTAAGTTATCAATTGCTTTTTTTGCTTCTTGATCAGGAGGCCTATTGATATGACTATTGGAATAAAATGATTTTTTTAAGTCTTTTTTAGTAGCATTATCTCTTACATAGATACCTGATCCTGCTATTGCTTCAACAACCCCATCTATTTCAAGTTGCCTATAAACTTTACTTATTGTATTTCGATGAAGTCCTGTCTGCATTGCCAGTTGTCTAGTACTTGGTAGCCTGTGACCCGGAGGATAATGTCTAGCTGCAATTGCAAAGCAAATTTGATTACATAACTGTGTAGATGCTGGGATGTCGCTGTCTTGTTGTATATGAAATCTCACTTGATAAAAAACCTAATGAATACAATTTATATTATCTGGTGACACTTTAACATCCGTCATAGAGTTTAGATAACACAATGTGTGAAAAAATGAGTTTTTTATGCTTCTTTTTTTAATAGAGGAGTTTTTCGTGGACTGAGAAACATAATCATATTTCTCCCTTCTCTTTTTGGACTTTGTTGTACTTCTGATTGCTCTTCTAATTCCTTTGCCATTTTCAAAAGAAGTGTTTCAGCTAGGTTCGAGTGCTGAATTTCTCTACCCCTAAAAAACACTGTGCATTTTACTTTGTCTCCTGCTCTCAGAAATCTAGAAGCTTGACCTATTCTTACGTCATAATCATGCTTGTCGATTTTATATCTCATTTTAACTTCTTTCACTTCTGTTTGATGAGATTTTTTTCTTGCTTCTTTTGCTTTTTTTTCTTGTTCAAATTTATATTTTCCATAATCCATAATCCTGCAAACAGGTGGATTCGCTTTCTCACTTACTAAAACTAAATCAAGTTCTCGTTGAGAAGCAATTTCTAAAGCTTTTAATCTATCGATAACACCTAGTTGTTTTCCGTCTGAATCAACAACTCTCAATTGAGGGTGTTTTATTCTTTCATTAATATTTGGGAGCTCTCTAACGGGAGTGCGGCGATCAAAGCGTGGGCGTGGTGGCATTCAGTTTAGTTAATTAATTGATTGGATGATGAACAAAATCTATTATTTTATAACGTTAGCCTAAAAAAGACTCTATTTTAATTATTGCATCATTTAGCAGGTTTTTGTTACTAAGCCAAATAGGATTGTTCTTATTGCGGAACCATGTTTTTTGTCTTTTTGCGAATTGGATTGTTTTAGTAGTTGTTAACTCAATCGCCTTTTCTAATGTTAAATCGTTTTTTAATACATTCTTAGCTTCTTTGTATCCAATAGTTTCTAAAATTGGCAAATCCCATCCATATTTATTAATAAGATTTTTGGTTTCTTCTAGAATTCCAAATAAAAACATATTTTTTGTTCTTTGCAAAATTCTTTCTTTTAAATCCTCTCTATCTATGCCGAGCTCTAATATTTTCCAGGACGGGGGATTTTGCACCTGTTGAGAAGAAATTGGTTTACCTGTCACATAAAAAATTTCTAAAGCTCTTATTGTTCTATTTTGATCAGCAAAATTAATTCTTTTTGTTGATATTGGATCACAACTTTGTAAAAGATCCCAGCATTGCTTTTGGCCAAGTTTTTCTAATTGTGATCTCAAAGTAATTTGTGGTGGAACATCTGGCCCAAAAAATCCCTTTATTATTGAGTTCATATACAAACCGCTTCCACCAACCAGAAAAGGTAAGTTATTTTGTTTAATTTCTTTGTTGATTGAATCTTGAGCAATTTCTTGAAAGTCTTTGACATTAATTGGATTTTTAGGCTCTGCAATATCTATTAAAAAATGTTTTATTTGATTTTGTTGATTTTTAGAAGGTTTGGCTGTTCCAATATCCATAAATCTATAAATTTGTCTTGAATCTATATTATGAATATTGGTTTTAAAATAATCTGCAATTTGAAGTGCTAATTCTGTTTTACCACTTGCCGTTGGTCCAATTAAAACTATCACAAAAGGTTGGGACGAAAACATGTGAAATTTTTGAGGAAAATTTTTAGAGTTATATAATTAAAGTGATTAAATTTTTCATAGACTTCGAGCCTTTCTCGTTCACCGATGGTAAGTTTAATAAAAGACCTTTTAAAAATAACATTTTAAAAGTTTAATGTTTTATTTTTTATATTAAATGAGTGAGGAAAAAAAAACTAATAAAATCTCAAATGACTATGGTGCAGAGCAGATTCAGGTTTTAGAAGGTTTAGAACCAGTTCGTAAACGACCTGGGATGTACATAGGCTCGACAGGCCCAAGAGGTTTACACCATTTAGTTTATGAAGTTGTTGATAATTCTGTAGATGAAGCACTTGCTGGTCATTGTGATCATATTGAGATCGTTCTTCAAGCAGATGGATCAGCTTTAATCTCTGACAATGGAAGAGGTATCCCAACTGATATACATCCAAGGACAGGAAAAAGTGCCTTGGAAACCGTTCTTACTGTCCTTCATGCAGGAGGCAAATTTGGTAGTGGTGGTTATAAAGTCTCTGGTGGTTTGCATGGAGTTGGAATATCAGTGGTGAATGCTTTAAGTGAATGGGTTAATGTCACCGTTTTTAGAGATGGCAATGAGTTTAATCAAAGATTTGAGCAAGGTATTTCAAAAGGAGAATTACAATCCAAAAAGCAGCAAATTAAACCTTTTCAAAAAGGAACAACTATTTGTTTTAAGCCTGACATTACAATTTTTTCTGGTGGGATTGAATTTGAATATTCTCTTCTTTCATCAAGATTAAGGGAATTAGCTTATCTTAATGGCGGTGTGAAAATTGTTTTTAGAGATGAGAGAAACAAATTACCAGATGGTTCTTTTAAAGAAGAAATTTACTTGTACGAAGGAGGAATTAAAGAATATGTGCAATATATGAATACAGAAAAGGATTCTATCCATCCGGAAATAATATATGTAGATTCGCAAAAAGAGAATGTTTATGTAGAAGCTGCCATGCAGTGGTGCTCAGATGTTTATTCAGATAACATATTAGGATTTGCAAATAATATTAGAACTATTGATGGAGGTACTCATATAGAAGGATTAAAAACAGTTTTGACAAGAACTTTTAATAATCTTGCTAGAAAAAGAGGAAAAAGAAAAGATATTGAGAAGAATTTAGCTGGAGAGAATATTAGAGAAGGCTTGACGGTTGTTTTATCAGTTAAAGTTCCAGATCCCGAATTTGAGGGGCAAACTAAAACAAAATTAGGGAATACTGAGGTAAGAGGAATTGTTGATTCTCTAATAGGTGAAGCTTTAACCAAGTACATGGAATTTAATCCTGGAGTGTTGGATTTAATTTTGGAAAAAGCAATTCAATCTTTTAATGCAGCAGAGGCTGCAAGAAGGGCTAGAGAATTAGTTAGAAGAAAAAGTGTTCTTGAAAGTTCAACTTTGCCTGGAAAATTAGCAGATTGTAGTTCTAGAGATCCTTCAGGGTCAGAAATATATATTGTCGAGGGTGACTCAGCTGGTGGATCAGCGAAACAAGGTAGAGATAGAAATTTTCAGGCTATTTTGCCTCTTAGAGGAAAAATATTAAATATAGAAAAAACTGACGATACTAAGATATATAAAAATACGGAAATTCAAGCATTAATAACTGCTTTAGGATTAGGAATCAAAGGAGAAGAGTTTGACGTAAGTTCTTTGAGATATCATAGAGTTGTAATAATGACTGATGCTGATGTTGATGGTGCACATATCAGAACTTTATTATTGACCTTTTTCTATAGGTATCAAAGAGAACTCGTTGAAAGAGGTTATATATATATAGCTTGCCCTCCTTTATATAAAGTAGAGAGAGGGAAAAATCATAAATATTGCTATAACGAGAGTCAACTTAAGCAAACGATTGAAGATTTTGGAGAAAATGCTAATTATAATATTCAGAGATTTAAAGGTCTCGGTGAGATGATGCCAAAACAATTGTGGGATACAACAATGAATCCACAGACCAGGACGATGAAAAGGGTTGAGATTGAGGATGCTCTTGAGGCTGATAGAATATTCAACATTCTAATGGGGGATAAAGTGGCACCAAGAAGAGAATTTATTGAAACTCATAGTGGAAATTTAGATATGGCAACATTAGATATATGATTAACGATTTTCTAAAGAATATTTGCTTAATAACTTTTGCTTTAATAGGTCCAATTACTTTGCCAGCAGGAGGTATTCAAAGAAATTTGAATGATTATAATGTTGTAAATAATTCCAAAGAAATCATTCTTAGTACAACTTGTTCTTTATATACTTATCCAAGAAATACCGCAAAGAAATTATTAGTACTTCAATCTGGCTCTTCATTATCAATTTTACGTAAATGGAAAGTTAATGAAAGAGATCTTTGGATAAGAGTTGAATTGGCTACAAATAAATTAATTGATAATCCTAATCAAACTACTCGGGGGTGGATAAAGATTTAAATTTTGGATTTAAATTCAATAGGTTGCGTTTTGCTAGGAAGTACTGTTGGATTAGTTTTAAGGATGTTTGTTAAATATAAATTTAAAATTAAGAAAGGATTTTATATTAATAATACTTCTTTAGTGAATATTTTAGCATCATTTTTTTTGGGGATTCTAGTAGCATTAAATCCAATTAATCATAATTTATTATTATTATTTTATGTTGGTTTTTTAGGATGTTTTAGTACATTTTCTTCTTTTATTTATGATCTTTTTGTATTGTTTAAAAGTAAGCAATTTGTACGTTTATTTCTTCATTATATTGAGGTAATAGTACTTTCTTTTTTATTCTTTTACGTAGGTTATTTCCTTATAAAAGTTTTTTAAATGATTAATGTAAAAAATTTCTTATTTATTCTTTTTGCATCTTATTTTGCTTCTTTTCTAAGATTTTATGTAGATAATAATTTTATTATTTCTATATTTGGTTCATTTTTGTTTGGTTTTATAATTGCAAGAAGGCTAGGTAAATCCTTGAATCTCATTTTATTAACTGGATTTTGTTCTTGCTTCACATCTTTTAGTGGGTTTATATTATTTTTGTACCGATTTATAAGTGAGGAAGATGTCTTGAAATTTATTCTTTATTTGAATATAATTTTTATCTCAAATTTATTAATGATGTATTTTGGTTTTATGATCAGTAGAAAAATTATCTAATTTTTCTATAATAGTTATGTTACTTAGACAATGAATTATATTTATGGAGGAAAATAATCTTGAGACAATTACATCTTTACCATCAGATTTAGATAATCGCGGAAATATTACTTTTAAACTTGAAGAATTGCTTGTTGCTGGAAATTATGATGAGGCAAAATTATTATTAGAGCCTTCTCAACCTGTTGACATAGCAGATGCGATAGGAAGTCTTCCTTTGATTTTGCAAGCCCTAGCATTTAGGTTGTTAAAAAAAAATGAAGCAATTGAGGTATATGAATATTTAGATCCAGTAGTTCAGCAAACATTATTGGACAGACTTCGTTCAGGAGAAGTCTTAGAAATTGTTGAGAAAATGTCTCCAGACGATAGGGTCCAACTTTTTGATGAATTGCCTGCAAAAGTTGTCAGAAAATTTTTATCAGCTCTAAGTCCTGGTGAAAGGAAAGTAACTGCAGAGTTATTGGGATATGAGCCTGAAACCGCAGGACGATTAATGACTACAGAATTTATTGATTTAAAAGAGATGCAAACAGCAGATGAGGCTTTATCTTTAGTAAGAAAAAGAGCTCCATTTACAGAGACTATTTATAGCTTATATGTTACGGATAAGGAAAGACACTTAACGGGTATTCTCTCTTTAAGGGACCTTGTTACTGCTGATCCATCTAAACCAATTGGTGATGTTATGACAAAAGATGTTGTTAATATTTCTACGAATACTAATCAAGAAGAAGTTGCTAGAGCAATCCAAAGATATGACTTTCTGGCTCTCCCAGTTGTTGACAGAGAAAAAAGACTTGTAGGAATTGTAACTGTTGACGATTTAATCGATGTTATAGAACAAGAGGCTACTCGAGATATTTATGCGGCAGGTGCAGTTCAGCCCGGTGATGAGGACGATTATTTTCAAAGCAGTTTGTTTACGATTACTCGAAGGAGAATCTTGTGGTTATTAATTTTAGTTTTGGCAAATGGTTTGACTACAAAAGTTATTGCAATGAATGATCAAATCTTAAAAGAAATAGTTTTGTTAGCCGCCTTTATCCCACTGCTTATAGGTACTGGCGGGAATGTTGGAGCGCAAAGTTCGACGGTTGTTATAAGAGGCTTAAGTACACAAAAATTAAAATCTCTAGGGGCAATTAAGGCAGTAATTAAAGAAGCACTAACAGGAGCTTTGTTAGGTGTTTTAATGATGCTTGTAGTATTTCCTTTTGCATGGTGGCAAGGAGAAGGTCCTTTAATAGCTGCTGCAGTAGGAATAAGCTTAATCTCCATAACAACTTTAGCAGCAACGACAGGTGCTATTCTCCCATTACTTTTTGACCGTATGAGATTAGACCCGGCTTTAATGTCTTCACCATTTATTACAACAGTTACGGATATTGCAGGAGTGTTTATATATCTAAGTACAGCAAAATGGCTATTGAATTCTTCTTTTTTATGAAGATTTCCTAGGTATTTATTCTCATTTTTGTAAATTTGTGGATTTTTTAGTTTAACTTTACATTTCTTAATGGTATTGTTTACAGAACATCATTAACTTTCATGTCTTCTGCAATTCTAGGTGAAAATAAATTAACTGCTATATCCACTTTAAAAGCTAGTAACGATGTAGATCTGGTACGTTCTTATTTAAGGGATATCGGGAGAGTTCCTTTGTTATCTAACGAACAAGAAATAACCCTTGGAAGGCAGGTTCAAGAATATATGCAAGTTGAAAGAGCAGAATTAGAGATGATTGAACTAACTGGAGATAAACCAAGTATTGATGAACTAGCTAATAAATTAAATTTGTCTGCATCGCAAATTAAAAAAAGATTTAGAGCTGGACAGCGAGCAAAAGAAAGAATGGTTGCAGCAAATTTAAGACTAGTAGTGAGTGTTGCAAAAAAATATACGAAAAGAAATATGGAACTTCTTGACTTGATTCAAGAGGGGACAATAGGACTTGTTAGGGGAGTTGAAAAATTTGATCCAGCTAGAGGCTATAAATTTTCAACATATGCATATTGGTGGATTAGACAAGGTATTACTAGAGCAATTGCTGAAAAAAGTAGAGCTATTAGACTCCCTATTCACATAACTGAAATGTTGAATAAGTTAAAAAAAGGTCAAAGAGAGTTGAGCCAGGAACTTTCTAGAACACCAACAGTAAGTGAACTTGCAAAATATGTAGAGCTCCCAGAAGAAGATGTAAAGGATTTGATGTGCAAAGCGGGACAACCAGTAAGTCTAGAAACAAAAGTTGGCGATGGCGAAGATACTGTATTGCTTGATTTGTTAGCAGGTTGTGAAGATTTGCCTGATGAACAAATAGAGATGGATTGTATGAGAGGTGATCTGCATTCACTTCTTCATCAATTACCTGATTTACAATGTAGAGTTTTAAGAATGCGTTACGGAATGGATGGAGATGAACCTATGTCTCTTACTGGTATAGGGCGAGTATTGGGAATAAGCAGAGATAGAGTAAGAAATCTTGAAAGAGATGGCTTGAGAGGCTTAAGAAGACTTAGCGATAATGTAGAGGCTTATTTCGTTTCTTGAATAAATTGATGAACTAAATAATTAGTCTCTTCTGGGTTTTCATCATGAGGGCAATGACCTGCACCTTGAATTACATCAAGTCTTTTAATATTATTAAATTTATTTTCCCATTCTTTTGCTTCATCTAAGGATTCCCAAGGATCTTTTTCTCCCCAAATTAATTGGATTGAGGTATCAATTTTATTTAAAAGATCTGTAGCAAGATAATCATCAAATATATTGATAAAGCCGCGAAATGCTTCTTTCGAATTTTTTCTTTGGGAAGGACTATAAAGAATTTCAATTAATTCTTCATCAAGATTTTTCCCCGAAGGGTAAGCTTTCTGTAGAATTTGTCTAATTACTTTTGGATTACAAGCTCTTTCAAAAAGAGTGTTACTTATTATTCTCTGCCTAACTAAAGTTTTTAATACTGGACGTAGCAGATTCATTAAGACATTACTTCTTTTTAAACGTTTATCATCCATTGTTCGTTGTGCACAATTAATTAGGATGATACCCTTACAGTGAGTTTGAAGGATTTCGGCGGCTTTCAAAGCCACAATACCACCAATGGAGTTTCCTATTAAATAAACTGGATCTTTTATTACCTCTGAACAAAATGCTGCTATTTGATTACCCCACAAGTCAAATGAATAGTTAACGGAATTGTCTTGGTAAGACTCGTAATTTAATAGAGCATTAGGTTGGCTACTTTGACCGAATCCAAGTAAGTCTATTGAATAGCAATTATATTTTTTACCTAGAAAATCTTGATTATGTCTCCAATGTTCTTTTGATGCTCCAAAACCATGAATTAATAAAATATTTATGTCATTTTGAATCATAGATAGTTTTGATAAGGACCATGAAATTTCCCAATTTTTCCATTTCCAAATTTCAGATTTTTTAAAAGGCATGCGAACCAAAATATTAATTAAACTTTAATTCAAAAAAAAATTATTGGTTTTTAATTAATTATTCTAAGTTTAGAAAGTTTTTTTGTATATGTACAAAACAAAAGTCGTTTGTCTGGGAGAGGCTTTAATAGATAGAATCAGGAATAAGTCAAATGAAGAATTTACAGATTTTTTGGGAGGCGCACCAGCAAATGTAGCCTGTGCTTTGAGAAAATTAAAAATAGATTCAGTATTTATTGGGTGTTTAGGAAGGGATCAATTTGGTAAAAAATTTATTGAACAATTTAATGAATTAGAGGTTAATATAGATTTTCTGCAATTGGATAACAACTTGCCTACCAGGATAGTTAAAGTGGATAGAGATAATTCTGGAGATCGTTATTTTTCTGGTTTTGATGCAAGCCCCCAGACAGTTTTTGCTGACGAAGTAATTAAAAAGTCTTTAATTGAAGAGGATCTTTCAAGTTTTGAGAAACTCTTTGTAGAAACAAAATATTTTGTTGCTGGAACCAATGTATTATCGTCTTCGCTGTCGGCAGAATCTATACATCTTTTGCTACGTTTAGCTAAAAATTTTGACCTTAAGGTAATTATTGATTTGAATTGGAGAGAGGTTTTTTGGAATTATTCAACTTTTTCATCGCATATTATTGGAAAGGAGAGAGTAAAGTTAATTCAGAATTTTTTAAACTATGCACATATTTTAAAGCTTGCGAAAGAGGAAGCTCTTTTGTTTTTTGATAATGAAAACCCTTATCAAATCTCTGAAACACTCTTAAACCGACCTGATGTGATAATCACAAATGGAGCAGATCCTATTTCTTGGTTTATAAATGGTATGCAGGGTAAAACTAACGTGGATAATTCATCAAATATTATAGATACTACTGGGGCAGGCGATGCCTTTTTGGCCGGATTCATCTCAAAATTAGTTTCTTCTGGATATCCTTCGGATGAATTAGATATTCAAGATTATGTTAGGTTTGCAAGTGTTTGTGGATTACTAACTTGTCTTGGTGAAGGTGCTATTGAACAACAACCAGATTATGCAAAGGTTAACGAATTCTTAGGATCCCAGATTTTATAATTTCTTCCATAATGTTTAGCGTAACTAATTTCTATTTTCCAAAAATTGTCAATAATTGGTTGTATTAATTCTGGCCATTCTATTACTAAGATGGCTTTATTCTGATTAGCTTCTTCTTCTTCAGCTAGATAAAATTCTTGTGCCATTGAACTATTTTCTAATCTGTATAAATCCAGGTGAATTAGTGGAATTTTCCCTGAATTGTAATGATGAGATAAGGCAAATGTAGGACTTGTAATATCCTCAGAGATAGATAACTCTTTGGCAATCCCTTGCACGAATGAAGTTTTTCCTGCTCCAATAGGACCTTGTAATAAAACAATTGATTGAGGCTTTAGTCCCTGCGCGAATTTTCTACCTAAATTTATAGTCTCGGTATAAGTCTCAACAAACACAATGATACAAAAATCATATATAGTTTAAAGGATAAGAATTTTTTTAGAAATGGTGATTGCTAATTCAATTAAAACATCCATACCAAATTACGTAATTAAAGATATTGCATTATCGGATTTCGGGCGTAAAGAAATTAAAATTGCTGAAACTGAAATGCCAGGTCTAATTGCTCTTAGAGAGAAATACCATTCTGAAAAGCCACTTAAGGGTGCAAAAATAGCTGGTAGTCTTCACATGACTATTCAAACAGCAGTTTTAATAGAAACTCTTGTTGATTTAGGTGCCAAAGTAAAATGGGCTTCTTGCAATATTTTTTCAACTCAAGATCATGCAGCAGCAGCTATTGCAGAGCAAGGTATATCTGTATATGCAAAAAAGGGTGAGAGTCTTGATGAATATTGGCAATATACCCATTACATTTTAGATTGGGGTTCAGACTCTCCTAACATGATTCTTGATGATGGAGGAGACGCAACAGGTTTATTAATACTTGGTAGTAAGGCAGAAAAAGATTTATCAGTTTTAGATAATCCTAGCAACGAAGAGGAAATAGCTTTATTCAATTCTATTAAGTCTAAATTGCAACGAGATAGTAGTTTTTACTCTCGTATAAAGAGTAATATTATTGGTGTTACTGAAGAAACTACAACAGGAGTTGCAAGGCTTTATCAATTGCAAAAGCAAAATGCATTACCTTTCCCAGCTATTAACGTTAATGATTCAGTTACTAAAAGCAAATTTGATAATTTATATGGTTGTAGAGAATCGCTAGTTGATAGTATTAAGCGTGCAACTGATGTAATGATTGCTGGAAAGGTTGCCTTGGTAATTGGTTTTGGGGATGTAGGAAAAGGATCTGCACAATCATTAAGAGGCCTCGGTGCAATTGTAAAGGTTGCTGAAGTTGATCCAATATGTGCTCTTCAAGCAGCTATGGAAGGATTTAGCGTTGTTAAACTAGACGATGTTGTTGAAGATATAGATATTTTTGTTACTGCTACTGGTAATTACCAAGTAATAACACACGACAATTTAGTAAGGATGAAGAATGAGTCTATAGTATGCAATATTGGACATTTTGATAACGAAATTGATGTTGCTTCATTGAAGAATTATCCATGGGAAAACATTAAACCGCAAGTAGATCACATAACTTTGCCAAGTGGGAATAAAATCATTCTTTTAGCAGAAGGCAGATTAGTTAATTTAGGATGTGCTACAGGGCATCCAAGCTTTGTAATGAGTAACTCTTTTACCAATCAGGTATTAGCTCAAATTGAACTTTTCAATAAGTCAGATGAATATGCTAAAGAAGTTTATGTATTACCAAAACATTTAGATGAAATGGTGGCGAGATTACATTTAGATAAAATTGGAGCAAAATTAACAAAATTAACTCAAGAACAGGCTGACTATATTAATGTCTCTGTTGACGGGCCCTATAAATCAGAAATTTATAGATATTAAATGTGTGTTTAATTTTTATAAATTTATTCACTTCTATACCAGAACATATAAGTAAGGCTGTTGAAACAAATTCAACCATTGCTTACCTTACTATCTGTTTGGCTATGTTTTTAGAAAATATAGTCCCGCCAATTCCATCAGAAATAATAATGCCATTAGGTGGGTTTTTTGTATTTAAACAAAAATTAAACTTATATATTGTGGTTTTCTCGGGTTTATTTGGAACTATCTTAGGATCTCTGCCTTGGTATTATTTGGGTAGATTAGTAAATGAAAAAAAACTTTCAAAATTTTTAGATAAAAGGGGCAAATATTTAGGACTAACTTCTAATGATCTTGCTAAAAGCAAACGTTGGTTTGACAAATATGGAGTTAAATTGGTTTTTTGGGGCCGCTTAGTCCCAGGTATAAGAACTTTAATTTCTGTTCCTGCTGGCATGGAACTTATGCCACTAAGAAAATTTTTAATTTGGACTACTTTAGGGAGCCTAATTTGGATTGCATTATTAACATACGCTGGATATGTATTGGGTGAAAATTACCAAATTATTGAAACTTTTCTAGTTAAAATTAAATATGTGGTTAAGCCTATTTTAATTATAATTTTCGTTTCTTTTTTAATAAAATATTTTTTGAGACTTTATAAAAGAAATATATCTTAAAAAGGAATATCGCTTGAGCTGTTATTGTTTGAATATTGGTTATTGTCAGATTCTTTGCGTGAACCAAGTAAATTTAATCTATCAACTCTTATTACAGGCTTGAATCTATCTTCACCGGTATTTTTATCTTTCCAACTATCAATTTTAAAGCTTCCAGTAATTCCTATTAAAGAACCTTTCTTAACATAATCTGCAGCAATTTGAGCTTGCTTGCCCCATATTTCTAAATTAAACCAGTCAGGCTCTTCATCTCTACTGCGTCTATTTACCGCCATAGTGAAATTTGCCACAATGCTACCTGATTCGAAATACCTAACATCTGGTTCTCTTCCCGCTCTTCCAACAAGATTAATAGTGTTAATTTCCATGATTTTTTTTTTTAATACTACTCATATTTTTTGGTTTTGCTCAAAGTAATGACAGGTATTCATAACTAAATGAAAGAAATTATAGAGCTTGATGAAAAATAGATATATTATTTATCT